>NZ_JAPVXH010000010.1:0-28982 GCF_027109175.1 Kosakonia sp. SOY2
CAGCTAATCGCTGATAACATTTGACGCAATGCGCAAGAAGAGGGCATCATTTGATGCCCTTTTTGTACGCTTTCGAACCAGAACCTGGCTCATCAGTGATTTTATTTGTCATAATCATTGCTGAGACAGGCTCTGAAGAGGGCGTTAGTCCGAATCTCGCCAGAGCATTTCGGTTTGGTTGCCTCGCTTATGCGGGGCAAAAATGTTTGTCTGAATTCTTGTGACAGGTTGGTTTATGAGTGCGAATACCGAAGCTCAAGGGAGCGGGCGCGGCCTGGAAGCGATGAAGTGGGTTGTTGTTGCAGTACTGCTGCTCGTGGCTATCGTTGGCAACTATCTTTATCGTGACATGATGCTGCCGCTCCGCGCGCTGGCAGTTGTTATTCTGATTGCTGCAGCAGGTGGTGTCGCGCTGTTGACGACGAAGGGTAAAGCGACCGTTGCTTTTGCCCGTGAAGCGAGAACCGAAGTACGTAAAGTGATTTGGCCCACTCGTCAGGAAACATTGCACACCACATTGATCGTGGCTGCCGTAACTGCAGTCATGTCACTGATCCTGTGGGGACTGGATGGTATTCTGGTCCGCCTGGTTTCCTTTATCACTGGCCTGAGGTTCTGAGATGTCTGAAGCTCCTAAAAAGCGCTGGTACGTCGTTCAGGCGTTTTCCGGTTTTGAAGGCCGCGTAGCTACTTCGCTGCGCGAGCATATCAAATTACACAATATGGAAGAGTTGTTTGGCGAAGTCATGGTGCCGACTGAAGAAGTGGTCGAAATCCGTGGTGGCCAGCGTCGCAAAAGCGAACGCAAATTCTTCCCGGGCTACGTCCTTGTCCAGATGGTGATGAATGACGCCAGCTGGCACCTGGTACGCAGCGTTCCGCGCGTAATGGGCTTCATCGGCGGCACGTCCGATCGTCCGGCGCCGATTAGCGATAAAGAAGTGGATGCGATCATGAACCGCCTGCAACAGGTTGGTGATAAGCCGCGTCCGAAAACGCTGTTTGAACCGGGTGAAATGGTCCGCGTTAGCGACGGTCCGTTTGCCGACTTTAACGGTGTGGTTGAAGAGGTGGACTATGAGAAGTCTCGCCTTAAAGTGTCTGTTTCTATCTTCGGTCGTGCGACCCCGGTAGAACTGGATTTCAGCCAGGTCGAAAAAGCCTAAATATTCGGCGATCAAACGTTGCACAGGGCGCGAAATTGACATACAATTTCGCGCCTTTTGTTTTTATGGGTCTCGTATCCGTAAAACGTATTCAAACACGGGGAGCCTTTCGGGGCGCTATACCCAAACGAGGAAATTTAAATGGCTAAGAAAGTCCAGGCCTACGTCAAGCTGCAGGTTGCAGCTGGCATGGCAAACCCGAGCCCACCGGTTGGTCCGGCTCTGGGTCAGCAGGGTGTTAACATCATGGAATTCTGTAAAGCGTTTAACGCCAAAACTGATTCCATCGAAAAAGGTCTGCCAATTCCGGTTGTTATTACCGTTTACGCTGACCGCTCCTTCACTTTCGTTACCAAAACGCCTCCGGCAGCAGTTCTGCTGAAGAAAGCGGCTGGTATCAAGTCTGGTTCCGGCAAGCCGAACAAAGACAAAGTGGGCAAAGTAACCCGCGCTCAGGTGCAGGAAATTGCTCAGACTAAAGCCGCGGACATGACCGGTGCTGACATTGAAGCGATGACTCGCTCAATCGAAGGTACTGCGCGTTCCATGGGCCTGGTAGTGGAGGATTAAGAAATGGCTAAACTGACCAAGCGCATGCGCGTGATCCGTGACAAAGTTGATGCGACCAAACAGTACGACATCAACGAAGCCATTGCTCTGCTGAAAGAGCTGGCCACTGCTAAATTCGTAGAAAGCGTAGACGTTGCTGTTAACCTCGGCATCGACGCGCGTAAATCTGACCAGAACGTACGTGGTGCAACTGTACTGCCGCACGGTACTGGCCGTTCTGTTCGCGTAGCCGTATTTACCCAGGGCCCGAACGCTGAAGCTGCTAAAGCAGCTGGCGCTGAGCTGGTAGGTATGGAAGATCTGGCTGAGCAGATCAAAAAAGGCGAAATGAACTTCGACGTAGTTATTGCTTCTCCGGATGCAATGCGCGTTGTTGGCCAGCTGGGCCAGGTTCTGGGTCCGCGTGGCCTGATGCCAAACCCGAAAGTTGGTACCGTAACGCCGAACGTTGCTGAAGCGGTTAAAAACGCTAAAGCCGGTCAGGTTCGTTACCGTAACGACAAAAACGGCATCATCCATACCACCATCGGTAAAGTGGATTTTGACGCTGACAAATTGAAAGAAAACCTGGAATCTCTGCTGGTTGCGCTGAAAAAAGCAAAACCGTCTCAGGCGAAAGGCGTGTACATCAAGAAAATTAGCATCTCCACCACCATGGGTGCGGGTGTTGCGGTAGACCAGGCTGGTCTGAACGCAGTAGCGAACTAATATTCGCCTTTACGTGGGTGGTGGATTTGTCTACAATCTTACCCCCACGTTTTGCTAGCGTAAGTTAGCAAACAAACAGATTTGTTCGTTGGAGCCTGGCCTAATCCAGGCCTCCGTCGAAGACCGCAGGTGTTTCGTAAGAAGCTTAATTCCCTGCGTAGACGGTGACAGAACCTAAAGATTATTTTTAAAGTACTCTTTGGCTTGTTTCTGCTCACCGTATTAAGACGCTCTTTTCATTGAGAAGAGTGAAGTGAGTTCCAGGGCATGAGCCCTGGCAAACATCCAGGAGCAAAGCTAATGGCTTTAAATCTTCAAGACAAACAAGCGATTGTTGCTGAAGTCAGCGAAGTAGCCAAAGGCGCGCTGTCTGCGGTTGTTGCGGATTCCCGTGGCGTTACCGTAGATAAAATGACCGAACTGCGTAAAGCAGGTCGCGAAGCCGGCGTTTACATGCGTGTTGTTCGCAACACCCTGCTGCGCCGTGTTGTTGAGGGTACTCAGTTTGAGTGCCTGAAAGACGCGTTCGTTGGTCCGACCCTGATTGCATACTCTATGGAACACCCGGGCGCTGCTGCTCGTCTGTTCAAAGAGTTCGCGAAAGCGAATGCAAAATTTGAGGTCAAAGCCGCTGCCTTTGAAGGTGAGTTGATCCCGGCGTCCCAGATCGATCGCCTGGCAACCCTGCCGACCTACGAAGAAGCAATTGCACGCCTGATGGCAACCATGAAAGAAGCCTCTGCTGGCAAACTGGTTCGTACTCTGGCTGCTGTACGCGATGCGAAAGAAGCTGCTTAATCGCAGTTTTCTTTATAAAGCATTTGCTTACGTATAAACTTATTCTGATATTCAGGAACAATTTAAATGTCTATCACTAAAGATCAAATCATTGAAGCAGTTGCCGCTATGTCCGTAATGGACGTTGTAGAACTGATCTCTGCAATGGAAGAAAAATTCGGTGTTTCTGCTGCTGCTGCTGTAGCTGTTGCTGCTGGCCCGGCTGCTGATGCTGCTGAAGAAAAAACTGAGTTCGACGTAATTCTGAAAGCCGCTGGCGCTAACAAAGTTGCTGTTATCAAAGCAGTACGTGGCGCAACTGGCCTGGGTCTGAAAGAAGCTAAAGACCTGGTAGAATCTGCTCCGGCCGCTCTGAAAGAAGGCGTGAGCAAAGATGACGCTGAAGCTCTGAAAAAATCTCTGGAAGAAGCTGGCGCTGAAGTTGAAGTTAAATAAGCCAACCCTTCCGGTTGCAGCCTGAGAAATTAGGCTGATGGCTGGTGACTTTTGGGTCACCAGCCTTTTTGCGCTGTAGAAGGTACCGGTAGCGTTTCACACTGTTTGACTGCCAGTAGCCTTTACAATGCTTGTTTCTATCGACGACTTAATATACTGCGACAGAAAGTTCTTTCTGTGTAAATCGCAATGAAATGATTTAAGCGTGATAGCAACAAGCATTGCGGGAAGTGCTCCACTTTCCGGTCTAAAAAAATAGTGTTGCATAAACTGTCCCTTTCGACGGACAGAGTGGGTCGACTTGTCAGCGAGCTGAGGAACCCTATGGTTTACTCCTATACCGAGAAAAAACGTATTCGTAAGGATTTTGGTAAACGTCCACAAGTACTGGATGTCCCATATCTCCTTTCTATCCAGCTTGACTCGTTCCAGAAGTTTATCGAGCAAGATCCTGAAGGGCAGTACGGTCTGGAAGCGGCGTTCCGCTCCGTGTTCCCGATTAAGAGCTACAGCGGCAATTCGGAACTGCAATACGTCAGCTACCGTCTTGGCGAACCTGTTTTTGACGTTAAAGAATGTCAGATCCGTGGCGTAACGTATTCCGCTCCGCTGCGCGTAAAACTGCGTCTGGTGATCTACGAGCGCGAAGCGCCGGAAGGCACCGTTAAAGACATTAAAGAACAAGAAGTCTACATGGGCGAAATTCCGCTCATGACCGACAACGGTACCTTTGTTATCAACGGTACTGAGCGTGTTATCGTTTCTCAGCTGCACCGTAGTCCTGGCGTCTTCTTCGACAGCGATAAGGGGAAAACCCACTCATCTGGTAAGGTGCTTTATAACGCACGTATTATTCCTTACCGTGGGTCATGGCTGGACTTCGAGTTCGACCCGAAAGATAACCTCTTCGTGCGTATCGACCGCCGCCGCAAACTGCCGGCGACCATTATTCTGCGCGCGCTGAACTACACCACTGAGCAGATTCTCGATCTGTTCTTTGAAAAAGTTGTCTTTGAAATCCGCGACAACAAGTTGCAGATGGAACTGGTGCCGGAACGCCTGCGTGGCGAAACTGCATCCTTCGATATCGAAGCAAACGGCAAAATGTATGTTGAAAAAGGCCGCCGTATTACCGCGCGCCATATTCGCCAGCTGGAAAAAGACGAAATTCAACACATTGAAGTACCGGTTGAGTACATCGCAGGCAAAGTTGCAGCTAAAGACTACGTTGACGAATCCACTGGCGAGCTGATCTGCCCGGCAAACATGGAGCTGTCGCTCGATCTGCTGGCGAAGCTGAGCCAGTCTGGTCACAAACGTATCGAAACCCTGTTCACCAACGATCTGGACCACGGTCCGTACATCTCTGAGACCGTACGTGTCGACCCGACCAACGATCGTCTGAGCGCGCTGGTAGAAATCTACCGCATGATGCGCCCTGGTGAGCCGCCGACTCGCGAAGCTGCGGAAAGCCTGTTCGAGAACCTGTTCTTCTCTGAAGACCGCTACGATCTCTCTGCGGTTGGTCGCATGAAGTTCAACCGTTCTCTGCTGCGCGACAGCATTGAAGGTTCCGGTATCCTGAGCAAAGAAGACATCATCGAAGTGATGAAAAAGCTCATCGGTATCCGTAACGGCATCGGTGAAGTGGATGATATCGACCACCTCGGCAACCGTCGTATCCGTTCCGTGGGCGAAATGGCGGAAAACCAATTCCGTGTTGGCCTGGTTCGTGTAGAACGTGCGGTGAAAGAGCGTCTGTCTCTGGGCGATCTGGATACCCTGATGCCGCAGGACATGATCAACGCGAAGCCTATCTCTGCAGCCGTTAAAGAGTTCTTCGGTTCCAGCCAGCTGTCACAGTTTATGGACCAGAACAACCCGCTGTCCGAGATTACGCACAAACGTCGTATCTCTGCACTCGGCCCAGGCGGTCTGACCCGTGAGCGCGCAGGCTTTGAAGTTCGAGACGTACACCCGACCCACTACGGTCGCGTATGTCCGATCGAAACGCCTGAAGGTCCGAACATCGGTCTGATCAACTCCTTGTCCGTGTACGCACAGACTAACGAATACGGCTTCCTGGAAACGCCGTACCGTAAAGTGACCGACGGCGTTGTAACTGACGAGATCCATTACCTTTCTGCTATCGAAGAAGGTAACTATGTTATCGCTCAGGCGAACACCAACCTGACGGAAGAAGGTCGTTTCGTAGACGATCTGGTAACCTGCCGCAGCAAAGGCGAATCCAGCCTCTTCAGCGCAGACCAGGTTGACTACATGGACGTTTCCACCCAACAGGTGGTTTCTGTCGGTGCGTCCCTGATCCCGTTCCTGGAACACGATGACGCCAACCGTGCATTGATGGGTGCGAACATGCAACGTCAGGCGGTTCCGACTCTGCGCGCTGACAAGCCGCTGGTTGGTACCGGTATGGAACGTGCTGTTGCCGTTGACTCCGGTGTAACCGCAGTTGCTAAACGTGGCGGTACTGTCCAGTACGTGGATGCCTCTCGTATCGTTATCAAAGTTAACGAAGATGAGATGTACCCGGGCGAAGCAGGTATCGACATTTATAACCTGACCAAATACACCCGTTCTAACCAGAACACCTGCATCAACCAGATGCCGTGTGTTTATCTGGGTGAGCCAATTGAGCGCGGCGACGTGCTGGCAGACGGCCCGTCCACCGACCTCGGTGAACTGGCGCTCGGTCAGAACATGCGCGTAGCGTTCATGCCGTGGAACGGTTACAACTTCGAAGACTCCATCCTCGTCTCCGAGCGTGTGGTTCAGGAAGATCGTTTCACCACTATTCACATCCAGGAACTGGCGTGTGTGTCTCGTGACACCAAGCTGGGGCCAGAAGAGATCACCGCAGACATCCCGAACGTGGGTGAAGCCGCGCTCTCTAAACTGGATGAATCCGGTATCGTTTACATCGGTGCGGAAGTGACCGGCGGCGACATTCTGGTTGGTAAGGTAACGCCGAAAGGTGAAACCCAGCTGACGCCAGAAGAGAAACTGCTGCGCGCGATCTTCGGTGAGAAAGCGTCTGACGTTAAAGACTCTTCTTTGCGCGTACCGAACGGTGTTTCCGGTACCGTTATCGACGTTCAGGTCTTTACCCGCGATGGCGTGGAAAAAGACAAACGTGCGCTGGAAATCGAAGAAATGCAGCTCAAACAGGCGAAGAAAGACCTGTCTGAAGAACTGCAGATCCTCGAAGCTGGCCTGTTTAGCCGTATCCACAGCGTGCTGGTTTCCGGCGGCGTTGAAGCTGACAAGCTCGACAAGCTGCCGCGCGACCGCTGGCTGGAACTCGGCCTGACCGACGAAGAGAAACAAAATCAGCTGGAACAGCTGGCTGAGCAGTATGACGAACTGAAACACGAGTTCGAGAAAAAACTCGAAGCGAAACGCCGCAAAATCACTCAGGGCGACGATCTGGCACCGGGCGTGCTGAAAATCGTTAAGGTTTATCTGGCCGTTAAACGTCAGATCCAGCCTGGTGACAAAATGGCAGGTCGTCACGGTAACAAGGGTGTTATCTCCAAGATCAACCCGATCGAAGATATGCCATACGATGAAAACGGCACGCCGGTTGACATCGTACTGAACCCGCTGGGCGTACCGTCTCGTATGAACATCGGTCAGATCCTTGAAACTCACCTGGGTATGGCTGCGAAAGGTATCGGCGACAAGATCAACGCCATGCTGAAACAGCAGCAAGAAGTCGCGAAACTGCGCGAATTCATCCAGCGTGCATACGATCTGGGCGCTGACGTTCGTCAGAAAGTCGACCTGAGCACCTTCAGCGATGAGGAAGTTCTGCGTCTGGCAGAAAACCTGCGCAAAGGTATGCCGATCGCAACGCCGGTCTTCGACGGTGCGAAAGAGTCTGAAATCAAGGAACTGTTACAGCTGGGTGGCCTGCCGACTTCCGGTCAGATCACACTGTTCGACGGTCGTACCGGTGAGCAATTCGAGCGCCAGGTTACCGTTGGCTACATGTACATGCTGAAACTGAACCACTTGGTTGATGACAAGATGCATGCGCGTTCTACCGGTTCTTACAGCCTGGTTACTCAGCAGCCGCTGGGTGGTAAGGCGCAGTTCGGTGGTCAGCGCTTCGGGGAGATGGAAGTGTGGGCGCTGGAAGCATACGGCGCGGCATACACCCTGCAGGAAATGCTCACCGTTAAGTCTGATGACGTGAACGGTCGTACCAAGATGTATAAAAACATCGTGGACGGCAACCATCAGATGGAACCGGGTATGCCTGAGTCCTTCAACGTACTGTTGAAAGAGATTCGTTCGCTGGGTATCAACATCGAGCTGGAAGACGAGTAACTCTCGCTCAAACAGGTCACTGGTGCCGGGTTAATCCCTGGCACCAGATTGTGCTAACTCCGACGGGAGCAAATCCGTGAAAGACTTATTAAAGTTTCTGAAAGCGCAAACTAAAACCGAAGAGTTTGATGCGATCAAAATTGCTCTGGCATCGCCAGACATGATCCGTTCATGGTCTTTTGGTGAAGTTAAGAAGCCGGAAACCATCAACTACCGTACGTTCAAACCTGAGCGTGACGGCCTTTTCTGTGCGCGTATTTTCGGGCCAGTAAAAGATTACGAGTGCCTGTGCGGTAAGTACAAGCGCCTGAAACACCGTGGTGTGATCTGTGAGAAGTGCGGCGTTGAAGTGACCCAGACGAAAGTGCGTCGTGAGCGCATGGGCCACATCGAGCTGGCGTCTCCGACCGCCCACATTTGGTTCCTGAAATCTCTGCCGTCCCGTATCGGCCTGCTGCTGGATATGCCGCTGCGCGATATCGAACGTGTTCTGTACTTCGAATCCTACGTGGTTATCGAAGGCGGTATGACCAATCTGGAACGTAACCAGATCCTGACCGAAGAACAGTACCTGGATGCGCTGGAAGAGTTCGGTGACGAATTCGACGCGAAAATGGGCGCCGAAGCTATTCAGGCCCTGCTGAAAAGCATGGATCTGGAGCAAGAGTGCGAACAGCTGCGCGAAGAGCTGAACGAAACCAACTCCGAAACCAAACGTAAGAAGCTGACCAAGCGTATCAAACTGCTGGAAGCGTTCGTACAGTCTGGTAACAAACCGGAGTGGATGATCCTGACTGTTCTGCCAGTGCTGCCGCCGGATCTGCGTCCGCTGGTTCCGCTGGATGGTGGTCGTTTCGCAACGTCGGATCTGAACGATCTGTACCGTCGCGTGATCAACCGTAACAACCGTCTGAAACGCCTGCTGGATCTGGCGGCGCCGGATATCATCGTACGCAACGAAAAACGTATGCTGCAGGAAGCGGTTGACGCCCTGCTGGATAACGGCCGTCGCGGTCGTGCGATCACCGGTTCCAACAAACGTCCGCTGAAATCTTTGGCCGATATGATCAAAGGTAAACAGGGTCGTTTCCGTCAGAACCTGCTCGGTAAGCGTGTTGACTACTCCGGTCGTTCTGTAATCACCGTAGGTCCATACCTGCGTCTGCATCAGTGCGGTCTGCCGAAGAAAATGGCACTGGAGCTGTTCAAACCGTTCATCTACGGCAAGCTGGAACTGCGTGGCCTCGCCACCACCATCAAAGCCGCGAAGAAAATGGTCGAGCGCGAAGAAGCTGTCGTTTGGGATATCCTGGACGAAGTTATCCGCGAACACCCGGTACTGCTGAACCGTGCACCAACACTGCACCGTCTGGGTATCCAGGCGTTTGAACCGGTACTGATCGAAGGTAAAGCCATCCAGCTGCACCCGCTGGTTTGTGCGGCATATAACGCCGACTTCGATGGTGACCAGATGGCTGTTCACGTACCGCTGACGCTGGAAGCCCAGCTGGAAGCGCGTGCGCTGATGATGTCCACCAACAACATTCTGTCTCCGGCGAACGGCGAACCTATCATCGTTCCGTCTCAGGACGTTGTACTGGGTCTGTACTACATGACCCGTGACTGTGTTAACGCCAAAGGCGAAGGCATGGTGCTGACTGGCCCGAAAGAAGCTGAGCGTATTTACCGCGCTGGCCTGGCCTCTCTGCATGCGCGCGTTAAAGTGCGTATCACCGAGTACGAAAAAGACGCTAATGGCGAATTCGTAGCGAAAACCAGCCTGAAAGACACGACCGTTGGCCGTGCGATTCTGTGGATGATCGTTCCGAAAGGTCTGCCTTTCTCCATCGTCAACCAGGCGCTGGGCAAGAAGGCTATCTCCAAAATGCTGAACACCTGTTACCGCATTCTGGGCCTGAAGCCGACCGTTATTTTTGCTGACCAGACGATGTACACCGGCTTTGCATATGCAGCGCGTTCAGGTGCATCCGTTGGTATCGATGACATGGTCATCCCGGCGAAAAAACACGAGATCATCAGCGAAGCGGAAGCCGAAGTTGCTGAGATCCAGGAGCAGTTCCAGTCTGGTCTGGTGACCGCTGGCGAACGCTATAACAAAGTTATCGATATTTGGGCCGCGGCGAACGATCGCGTATCCAAAGCGATGATGGATAACCTGCAAACTGAAACCGTTATTAACCGTGACGGCGTTGAAGAGCAGCAGGTTTCCTTTAACAGCATCTACATGATGGCCGACTCCGGTGCGCGTGGTTCTGCAGCCCAGATTCGTCAGCTTGCTGGTATGCGTGGTCTGATGGCGAAGCCGGATGGCTCCATCATCGAAACGCCGATCACCGCGAACTTCCGTGAAGGTCTGAACGTACTCCAGTACTTCATCTCCACGCACGGTGCGCGTAAAGGTCTGGCGGATACCGCACTGAAAACCGCGAACTCCGGTTACCTGACCCGTCGTCTGGTAGACGTGGCACAGGATTTGGTCGTAACCGAAGACGATTGTGGCACGCTGGAAGGCATCACCATGACGCCGGTTATCGAAGGTGGTGATGTTAAAGAGCCGCTGCGCGATCGCGTTCTGGGTCGTGTAACCGCAGAAGACATTCTGAAGCCGGGTACTGCAGATATTCTGGTTCCGCGCAATACGCTGCTGCACGAACAGTGGTGTGATCTGCTGGAAGCGAACTCTGTTGACTCAGTGAAAGTGCGTTCCGTTGTATCGTGTGACACCGACTTTGGTGTGTGCGCCCACTGCTATGGTCGTGACCTGGCGCGTGGCCACATCATCAACAAAGGTGAAGCCATCGGCGTTATCGCGGCACAGTCCATCGGTGAGCCGGGTACACAGCTGACGATGCGTACGTTCCACATCGGTGGTGCGGCATCTCGTGCGGCTGCTGAATCCAGCATCCAGGTGAAAAACAAAGGTAGCATCCGCCTGAGCAACGCGAAGACGGTTGTGAACTCCAGTGGCAAACTGGTTATCACCTCCCGTAACACTGAGCTGAAACTGATCGACGAATTCGGTCGTACCAAAGAAAGCTATAAAGTGCCTTACGGTGCGGTAATGGCGAAGGGTGATGGCGAGCAGGTTGCCGGCGGTGAAACCGTTGCAAACTGGGATCCGCACACCATGCCGGTTATCACTGAAGTGGCTGGTTTCATCCGCTTCACCGATATGATCGACGGCCAGACGATTACTCGTCAGACCGACGAACTGACCGGTCTCTCTTCGCTGGTGGTTCTGGACTCTGCAGAGCGTACCTCTGGCGGTAAAGACCTGCGTCCGGCACTGAAAATCGTTGACGCTAATGGCAACGACGTACTGATCCCGGGCACCGATATGCCTGCCCAGTACTTCCTGCCGGGTAAAGCGATTGTTCAGCTGGAAGATGGCGTTCAGATCAGCTCCGGTGACACCCTGGCGCGTATTCCGCAGGAATCCGGCGGTACCAAGGATATTACCGGTGGTCTGCCGCGCGTTGCGGATCTGTTCGAAGCACGTCGTCCGAAAGAGCCGGCAATCCTGGCGGAAATCAGCGGTATCATCTCCTTCGGTAAAGAGACCAAAGGTAAACGCCGTCTGGTGATCACGCCGGTTGACGGTAGCGATCCGTACGAAGAGATGATTCCGAAATGGCGTCAGCTCAACGTGTTTGAAGGTGAACGTGTAGAACGTGGTGACGTGGTTTCCGACGGTCCGGAAGCACCGCATGACATTCTGCGTCTTCGTGGCGTACACGCGGTAACGCGTTATATCACCAACGAAGTACAGGACGTTTACCGTCTGCAGGGCGTTAAGATCAACGATAAGCACATCGAAGTTATCGTTCGTCAGATGCTGCGTAAAGCCACCATCGTTAACGCAGGAAGCTCCGACTTCCTGGAAGGTGAGCAGGTTGAATACTCTCGCGTCAAGATCGCTAACCGCGAGCTGGAAGCAGCAGGCAAAATCGGTGCAACCTATGCACGCGATCTGCTGGGTATCACCAAAGCGTCTCTGGCAACCGAGTCCTTCATCTCCGCAGCATCGTTCCAGGAGACCACTCGTGTGCTTACCGAAGCAGCCGTTGCGGGCAAACGCGACGAACTGCGCGGTCTGAAAGAGAACGTCATCGTGGGTCGTCTGATCCCGGCCGGTACTGGTTATGCGTACCACCAGGATCGTATGCGCCGTCGCGCCGCTGGCGAACTGCCGGCAGCACCGCAGGTGACTGCGGAAGACGCGTCCGCGAGCCTGGCAGAACTGCTGAACGCAGGTCTGGGTGGTTCCGACAACGAGTAATCGTTTCGCGTAATAAAAAACCCGCTTCGGCGGGTTTTTTTTCGTCTGAAATCCGCGGATTAAGACCGCGATCGCGTTGCAGGACGGGTTGTATAGGCGCCGGGCAGCGGCATTTCTCTGCACCATCCCGAATGCCATGTTGTGCAATTACGCAATTACATGGGGAAAACACGTCACGACTTTTCGCTGCGCGAAAAAAAGCCCGCCAGAGCGGGCATAGTAGTCGAAGGGAAACGATGTCTTAATCTCGCGGCGGCAGGCGGCGGTAAAGCTCGATCATATCGGTCGCCAGATCCTGAATCACCATTGCGTTCATCAGGTGATCCTGAGAATGAACGGTGATCAAATTCACCGGCAGCTTACCGGTGCCTTCATCGAGCCCGATAAGCTGGGTTTGAATTTTATGCGCGGCTTTCACGAATTCGCGCGACTCTTCCATCGCTTTTTCTGCTTCAGCAAAATCGCCTTTACGCGCCATCTGTAACGCGGTTAATGCCTGGCTACGCGCCGCGCCCGCGTTAACCAACAGCTCCATAATGATGGTTTCTAAATCTTCCACGCATTCACTCCAGTAGCTTAAGGGCTTTTTCCAGAACGACATCGCCTTTCATCATGCCGTAATCCATCATGTCGATCACCGCCACTTTCTTGCCCAGCGGTTCCGCCTGCGCCTGCAATTTTGCCTGCTCGTATTTCACCTGCGGCCCCAGCAACACGATATCCGCTGTTGCAATTTCATCTTTAAATTCCGCAACAGGAACCGCTTTGATAGTGACCTCGACGCCTTTTTTCTGCGCCGCGTCTTTCATGCGTTGCACCAACATGCTGGTGGACATACCCGCTGCACAGCATAAAACGATGTTTTTCATAGTCAGCCTCGGTGTTGATGGGATAGGTGATAATTATCCCGCGCTGTTGGGTTCAACAACCGCTTTACCGCGATTGTGTGTAGGGCATCACAAAGAATCCCTGCATAACATGAAACCGGTTGCAACCTTGCGACGCGCCGCCTGGCTATGGGTGATTCACCAGTAGAATTCGGTTCTTACCTTGCTGCTTCGCTTTATAAAGCGCTTCATCCACACGGCCGACCAGCTGGTTCAGCGGTTCCATGTTCCACTCACCCAAACCAGCGCTAAACGTGACCGACAGCTCTTTCTCGCGCCATGTACGGTTCTCCACTTTTACCCGCCACTGCTCCAGTAGCGCCTGCGCGTTATCGATATGCGCATGCGGGAAAATCACCGCGAACTCTTCGCCACCGTAGCGATAGAGCGAAATCCCCTGCGGCTGCAAGATCTGAATGCCTTCGCGCGCTACGTTTCGCAGCACGATGTCGCCATTCAAATGTCCCCAGGTGTCGTTAATGGATTTGAAATTATCGATATCCACCAGCGCCAGAGCAAACGGCTGATGATCGTTCATCAGCGCGCCAATATCGGCATCAAAGGCGCGGCGATTCTTACAATTGGTCAGCGCATCCATGGTCGCCTGCCGCACCCACGTTTGTTCCCGCTCTTTACTGCTTTCAATCGCTTTACTCAACATCGCTTCGAGCCGTGGGGCGCGGGTTACATCACCGGTTTTTATCGCATCGATTATGTTGAGCAGCACCGTGCGCGAGCTGTGGCGTAAATAGAGGCCAAACAGAATGATAAACACTGCCGCCGTGGTGAATCCCCAACCGACAAGCTGAAGCTGATGGTGAACGCGTTTATCCAGTGTGCTGGCGGATACTTTATAGATCACAAACCATTCCGGGTTGGTGAAGGCGTAGTAGTAATACCAGCACGCATTTTTTTCATCGAAAAGCGCGCCTTCAGCACTGGTCATCGCTGCGAGTATTGTCGGGCTGACGAGTGTTTTGAATAACGCGCCAGTGTCCGGGTGCAGCATCGCTTTGCCTTCGCCGTCGATAACGAAGAATTCGCCAGGCATCGG
This sequence comes from Kosakonia sp. SOY2, assembly GCF_027109175.1. Taxonomy (NCBI): domain Bacteria; kingdom Pseudomonadati; phylum Pseudomonadota; class Gammaproteobacteria; order Enterobacterales; family Enterobacteriaceae; genus Kosakonia; species Kosakonia sp. SOY2. The sequence continues at coordinate 14,272 of NZ_JAPVXH010000010.1, forward strand.
GGGTTGCATGGTGCGCAGGGTGAAACCCATTGAGGCCAGATCAAGGTGAAAAGCCAGCGTCCCTTTTAATTTACCGTCCGGCGCTATCACCGGTTTATAAATGCTCACTATCGGGTTATGGGTAAAAAAATCCATGTAGCTGCGGGTATAGTGATTAAACATGCTGGCTTCCGCCTGGTGCATAAACCACGGACGCGTACTGGCATTGAAATTTTCACCGCTGCCCATAACCTGTGGCGCGCGCAGGTAAACGCCGCGCGAGTCGGCGAGAGAGATCGACGATACCGAGGGCATCAGCGCCAGCAACTGCATCAGCAATTTCAGTCCCTTGTCCCGATCGCCGTTCACGGTGACGTCTAACTGATCGTCATGGGCGAAGAATGCGGCGGCGCGATTGAGAACATAGTCGTTTTCACGCAGCATCGACTGGGTGTAATTCACCGCCAGGTTATGCGCGAAATTGCGATTCACATCGTGGTACTCCTCCAGCGTCTCTTTACGCATACCGGCGATAATCATGAGCGCGATTATCACAAAACTGAGGAGGATCCCGGCAAGGCTCACCAGAATTGGTCTTGTAAATGAAAGTTGTTTGCTATGCATTTTCTTATCCTTGAACATGCAAAAGAGGAACAGATATCAGTATAGGGGCTGCGCAAAAGATAGCGTACCTGATGTGAGTAAGGCGGAGCGGAAGAGAGGAAGAGCGCCCGCTCCGGTCAGTCTCATAACCTGACAGCGCAAGCATGAAGGTTCGGGCGACAAGCCGCCATCGCCCGATTTTGCTTTTACGTAGCAGGCCGGGAAAGTATTAACCCGTTATCTGCGCGTTGCGGCTTTTTTGCGGCGCACGTCCCAGCCAGCTATCCCAGTCTTTCCACACCGGTTGCAGCCCACGGGCGATCAGCGCATCGGCAACGTCCTGCGGGCGGCGCTCATCATGGGGCGAAAATTGCTCCAGCTCCGGGTGATTGTCGGCATAGCCGCCCGGCTGCGTTTTGGAAAACGCGCTTACGTTATTAATCGCCAGCGGAATAACGTGATCGCGAAAGCGCGGTGATTCGCGCGTTGATAGCGACAACTCCGTGTCCGGTGCCAGCAGGCGAAACGCGCAAATGGTTTGCACCAGTTGCCGCTCATCCATCACTGACGCAGGCTCCACGCCGCCCGCGCAAGGGCGCAGGCGGGGGAAGGAGATGGAATAACGGCTTTTCCAGTAGCGCTGTTGTAGCCACAGCAAATGTTCGGCAACCATATAGCAATCCACTCGCCAGCTGTCGGACAGGCCCATTAACGCGCCGAGGCCAATCTTGTCGATACCCGCGCGGCCCAGCCTGTCCGGCGTCTCCAGCCGCCAGAAGAAGTCCTGTTTTTTACCGCGCAGATGGTGACGTGCGTACTGGCTTTCGTGGTACGTCTCCTGGTAGACCATTACGCCATCAAGACCAAGGGTTTTCAGCTCGGCGTACTCCGGCTCGGAAAGCGGCTGCACTTCCATTTGCAACGAGGCGAACTGGCGGCGGATCGCTGGCATATGGCGGCGAAAGTAGTCCATCCCGACTTTGCCCTGATGCTCACCGGTGACCAGCAACAGATGCTCAAACCCTAGTTCGCGTATGGCCGCGCATTCCCGCGCAATCTCCTGCTCATCCAGCGTTTTGCGCTTCAGGTGATTGCTCATCGAAAACCCGCAATAGGTGCAGTCATTGGCGCAAAGGTTAGAGAGATAAAGCGGAACATAAAAACTGACGGTGTTGCCAAAACGCTGGCGCGTGAGCCGCTGTGCTTGCTGTGCCATCGGTTCAAGAAAACCGGCGGCGGCGGGGGAGAGCAGCGCCATCATATCGTCGCGCGTCAGTTGCCGGGCATTGAGTGCGCGTTCAACATCGGCGGCGGTTTTGCTGTGGATGCGCAGGCGGATATCGTCCCAATCCAGTTGCCGCCAGCGGTCGGTGAAGGTGCTCATAATGTTTCCTCCAGGAAACCGGTGAGCGGGCTGGTGGCTTGCGCGTAACGCTGGCGGGCGCCTGGTACGGCCTGGCGGGCCAGTGTTCCGGCCTCGACAGCCAGGCGAAAAGCGCGCGCCATGTTGACCGGGTCGTCGGCGACCGCGATCGCGGTATTAACCAGCACCGCGTCAGCCCCCATCTCCAGCGCCTGCGCCGCGTGGCTGGGCGCGCCGATCCCGGCATCGACCACCACTGGCACATTCGCCTGCTCGATAATAATCTCCAGCATGGCGCGGGTTTCCAGCCCCTGGTTGGAGCCGATCGGTGCGCCCAGCGGCATGACTGCCGCGCAGCCTACCTCTTCAAGCCGTTTACACAGCACCGGATCGGCACCGCAATAGGGCAGAACCACAAAACCCATCTGCACCAGTTTTTCTGCCGCGCGCAAGGTTTCAATCGGATCGGGCAGCAGCCAGCGGGCGTCCGGATGAATTTCCAGTTTTAGCCAGTGCGTGCCGAGTGCTTCCCGTGCCAGTTGGGCGGCGAAAATGGCCTCTTCGGCGTTTTTCGCCCCGGAGGTGTTAGGCAGCAACGTCACACCCGCATCCAGCAAGGGTTGCAACAGCATATCGGTGCGCTGGCGCAGGTCGACGCGCTTCATCGCCAGCGTTACCAGTTCGCTGCCCGACGCATGAATCGCATCGACCATCAGTTGCGGTGTGGCGAACTTGCCGGTGCCGGTAAACAGCCGTGAAGTGAACTCTTTTTCTGCAATACGTAACATCTCAGCCCCCTGCGATAACCTGAAACAGCAGGATGTGATCGCCGTCCTGCACAAGATGGTTTTCCCACTGCTCACGCGGCAGGATCTGTTGATTAACGGCCAGCGCGACACCCGGTTTGAGCTGATTGAGTTGCTCAAGCAGGGTGGCGACGGAAAGCCCGGCGACGCAGTTCATCGACTCGTCATTGAAGCGTATTTGCATGTCGCCCTCCACAAACCGGGCACTGGCGGGAAGCGTGCAGCGCCAGCGTGCGCCAAAGATTGGTGCGCGCGTCGAACAGGCGCAGCTCACCGCTGGTGGTGTGCAGCCCGTTCAACAATTTAATGGCTTCCAGCGCCTGCATGGCACCCATAATGCCGACCACCGGGCCAACAATACCGGCGGTGCGACAGTTGCGTTCTGGCTCGCTGTCGTCCGGCCATAAACAGCGGTAGCAGCCCTGCTGCCAGGGCGGCGTCAGCACCATCAACTGGCCGCCAAAACCGACTGCGCTGGCGGTGATAAGCGGTGTCTCCAGCGCCACGCAGGCAGCGTTGATCGCCTGGCGTGTCAGCATGTTGTCGCTACAGTCGAGCACCACATCGGCCTGCTGAACTTGCTGGTGCAACGCCTCACCGCTCAAGCGCTGCTGGAGCGTAATCAGCTCGATATCCGGGTTTAATCTGTGCAGGCGCTGCGCGGTGACCTGGGTTTTCGGCTGGTTGATATCATCGGTGGTAAATAAAATCTGTCGCTGCAAATTGCTCAGGTGTACGGCGTCGTCATCCGCCAGCACCAGCGTGCCGATCCCTGCGCCCGCAAGGTAGACCGTCGCCGGTGCGCCAAGACCGCCGAGGCCGATAATTAATACCCGGCTGGCGAGCAATTTTTGCTGGCCGGTAACCGCGATATCCTCCAGCAGGATCTGGCGGCTGTAGCGCATAAAGTCGCGATCATTCATCGCCCACCCCCGCCAGTTGCAGTAATTGCTGGGTTGCCTGTTGCCAGTTATCCGCCCGGGTGATGGCGCTGACCACCGCAATACTGCCCACGCCGGTTGCCAACACATCCGGCGCACGCGCAAGGCTGATACCGCCAATAGCAACGGTTGGGTAATCTTTCAGCCGTGCAACGTGACGCGCCAGCTGTTCCAGTCCCTGCGGCGCAGAAGGCATCTGTTTGGTTTGCGTGGGAAAGACATGGCCCAGCGCGATGTAAGAGGGGCGGGCCGCCAGCGCCACGTCGATTTCCATATCGTCATGGGTGGAAACGCCAAGGCGCAAACCCGCTGCACGAATGGCGCTTAAGTCGGTCGTTTCCAGATCTTCCTGACCAAGATGCACACCGTAAGCCTGGTGTTTGATCGCCAGTTGCCAGTAATCGTTAATAAACAGCCGCGCATTAACGCGACGGCCAAGCGCGATGGCTGCCATCACATCCGCTTCAACGTCCTCGTCGCGTTTATCCTTAATGCGCAGTTGCAGCGTGCGCACGCCCGCATCCAGTAAACGGGCAATCCAGTCGACGCTGTCGACTACCGGGTAAAGGCCGAGGCGGAAGGGTACCGGCGGGAAATCGGGCTGATACATCAGGCTTCCTCCCTTTTCAGGTAGATCTCGCCGCCGCGTGCGCGGAAGTCGCTGGATTTATCCGCCATACCGACTTCAATCGCCTGGGTTGCCGCGTAGTCACGCACCTCTTGCGAGATTTTCATCGAACAGAATTTCGGCCCGCACATGGAGCAGAAGTGCGCCACTTTGCCGGATTCCTGCGGCAGCGTTTCATCGTGGTAGGCGCGCGCGGTAAACGGGTCGAGCGCAAGGTTGAATTGATCCTCCCAGCGGAACTCAAAACGCGCTTTCGACATGGCGTTGTCGCGGATCTGCGCGCCAGGGTGGCCTTTAGCCAGGTCAGCAGCGTGAGCGGCGATTTTGTAGGTAATCAGCCCCTGTTTAACGTCCTCTTTATTGGGTAAGCCGAGGTGCTCTTTGGGCGTGACATAACAGAGCATCGCGCAGCCAAACCAGCCAATCATCGCCGCGCCAATACCAGAGGTGAAATGGTCATAGCCCGGCGCGATATCGGTGGTTAGCGGCCCCAGCGTATAGAACGGCGCTTCGTGGCAGTGCTCCAGTTCTTCGGTCATATTGCGGCGGATCATCTGCATTGGTACATGCCCCGGGCCTTCAATCATCACCTGAACGTCATACTCCCAGGCAATTTTCGTCAGTTCGCCAAGCGTATGCAGCTCGGCAAATTGCGCTTCGTCGTTGGCGTCCTGAATGGAGCCTGGGCGCAAGCCATCACCCAGCGATAGCGAAACGTCATAAGCGGCGCAGATTTCGCAGATCTCGCGAAAATGGGTGTAGAGGAAGTTTTCCTGATGATGGGAGAGGCACCATTTCGCCATAATCGAGCCACCGCGCGAGACAATGCCGGTCAGGCGCTGCGCGGTCATTGGCACATAGCGTAGCAGCACGCCCGCGTGGATGGTGAAATAGTCCACCCCTTGCTCCGCCTGTTCCAGCAGGGTGTCGCGAAATGCTTCCCAGGTCAGATCTTCGGCGATCCCATTAACCTTCTCCAGCGCCTGGTAGATCGGCACTGTACCGATCGGCACCGGGCTGTTACGCAGGATCCATTCGCGGGTTTCGTGGATATAACGCCCGGTGGATAAATCCATGACCGTGTCCGCGCCCCAGCGCGTCGACCAGACCAGCTTTTCCACCTCTTCTTCGATCGAGGAAGTCACCGCCGAATTACCGATATTGGCGTTCACCTTCACCAGGAAGTTGCGGCCAATGATCATTGGCTCCGATTCCGGGTGGTTAATATTGGCCGGGATAATCGCCCGCCCGGCGGCGACTTCATCGCGCACAAATTCCGGGGTGATGTTTTCCGGCAGACGCGCACCAAAACCTTCGCCCGGATGCTGCTTACGCAACACTTCGCTGCGAATACGCTCGCGGCCCATGTTTTCGCGAATGGCGATAAACTCCATTTCCGGCGTGACGATGCCTTTGCGCGCATAGTGCAGTTGCGTGACGCGCTGGCCGGGTTTCGCGCGGCGCGGCGTCAGTAAACCGCTAAAACGCAATTCGTCGAGGCCATCATCGGCCAGCCGTTCGTTGGTATAGACAGAGCTGCGCTGTTCCAGTGTTTCGCTGTCATCACGGGCGGCAATCCACGGTGCGCGCAGTTTCGCCAGCCCTTGCTGGACATCAATCGCAATATCCGGATCGCCATACGGGCCCGAGGTATCGTACACCGGCACCGCTTCATTCTCTTCAAACTGCGGGTGTTCTTTTGTGCCGCCGGTAAGCGTCGGGCTCAGCTGGATTTCGCGCATCGGAATGCGGATATCGGGTTGCGAACCGGTGATGTAGATGCGGCGCGAGTTGGGGAAAGCGGTACCTTCCAGTGTGTCGATGAAGTGTTGCGCCTGGGCGCGTTGTTCACGGCGTGTAAGTTTTGCAGACATAGCTCATTCCAGAATGTAAAGGATATGGCTTGTCAGACGACGGATGGAGTAATGGCAGCAAACCGCCCGTGAGGGTGGTTGACGTGAATGGATTACTCTTGTTCCCTTCGCAGGTTTTAACCTGATCAGGTTCCGCGGATCCCGAATTAACGGTCTCAGCCTTTTCCCCTTCATCCTTCACGCTGCCCTGTGTTGGCTGCGTTCGCTCACCACAGTCACTTACTTGATGTAAGCTCCTGGGGATTCACGAACTTGCCGTCTCGACGCATCGCGAATGATGTTGTGGAAATATAGGCACTCCGACAAGAAAAACCCGTCCGAAGACGGGGACTGCTTTTTAAATTACGCGTTAATGTTTAAGAACTCAAGCCGGTCGCGCGACACCGCTTTCGTCGTTGGCGCTCTCTTTGATGTTGTTATCAAAGGCCAGCACGATTAACTTGTCTTCAAGGGTAAAGCGGGCGGCCAGCGCTTCGCCGATATCGGAGAGCGCTTGCTGGAACTCCAGACAGTTATCGTCATCAATGGCGTTTTCCAGGCTGGAGTCGTAATAGTTCATGATTTCTACAGTATTCGCTTCAAGCATTGGGTAAAGCTGCGTCGCCGCTAAAAGTGGGCTGCTCCCTTCCAATTCGCTAATGATGCGTTCATAAATATTGAAGTGACCTGCGGAAAGGTATTCCACCAGGTTGTGGCAAAAATCGTCCAGCGCTTTTTCGTTAAGCTGCATGTAGGATCCTTTGCCAGGTTTAATGCCAACCAGATTGTAATAAGAAACAAGCAGTTGCTTACGTGCTTGCAGCCAATGGTCGACAAGTTTGTTACTTCCTCCAACGCGCTCTGTCAGGCTTTCTAACTGGTTTAGCATAAATGGCTCCGCAAATATGTAAGATCAAAACGATGTAATAATAATGTTAATAACATGCCAGTAAAGCGAAGGTAGTGCACCAAATGGTACGTATTATTGAAGCACACGATCAGGGCTGGTGGATCGTCAGCCATGAACAAAAATTATGGATGCCCGGCGGGGAATTACCACACGGCAAGGCAGGAAATTTCGATCTTGTGGGGCAGAGCGCGCTTCACATTGGCGAGTGGCAGGGCGAAGCGGTATGGATGATCCGCCAGAATCGTCGCCAGGATATGGGATCCGTGCGTCTGCTTATCGATCAAGATGTGGGGCTTTTTCAACTGGCGGGCCGTGGCGTGCAACTGGCGGAATTTTATCGTTCACACCAGTTTTGCGGTTACTGCGGGCACACCATGCACCCCAGTAAAACCGAATGGGCAATGCTGTGCGATCACTGCCGCGAGCGCTATTACCCACAAATCGCCCCTTGCATCATTGTCGCCATTCGCCGTGATGACAGCATTTTGCTGGCGCAGCACACGCGCCATCGCAATGGCATTTACACGGTGCTCGCCGGTTTCGTCGAAGTGGGCGAAACCCTTGAACAGGCGGTGGCGCGTGAAGTGATGGAAGAGAGCGGCATCAAAGTGAAGAATTTGCGTTATGTCACCTCGCAACCGTGGCCGTTTCCACAATCGCTGATGACCGCATTTATGGCGGAATATGACAGCGGCGAAATCCGCATTGACCCGAAAGAGTTACTGGATGCGGGCTGGTATCGCTATGACAACTTGCCGCTGTTACCGCCTCCGGGTACGGTTGCGCGCCGCCTTATCGAGGATACGGTGGCGATGTGTCGGGCAGACGACGAATAAGGTGTATATACTGGCGGCCTGACGCTTGAGGAACTGACAATGACCGAACTGAAAAACGATCGTTACCTGCGCGCGCTTCAGCGCCAGCCAGTAGATATGACCCCGGTGTGGATGATGCGCCAGGCAGGCCGCTATTTACCGGAATATAAAGCGACCCGCGCGCAAGCAGGCGATTTTATGTCGCTGTGCAAAAACGCCGAGCTGGCCTGCGAAGTGACCTTACAGCCGCTGCGCCGCTACCCGCTTGATGCGGCTATTCTTTTCTCCGACATCCTTACCGTGCCAGATGCGATGGGGCTTGGCCTCTATTTCGAAGCCGGGGAAGGGCCGCGTTTTACCTCGCCCATCACCTGCAAAGCGGATGTTGATAAGCTGCCGGTGCCAGACCCGGAAAACGAGCTGGGCTACGTGATGAACGCCGTGCGCACCATTCGCCGTGAGCTGAAAGGTGAAGTGCCGCTGATCGGTTTTTCCGGTAGCCCGTGGACACTGGCGACTTATATGGTGGAAGGCGGCAGCAGCAAAGCGTTTACCCTGATTAAAAAAATGATGTACGCCGAGCCGCACACGCTGCATGCGCTACTGGATAAGCTGGCGCAGAGCGTCACGCTGTATCTCAACGCGCAGATCCGCGCGGGCGCACAGTCAGTGATGATTTTCGACACCTGGGGCGGTGTGTTGACCGGGCGCGATTATCAGCAATTCTCGCTCTACTACATGCATAAAATTGTCGATGGTTTGCTGCGTGAAAACGAAGGCCGCCGCGTGCCGGTGACGTTATTCACCAAAGGCGGCGGGCAGTGGCTGGAAGCGATGGCAGAAACAGGCTGTGATGCGCTGGGCCTCGACTGGACAACCGATATTGCCGATGCACGCCGTCGCGTTGGTCATAAAGTTGCGCTGCAAGGCAATATGGACCCGTCTATGCTTTACGCGCCGCCTGCGCGCATTGAAGAAGAGGTCGCGACGATTCTCGCGGGCTTCGGCAAAGGCGAAGGTCATGTGTTTAACCTCGGTCACGGCATTCATCAGGATGTCCCGCCGGAACATGCAGGAGTATTTGTCGAGGCGGTGCACCGCCTGTCGGCCTCCTGGCATCAGTAAGGAGAGAGTATGGATCTCGCGTCACTACGCGCACAACAACTTGAACTGGCTTCTTCGGTGATCCGTGAGGATCGTCTGGATAAAGATCCGCCCACATTGATCGGCGGGGCCGATGTCGGTTTTGAGCAGGGTGGAGAAGTGACGCGAGCGGCGATGGTGCTGCTCTCCTGGCCTTCGCTGGAGCTGATTGAATATCAGGTGGCGCGTATCGCCACCACCATGCCTTATATCCCTGGTTTCCTTTCTTTTCGTGAATACCCGGCGCTGCTGGCGGCGTGGGAGCAGCTGTCGCAAAAACCCGATTTGCTGTTTGTCGATGGCCACGGTATTTCCCATCCGCGCCGTCTCGGTGTTGCCAGCCATTTTGGTTTGCTGGTCGATGTGCCTACTATCGGCGTGGCGAAAAAGCGGCTGTGTGGCAAGTTTGAACCGCTGGCGGACGAGCCGGGTGCGCTCTCCCCGTTGATGGATAAAGGTGAGAAGCTCGCCTGGGTGTGGCGCAGCAAGGCGCGCTGTAACCCGCTGTTTGTCACCACCGGGCATCGTGTCAGCCAGGATAGCGCGCTCGCGTGGGTGCAGCGTTGCATGAAAGGCTACCGGTTACCGGAACCGACGCGCTGGGCGGACGCGGTGGCATCCGGACGGCCCGCGTTTACGCGTTGGCAGGCAATTCAGCGCGATATCAGGTAAACTGCCGCGCATTACCGATTTTGAGAAACGATCATGTTACAAAACCCAATTCACCTGCGTCTGGAAAAGCTGGAAAGCTGGCAGCACGTCGTCTTTATGGCTTGCCTGTGCGAGCGTATGTACCCCAATTACGCCATGTTCTGCCAGCAGACAGAGTTTGGCGACGCGCAGCTTTACCGGCGGATCCTTGACCTGGTGTGGGAAACGCAGATCGTCAAAGACGCGAAAGTGAACTTCGACAGCCAACTGGAGAAACTGGAAGAGGCGATTCCGACGGCGGATGACTACGATCTGTACGGTGTTTACCCGGCCATTGATGCCTGCGTGGCGCTCAGTGAACTGATTCATTCGCGCCTGAGCGGTGAAACGCTGGAGCATGCAATCGAGGTCAGTAAAACGTCGATCACTACCGTTGTGATGCTGGAAATGACCCAGCAGGGACGTGAAATGACCGACGAAGAGCTGCGGGAAAACCCGGCTGTTGAGCAAGAATGGGATATTCAGTGGGAGATTTTCCGCCTTCTGGCAGCCTGCGAAGAACGCGATATTGAGCTGATTAAAGGGCTGCGCGCAGACCTGCGTGAGGTCGGTGAGAGCAATATCGGTATAAATTTGCAGCAATGAGACAATAAAACGTGATTTAACGCCTGTTTTGTCGTGCCTGAAGGCTTCCCTTAATACCCTCGTCTGGTCTACATTTGGGGGGCGAAAATAAGTGGCTATCGGTGCGTGTATGCAGGAGAGTGCTTTTGAGGCATTTCCGTCGCACTCGATGCTTAGCAAGCGATAAACACATTGAAAGGATAACTTATGAACAAGACTCAACTGATTGATGTAATTGCAGACAAGGCTGATCTGTCTAAAGCGCAAGCGAAAGCTGCACTGGAATCCACCCTGGCTGCCGTTACTGAGTCTCTGAAAGCAGGTGATGCGGTACAACTGGTTGGTTTCGGTACCTTCAAAGTGAACCACCGCGCTGAGCGTACTGGCCGCAACCCGCAGACCGGTAAAGAAATCAAAATCGCCGCAGCTAACGTGCCGGCATTTGTTTCTGGTAAAGCACTGAAAGACGCAGTTAAGTAAGACCGCGTGGCAGTGAACAGTTTTGTCGAAGGGGCGGTTTCGCCCCTTTTGTCATTCTGGCGTCGCCCGCTGTTGTTGGCGGGCGCAGCGCTGTTACTGACAGCCTGCAGCCATGACTCCTCCTTACCGCCTTTTACCGCCAGCGGGTTTGCCGGCGATCAGGGCGCAGTGCGGATCTGGCGTAAAGATTCAGACGGTGAGACGCACTTGCTCGCCGCATTTAGCCCGTGGCACCACGGGAATACATCGCTTAGCGAATACCGCTGGCAGGGCGATACGTTAACTCTCATTGAACTCAATGTTTACGGTAAACCGCCGGAGCATATTCGCGTCCGTTTTGACGATCGCGGCGAGCTGAGCTTTATGCAGCGTGAGGTCGACGGGCAGAAACAGCAACTTTCCAGCGACCAGGTCGCGCTGTATCGCTACCGGGCAGAGCAGATCCGCCAGACCAGTGACGCGCTGCGTCAGGGGCGAGTGATCCTGCGTCAGGGGCGCTGGCAGGCCAACCATACGGTACAGACCTGTGAAGGGCAGACCGTGAAACCCGATCTGGATGATTACGCCTTAAACCGTATTGAGCAGCGTCAGAACCGCTCTGCGGTTGCGGTAAGCGTCGCATGGCTGGAAGCGCCGGAAGGCGCGCAGCTATTGCTGGTGGCGAATGCGGATTTCTGCCGCTGGCAGCCGACGGAAAAGAATTTCTGAAAACCCTCTCCCCGGTGGAGAGAGGGTGAAAGGGCGAGAGTTACTTGCCTTGCTCGCGCGCAATTGCGCGGTAACCAATATCCCGGCGGCTGAAGCTGCCATCCCAGTGAATATCGGTCATTAAGGCATACGCGCGCTGCTGCGCTTCGGCGACGGTGTTACCCAGCGCGGTAACGCACAGCACGCGCCCGCCGTTGGTCAGCACCTGGTCGTCGGCAGAGAGTTTGGTGCCTGCGTGGAACACTTTACCGTCAGCCACTTCTTCCAGCGGCAAACCGTGGATGACATCGCCATTGCGGTAGTTGCCCGGATAACCACCGGCTGCAACCACAACGCCCAGCGATGCGCGACTATCCCACTCTGAGGTTTTCTCATCCAGCTTGCCTTCACACGCGGCCAGGCACAGCTCCACCAGGTCAGACTGCATGCGCAGCATAATTGGCTGTGTTTCCGGATCGCCAAAGCGGCAGTTGAACTCGATAACTTTCGGGTTGCCCTGCTTATCGATCATCAGCCCGGCATACAGGAAACCGGTGTAGGTATTGCCTTCTGCCGCCATGCCGCGCACGGTTGGCCATATGACGCGTTCCATGGTGCGCTGATGCACTTCATCCGTCACCACTGGCGCAGGCGAGTAAGCACCCATACCGCCGGTATTCGGGCCGGTATCGCCATCCCCGACGCGTTTGTGATCCTGGCTGGTGGCCATTGGCAGCACGTGTTCGCCGTCAACCATCACGATAAAGCTGGCTTCTTCACCATCGAGAAACTCTTCAATCACAATGCGGTGGCCCGCGTCGCCAAAAGCATTGCCTGCCAGCATATCGTGAACCGCTGCTTCGGCTTCTTCGAGTGTCATGGCGACGATCACGCCTTTGCCCGCCGCCAGACCATCGGCCTTGATCACGATAGGCGCGCCTTTCTCATGCAGGTAAGCCAGCGCAGGCTCAATGTCGGTAAAATTCTGGTACTCGGCGGTCGGAATATTGTGGCGCGCGAGGAAGTCTTTGGTGAATGCTTTGGAGCCTTCCAGCTGCGCGGCACCCTGCGTTGGGCCAAAAATCTTCAGACCGGCCGCGCGAAACGCGTCGACCACGCCGATTACCAGCGGTGCTTCCGGGCCAACGATAGTCAGATCGATCTTCTCGTTCTGCGCAAAGCTCAGCAGCGCCGGGATGTCGGTTGCGCCAATCGCGACGTTTTGCAGCGTCGGTTCCAGTGCCGTACCGGCGTTACCCGGTGCGACAAAAACGGTATCAACCAGCGGTGACTGCGCGGCTTTCCATGCCAGCGCGTGTTCTCGCCCGCCGTTGCCAATTACTAATACTTTCATTGTCTGCTCCGTGGATTAATGGCGGAAGTGACGCATGTCGGTGAAGATCATCGCAATGCCGTGTTCGTCGGCGGCGGCAATGACTTCGTCATCGCGGATGGAACCGCCAGGCTGAATAACGCAGGTCACGCCAACAGCGGCGGCGGCATCAATGCCGTCGCGGAACGGGAAGAACGCGTCAGAAGCCATGGCGGAACCTTTCACTTCCAGCCCTTCGTCACCGGCTTTGATCCCGGCGATTTTCGCCGAATAGACGCGGCTCATCTGGCCTGCGCCAATGCCGATGGTCATGTTTTCTTTCGCGTAGACAATGGCGTTGGATTTGACGAATTTCGCCACTTTCCAGCAGAACAGCGCATCACGCAGCTCCTGCTCGGTCGGTTGGCGTTTGCTGACAACGCGCAGTTCACTTGCGCTTACCATGCCGAGATCTCTGTCCTGAACCAGTAGACCGCCGTTGACGCGTTTGAAATCGAGTCCCGGAACACGCTGCGTCCACTCGCCGCAGACCAGTACGCGGACATTCTGCTTAGCGGCGGTAATTTTCAGCGCCTCTTCGCTGGCGGACGGGGCGATGATCACTTCAACAAACTGGCGAGAGATGATCGCCTGGGCAGTTTCAGCGTCCAGCTCACGGTTAAAAGCGATGATGCCGCCGAATGCGGAGGTTGGATCGGTTTTATAAGCGCGATCGTAAGCCTCCAGAATTGAACCGCTAACCGCGACGCCGCAAGGATTGGCGTGTTTCACAATCACACACGCCGGTTCGCTGAACTCTTTCACGCACTCCAGCGCCGCATCGGTGTCGGCAATATTGTTATAGGAGAGCGCTTTGCCTTGCAGCTGCTGCGCGGTGGCAACGGAGGCCTCTTTGATCTCTTCTTCTATATAGAAGGCGGCTTGCTGGTGGCTGTTTTCGCCGTAGCGCATATCCTGCTTCTTAATGAAGTTCAGATTCAGGGTACGCGGGAAGCGACCGGCGGGTTCTTTGCTTTCGCCGTGATAGGCCGGAACCAGGCTGCCGAAGTAGTTGGCAATCATGCTGTCGTACGCAGCGGTGTGTTCAAACGCTTTAATCGCCAGGTCGAAACGGGTGGCAAGCAGAAGTGAACCTTCGTTGGCATCCATTTCATTAATAATGGCGGTGTAGTCGCTGCTCTTTACAACGATAGCGACATCTTTATGGTTCTTCGCGGCTGAGCGCACCATAGTCGGACCGCCGATATCAATATTCTCTACCGCATCTTCCAGTGAGCAACCTTCACGCGCGACGGTCTCGGCGAATGGATAAAGGTTAACGACCACCATATCGATCGGCGCAATTGCGTGTTCTGCCATGATTGCGTCATCCTGCCCGCGGCGACCCAGAATGCCGCCGTGTACTTTTGGATGCAGGGTTTTCACGCGTCCATCCATCATTTCCGGAAAACCGGTGTAGTCGGAAACTTCGGTCACTGGCAGACCTTTTTCCGCCAGCAGACGCGCGGTGCCGCCGGTAGAGAGCAGTTCTACGCCACGCTGAGAGAGCGCCTGTGCGAATTCGACAATACCGGCCTTGTCAGAAACACTGAGCAAAGCGCGGCGGACTGGACGACGTTGTTGCATGGTAAATCCCCTGGATTTGTCTTTAACAGAGAGCGTTAGCTAAATATTAGGATCTTTATTGATCCTAAAACTTAGCTAATGCCCCAGCGAGGGCTCATGTTTTTTGCGCAGGCATTGTAACGAAAACGTTTGCGTAGCGCTCGCGAATTTTTGTACTTTTGCCGGATTGTGGATAAGTCTGTGTGTAAATGGGTATAAAGGCGGGTTTTGCTGTGGAATGCAGCAGTCAGTCATTTTTATGTCATTTTTCTATTGCGGGGGGCGGAGAA
>NZ_JAPVXH010000011.1:0-28461 GCF_027109175.1 Kosakonia sp. SOY2
AGCAACTGAGCACATCCCCGGGAACTTACATAAGTCAGTGACGGGGTAAGTGAAAGCAGCCAGCACCGCTGCGGCGTGAAGGCGAAGGTAATCCTTACCAAAGCATTTCGCGTTGCAGCAAGGCGGCAACCGAGCGCATCCCCGGGAGCTTACACAAGTAAGTGACCGGGGTAAGTGAAGGCAGCCAACACCGCTGCGGCGTGAAAGGCGAAGGTAAACATTGCCAGAAGAGGCGCGTTACCCAGGCACACGGTGTTCGAAGCGCCAGGCTGATGAAAACACCTGAGGGGGAGTAACGCCGAGATAACAAAGCGCCTGGCAGCGTGCGTTATCGGCTACAGGGGCTGAATCCCCTGGGTTGTCACCAGAAGCGTTCGCAGTCGAACGTTTCATGTCCGCAGACGTTACGGAAAGCGGGCAGACAAGGTGGAGCACTTCTGGGGAAATCGTAGCTGTTTATCGCTCTGCGCCCACCCCGTTTTTCGCTCTTTCCTTGTGCCATGGCTGAATAGAGAATCCCCTGACACGAGGTTGTTATGACTAGTTTCGTTGTCGCCAAATTTGGCGGCACCAGCGTTGCCGATTTTGATGCCATGAACCGCAGTGCGGACGTGGTGCTTTCCGATACCAGCGTCCGTCTGGTGGTGCTTTCCGCTTCCGCAGGGGTAACCAATCTGCTGGTTGCGCTGGCCGAAGGGCTGGAAGCCAGCGAGCGTTTCGTCAAGCTCGACGCTATCCGCAAAATTCAGTTCGATATTCTGGAACGCCTGGCGAACCCGGCGGTGATCCGCGAAGAGATCGAGCGCCTGCTGGAAAATATCACCACGCTTGCCGAAGCCGCATCGCTGGCGACATCCACCGCGCTAACCGACGAACTGGTCAGTCATGGCGAGCTGATGTCGACACTGCTGTTTGTGGAAGTGCTGCGCGAACGCAACGTACAGGCACAGTGGTTTGATGTACGCAAAGTGATGCGCACCAGCGACCGTTTTGGCCGCGCTGAACCGGATGTCGCCGCACTGGCGGAACTTGCCGGGCAGCAACTCGCGCCGCGTCTGAATGAAGGGCTGGTGATCACCCAGGGCTTTATCGGTAGCGAAGCCAAAGGCCGTACCACCACGCTTGGTCGCGGCGGCAGCGATTATACCGCCGCGCTGCTGGGCGAAGCGCTGCATGCCTCACGCGTGGATATCTGGACCGATGTTCCGGGCATTTACACCACCGACCCGCGCGTGGTGCCCGCCGCGAAACGCATTGATGAGATCGCCTTTGAAGAAGCGGCAGAAATGGCGACTTTCGGCGCGAAAGTGCTACACCCCGCCACGCTGTTGCCCGCAGTACGCAGCGACATTCCGGTTTTTGTCGGCTCCAGCAGAGATCCGAAAGCCGGTGGCACGCTGGTGTGCAACAACACCAGCAACCCGCCGCTGTTCCGCGCACTGGCGCTGCGCCGCAAGCAGACCCTGCTCACACTGCACAGCCTGAATATGCTGCACTCCCGCGGTTTTCTTGCCGAAGTGTTTGGCATCCTAGCGCGTCACAATATCTCGGTTGATTTGATCACCACCTCGGAAGTGAGCGTGGCGCTGACGCTGGACACCACCGGTTCAACGTCAACCGGCGACACCTTATTAACCCAGGCGCTGCTGACCGAGCTTTCTTCTCTGTGCCGGGTGGAAGTGGAAGAAGATTTAGCGCTGGTGGCGATTATCGGCAACGATTTGTCGAAAGCCTGCGGCGTGGGTAAAGAGGTGTTTGGCGTGCTGGACCCGTTTAATATCCGCATGATTTGCTATGGCGCATCCAGCCATAACCTCTGCTTCCTTGTACCCGGAAAAGAGGCCGAGCAAGTGGTGCAAAAACTGCATCATAACTTGTTTGAGTAATTCCTCCCCGTTTGCGGCTGAGAGCAAAAAGCCCGGCGAATCACCGGGCTTTTTCTTATGCCATCACCGTCTGGTACAGCAACGCGTCGAGATCGCTGACTTTGCCGCTGCGGCTTTCCGGCAGCGCATCTGCGATTTCGCCGCGCGCCAGCTCGTCGCCGATAAACGCATGTAGCAGCGGACGTTGCGCACCGTATTGCGCTTCGCCGGCCCGCTGTTTTAACGCCAGCAGCTCATCAATTTCCGCCCGTAATGGCGCGTCGAGATCGCTGCCTGCCAGCAACGAAGCGAAACGCATTGGCGGCATGCCTTTACCCGCTTCTATCCAGCGCACCGCCAGCAGCGGACGCAGCACGTAAAAGTACTTTTTCAGCCGTACCTGTTCACCCTGCAAATAGCCGCGAAAGTTCTTTTTCGCCATCGAATAGTAGTGCCAGCGCGCTCTGACCGGCGAAAACCAGTGCGGCACCTGCACACGCAACGCGGCGAGCGTGGCGTCATCCTGCTGGTAAACGATCGGGGAATCTAACCATTCGATTAAGGCCGGGTTAGCGCTTTTCAGCAACCCCAGCGCTTTGCGCCACTCCCACCCGCAAACGTCCAGCTCATCGTCTATCGGCAGTTCTATCACATCACGCTGCGGCTCGACGCGCAGATACCAGTCCGGTTGATGCACATACAGAAAGCGCACATCGTAATCGCTGTCCGGCGAAGCGAAACCCCAGCCGCGGCTACCGGATTCGCAGGCGTAGAGCACTTTCACGCCGTAGGTGTGTTCTACATCGTGTAACACCTGCCGCACGCGCCCACGCATGGCGACATCAACGCCTAAAGATTCCATGATTACTCTCCTTCTTATCCTTTCACACACACCACCTGCCGCAGGGTATGTACCACTTCCACCAGCGAGTCCTGCGCGGCCATCACCGCGTCGATATCTTTGTAAGCCATCGGGATCTCATCGATCACCTCGCTGTCTTTACGGCACTCTACATGCGCAGTGGCGCGTATTTGATCTTCCACGGTGAAGCGTTTTTTGGCCGCTGTACGGCTCATGGTGCGCCCTGCTCCGTGGCTGCATGAGCAGAAGCTCTCTTCATTTCCCAGCCCACGCACGATAAAACTTTTCGCGCCCATCGAGCCGGGAATAATCCCCATCTGCCCTTTTTGCGCGGAAACCGCGCCTTTACGCGTCACCAGCACCTCTTCACCAAAGTGCGTCTCTTTTTGCACATAGTTATGGTGGCAATTCACCGCTTCCTGCCGGGTGATAAACGGTTTGGTCACAATGCGCGACAGCGCCGCCAGTACGCGCGACATCATCACTTCACGGTTATGGCGGGCGAAATCCTGCGCCCACTCGACCGCTTCCAGATAGTCGTCGTAGTGCTTGCTGCCTTCCTGGAAATAGGCCAGGTTTCGGTCCGGCAAATTGGCGATATGCTGCTGCATATCCTGCTGTGCGAGCGTGATAAACACGTTACCGATGGCGTTACCCACGCCGCGCGAGCCGCTGTGCAACATCACCCACACGCGCTGCTGCTCATCCAGACACACTTCGATAAAGTGGTTACCGGTTCCCAACGTTCCCAAATGTTGATGGTTGTTGGTTTGCAACAAGCGCGGGTATTTATCCGTCAGGCGCTTAAAGCGCGGCGCAAGCAACGCCCAGTGGCTATCCACCTCTTGCGGCGGTTTTTCCCACGCGCCTTTATCACGTTTCGACCGGTTCACCGAACGTCCGTGCGGCACCGCCTGCTCAATGGCGCTGCGCAGCCCGCCGAGATTATCCGGCAGATCCGCCGCCAGCAGCGAGGTGCGCACGGCAATCATGCCGCAGCCGATATCCACGCCAACCGCCGCCGGGATAATCGCGCCTTTAGTCGGGATAACGCTGCCGATGGTTGAACCTTTCCCCAGATGGACATCCGGCATCACGGCCAGATGTTTGAAGATAAACGGCATTTTTGCCGTATTCAGCAACTGCTCACGCGCTTCGGGTTCCACCGGCACGCCGTGCGTCCACATTTTCACCGGCGCGCTGTTCTCCTGTGCCAGCAGTTGATAGTCGTTATGCTGCATCATGACTTCCTTTGATGTTAACAAGGCCGTGCAATACCTGGTCGAGGCCACCGAAGACCGAGATCTTATCGATGCGCTCCGCCACACGCTCCAGCGTTTCTAACTCTTTAAGTCGCAACGCCACCGGGTTGCTCTCCATCACTTTTGCCGTGTTCAGTAACGAACGGGTCGCTGCGGTCTCTTCACGACGGCGGATAACATTGGCCTGCGCTGATTTCTCCGCTTCCACTAAGCGCGACAGGATCGTTTTCATCTCACCGGGTAGGATGATGTCTTTCACCCCGAGCGACGCCACTTCAATACCAAATGCCGCCATGCGATTTGCCACCTGCACGCTCACTAACTCATCGATTACCTGCTTATCTTCCAGCAACTCATCCAGCGTGCGCGTGCCCACCGCTTCACGCAGGGCAAACTGCAATTCGCGGTAGAGGTGATCCAGCGGTTTGCTCAGTTGGGCAAAGGCGCTTAATACATCGGTGTAACGCCAGTTCGCCGCCAGGTTCAGCCGTAAGGTGACTTTATCTTTGGTCAGGATCTCCTGGCCACTCACTTCCAGCACTTGCAGGCGTAAGTCCACCACTTCGGCTTCCACCAGATGGTTTACTTTCCAGTAGCCGCTCAATCCCGCCGGTAACAGCGCCTGCGTCACGCCATCGACTTTTAAAACGCCCGCGTGCCAGGCCGGAACCTGCACCGCCAGGATCGCGTCGCGACCTTTTACCGTCACGCTGCGTTTGGGTTGCGCCACGGCGTTAAGGATCTCCGTGGGGACCTGTACATCGCGGGTATCGATGCGTACCAGTTTCAGCGCGTCATCCGCTTGCCAGTAAAGACGGCGCGTTGAAGGCGGCAGGATCTCCAGCAGCATGCCGTTGAGATAAAGCGCACCGGCCTCGTTATCTGTCATATCGGCCACCAGGCAGTAACGCTCCACCCACTGCGGCTGGAAGCGGCGCAAATACTCCGCCAGACCGGCAGCCACTTCGCTGCCATCGGTATTCACCACCAGCACGTCAGGTTTGTTGAACCACGGCAGGCGGTGCTCGCCAGTTTCCAGAACCTGGATGTAGTCACCCTCTTTTGCCAGTAAACCTAATTGACCTTTACGTATTGTGATTTTGTTGGTCATAACGATCTCCTTAAATAGTTAGCCTTAACGACCGCGGATGCAGGGGCGAAACCGCAGGGGAAACAACGTCTTGCCTGCCGTCCGGCGCCGTTACCGGCGGTCGTTGGGGGTAATCATCAACAGCCCGACTACCGGGATACTGCCTGTTTATCTCCACAGATAAGGTGGCGAATCCGGGATTCGAACCCGAAAAAGAACCGACTTTTCGCAAGTGTCTTTCCACTGACGGAACGCCCCCCGGAAAACGTCTCGTGCCGTTCCTGGTGCGCCGGCGGGGTGCGTACCCCCTGCTACCTCAGCGTGCTGACGTAATAGTTATTGCCAGAAGCGTGCCAGAATCCGAAAAAAGCAAATAAATTTTTTATCCACCTGAAAAATAATGCTTTTATTTTTCACATGGTTTACTGGCATTGCGGCAGCGATGATTATTTTTTATCTTTAAATATCGATTTTTATCTTGTGGGATAAGCATGAAGCGTCGGGTGGTAATTGGTGTACTGGGAACGGTGCTGGATAAACGTGGCAAACGGCAAAACCGCTTTCGCAAATGGCGACCCACCGTGGGCTTATGCCAGCAGCCAGATTTCGCTGTCGACAGGCTTGAGCTGCTGCACCAGCCGCGCGATGAAGGGCTGGCGCAACAGACGGCGGAGGACATTGCCCTCGTCTCGCCACATACCGAGGTACGCAAACATGCGGTGATGATTAAAGATCCGTGGGATTTTGAAGAGGTGTATGCCGCGTTTCTCGATTTCGCTACCCGTTACCCGTTCGATACGGAAAATGAAGAGTACCTGGTGCATATCACCACCGGGACGCACGTCGCGCAGATCTGCTGGTTCCTGCTGACCGAAGCCCGTTATCTGCCCGCCAGCCTGTTGCAGACCGGCCCGGCGGCGAAAGGCGCTGCTGACGAAGCAATAGCTGCCGGCGTCTGTTCGGTTATCGATCTGGATTTAAGCCGTTACGCCACGCTGACCAGCCGTTTTCAGCGCGAACAGCAGCAGTCGGTGTCGTTTCTGAAATCCGGCATTGATACGCGTAATGCCACCTTTAACCGCTTAATCGAGCAAATCGAAGGCGTATCGCTGCGCTCGACTGCGCCCATTCTGCTGACTGGGCCAACCGGTGCGGGAAAATCGTTTCTGGCAAAACGCATCTTTCAGTTACGCCAGTCCCGACATCTGGTGCAGGGGCGTCTGGTGGCGGTGAACTGCGCCACGCTGCGCGGTGATAATGCCATGTCGACACTATTTGGCCATGTGAAAGGTGCATTCACCGGCGCACAACAGGCGCGTACCGGACTGCTACGCGAAGCCGATGGCGGCGTACTGTTCCTCGATGAGATAGCCGAGTTGGGGCTGGATGAGCAGGCGATGCTGCTGAAAGCGATTGAAGAGAAGACTTTTTTCCCCTTTGGCTCCGATAAAGAAGTGCACAGTGATTTTCAGCTGATTGCGGGCACGCACCGGAATATGCAGCAGTGGGTGGCGGAAGGACGTTTCAGGGAAGATCTCTTTGCGCGTATCAATATGTGGACGTTCGCGCTGCCGGGTCTGGCGGAGCGGCGGGAAGATATCGCCCCGAACATTGAGTATGAACTCCAGCGTTTTTCACAGCAGCAGCAGACGCAAATCCGCTTTGATAAGGGCGCACGCGAGCGCTATCTGGCCTTCGCCTGTTCTCCCCACGCGGCGTGGCGCGGCAACTTTCGCGAACTGAGCACGTCAATCGCGCGAATGGCAACGCTGGCGGAACAGGGGCGGATTAACGACGCGTTAGTCGAAGAGGAGGTGCAGCGTTTAGCGCATCACTGGCGTGGGGAATCAGCATTGCCTGACCTGCCGGTGGATATCAGCAAGCTGGATCTGTTCGATCAACGCCAGTTAGAAACGGTGATTGCCGTCTGTCGGCGCAGCCAGACGCTTTCAGAAGCAGGACGTGAATTGTTCGCCATTTCCCGGCAGAAAAAGGCCAACCCGAATGATGCGGATCGTCTGCGCAAATACCTGGCCCGCTTCGGGCTGAGCTGGGAAAGCGTACGCGGCGCAACATAAAAGATCTTCATCATAATTTGTTTGAATAATATTCCTTAGCGCGATAAACAATACCAATGGTCGGGCTCGATCCCCTCCTTAAATACCCTCATTCATTCGGGTTGCAGAACCGTTGCGAACAGCGCTCATCCCCGGGGTGAGACTGCCGGGTTACCGGTGCAGAAATTACGGACGCTATTGGCTTCGCCAGCGCACCTGTAGCCTGAAGAGTGAAGGGTAATAAAAACACAACACAACAATCGCAAGGAATCCCCACATGCTCGCAACTTTCACGCGGCTGTTCCCGTTATGGGCGCTGCTGCTCTCGGTATTCGCCTATTATTTCCCGCCAACGTTTATCGCCATTGGGCCGTGGATTACCACGCTGCTGATGCTGATTATGTTTGGCATGGGCGTGCACTTAAAAATTGATGACTTCAAACGCGTCCTGTCACGCCCGGCTCCGGTTGCTGCCGGTATTTTCCTGCACTATCTGGTGATGCCGCTGGCGGCATGGCTACTGGCGCTGATTTTTAAGATGCCGCCGGATCTCTCCGCCGGGATGGTACTGGTCGGTAGTGTCGCCAGTGGAACGGCATCAAACGTGATGATTTATCTGGCGAAAGGTGATGTCGCGCTGTCGGTCACCATCTCTTCGGTTTCTACGCTGGTGGGCGTTGTCGCCACGCCGCTGCTGACGCGTCTGTATGTCGATGCGCATATTCAGGTCGATGTGATGGGCATGCTGTTAAGCATCCTGCAAATTGTGGTGATCCCGATTGCGTTGGGGCTGGTTGTGCACCACCTGTTCCCGCGCGTGGTTAACGCGCTGGAGCCCTGGCTGCCCGCGTTTTCCATGGTCTGTATTCTGGCGATCATTAGCGCCGTGGTCGCCGGTTCCGCGAACTATATCGCCTCTGTTGGCCTGGTGGTGATTGTCGCGGTGATCCTGCACAACAGCATTGGTCTGCTCGGTGGCTACTGGGGCGGTCGTCTGTTCGGCTTTGATGAATCCACTTGCCGCACGCTGGCGATTGAAGTGGGTATGCAGAACTCCGGCCTTGCTGCGGCGTTGGGTAAAATCTACTTCTCACCGCTCGCCGCGCTGCCTGGCGCACTGTTCTCCGTTTGGCATAACCTTTCCGGTTCGCTGCTGGCAGGCTACTGGTCGGGCAAACCGGTCGACGGGCGTAAAACGGAAGCGGTGAAAGAGGGTTAACTTTACAAGAAATGGCTGCCGCCACAGCCATTTCACTCACCCCGTGATGTGATGGACTGGCTCAATAAACACGTCGGTCGACACATTAAAGCGTTTCGCCAGCGCTCGGATATGGTCGACAGTCAGATTGCGTTCGCCATTAAGAATGCGGCTCACCAGGGAGCGCTGGCCGATTTCATCCCGAAACGAAGACTGATTTAATCCGTGCTGATCCATCAAAACCCGTAAAGCGGCAACACCGCGTGGCAGTGCCGCGATACGCGCGTTAAACGCCGCCAGCTCCGGGTCGTTATTTTCATAGTGCTCTATTTTTGCGGTAAGCAGCGCGGCCAGGGAGCTATCCGGTGCATGCATGAGCAACCGTTCAACCATCTCCAGCGCGTGCTCATACTCCTCTTTGCCGGGGTTATTTCCCAAAAAAGGCACCAGTTTTATCAGCTCGTCAGCGGCCTTGATCGCATCCTCAATCATTCTTTGGTCTCCCGATAATGTTTTAACAATTTGTCATATTCGGCATGGGTCACGATATGTTTGACAAATATTTTTGCTGATTCAAAGTCTGCGAAAAACAGCACCCTCAAATGGTTGCCACCGACATTGATAACCCACCATTTATCCCTGTATTTCATCTTGTCCAGGCTTGGGAACTCTTCTCGCAACGCGTCTGGATTCTGGTAAACAGTGCTTTTCAGGATTTTGTAAACCGCGTCCAGCGCAAGCGTGTGGTTTGGAAAATCTTTAGCCGCGTTATCGAACGGCCTCCTTGATATAACATGCATCGCTCCCTCACACGTTCCATTATGGAAACATCATAACTGCTCTTGAATGTGTTGACAAGATGGAAACATTAGCCGTATTTACCGACTTAAACCTCTTACCGTAAGTGCGTCACCCTACAGGGCAGTACAGGAAAGTCACCCGCTCAAAAACAAATCTGCGAAGCGCCTTCCGGGGTTTATGCATCACCACGCAGACATGCCCCTTTACATCGCGTAGACTCGATGCACTTCCCAAGGAGAACGCTTTATGGCCCTGACCAGACTGACGCAAAAAGAGATGACGGAGAGTGAACAGCGGGAGCTGAAAACGCTGCTGGATCGCGCCCGTATCGCGCACGGACGCCCGCTCAGCAACGCTGAAGCTAATCATGTGAAGAAGGAGTACATCGATAAACTGATGGCGCAGCGCGAAGCGGCAGCGAAAAAAGCCCGCCAGATGAAGAAACAGCAGGCTTATAAACCGGATGAAAATGCCACATTTTCCTGGTCGGCAAACACCTCAACGCGTGGCAAGCGCTAACTAGCGCCCTTTCTTTTTCCTGCCCGGCTGGGTAAAGCGTTTCCCCGCCGGTTTCGCCCGGCTTTTCTCTTCGGGCTTCGCCACTTTTACTGCGGGCTTTTTCGCTGCCTGCGGTTTCGCTTTTGCTTTCGGCTTCGCTTCTGACGATGAGTTCTCAATCAGCTTAAACAGCGCAATCAGCTCGTCGTCGGTCAGATCACGCCACTCCCCCGGCGGCAAGCCAGTGAGACTGACATTCATAATGCGCGTGCGTTCAAGTTTGGTGACTTCATAACCAAAGTATTCACACATGCGGCGGATTTGGCGGTTCAGCCCCTGAACCAGCGTAATGCGGAAGGTAAATGGCGCTTCCCTTTTTACCTTGCATTTTTTGGTTTTGGTGCCGAGGATCGGCACGCCCGCGCTCATACCCTGCACAAATTCGTCAGTGACGGGCTTATTGACGGTCACCAGATACTCTTTCTCGTGATCATTACCGGCGCGCAGGATTTTATTCACTAAATCGCCGTGATTAGTGAGGAAAATCAGCCCCTGCGAATCTTTGTCCAGACGGCCGATGGGGAAGATACGGCTGCTGTGATTAACGAAATCAACAATATTGTCTTTTTCGCCATCTTCGGTGGTACTGACAATACCAACGGGTTTATTCAACGCGATAAACACCAGATCTTCGTCGTTTCTCGGCTCGATAAGTTGACCGTTCACTTTCACAACGTCTCCGGCAACCACCTGATCGCCGATCCCGGCGCGTTTACCATTAATAAAGACATTGCCTTGCTCAATATAACGGTCAGCCTCGCGGCGTGAGCAAATCCCGCTTTCGCTGATGTATTTGTTTAAACGTGTTGATTGGGTTGGCAGCATAAATTCTCCTGTAAAAGCGGAATATAACTGGCTTCGCCGGGAGAGAAAACCGGATTTTCGCCGCGCCAAATCAAATTTGTGCAGTTACGCAGTAAAAGTGTGGGTTTTAGCTACCGTGCCTGCAGGCACGGTACGCGGGTTAAGCGTCGTCGCGCTCGTCGTCTTCATCCGGCTGCTCCAGCACGCTGTAGGCTACCGAGCAGAACAG
Source organism: Kosakonia sp. SOY2 (assembly GCF_027109175.1). Taxonomy (NCBI): domain Bacteria; kingdom Pseudomonadati; phylum Pseudomonadota; class Gammaproteobacteria; order Enterobacterales; family Enterobacteriaceae; genus Kosakonia; species Kosakonia sp. SOY2. Next base: position 10,727 of record NZ_JAPVXH010000011.1, read on the forward strand.
GGAGTTAAGACGTTTCATGTCGCCCAGCAAACCGAGGTGCAGCGAGCTGGTTTCAATACTTTGCACGTTTTGTTGATGCAGGCGGTCAACGTGCGCATGCGAATAACGGCGGTTCATAATGCGAAAACGGTGTTTGCTGCGACGTAAACGCCGGGCGCTGGTCACGTCACTGGAGAAAAATACCGACATCGCCAGCTTCAGATTTCCCACCAGCCGTTCATGCAACGCATCGAGTTCCTGCAAGCCTTCAACAGAGAAAGCGCGCCGCGCCGCCAGCGATTTGTCGGCGATTTCGCTGCCCATGCGCTCGACAATATCGGAGGCCTGCTCAAGGTTCAGCGACATCTCGATAATCTCCGCCCAGCGTTTCGACTCCTCTTCCGCCAGCTCCTCTTTCGGCATACGCGCCAGATAGAGCTTAATTGCGGTGTACAGCACGTTGATGTCATCGGCTTGCTTGCGCAGCTCCTTCTCCTGACGAGGCTGACCGTGCATGATTTTATGCAACCCTTCGAGCATCAACTCCATCGCATCGCCCATGCGCAAGGTTTCCCGTGCAGCATTGGCCAGCGCCAGCGTTGGCGTATCGAGTGCGGAACTGTCGAGGTGCTTTGGCTTAAGGCGTGTATCCAGCTCTGGCTCTTCCCGAATGATTCGCTTACAAAACTGCGCCATTGGCCCGGCGAAAGGTACCATCGCCAGGCAGCGGATCAGGTTGTAGAACACATGGAAATAGATAACCAGTTCCGCTTCCGGCAAGGGAAGTTTCTGCATTGACGTGGCAAGCACATGCACAAACGGCAGGATAATCAGGCTGCCCACCAGCTTGAACAGCAAACTGCCAAGCGCCACGCGACGGGCGGCAGCGTTAGCGGCGCTGTTATTGAGCATCGCCAGCAGGCCGGAACCGAGGTTGGCACCAATCACCAGACATAGCGCCACCGGGAAAGAGATAATCCCCGCGGTCACCAGCGTTGCTGTCAGCAGCACCGCCGCCAGGCTGGAGTAACTGATAATGGCGAACACCGCGCCAATCAACGCATCAAGCATAATATCGCCGGTCAGCGAGGCGAAAATCACCTGCACGCCATTGGCCTGGGTGATCGGCGTAACCGCCTGCACAATCAGCTCCAGCGCCAGAAGAATCAACCCAAGGCCGATGCTGACGCGCCCAAGCTGGCCTTCGCGCGTCTGTTTACGCCCGAGGAAGAAAATGACGCCAAGAAAAATCAACAGCGGTGATAACCAGGAGAGATCGAACGTCAAGATGCGCGCCATCAGTGCTGTCCCGACATCTGCGCCCAGCACAATCACCAGCGCCGGGGTGAGCGCCACTAAATCCTGGGCGACAAACGAGGTCACCAGCATGGTGGTGGCGTTACTGCTCTGCACCAGCGCAGTCACGCCGATACCCGCGCAGAAGGCGAGCGGTTTCCTTTCGACGCTACGGCTAAGAACGGTACGCAAACGGGCGCCAAAAACGCGCATCACACCGGTACGTACAATATGTGTGCCCCACACCAGCAGAGCCACAGCAGAAAGCAGATGAAGCAAAGTCAGCACAGAATCAGGTTCTCCTTATCGTTATGCGTTGCTCGTTACCGGGAAGATAACGTCAACATTATGAAGTAAGTATAAGGCGTCAATGCGAAGAAAAGCGCAGGGTGCCGGTTAAGCCCCCTGAGAGTTGTAAACAAAAATGACGGTTTTGTGACAGAAGCGAGGGTTTATCGGTTAGCGGGAAACGGCAGGCGCCGTTTGCGGGTTGCCCTGGCGTTTAGCCCACACAACCGAAGCAATTTTGAGCACTTCCGAGAGGACAAACAGCAAAATCGCCCCCCACGCAGCGGTAAAACCGGCAAAATGCATAAACAGTGGAATCAACGCCACTGAGCATTTTAGCGACAACACGCGGGCTATTTCCTGCACGATAAAGAAAATAGTCTGGATGTCTTTTTTAACGAAAAAAGACCAGGCAGAAAAAACCAGCGAGATAATCAGCGCGATATTAATAAAGAACATCGCCTGGATAATTACGCCCATCAATCCATTCACACCCAGCTGTGAATAATTGGTATAAAAACCGCTAATGTCGGAATAAAAAGGAACGTTACCGCCTTGCAGCGAAAAAAACAAATAACTGGCCAGCGCCAGCACGTCCATAATACCCCAAAAAGCAAAAATCTTATTTCTTAAATTCATAATCCTCATCCCTTACGCCTGGAATCCATTGCCATGATTTCCCCGATTGCGTCCAGGCATCATCACCCTCAAGGTATTTCTGATAAACGGTACGCTTTTCACCATAACGCCGGATCACCGAGCGATTATAGAGGATTTCTCGGGTATCCGACGAGACGCTCTCCGGTATTGGTGTCCATAGCTGAATTTTGTCTCGCGAAGTGTTCATATAATCTTTACCGTCGGAGCCAAATACGCGCCCTTGATCGCCCATACTGGTCGCCCGGTTGAGCATCATTACTGCGGCATTTTTGACGCCGTGGAAGTCTGTTTCGCTGGTTTTCCAGTAACCTGGGCCAAACTCCGGGGTCACCGGTACAAAGGTACTTCGGGTCGGGGCGGGTCGACCATGCATCGCCACACTGTCTTTAAATCCGTTCAAAATGGTTCTGATAAACACCGCGTTAAACGACAAGTCTTGGACGCAAAACAGTTCGGCGTTTTCCGCGATAAAGAACGGGTAATAGAAGCGGTTACGTGTGCTGACGTTCGGGCGTACGACCACCACCACGCCTTTATCCACCAGGCTATCAATATGTTTTTCTTTTTGATGACCAAGCGGGTCGTGCGGTAAGCCATATTTAAAACCGTGATGCCGCTTAATCGTATAACCATCGATACTGCCCAAAATATTATTCGGGCTATTCTCGATGAAATATTCCTTTTTAATAATATTCTTTGCGATATCTGGCGCCAGGATATTCTCGTAATCCTTCGGCAAAAGATTTCTTTTTCTTATATCATAAATATCCATTTCATAATACCTAAGTTAAATTTATGACAATTAAATGAACCGCAAAAGAGGAAGCAATCTTGCCGTGTAGTCCGCCTCCATCATACGCATGAAGGGGAAGAAGGGTCTAAGAAAATATCCATTTTTAAGAATGTTCTTAGTTTCAATCTGTATTATGTTTGCTTCACGATAGTTTCGCGAAAATGAAATGGTGAAAAACCAGGGCATTTAAAAAAATGCCCTGTTGTGATTAATCCGCGTCGTAACCTAAATTTGACGCCAGCCAGCGCTCAATTTCCGCCACCGACATGCCTTTACGCCGCGCGTAATCTTCTACCTGGTCACGCTGAATTTGCGCTACCGCGAAATATTTACTGTCCGGGTGGCTGAAATACCAGCCGGAAACCGATGCCCCTGGCCACATCGCGTAGGATTCGGTCAGTTTCATCCCGGTATGTTTTTCAACGTCCAGCAACTGCCAGATGGTGCCTTTTTCCGTGTGCTCCGGACAAGCCGGATAGCCCGGTGCCGGGCGAATACCCTGATAATTTTCACGGATCAACTCATCGTTGCTGAGGTTTTCGTTCGGCGCGTAGCCCCAGTACACTTTGCGCACCCGCTCATGCAGATATTCCGCAAAGGCTTCTGCCAGGCGATCGGCCACCGCTTTCACCATGATTTTATTGTAATCATCGTGCGCGGCGTCATACGCTTGTGCTAACGCGTCCTCTTCAAGACCGCCCGTCACTGCGAATGCGCCAATGTAGTCAGCTTTGCCGCTCTGTTTGGGGGCGACAAAATCCGCCAGGCAGTAGTTCGCAAAACCGACTTTTTCCGTTTGCTGGCGCAGATGGCAACCTACTGTCAGCACTTGCGTGCGAGTTTCGTCACGGTAGATTTCGACATCGTCGCCAACGCGGTTAGCCGGGAAAAGCCCGACCACGCCGCGCGGGTTGAGCAGCTTTTCCGCACTCAGTTTATCGAGCATCTCGTTGGCATCGGCAAACAGACGTTTCGCCTCTTCCCCCACCACCTCATCTTCAAGGATGCGCGGATATTTCCCGGCCAGCGACCAGGTCATAAAGAATGGTGTCCAGTCGATGTAATTGCGCAGCGTCTTGATGCTGGCAGTAACTTCCTGCACGCCCAGGCGATGCGCGACCGGCGGAGTATAACTTTCCCAGTCAAACGCAAGATCGTTCTCCCGTGCGGCCTGCAACGTCACTGGCGGCGTACGCGGTTTTTTCCGCGCATGCTGGATACGTACGGTTTCATACTCTTTGCGGGTACGGGCAACAAACTCATCGTGCTGCGTATCCGAAAGCAGAGCAGACACCACACCTACGGTACGCGAGGCGTTTTGCACATACACCGTCGGCCCACTGTAGTTCTGTTCGATTTTCACCGCCGTGTGCGCTTTCGATGTGGTCGCACCGCCAATCAGCAGCGGAATGGTGAACCCCTGGCGTTCCATCTCTTTCGCCACGTTGACCATTTCATCGAGCGACGGCGTAATCAATCCGGAAAGACCAATCAGGTCAGCCTTCTCTTCGCGGGCAGTTTTCAGGATTTTATCGGCGGGCACCATCACGCCGAGGTCGATAATTTCGTAGTTGTTGCATTGCAGCACGACGCCCACGATATTTTTGCCGATGTCGTGGACATCGCCTTTCACAGTGGCGATCACCATTTTGCCGTTGCTGCTGCCCTTCTCTTTGCTGGCTTCGATATACGGTTCCAGATACGCCACGGCCTGTTTCATCACGCGGGCGGATTTCACCACCTGCGGCAGGAACATTTTGCCCTCGCCGAACAGATCGCCCACCACGTTCATGCCGTCCATCAACGGCCCTTCGATCACCTCGATCGGGCGAGCGGCCTGCTGACGCGCCTCTTCGGTATCGAACTCGATAAATTCGGTGATGCCTTTTACCAGTGAATATTCGAGACGTTTTTTCACATCCCAGTTGCGCCACTCCGCCTGCTGCGCGTTCGCCCCTTCATCGGCGGCTTTGCTGCCGCGGTATTTTTCCGCCAGATCCAGCATGCGCTCGGTCGCATCATCGCGGCGGTTAAGGATCACATCCTCAACGCCGTCGCGCAGCTCGGCAGGCAAATCATCGTAAATCGCCAGTTGCCCGGCGTTGACGATGCCCATATCCATGCCGTTACGAATGGCGTAATAAAGGAACACGGCGTGGATCGCTTCACGTACCGGGTCGTTACCGCGAAACGAGAACGAAACGTTGGAAACACCGCCGGAAATCAGCGCATGCGGCAGTTCGCGTTTGATATCTTCACACGCGCCGATAAAGTCCTGCGCATAGTTGTTGTGCTCTTCAATACCCGTTGCCACGGCGAAGATATTCGGATCGAAGATAATGTCTTCCGGCGGGAAACCCACCTCTTCGGTCAGAATTTTATAGGCGCGACGGCAAATTTCGATTTTCCGCGCGCGCGTATCCGCCTGACCGATTTCGTCAAAGGCCATTACTACCACGGCGGCGCCATAACGACGCACCAGCTTCGCGTGGTGAATAAATGGCTCAACGCCCTCTTTCATCGAAATCGAGTTAACGATGCCCTTACCCTGGATACATTTCAGCCCTTTTTCGATCACCTCCCATTTCGAGGAGTCGATCATGATCGGCACGCGGGCAATGTCCGGCTCACCGGCAATCAGGTTGAGGAAACGCACCATCGCCGCTTCGGCGTCGAGCATCCCTTCATCCATATTGATGTCGATGATCTGCGCGCCGCTTTCCACCTGCTGGCGGGCCACGTCCAGCGCTTCGGCGTATTTCTCTTCTTTGATCAGGCGTTTAAATTTGGCGGAACCAGTGACGTTGGTACGTTCGCCAACGTTCACAAACAGGCTGTCGTCGCCAATGTTGAGCGGCTCCAGACCCGCGAGGCGGCAAGCAACCGGCACCTCCGGTAGCTGACGCGGCGGCACGCCTTCGACCGCGCGGCTCATAGCGGCGATATGCTCTGGTGTGGTACCGCAGCAGCCGCCGACAATGTTCAAAAAACCGGCTTGCGCCCACTCGCCGATTTGCACCGCCATGGTGTCGGCATCGAGATCATATTCACCAAAGGCGTTGGGCAGGCCAGCGTTCGGGTGCGCGGTGACATAGCATTCGGCGATACGGGAAAGTTCCTGCACATACTGGCGCAGTTCATCCGGCCCCAGCGCGCAGTTCAGGCCGAAGGTGAGCGCATCGGCGTGGCGCAGAGAGTTGTAAAACGCTTCGGTGGTCTGGCCGGAGAGCGTACGCCCGGAGGCGTCGGTAATGGTGCCGGAAATCATGATCGGCAGCTCAACGCCCAGCGCGTCAAACTCCGCTTTTACTGCAAAGATCGCCGCTTTGGCGTTAAGCGTATCGAACACGGTTTCGATCAGGATCAGATCCGATCCCCCTTCCACCAGCGCTTTGGTGGATTCGCGATAAGCGGTGACCAGCTGATCGAAAGTGATATTGCGAAACGCCGGGTCGTTAACGTCCGGTGAGATTGAGGCAGTGCGGTTAGTCGGGCCGAGCACACCCGCGACATAACGCGGTTTATCCGGCGTTTGCGCCGTCCATTTGTCGGCGCTGGCACGCGCCAGTTTGGCAGCAGCGAAGTTGATTTCCGCCGACAGGGATTCCATCTGGTAATCCGCCATGGCGATTGTCGTTGAGTTAAAGGTGTTGGTTTCGATGATATCCGCGCCCGCCGCAAAGTAGGCGTCATGGATCGCGCTTATCACCTCCGGCTTGCTGAGCACCAGCAAGTCGTTGTTGCCTTTAAGATCGCAGGGCCAGTCGGCGAAACGCTCGCCGCGAAAATCCTGCTCACTCAGACGATAGCTCTGGATCATGGTGCCCATGCCCCCATCCAGAACCAGAATTCTTTTGCTTAACTGCTGCTTCAGTTGCTCAACTTTGCTGCTCACACGTGCTCCCGACAATGCTCAACCAGGCCAAAAGGCCAGCAGGACATACTGGCATAAAGTGGCAGAGCGGAAAAGCGACGCGGGGTGAACATGAGAGATGCTCACGTAACGCCACTAAGCCTGATGGCTGCACCAGCCCATAACCTTTTCAGTGCGATGACGGTTCAAGTTTTCAGGCCAGATTGCCGATGTATGCTAAAACCTTCTGCCCTCTTACAGGCACACCGACTTACGGAACCTATTATGTCGTTTTTGACGTCTCTTTTTGGCCATAAGAAACCTCGCCTCACCGACCTGCAACTCAACATTGCCGGGTGGCAATTGTATGAAAGCGGTGACACCAGCATGGCATGGTCCACACCGGAACAAAGCGCGGTGCGCCTTCAGCTCCACGCCCCTGTGCAGTGGCCTTTCGCATTGCATGATATTGCCGCCGCCACACAGTATTGGCAGCAAGAAACAGCAAAGATTGGCGGCGCATTACTGGAGCTAACGGCGCTCGATATTCAGGGAATGGCGGCGTTGCAGGGCACGTTTAAATATCGCGATCCCACACCGGGTTCACTCGGGATGTATTTTGTCGCGATTATCTGGCTCCCTGTAAAACAAGGCCTTTTCCAGATCAATGCTGAAGCGGTAGAAAAAGGGAACACCGGCTTTCGCGAAGCGGTGGTAATGGATTTACAACTTAAGCAGGGCAACATACCGCCCACTACCGACGAACCCGAACTTCTCGACTCTGCCGACGCGCTCTTCGCCAAATTGCGGGAAAGTGAGCTGCGTTGCCTGCCGAGCGACGATCGTCAATATGATGAGATGTTTCCGGAGCATCCACTGAGCCAGGTAAGACGAACCATTGCGCTTTGTGCTCAACATATACAGTTGGCGAAACACGTGCGCCAATAAAGAAGCTGTATCCGGCATTTTCGTTCTGTTTTGCGCGAACTCATCCGATCAGTCTGCCAGGGAGTTGCGTTATACTCAATAAAAACGAAAATGATTTCCACGATACAGAAAAAGGAGCCAGTCATGGCCACTTCCGTTCCCGCTAAACGAGGCAGAAAAGCCACAGCCCCGGCCGCTCCGGCGGGCGGGCAAGTCCAGTCATTGACCCGCGGCCTGAAACTGCTGGAATGGATTGCCGAGTCTCATGGCAGCGTCGCCCTTACCGAACTGGCGCAACAGGCCGGTTTGCCCAACTCGACCACCCACCGCTTACTCACCACCATGCAACAGCTAGGATTCGTTCGCCAGGTGGGCGAGCTGGGCCACTGGTCGGTAGGCGCGCATGCGTTTATCGTCGGCAGCAGTTTCCTGCAAAGCCGCAACCTGATGGCGATTGTTCACCCCATTCTCCGCAACTTAATGGAAGAATCCGGCGAAACCGTGAATCTGGCGGTGCTGGATAAGAGCGACCATCAGGCCATCATTATCGATCAGGTGCAGTGTACGCAGTTAATGCGCATGTCCGCGCCGATTGGCGGCAAACTGCCGATGCATGCTTCCGGCGCGGGAAAAGCGTTTTTGTCGCGCCTGAGCGATGAGCAAGTTGGCAGTTTGCTGCACCGCCAGGGGCTGCATGCGTACACCCATGCCACGCTGGTATCGCCGGTACACCTGAAAGAAGATCTCGCCCAGACGCGTAAACGCGGCTACTCCTTTGACGACGAAGAGCACGCGCTGGGGCTGCGCTGCGTAGCGGCGTGCATTTTTGACGAACACGGCGAACCCTTCGCCGCGATTTCCATCTCCGGGCCTATCTCACGCATCACCGATGACCGCGTGACCGAGCTGGGCGCGATGGTGATCCGTGGCGCGAAAGAAGTGACGCTGGCGTACGGGGGAATGCGTTAACTTCCAAAAGGTTATATAGTGGACGTCCAATTTTTATCCACTCACCGGAATGACATATATGACCAAGGATGTTCACGATCGCCGTCCAGTAAAGACGCGCAATTCCGCCTGGGCGGCTTCGGCTGCCCGTTACCTGCGCCAAAAAGGCTACACGCCCAACACCATTTCCGTATTCAGTATTTTTTTTGCACTTCTCGCTGGTCTCTGTTTTCTTACCGTCTGGCACAGTGACAGTACGCTGCTGCAACGCGGCCTGCTGCTATTAGCTATTGTCGGTATTCAGGGGCGGCTTATCTGTAATTTGCTCGATGGCATGGTAGCCGTAGAGGGCGGTCTGCGCAGCCCGGCGGGTGCTGTCTTTAACGAACTACCGGATCGCATTTCTGACAGCGTACTGTTCCTTGGCGCAGGCTACGGTCTGGTGCAAGTGACTGGAGGGGTTGAGCTGGGCTGGGCGGCGTCTTTATTTGCGCTTTTTACCGCTTATGTACGCTTGCTTGGCGGCACCTGCGGCCTGGCGCAACAATTTAGCGGCCCAATGGCCAAACAACACCGAATGGCGCTGCTGACTGCTGCGACGGTTATCGCCATCATCCTGCCGCAGTGGGGGGAGCTGCTGCTGCTCTGCACACTGGCGTTAATTGCCCTTGGTGCAGCCTGGACGACAGTGCGCCGTACCCGTCGAATCATCTCTACATTGAAGCAGGAGAAGGCATCATGAAGCTGCATTTTTCTGTCGATAAGACCATTGTCAGAGCTTTTTTCGTTATGCTTTGCCGCCTGTTAACCGGCGTGAAAGCTTTTTGGCGCACCTTGCCACAGCCGGATCGCGCCACTATTTATTACGCCAACCATAGCAGCCACCTCGATGGTCTGGTTATTTGGGCGAGCTTTCCACGTGCGTTGCGCAATAGCGTACATCCGGTCGCCGCGGCGGATTACTGGAACAAAACAGCGCTTCGTCGCTACCTTGCTACGCGCATTTTTAACGCCATTCTGGTTGAACGGAGTAGCCCGGCTTCAGCCGCCAAAGAGACGGTAAAGCAGCGCGATCCGTTACAACCGCTGATGGAAAAGCTGGAACAAGGCCATTCGTTGATCTTCTTTCCCGAAGGTACGCGCGGCTCCGGTGATGAAGTCGCCAGTTTTAAAAGCGGGCTTTATCACTTAACACAGCGCCTGCCAGCAGTGCAGCTGATCCCGGTGTGGCTGGAAAATATGAATCGTGTGCTGCCGAAAGGTTCACGTCTGGTGGTACCGATTATCTGCACGGCAACGTTTGGCGAGCCATTGCCAGCGGTTACGGACGACGAAACGAAAAAGGAATTTTTAGACCGCGCCAGGTGTGCGCTGGAGGCACTTGCCCATGATTAATGTCGATTCCGATCTGCGCCTGCTACTGAGCGGGCTTTTCGGTCTGCTGACCGTCGCCAGTGTTATTGGTTTTTTGCTATCGCGCCGCTATCAAAACGCCACGATAGCTAACCTTAACGCGCGGATCCGCGCCTGGTGGTTGATGTGTACCGTTTCAGTCATCGCCATGCTGGTTGGCCCCATCGGTTCAGTTGTGCTGTTTGCGTTGATGTCGTTCTTCGCGCTACGCGAATGTATCACTCTAATGCCCACTCGCCGGGGCGATCATGAAGCACTGTTTTGGTGTTTCTTTATCATTCTTCCGGTGCAATACGTGCTGGTTGGCATCCAGTGGTATTCGGTGTTTGTGATTTTTATCCCGGTCTACGCCTTCTTGTTTATTCCGGCACGAGTGGCTATCGCGGGTGATACACAGCACTTTCTTGAACGCAGCGCAAAAATCCAGTGGAGCCTGATGATGGCGGTCTACTGTGTTAGCCATGCGCCTGCGCTGCTGATGTTGTCCATTCCGGGCTACAGTGGTGAAAATATCAAGCTGGTGCTGTTTATGATGATTGTTGTGCAGATTTCCGACGTGCTGCAATACGTCTTCGGTAAGCTGTGCGGCAAGCGCCCTATTGTGCCGAAACTCAGCCCGAACAAAACGGTAGAAGGATTTGTGGGCGGTATTCTCAGCGCCAGTCTGGTCGGCGCGGGGCTGTGGTGGATCACACCGTTTAACCCGTGGCAGGCTTTTGTTATTTCCCTGCTGATTACGCTGCTCGGCTTCCTCGGCGGTTTGTGTATGTCGGCGATTAAACGCGATCGCGGCGTGAAGGATTTCGGTGCAATGCTCGAAGGGCACGGCGGCATGATGGACAGGATTGATTCTCTCTGCTTTGCCGCCCCGATCTTCTTCCATGTGGTGAGATATTACTTCACCTGATTTACCCCGCCTGCCGCAGCGCGCCTGCGCCAAAGCGTACGCTGAAACGCTGGCGTTTGCGGTAGGCATAAACATCTTCGACATGCCCTTCGCGGATGCGCGCCTGCAATCCGCGCCAGTAATCGGCACGCAGTAGATCGGCATGCATCTCTTCGAATAGCGGACCGATTTCCGGGTCGGCGCACAACCAGTGGCGAAACTCTTGCGGGAAGACATCACCCGGCGACACGCTGTACCACGGTTCGGCGCTAAGCTCATCTTCGGGATAGCGCGGCGCGGGAATGTCGCGGAAATTCACTTCGGTCATGTAACAAATTTCGTCGTAATCGTAGAACACCACGCGCCCGTGACGGGTGACGCCGAAGTTCTTAAACAGCATGTCGCCGGGGAAAATATTGGCGGCGGCAAGCTGGCGAATAGCGTTGCCATACTCCTCTACCGCGTCGCGCAATTGCTGACCTTTAACCTGCTCGAACCACAGATTGAGCGGCACCATACGCCGCTCAATATAGAGATGGCTGATGACGATGCGATCGCCGAGATCGGTGATTTTGCCTGGCGCTTGTTCCAGCAAAAGCGCCATGAGCGCCGGGGCAATCTGCCGTTTTTCCAGCACAAAGTTTTCAAACTCTTGTGTATCAGCCATACGCCCCACGCGGTCATGTTCTTTGACCAGTTGATAGCAGGCACGAACGTGCGCGGCGCTCATCTCTTTTTGCGGGGGAAAGACATCTTTTATCACCTTAAATACCCGGTCAAAACCGGGCAACGTAAACACCAGCATCACCATGCCGCGAATACCTGGCGCTTCAATAAACTGCTCGTTACTGGCGTTGATGTAATTTAAATATTCGCGGTAACTTTCCGTTTTGCCGTGTTTCTGGCAACCAATCGCCATATACAGTTCAGCGGTGGTTTTACCGGGCAGGATCTCGCGCAGCCACTCGACTGTCGCGGCGGGCAGCGGGGCGTAAACCATAAAATAGGAGCGGGCAAAACCAAACACGATGCTGGCTTCCGCCGATGTGGTCAGACAGGTATCGACAAACAGCTCACCGTCATCGCTGCGGTGAAGCGGCAACAAGAACGGCAGCGTAGCCGACGGGGTAATAAGCTTGCCCACCAGCCAGGCGGCCTTGTTGCGGTAAAACAACTCGTTCGCCACCTGCAAGTGAGAGTGAGCAAGGGTTTCGCTGCCAAACGCTTCCTGCAAATGTGCGGTGATATAACTCACGTCACGCGCTTTATCCTGCCACGGCAGGCGCAGCGGCAAATCCGACAACACTTTGGTCAGCAGCGCTTCCCAGCCGCGTTCCGGCCAGAATGCTTTGGCTAACGGGCGCGGGATGGTGCGAAAGCGGCGTTCCGGTTGCGAGCTAAAGATAAACAACCGTTCGGGCGTGAGAGAGCGGTGATCGAACAGCCGACAATAGACTGAATTAAAGAAACTTTCGGCGATTTCAAAGCGGGGATAATCCGGCAGCAGTTGCGTGTAGTGCTCTTTGACGCGCAGCAAAAACGCGGCGTCCGGGCTTTGGCTGTCGGTGATGCAACGCAATTGCTCGACGACCAGACCAACATGGTGATCATAAAGGTGAATGCGCTGTTTCATCGCCTGCTGAACAGCATGCCAGTCGGCTTGTTCAAAGCGCTGTTGCGCGCCGGAGGTCACTTCCAGAAAACGACCATACTGGGCATCAAAGCCTTGCAGGATGGTTTGGGCAATCAACAGTTCCAGACCACGCGACATCGTATTCCCCAGGCATTAGCCCGGCAGGCAAATTGCTACCGGGCAGATTGACGATTAGAACTGAGCTTCTTCCGTTGAACCCGTCAACGCCGTTACCGACGAGGCGCCGCCCTGAATAATGGTGGTGACTTTGTCGAAGTAACCGGTTCCCACTTCCTGCTGGTGAGAAACGAAGGTGTAGCCCTCTTTGCCTGCGGCGAACTCTGGCTGCTGCACTTTTTCGACGTAGTGCTTCATCCCTTCGCCCTGCGCGTACGCGTGGGCTAAATCGAACATGTTGAACCACATGCTGTGGATGCCCGCGAGGGTGATGAACTGGAACTTGTACCCCATATCTGACAGCTCCTGCTGGAAGCGGGAGATGGTGTTGTCATCAAGGTTCTTTTTCCAGTTAAACGACGGCGAGCAGTTGTACGCCAGCAGCTTACCAGGGTATTTCGCGTGGATCGCATCGGCGAAACGGCGCGCCAGGTTCAGGTCTGGCGTGGAGGTTTCACACCACACCAGATCGGCATACGGCGCGTAAGCCAGACCGCGGCTGATCGCCTGCTCAATGCCCGCATGGGTGCGGTAAAAGCCTTCGCTGGTGCGTTCGCCGGTGATAAACGCGCTGTCATACGGGTCGCAATCTGAGGTAATCAGATCGGCGGCATCGGCATCGGTGCGCGCCACCAACAGCGTCGGAACACCCATTACATCCGCCGCCAGACGCGCCGCCACCAGTTTCTGCACCGCTTCTTGCGTTGGCACTAACACTTTGCCACCCATATGGCCGCATTTTTTCACCGACGCGAGCTGATCTTCGAAATGCACTGCCGCCGCACCGGCTTCAATCATCGACTTCATCAGCTCAAAGGCGTTCAGTACGCCACCAAAACCCGCTTCGGCATCTGCGACGATCGGCAGGAAATAGTCGACAAAGCGCGGGTCACCCGGCTCAATACCGGAAGACCACTGAATTTGATCGGCGCGACGAAACGTATTATTGATGCGTTCAACCACTGACGGCACGGAGTTTGCCGGGTAGAGCGACTGGTCCGGGTACATGCTGGCGGCGAGGTTAGCATCTGCCGCCACTTGCCAGCCGGAGAGATACACCGCTTCGATTCCCGCTTTCGCCTGCTGCAGCGCCTGCCCGCCCGTCAGCGCGCCAAGGCTGTTGATGTACCCTTTTTTCGATTCGCCATGCAGCAAGCGCCACATTTTCGCCGCGCCCAGTTGCGCCAGCGTACATTCCGGGTTGACCGAGCCACGTAACTTCACCACATCTTCCGCGCTATAAGGGCGGCGAATGCCTTCCCAGCGCGGCTGCGTCCACTCTTTTTGTAATTCTTCGATTTGTTGGGTACGGGTTTTCATATACAGATGCTCCATATTCTTCTCCTGGCTCGCCAGGCGTTATTGGTGAAGGCAGTTTGGCCACGACCAGCGCACGAAAACCGCAACGTGCTGGTGATACGTAAGGATGTTGAGCACTGTCCAGGGCCAAATTGGCGAACAAAATAGTCCGGGCGATTACGCCAGCAGGCGGTAGCCAGGCAACGTTAAGAAGTCGATTAGCTCATCAGAGGTGGTGATCTGCTCCATCAGGCGCGCGGCATCGTTAAAACGCCCGCTGCTGAAACGGTGCTCACCCAGCTCTTCCTGAATAACCAGCATCTCTTCGGCCAGCATCTGGCGGAACAGCGCTTTAGTGACCGGCTTGCCGTTGCTCAGCGTTTTTTCGTGGTGGATCCACTGCCAGATTGAGGTACGGGAGATTTCCGCCGTGGCAGCATCTTCCATCAGCCCGTAGATCGGCACGCAGCCATTGCCGGAGATCCACGCTTCGATGTACTGCACCGCGACGCGGATATTGGCGCGCATGCCCTCTTCGGTGCGCTCGCCTTCACAAGGTGCCAGCAGATCTTCTGCGGTGATCGGCGCATCGTCTTCACGGCTGACAAAGAGTTGGTTTTTGTGTTCGCCCAGCGCCGCGTTGAATACCTCCATGACCGTGTCGCCAAGACCCGGATGCGCAATCCAGGTGCCATCGTGGCCGTTATTCGCTTCGAGCTGTTTATCGGCTTTTACTTTGTTCAGCACCCAGTTGTTACGTTCGGTGTCTTTGCTGGGGATGAACGCCGCCATACCGCCCATCGCGAAAGCGCCGCGACGATGGCAGGTTTTGATCAGCAGACGTGAATAGGCACTGAGGAACGGTTTATCCATCGTCACCACCTGGCGGTCAGGCAGCACGCGATCCGGGTAGTTTTTCAGCGTTTTGATGTAGCTGAAGATGTAATCCCAGCGTCCGCAGTTCAGGCCAACAATATGGTCGCGCAGCGCGTGCAGGATCTCATCCATCTGGAATACCGCGGGCAAGGTTTCAATCAACAGCGTGGCTTTGATGGTGCCGCGCGGCAAATTGAAACGATCCTCGGTAAAGCTGAAGACTTCGCTCCACCATGCAGCTTCTTGCCATGACTGCGTTTTCGGCAGGTAGAAATAGGGGCCGCTGCCTTTGGCGAGCAGGTTTTTGTGGTTGTGGAAAAAGTAGAGCGCGAAATCGAACAGGCTGCCCGGAATGGCCTCGTCGCGCCAGGTGACGTGTTTTTCCGGCAGGTGTAAACCACGCACACGGCAAACCAGCACGGCCGGGTTTGGCTTCAGTTGGTAGATCTTACCCGCTTCATTGGTGTAGCTGATGGTGCCGTTGACGGCATCGCGCAGGTTAATCTGCCCGTCGATCACTTTGTCCCAGTTTGGTGCCAGCGAATCTTCAAAATCCGCCATGAACACCTTCACATTGGCATTCAGCGCGTTGATCACCATTTTGCGTTCAACCGGCCCGGTAATTTCAACGCGGCGGTCCAGCAGATCGTCGGGAATTCCCCGGATCGTCCAGTCACCTTCACGAATGGAAGCTGTTTCCGAAATAAAATCAGGCAACGTACCGGCATCGATCTGTTGCTGCTGATGCACGCGCGCGGCCAGCAGTTGATTGCGCTTTGGCGTAAAGCGGGTGACCAGCTCGCTCAGGAATTCTACGGCTGCCGGGGTGAGAATCTGCTTCTCTTGTTCACCGTGCGGTCGCGTAAAGGCCAGTTCATCGGTTGTTGTCGCCTGTTGTGTCATGGTGCGATTCCTCTTTTTTGCAGCAAAGACATTTCTCAATGCCAACGAAGATCGGGTGTGCAGTTTTCGTTCAGCAGGATCAATCCTGGCTAATAATTTTTCCAAAATCAAAAACAATTTCCATTTTTAAATTAAAATGCAAATAACTGTTTGATAAAAAAGAGGTTATAGTTTTATTGCGTTGAGAAGTGATTTTCGAAAATAAAAAAGGCACCCGAAGGTGCCTGTAATAAGGGGCTGAAACGCTTAATCCAGCGTCGGATTCATATGGCTCAGATCGTATGGCGTGATCTGGTAGACGTAGTAGTTGAGCCAGTTGATGAACAGCAAATTGCCGTGGCTGCGCCAGGATGCTCGTGGTTTATTCTGCGGATCGTCATGAGGAAAATAGTTGTGCGGTAGCGCCGGACTTAGCCCGGCATCCACATCGCGGAAGAACTCGTCTGCCAGTGTGTTGGCATCATATTCCGGATGGCCGGTAACGAAGGCGATACGTTTGTCTTTGCTGGCGAACAGGTAGGCGTCGCCCTCTTCCGTCTGGGCGAGGATCTCTAAATCGGTGTAGTCGCGGATCAATGCAGCCGGGAAATCGGCATAACGCGAATGCGGCGCCAGAAAAACATCATCAAAACCACGCGTCAGCAATGCGTGAGGATGAAGGATGTGGTGTTCGTATACGCCGGAGAGTTTTTCGGTGCGGGTCTGTTTGGGGATGCCATAAAGGATGTTTAACGCGGCTTGTACCGCCCAACAGACAAACAGGGTGGAGGTGACATGATCTTTTGCCCACTCCAGAACTTGCTCGATTTGCGGCCAGTAGGCCACGTCGTTAAATTCAACTAAGCCTAATGGCGCACCGGTGACGATCAGGCCATCGTAGTTTTCATCACGGATGTCATCGAAATTACAGTAAAAGGTATTGAGGTGCTCGGCCGGTGTGTTGCGTGATTCACGCGAGTCGATACGCAGCAGGCGCACATCAACTTGTAGCGGTGAGTTTGACAGCAAGCGCAGGAACTGGTTTTCCGTCTCAATCTTCTTTGGCATCAGATTGAGGATCAGCACCTTCAGCGGGCGAATTTCCTGCACTGTTGCGCGCGATGTCGTCATCACAAAGACATTCTCATCACGCAAGAAATTGACGGCTGGCAGCTCGTCCTGCACCCGAATCGGCATATCTTATACCCTCACTGCATACGTTTAAACGTTTAGACATCCAGATAGCCGAAGATACCCAGGAATCGGCAAAATGTCGAGTCCGCAAGTGAAAGGTGAGAAAGTTTCACGTCGCGGCCTGTGTAGCATTGATATTAGCTAATGATTTTCGGTTTGTTATCGCGCTGAGAGGGGGGCTTTTTCGATTGGCTCAGTGCTGCCAGTACGTGTTGATCGCTAAGCGGTGTCTGACTGGCAACGACCTGCGGGTAACGGCATCGGCCTTGCGAAGCGCCAAAAGTCATTTCAAGAATGGCGCGCTCTTCGACGGGCGATAAGCCGCCTTCATTCATTTCCAGCGCATGCGCGAGGATAGCTAAACGCCCCATACCCGGAAGTGCGTGCCAGAATGCGCGCGGTGCAACTTGCAGAATCAAATCTTGTAATAGCTTTTCCGCCGGGAAAAAGTCTGCGATGAGTATTCGCTGGTTGCTGAAGGTTTGGCTACCCGATACCTGCTGTTGAGTCTGGAGGTTACGCACAACCATGCGATTTTTATAAAGCTGGGCGTACAGAACGATCATTGAGATGTCCTTTAGCGATAAATGGAGCTGAAACAATAGCAAAAAAGCCCCGCGCTTTCGCATGA
>NZ_JAPVXH010000012.1:0-26048 GCF_027109175.1 Kosakonia sp. SOY2
GGGCTAATTAATTAGCTTTGAATTGAAAAAAGGGCGCATCGGCGCCCTTTTTGCTGTCCGCTATTTACGGTCGAAATATTTATTCGAAATTAAACTACGCACCGGGCGAGCAGCTTTACAGTTGCGCTATTGTAATCGCAACTATTCTCATTTACACTTTGCGCAGAAATTGAACGGGAGTGATCATGTACGTTTGCTTGTGTAATGGTGTGAGTGATAAAAAAATTCGCCAGGCAGTGCGCCAGTTTCATCCTCAATCATTTCAGCAACTCCGCAAATTTGTTCCGGTTGGAAATCAGTGTGGTAAATGTGTTCGCGCAGCCAGAGAGATCATGCAAGACGAACTTACCCGGATGCCGGAATATAAAGAGATTGCCTGAGTCCTTATCTTTTTTTTGACATCCTTGTAGCCCCATCTACGCTTCAATGAGTGGAAGCGGAGGGACTACATAATGAAAGGTGATGTTAAAATCATAAATTATCTCAATAAATTATTGGGAAATGAGCTTGTCGCAATAAATCAGTACTTTCTCCATGCGAGAATGTTCAAAAACTGGGGTCTGACGCGCCTCAACGATGTCGAATACCATGAATCTATTGATGAAATGAAACACGCCGATCTCTACATCGAGCGTATTTTATTTCTTGAAGGTATCCCTAATTTGCAGGATTTGGGCAAACTGGGCATTGGTGAAGACGTTGAGGAGATGCTGCAATCGGACCTCCGACTGGAACTGGAAGGCGCGAAGGATCTGCGCGAAGCCATCGCTTATGCGGATAGTGTCCATGACTACGTTAGCCGCGACATGATGATCAAGATCCTTGCTGAAGAAGAGCATCATATTGATTGGCTGGAAACAGAACTGGATCTGATAAGTAAAATTGGTATTCAGAACTATCTCCAGTCGCAAATCAAAATGGAAGAGTAGTTGGTATCACAGAATTGTATCCCGTTAGTAAACCCGCTGCCGCTAGAAATGGCCCGAAAGGCAGTGGGTTTTTTAATGCCTGCAAACTTCGCAATCGGAGCGCGTTAATACTTACCACACTGCAGGCCAACAAGGCGGCTATAAAAACCAGTCCAGGTAAACTCTGCCAGCCATGCCAGGCCCCGAGAGCCGAAAGATATTTTACGTCACCGTAGCCAAGCCCTTCCTTACCGCGCAACATTTTGTAGCCCCAATAAATAACAGCAAACCCTATGTAACCTGCCGCTGCGCCGATAACCGCTTGCTTCAATAATTCAGCATTTGCGAAGCAGTGCCAAAGTAGTCCCGCCCAAAGAAGAGGGCAGGTGAAACGATCTGGCAATAACCCGTTACGGATGTCGTACCAGACAAGCATTAGATTGAGTAACAAGTAAACCGCGAGAAAAAACATGGCGTCCTGCCAGAGTCAGTAAGGGTGGCATGCAGAATGCGAAATTGCGGTGTGAACGCCAATTAACTATTACTGATGTTGCGTGGCAGCTCGTGAGAAATGATGCCGACTTTATTGTCGTTATGTTCGTTCTGCGAGCATGCTCGCAGCACTGCTTAATTTCTAAACTACGCTTGCGTCTGGCTCAGATTTACGTATAATGCGCGGGCTTGTCATAAATGACGGCGGGTTCAATCTGAACCACAACGGTGCTGTTTGGCCGTTACAATGCTCCCAATCGGGGAGCTACGTAAGAACGATTACACTCCCCCATCAATCGTAATGGGTGTGAGGAGTAATTATTTTCGTCTATAAATAATTGGAGCTCTGGTCTCATGCAGAACCAAAGAATCCGTATCCGTCTTAAAGCGTTTGATCATCGTCTGATCGATCAATCAACCGCGGAAATCGTCGAGACTGCTAAGCGTACTGGTGCGCAAGTCCGTGGTCCGATCCCGCTGCCGACCCGCAAAGAGCGCTTCACCGTTCTGATCTCCCCGCACGTTAACAAAGACGCGCGCGATCAGTACGAAATCCGCACTCACAAGCGTCTGGTTGACATCGTTGAGCCAACCGAGAAAACCGTTGATGCTCTGATGCGTCTGGACCTGGCTGCCGGTGTAGACGTGCAGATCAGCCTGGGTTAATCAGGTCATCGAGCGATTGAGAGGTTGAAACAATGATTGGTTTAGTCGGTAAAAAAGTGGGCATGACCCGCATCTTCACTGAAGATGGCGTATCTATCCCAGTAACCGTAATCGAAGTTGAAGCAAACCGCGTTACTCAGGTTAAAGATCTGGCTAACGATGGCTACCGCGCAATCCAGGTTACCACCGGTGC
Source organism: Kosakonia sp. SOY2 (assembly GCF_027109175.1). Classification (NCBI taxonomy): domain Bacteria; kingdom Pseudomonadati; phylum Pseudomonadota; class Gammaproteobacteria; order Enterobacterales; family Enterobacteriaceae; genus Kosakonia; species Kosakonia sp. SOY2. Next base: position 2,260 of record NZ_JAPVXH010000012.1, read on the forward strand.
TAAAAAAGCTAACCGTGTAACCAAACCGGAAGCGGGTCACTTCGCTAAAGCTGGCGTTGAAGCTGGCCGTGGTCTGTGGGAATTCCGTCTTGCTGACGGCGAAGAATTCACCGTAGGTCAGGACATTAGCGTTGAGCTGTTTGCTGAAGTTAAAAAAGTTGACGTAACTGGCACCTCTAAAGGTAAAGGTTTCGCAGGTACCGTTAAGCGCTGGAACTTCCGTACCCAGGACGCTACCCACGGTAACTCCCTGTCTCACCGCGTTCCGGGTTCTATCGGTCAGAACCAGACTCCGGGCAAAGTGTTCAAGGGCAAGAAAATGGCAGGTCAGCTGGGTAATGAGCGCGTAACCGTTCAGAGCCTGGACGTAGTACGTGTTGACGCTGAGCGCAACCTGCTGCTGGTTAAAGGTGCTGTCCCGGGTGCAACCGGTAGCGACCTGATCGTTAAACCAGCTGTGAAGGCGTGAGGAGATAGCAATGGAATTAGTATTGAAAGACGCGCAGAGCGCGCTGACTGTTTCCGAAACTACCTTCGGTCGTGACTTCAACGAAGCGCTGGTACACCAGGTTGTCGTTGCTTATGCAGCTGGTGCTCGTCAGGGTACTCGTGCTCAGAAGACCCGTGCTGAAGTAACTGGTTCCGGTAAAAAACCGTGGCGCCAGAAAGGCACCGGCCGTGCTCGTTCTGGTTCTATCAAGAGCCCGATCTGGCGTTCTGGTGGCGTGACCTTCGCTGCGCGTCCGCAGGACCACAGTCAAAAAGTTAACAAAAAGATGTACCGCGGCGCGCTGAAAAGCATCCTGTCCGAACTGGTACGTCAGGATCGTCTGATCGTTGTCGAGCAGTTCTCTGTTGAAGCACCGAAAACCAAGCTGCTGGCTCAGAAACTGAAAGACATGGCTCTGGAAGATGTGCTGATCATCACCGGTGAGCTGGACGAGAACCTGTTCCTGGCCGCGCGCAACCTGCACAAGGTTGATGTTCGCGACGCGACTGGTATCGACCCGGTTAGCCTGATCGCCTTCGACAAAGTCGTAATGACTGCTGATGCTGTTAAGCAAGTTGAGGAGATGCTGGCATGATTCGTGAAGAACGTCTGCTGAAGGTGCTGCGTGCACCGCACGTTTCTGAAAAAGCGTCTACTGCGATGGAAAAAACAAACACCATCGTTCTCAAAGTTGCTAAAGACGCGACCAAAGCAGAAATCAAAGCTGCTGTGCAGAAACTGTTTGAAGTCGAAGTCGAAGTCGTTAACACCCTGGTAGTTAAAGGGAAAGTTAAACGTCACGGACAGCGTATCGGTCGTCGTAGCGACTGGAAAAAAGCTTACGTCACCCTGAAAGAAGGCCAGAATCTGGACTTCGTTGGCGGCGCTGAGTAAGTCGGAGGAGTAATACAATGGCAGTTGTTAAATGTAAACCGACATCTCCGGGTCGTCGCCACGTTGTTAAAGTGGTTAACCCTGAGCTGCACAAGGGCAAACCTTTTGCTCCGTTGCTGGAAAAAAACAGCAAATCCGGTGGTCGTAACAACAATGGCCGTATCACCACTCGTCATATCGGTGGTGGCCACAAGCAGGCTTACCGTATTGTTGACTTCAAACGCAACAAAGATGGTATCCCGGCAGTTGTTGAACGTCTTGAGTACGATCCGAACCGTTCCGCGAACATCGCGCTGGTTCTGTACAAAGATGGCGAACGCCGTTACATCCTGGCCCCTAAAGGCCTGAAAGCTGGCGACCAGATTCAGTCTGGCGTTGATGCTGCAATCAAAGCAGGTAACACCCTGCCGATGCGCAATATCCCGGTTGGTTCTACCGTTCATAACGTAGAAATGAAACCAGGTAAAGGCGGTCAGCTGGCTCGTTCCGCTGGTACTTACGTTCAGATCGTTGCTCGTGATGGTGCTTATGTCACCCTGCGTCTGCGTTCTGGTGAAATGCGTAAAGTCGAAGCAGAATGCCGCGCGACTCTGGGCGAAGTTGGCAATGCTGAGCATATGCTGCGCGTTCTGGGTAAAGCAGGTGCTGCACGCTGGCGTGGTGTTCGTCCTACCGTTCGCGGTACTGCGATGAACCCAGTCGACCACCCACATGGTGGTGGTGAAGGTCGTAACTTTGGTAAGCACCCGGTAACTCCGTGGGGCGTTCAGACCAAAGGTAAGAAGACCCGCAGCAACAAGCGTACTGATAAATTCATCGTACGTCGCCGTAGCAAATAATTTTAGAGGATAAGCCATGCCACGTTCTCTCAAGAAAGGTCCTTTTATTGACCTGCACTTGCTGAAGAAGGTAGAGAAAGCGGTGGAAAGCGGAGACAAGAAGCCCCTGCGCACTTGGTCCCGTCGTTCAACGATCTTTCCTAACATGATCGGTTTGACCATCGCTGTCCATAATGGTCGTCAGCACGTTCCGGTATTTGTTTCCGACGAAATGGTCGGTCACAAACTGGGTGAATTCGCACCGACTCGTACTTATCGCGGCCACGCTGCTGATAAAAAAGCGAAGAAGAAATAAGGTAGGAGGAAGAGATGGAAACTTTAGCTCAACATCGCCATGCTCGTTCTTCTGCTCAGAAGGTTCGCCTTGTTGCTGACCTGATTCGCGGTAAGAAAGTGTCGCAGGCCCTGGATATTCTGACCTACACCAATAAGAAAGCGGCTGTACTGGTCAAGAAAGTTCTGGAATCTGCCATTGCTAACGCTGAACACAACGATGGCGCTGACATTGACGATCTGAAAGTTGCGAAAATTTTCGTAGACGAAGGCCCGAGCATGAAGCGCATTATGCCGCGTGCAAAAGGTCGTGCAGATCGCATCCTGAAGCGCACCAGCCACATCACTGTGGTTGTGTCCGATCGCTGAGACTCTGGAGACTAGCAATGGGTCAGAAAGTACATCCTAATGGTATTCGCCTGGGTATTGTAAAACCATGGAACTCAACCTGGTTTGCGAACACCAAAGAATTCGCTGACAACCTGGACAGCGATTTTAAAGTACGTCAGTACCTGACTAAGGAACTGGCTAAAGCGTCTGTATCTCGTATCGTTATCGAGCGTCCGGCTAAGAGCATCCGTGTGACCATTCACACCGCTCGCCCGGGTATCGTTATCGGTAAAAAAGGTGAAGACGTTGAGAAACTGCGCAAGGTCGTAGCGGATATCGCTGGCGTTCCTGCTCAGATCAATATCGCCGAAGTTCGTAAACCTGAACTGGACGCAAAACTGGTTGCTGACAGCATCACTTCTCAGCTGGAACGTCGTGTTATGTTCCGTCGTGCTATGAAGCGTGCTGTACAGAACGCAATGCGTCTGGGCGCTAAAGGTATCAAAGTTGAAGTTAGCGGCCGTCTGGGCGGCGCGGAAATCGCACGTACCGAATGGTACCGTGAAGGTCGCGTTCCGCTGCACACTCTGCGTGCTGACATCGACTACAACACCTCCGAAGCGCACACCACTTACGGTGTAATCGGCGTAAAAGTGTGGATCTTCAAAGGCGAGATCCTTGGTGGTATGGCTGCAGTTGAACAACCGGAAAAACCGGCTGCTCAACCTAAAAAGCAGCAGCGTAAAGGCCGTAAATAAGGAGCGTCGCTGATGTTACAACCAAAGCGTACAAAATTCCGTAAAGTGCACAAAGGCCGCAACCGTGGTCTCGCGCAGGGCACGGATGTGAGCTTCGGCACTTACGGTCTGAAAGCTGTTGGCCGTGGTCGTCTGACCGCTCGTCAGATCGAAGCAGCACGTCGTGCTATGACTCGTGCTGTTAAGCGTCAGGGTAAGATCTGGATCCGTGTATTCCCGGACAAACCGATCACCGAGAAGCCGCTGGAAGTTCGTATGGGTAAAGGTAAAGGTAACGTAGAGTATTGGGTTGCCTTGATTCAGCCGGGTAAAGTCCTGTACGAAATGGACGGTGTTCCGGAAGAGCTGGCCCGTGAAGCCTTCGAGCTGGCAGCAGCAAAACTGCCGATTAAAACCACCTTTGTAACTAAGACGGTGATGTAATGAAAGCAAAAGAGCTGCGTGAAAAGAGCGTTGAAGAGCTGAACACCGAGCTGCTTAACCTGCTGCGCGAGCAGTTCAACCTGCGTATGCAGGCTGCAAGTGGCCAGCTGCAACAGACTCACCTGTTGAAGCAAGTGCGTCGTGATGTCGCACGCGTTAAGACTTTACTGACTGAGAAGGCGGGTGCGTAATGACCGATAAAATCCGTACTCTGCAAGGTCGTGTTGTTAGCGACAAAATGGAGAAATCCATTGTTGTAGCTATCGAGCGTTTCGTGAAACACCCGATCTACGGTAAATTCATCAAACGTACGACTAAACTGCACGTACATGACGAGAACAACGAATGCGGTACCGGCGACGTGGTTGAAATCCGCGAATGCCGTCCGCTGTCCAAGACTAAGTCCTGGACGCTGGTTCGCGTTGTAGAGAAAGCGATTCTGTAATAGAGTACGCGTTCTCAAACGAATAAACGGCTCAGCGATGGGCCGTTTATTTTTTCTACCCATATCAAGGAAGCGGTGTTATAATGCTGCGCCCCCGATATGGGGCTTTTTATCGACCCTGATTTTAGGGTCTTCAGTAGTAGTTGACATTAGCGGAGCACTGAAATGATCCAAGAACAGACTATGCTGAACGTCGCCGACAACTCCGGTGCACGTCGCGTAATGTGTATCAAGGTTCTGGGTGGCTCGCACCGTCGCTACGCAGGCGTAGGCGACATCATCAAGATCACCATCAAAGAAGCAATTCCGCGTGGTAAGGTCAAAAAAGGTGATGTGCTGAAGGCGGTAGTGGTGCGCACCAAGAAGGGTGTTCGTCGCCCTGACGGTTCTGTCGTTCGCTTCGATGGCAATGCTTGTGTTCTTCTGAACAACAACAGCGAGCAGCCTATCGGTACGCGTATTTTTGGGCCGGTTACTCGTGAACTTCGTTCTGAGAAGTTTATGAAAATCATCTCTCTGGCACCAGAAGTACTCTAAGGAGCGAATCATGGCAGCTAAAATCCGTCGTGATGACGAAGTTATCGTGTTAACCGGTAAAGATAAAGGTAAGCGCGGTAAAGTAAAAAATGTTCTGTCTTCCGGCAAGATCATTGTTGAAGGTATCAACCTGGTTAAGAAACATCAGAAGCCGGTTCCGGCCCTGAACCAACCGGGTGGCATCGTTGAGAAAGAAGCTGCAATTCAGGTTTCTAACGTTGCAATCTTCAATGCGGCAACCGGCAAGGCCGACCGTGTAGGCTTTAGATTCGAAGACGGCAAAAAAGTCCGTTTCTTTAAATCTAACAGCGAAACTATCAAGTAATTTGGAGTAGTACGATGGCGAAACTGCATGATTACTACAAAGACGAAGTAGTTAAGAAACTCATGACTGAGTTTAACTACAATTCTGTCATGCAAGTCCCTCGGGTCGAGAAGATCACCCTGAATATGGGTGTTGGTGAAGCGATCGCTGACAAGAAACTGCTGGATAACGCAGCAGCTGACCTGGCAGCAATCTCCGGTCAAAAACCGTTGATCACCAAAGCGCGCAAATCTGTTGCGGGCTTCAAAATCCGTCAGGGCTATCCGATCGGCTGTAAAGTGACTCTGCGTGGCGAACGCATGTGGGAGTTCTTTGAGCGCCTGATCACTATTGCTGTACCGCGTATCCGTGACTTCCGTGGCTTGTCCGCTAAGTCTTTCGACGGTCGTGGTAACTACAGCATGGGTGTCCGTGAGCAGATCATCTTCCCAGAAATCGACTACGATAAAGTCGACCGCGTGCGTGGTTTGGATATTACCATTACCACTACTGCGAAATCTGACGAAGAAGGCCGTGCTCTGCTGGCTGCCTTTGACTTCCCGTTCCGCAAGTAAGGTAGGGTTACTTCATGGCTAAGCAATCTATGAAAGCACGCGAAGTTAAACGCGTAGCTTTAGCTGAAAAATACTTCGCGAAACGCGCTGAACTGAAAGCGATCATTTCTGATGTGAACGCTTCCGACGAAGATCGTTGGAATGCTGTTCTCAAGCTGCAGAGTCTGCCGCGTGATTCCAGCCCGTCTCGTCAGCGTAACCGCTGCCGCCAAACTGGTCGTCCGCACGGTTTCCTGCGGAAGTTCGGGTTGAGCCGTATTAAGGTCCGTGAATCCGCTATGCGCGGTGAAATCCCGGGTCTGAAAAAGGCTAGCTGGTAATTGTCACCAATTGAATCACGGGAGTAAAGACAGATGAGCATGCAAGATCCGATCGCGGATATGCTGACCCGTATCCGTAACGGTCAGGCCGCGAACAAAGCTGCGGTCACCATGCCTTCCTCCAGGCTGAAAGTGGCAATTGCCAACGTGCTGAAGGAAGAAGGTTTTATTGAAGATTTCAAAATTGAAGGCGACACCAAGCCGGAACTGGAAGTGACTCTTAAATACTTCCAGGGTAAAGCTGTGGTAGAAAGCATTCAGCGTATCAGCCGCCCAGGTCTGCGCATCTATAAGAAAAAAGATGAGCTGCCGAAAGTTATGGGTGGTATGGGTATCGCAGTTGTTTCTACCTCTAAAGGTGTTATGACTGATCGTGCAGCGCGCCAGGCTGGTCTTGGTGGCGAAATTATCTGCTACGTAGCCTAATCGGAGGAAAAAATGTCTCGTGTTGCTAAAGCACCGGTCGTTATTCCTGCCGGCGTTGACGTAAAAATCAACGGTCAGGTTATCACGATCAAAGGTAAAAACGGCGAGCTGACTCGTACTCTCAACGATGCTGTTGTAGTTAACCAGGCAGACAATGCTCTGACTTTCGGTCCGCGTGATGGTTACGCAGACGGTTGGGCTCAGGCTGGTACCGCGCGTGCCCTGCTGAACTCAATGGTTATCGGTGTTACCGAAGGCTTCACTAAGAAGCTGCAGCTGGTTGGTGTAGGTTACCGCGCAGCGGTCAAAGGGAATGTAGTAAACCTGGCTCTGGGTTTCTCTCATCCTGTTGATCATCAGCTGCCGGCCGGTATCACTGCAGAATGTCCGTCACAGACTGAAATCGTGCTGAAAGGCGCGGATAAGCAAGTGATTGGCCAGGTTGCAGCAGATCTGCGCGCCTACCGTCGTCCTGAGCCGTACAAAGGCAAGGGTGTTCGTTACGCCGACGAAGTCGTGCGTACCAAAGAGGCTAAGAAGAAGTAAGGTAACACTATGGATAAGAAATCTGCTCGTATCCGTCGTGCGACCCGCGCACGCCGCAAGCTCAAAGAGCTTGGTGCGACTCGCCTGGTGGTACATCGTACCCCGCGTCATATCTACGCCCAGGTAATCGCATCGAATGGTTCTGAAGTTCTGGTAGCTGCTTCTACTGTAGAAAAAGCTATCTCTGAACAACTGAAGTACACCGGTAACAAAGACGCGGCCGCAGCTGTGGGTAAAGCTGTAGCTGAACGCGCTCTGGAAAAAGGCATCAAAGATGTTTCCTTTGACCGTTCCGGGTTCCAATATCATGGTCGCGTCCAGGCACTGGCAGATGCTGCCCGTGAAGCTGGCCTTCAGTTCTAAGGTAGAGGTGTAAGATGGCTCACATCGAAAAACAAGCTGGCGAACTGCAGGAAAAGCTGATCGCGGTAAACCGCGTATCTAAAACCGTTAAAGGTGGTCGTATTTTCTCCTTCACAGCTCTGACTGTTGTTGGCGATGGTAACGGTCGCGTTGGTTTTGGTTACGGTAAAGCCCGCGAAGTTCCGGCAGCGATCCAGAAAGCGATGGAAAAAGCCCGTCGCAATATGATTAACGTCGCGCTGAACCACGGCACCCTGCAGCACCCGGTTAAGGGTACTCACACGGGTTCTCGTGTATTCATGCAGCCGGCTTCCGAAGGTACCGGTATTATTGCCGGTGGTGCAATGCGCGCCGTTCTGGAAGTCGCTGGGGTTCATAACGTTCTGGCTAAAGCATATGGTTCCACCAACCCGATTAACGTGGTTCGTGCAACGATTGATGGCCTGGAAAATATGAAATCTCCGGAAATGGTCGCTGCCAAGCGTGGTAAATCCGTTGAAGAAATTCTGGGGTAATTGACCATGGCAAAGACTATTAAAATCACTCAAACCCGCAGTGCAATCGGTCGTCTGCCGAAACACAAGGCAACGCTGCTTGGCCTGGGTCTGCGTCGTATTGGTCATACTGTTGAACGTGAGGATACTCCTGCGGTTCGCGGTATGGTCAACGCGGTTTCCTTCATGGTTAAAGTTGAGGAGTAAGAGATGCGTTTAAATACTCTGTCTCCGGCCGAAGGCTCCAAAAAGGCGGGTAAACGCCTGGGTCGTGGTATCGGTTCTGGCCTCGGTAAAACCGGTGGTCGTGGTCACAAAGGTCAGAAATCTCGTTCTGGCGGTGGCGTACGTCGCGGTTTCGAGGGTGGTCAGATGCCACTGTATCGTCGTCTGCCGAAATTCGGTTTCACTTCTCGCAAAGCAATGATCACGGCAGAGATTCGTCTGTCCGATCTGGCTAAAGTAGAAGGCGACGTAGTTGACCTGAACACGCTTAAAGCGGCTAACATTATCGGCATCCAGATCGAGTTCGCGAAAGTGATCCTGGCTGGTGAAGTAGCTCGTCCGGTAACTGTTCGTGGCCTGCGTGTGACGAAAGGCGCTCGTGCTGCTATCGAAGCTGCTGGCGGTAAAATTGAGGAATAAGTAGCAGATGGCTAAACAACCGGGATTAGATTTTCAAAGTGCCAAGGGTGGAATTGGCGAACTGAAACGCAGACTGCTGTTTGTTATCGGTGCGTTGATTGTTTTCCGTATTGGCTCTTTTATTCCGATCCCTGGTATTGATGCCGCTGTACTTGCCAAACTGCTTGAGCAACAGCGTGGCACCATCATTGAGATGTTTAACATGTTCTCTGGTGGTGCTCTTAGTCGTGCTTCTATCTTTGCATTGGGTATCATGCCGTATATTTCGGCATCGATTATCATCCAGTTGTTAACGGTCGTTCATCCGGCCCTGGCAGAGCTGAAGAAAGAAGGGGAGTCTGGTCGTCGTAAGATCAGCCAGTACACCCGTTACGGCACTCTGGTGTTGGCGATATTCCAGTCGATCGGTATTGCTACCGGTTTACCGAATATGCCTGGTATGCAAGGTCTGGTTATGAATCCAGGCTTTGCATTCTACTTCACCGCTGTTGTGAGTCTGGTTACAGGAACCATGTTCCTGATGTGGCTCGGTGAACAGATTACTGAACGCGGTATCGGTAACGGTATCTCGATCATTATCTTTGCCGGTATTGTGGCGGGTCTTCCGCCAGCCATTGCCCATACTATCGAGCAAGCGCGTCAAGGCGACCTGCACTTCCTCCTGTTGCTGTTGGTTGCAGTATTAGTATTCGCAGTGACGTTCTTTGTTGTATTCGTTGAACGTGGTCAACGCCGCATCGTGGTGAACTACGCAAAACGCCAGCAGGGTCGTCGTGTCTATGCTGCTCAGAGCACACATTTACCGCTGAAAGTGAATATGGCGGGGGTAATCCCGGCAATCTTCGCTTCCAGTATTATTCTGTTCCCTGCGACTATCGCGTCATGGTTCGGGGGCGGTACTGGTTGGAACTGGCTGACAACAATTTCGCTGTATTTGCAGCCTGGGCAACCGCTTTATGTGTTACTCTATGCGTCTGCAATCATCTTCTTCTGTTTCTTCTATACGGCGTTGGTTTTCAACCCGCGAGAAACAGCAGATAACCTGAAGAAGTCCGGTGCATTTGTACCAGGAATTCGTCCGGGAGAGCAAACGGCGAAGTATATCGATAAAGTAATGACCCGCCTGACTTTGGTCGGTGCGCTTTATATTACTTTTATCTGCCTGATCCCGGAGTTCATGCGTGATGCGATGAAAGTACCGTTCTACTTTGGTGGGACGTCACTGCTTATCGTTGTTGTCGTGATTATGGACTTTATGGCTCAAGTGCAAACTCTGATGATGTCCAGTCAGTATGAGTCTGCATTGAAGAAGGCGAACCTGAAAGGCTATGGCCGTTAATGGTCGCCCGAGAAGTTACGGAGAGTAAAAATGAAAGTTCGTGCTTCCGTCAAGAAATTATGCCGTAACTGCAAAATCGTTAAGCGTGATGGCGTCATCCGCGTGATTTGCAGTGCCGAGCCGAAGCATAAACAGCGCCAAGGCTGATTATTTCGCATATTTTTCTTGCAAAGTTGGGTTGAGCTGGCTAGATTAGCCAGCCAATCTTTTGTATGTCTGTACGTTTCCATTTGAGTATCCTGAAAACGGGCTTTTCAGCATGGTGCGTGCAAGTAAAATTATAGGAGTGCATAGTGGCCCGTATAGCAGGCATTAACATTCCTGATCAGAAACATGCTGTGATCGCATTAACTTCGATCTATGGCGTCGGTAAAACCCGCTCTCAAGCCATTCTGGCTGCTGCGGGCATCGCTGAAAATGTTAAGATCAGTGAGCTGTCTGAAGAACAAATCGACACGCTGCGTGACGAAGTTGCCAAATTTGTCGTTGAAGGTGATCTGCGCCGTGAAATTAGCATGAGCATCAAGCGCCTGATGGATCTTGGTTGCTATCGCGGTTTGCGTCATCGTCGTGGTCTCCCGGTTCGCGGTCAGCGTACCAAGACCAACGCACGTACCCGTAAGGGTCCGCGCAAACCGATCAAGAAATAATCGGGGTGATTGAATAATGGCAAAGGCACCAATTCGTGCACGTAAACGTGTAAGAAAACAAGTCTCTGACGGCGTGGCTCATATCCATGCTTCTTTCAACAACACCATCGTTACTATTACTGATCGTCAGGGTAACGCGCTGGGTTGGGCAACAGCCGGTGGTTCCGGTTTCCGTGGTTCTCGCAAATCCACTCCGTTTGCAGCTCAGGTTGCAGCAGAGCGTTGCGCTGAAGCCGTAAAAGAATACGGTATCAAGAATCTGGAAGTTATGGTTAAGGGACCGGGTCCGGGCCGCGAATCTACTATTCGTGCTCTGAACGCCGCTGGTTTCCGCATCACTAATATTACTGATGTGACTCCGATCCCTCACAACGGTTGTCGTCCGCCGAAAAAACGTCGCGTATAACGCGGTCGTTTTCTAGGATTGTTGGAGAAAGAAAATGGCAAGATATTTGGGTCCTAAGCTCAAGCTGAGCCGTCGTGAGGGCACAGACCTGTTCCTTAAGTCTGGCGTTCGCGCGATCGATACCAAGTGTAAAATTGAACAAGCTCCTGGCCAGCACGGTGCGCGTAAACCGCGTCTGTCTGACTATGGTGTGCAGTTGCGTGAAAAGCAAAAAGTTCGCCGTATTTACGGTGTGCTGGAGCGTCAGTTCCGTAACTACTACAAAGAAGCAGCACGTCTGAAAGGCAACACCGGTGAAAACCTGTTGGGTCTGCTGGAAGGTCGTCTGGACAACGTTGTATACCGTATGGGCTTTGGCGCCACTCGTGCTGAAGCACGCCAGCTGGTTAGCCACAAAGCAATCATGGTAAACGGTCGTGTTGTTAACATCGCTTCTTATCAGGTTAGTCCGAATGACGTTGTTAGCATTCGTGAGAAAGCGAAAAAGCAGTCTCGCGTGAAAGCCGCTCTGGAGCTGGCTGAGCAGCGTGAAAAGCCAACCTGGCTGGAAGTTGATGCTGGCAAGATGGAAGGTACGTTCAAGCGTAAGCCGGAGCGTTCTGATCTGTCTGCGGACATTAACGAACACCTGATCGTCGAGCTTTACTCCAAGTAAAGCTTAGTACCAAAGAGAGGACACAATGCAGGGTTCTGTGACAGAGTTTCTAAAACCGCGCCTGGTAGATATCGAGCAAGTGAGTTCGACGCACGCCAAGGTGACCCTTGAGCCTTTAGAGCGTGGCTTTGGCCATACTCTGGGTAACGCACTGCGCCGTATTCTGCTCTCATCGATGCCGGGTTGCGCGGTGACTGAGGTTGAGATTGATGGTGTACTTCATGAGTACAGCACCAAAGAAGGCGTTCAGGAAGATATCCTTGAAATCCTGCTCAACCTGAAAGGGCTGGCGGTGAGAGTTCAGGGTAAAGATGATGTTATTCTTACTCTGAATAAATCTGGCATTGGCCCTGTGACCGCAGCCGACATTACCCACGACGGTGATGTCGAAATCGTCAAGCCGCAGCATGTGATCTGCCACCTGACCGATGAAAACGCATCTATCAACATGCGTATCAAAGTTCAGCGCGGTCGTGGTTATGTTCCGGCGTCTGCCCGAATTCATTCGGAAGAAGATGAGCGCCCAATCGGCCGTCTGCTCGTTGACGCCTGCTACAGCCCTGTAGAGCGCATTGCCTACAATGTTGAAGCAGCACGTGTTGAACAGCGTACCGACCTGGACAAGCTGGTCATCGAAATGGAAACCAACGGCACAATCGATCCTGAAGAGGCGATTCGTCGTGCGGCAACCATTCTGGCTGAACAACTTGAAGCTTTCGTTGATTTACGTGATGTACGTCAGCCGGAAGTTAAAGAAGAGAAACCAGAATTCGATCCGATTCTGCTGCGCCCTGTTGACGATCTGGAATTGACTGTCCGCTCTGCTAACTGCCTCAAGGCAGAAGCTATCCACTATATCGGTGATCTGGTACAGCGTACCGAGGTTGAGTTGCTGAAAACGCCGAACCTGGGTAAAAAATCTCTTACTGAGATTAAAGACGTGCTGGCCTCCCGCGGTCTGTCTCTGGGCATGCGCCTGGAAAACTGGCCGCCGGCAAGCATTGCTGACGAGTAACCGGATCACAGGTTAAGGTTTTACTGAGAAGGATAAGGTCATGCGCCATCGTAAGAGTGGTCGTCAACTGAACCGCAACAGCAGCCATCGCCAGGCCATGTTCCGTAACATGGCAGGCTCTCTGGTTCGTCATGAGATCATCAAGACGACCCTGCCGAAAGCGAAAGAGCTGCGTCGCGTAGTTGAGCCGCTGATTACTCTTGCCAAGACGGATAGCGTTGCTAATCGTCGTCTGGCATTCGCCCGCACTCGTGATAACGAGATCGTGGCAAAACTGTTTAACGAACTGGGCCCGCGTTTCGCGAGCCGTGCCGGTGGTTACACTCGTATTCTGAAGTGTGGTTTCCGTGCTGGTGACAACGCGCCGATGGCATACATCGAGCTGGTTGATCGCTCTGAATCGAAAGCAGAAGCTGCTGCAGAGTAATCTGTAGTAACGTAAAGAAACCCGCTTCGGCGGGTTTTTTTATACCAGTCGTTCGGCCTCTTCCCTACAATATATGTATCTTTTTTATTCATTCCGTCGAGAGCCGTTATGTGGTTACTAGATCAGTGGGCAGAACGCCATATTCTCGATGCTCAGCAAAAAGGCGAGTTTGATAATCTACCCGGCAGCGGTGAGCCGTTGTTGCTGGATGATGATTCTCATATCCCTGCGGAGCTCCGCGCTGGGTATCGCTTGCTGAAAAATGCTGGCTGCCTGCCACCAGAACTCGAATACCGTAAAGAAGCCGTGATGCTTATCGATCTGCTCAATAGCGTGCAGCACGATCACCCGGATTTTCAGCTTTTGCATCGCCGTTTGTCGTTACTGGAAATGAAGCTGCGCCAGGCTGGCTTAAGCACCGATTTCCTGCGAGGCGATTATGCCGCCAAACTGCAGCAAAAAATTAATGAGGAGTAATCATGTATCGCATTGGTGAAATCGCGAAACTCGCAGAAGTCACGCCAGATACGATCCGTTACTACGAAAAGCAGCAAATGATGGATCATGAGGTCAGAACCGAAGGCGGATTTCGGCTTTATACGGATAACGATCTGCAACGGCTCAAATTTATTCGCCATGCCCGACAATTAGGGTTTACCCTCGAATCCATCCGCGAACTGTTGTCGATCCGTATTGATCCTGAACACCACACTTGCCAGGAGTCGAAAAGTATTGTGCAGGCTCGCCTGAGCGAGGTTGAAGCCCGCATCGAAGAGTTACAGTCCATGCGCCGCTCGTTGCAAAAACTGAATGATGCATGTTGTGGTACCGCACACAGCAGTGTTTATTGTTCTATTCTTGAGGCGCTTGAACAAGGCGCGAGCGGTAATCCAAACGCTACGGCCTGTTGATCTTCTGCGCAGAGAGATCTACACTCCGGCCGTTTAATACACAATCTGGAGACGTTATGAGCCGCTATCAGCATACTAAAGGGCAGATCAACGATAACGCTATTGAAGCTTTGTTACATGATCCGCTATTTCGCCAGCGTATTGAGAAAAACAAAAAAGGGAAGGGAAGTTATTTACGGAAAGGCAAACATGCAAAAAAAGGCTTTCAGGAGGCCAGTGGCAAGCAAGCGAATCGCTTATTTTCCACTGGCCTTCTTGCGTTTGCTTAACTGCGATTATTTTGCTCTTTCAGCAAATCGCGAATTTCACTCAGCAGCACTTCCTCTTTACTCGGTGCCGGTGGCGCTTTCGGTTCTTCTTCTTGCTTACGTTTCAACTTATTGATCAGCTTTATTGCAATGAAAATCGCAAAAGCGACGATGATGAAGTCAAAAATGTTCTGAATAAACACGCCATAGTGCATGACGACAGCGGGAACGTCGCCCTGCGCGTCGCGTAGCGTCCAGGCAAATGATTTGAAATCAATCCCGCCAATTAATAACCCCAGCGGCGGCATAATGATATCTGCAACCAATGACGACACAATTTTGCCGAAAGCTGCACCGATGATGACACCAACTGCCAAATCCACCACATTTCCGCGCATTGCAAATTCACGGAACTCTTTCAAAATGCTCATATCCTTTCTCCATGTGCAGACTGTCGGATTAAGTCTAACAAATTACCGATCAATTTCCATTTGGGCAGGGTGATTGTAATGATTTCTTAAACCCTGATAAAAGCGAGGAATAATATGCGGGCGCATCTGATTGCGCCCGGGTTATTACAGGAAGAATGGGCTCGGCTGGAATAAGCGCTCGACGTCCGTGATATATTTTTTATCCGTTAAAAACATAATCACATGGTCGCCTTGCTCAATACGCAAATTATCATTGGCAATCATGACATCATTTCCACGTACCACCGCACCGATGATTGTGCCTGGCGGCAATTTAATTTCATCAATAACACGGCCGACAACGCGGGACGTCGTTTCGTCTCCGTGTGCAACCGCTTCAATTGCCTCTGCGACACCGCGACGTAACGATGAAACGCCAACGATATCCGCTTTACGTACATGGCTAAGCAGAGCGGAAATAGTCGCCTGCTGTGGTGATATGGCAATATCAATCACACTGCCCTGAACCAAATCGACATAAGCGCGGCGCTGAATGAGCACCATCACTTTCTTGGCTCCCATCCGTTTGGCCAGCATTGCAGACATAATGTTGGCTTCGTCGTCATTGGTGACAGCAATAAAGAGATCCACCTGATCGATATGTTCTTCGGCCAGTAATTCTTGATCGGAGGCGTCGCCATAAAAAACGATCGTATTTTGCAGTTTCTCGGCCAGCTCCGCCGCACGCTGTTGATCGCGCTCGATCAACTTCACGCTGTAGTCTTTTTCCAACTGACGAGCCAGACCGGCGCCGATATTACCACCGCCAACCAACATAATGCGTTTATACGGTTTTTCCAGCCGCTGAAGTTCACTCATAACGGCACGGATATGCTGCGATGCGGCAATAAAGAACACTTCATCACCTGCTTCAACAATCGTTGAGCCTTGCGGGCGAATAGGTCTGTCGTGGCGAAAAATAGCGGCAACGCGAGTATCAATATGCGGCATATGCTCGCGCATGGTTGACAACGCATTTCCCACCAACGGGCCGCCATAATAGGCTTTCACCACAGCCAGGCTGACTTTTCCTTCGGCGAAATTCACGACCTGCAATGCGCCGGGATATTCGATGAGGCGATAAATACTGTCGATAACCAACTGCTCCGGCGCGATCAGATGATCGATGGGAACGGCTTCTGAGTGAAAAAGCTTATCCGCGTCGCGAACGTAATCAGGCGAGCGGATGCGGGCAATACGGTTTGGCGTATTAAACAGCGAATACGCAACCTGGCAGGCAACCATATTGGTTTCATCCGAGCTGGTCACCGCAACCAGCATATCGGCATCGTCAGCGCCAGCTTCGCGTAGCACGCGGGGGTGAGAACCGTGGCCTTGTACGACGCGGAGATCGAATTTGTCCTGCAAACTACGCAGACGGTCGCCATTAGTATCAACAACGGTAATATCGTTATTCTCTCCGACCAGGTTTTCTGCCAGCGTGCCACCAACCTGCCCTGCACCCAGAATAATTATTTTCATCTGTTGTGACCCGTTGTTCCCATCACTGTTTGATTATCTTAGCGTAAAAGAAACCATCGCCTTCTTCCGCACCTGGCAGTTTCTGCAAGCCAGGGTTTTCCGGCGTACCCGTTTCGCTCAGTTGCGCATCAGTTGTGCGTTTGAGAAAAGCGGCAACCTGCTGACTGTTCTCTTCCGGCAAGATGGAGCATGTCGCATACACCAGCGTACCGCCTGGTTTCAAATGCGGCCAGATGGCATCCAGAATTTCAGACTGTAACTGCGCTAACTCGGGAATATCGCGATCGCGACGCAGCCATTTGATATCTGGATGGCGTCGAATAACACCCGTCGCTGAGCAAGGCGCATCCAGCAGGATACGATCGAATTGTTCATCACCGCACCATTGTCCCGGGAAACGCCCATCGCCCTGTTTTACCTGCGCTTTCATGCCCAGTCGTTTCAGGTTGTCGTAAACACGCGACAAACGTTGCTCGTCTATGTCTACCGCCAACACGCTGGCCTCGGGAGCGGCTTCGAGTATATGCGTGGTTTTGCCACCGGGTGCTGCACATAGATCGAGAATACGTTCACCGTTTTTCGGCGTAAGGAAAGCAATGCAGCCCTGAGCAGAAGCATCCTGTACCGTAACCCAACCCTCGGCAAAACCCGGCAGCGCGGTGACTGGTGCTGGGCTCACCAGGCGTACCGCATCGGGATAATCCGGATGCGGGGATCCTTGCAAACCGACCTCTTCCAGCAATGCTAACCAGCCATCGCGTGAATGGTGCTGACGATTGACACGCAGCCACATCGGCGGTCGCTGGTTGCTGGCTTCGACAATGTGTTGCCATTGGTGTGGATAGGCTTTTTGCACACGGTGTAACAGCCACTTCGGGAACAGAAAATGATTTTCGCTTTGGGCGAACTCTGCCAGTAATTCTTCCTGTTGCCGCTGGAATTGACGTAATACGCCGTTAATCAAGCCCTTAAGCTGCGGACGTTTAATGACCACTGCGCCTTCTACGGTTTCTGCCAGCGCCGCATGGGCAGGGATGCGCGTATGCAGAAGCTGATAAAACCCAACCATGATCAGATAGTGCACCGTGCGCTGCTTGCCCGTCATTGGGCGCGACATCAATTTATTGATGAGCCAGTCGAGCTGTGGCAATACGCGTAAAACACCAAAGCACAGCTCTTGCAGCAGCGCTTTATCTTTGTCGGAAACTTTTTGTTGCAACGGCGGCAGGATATTGCTGAGCGATTGCCCTTGTTCTATGACCTGCTCAACTGCCTGCGCAGCCATGCTGCGTAAATTTATTTGTTTTTTCATCGCGATAAAAATAAAAACGCCCGGCAAGCCGGGCTAAAAATACTCTCAGGCCAGATGGTTACCAGGGACAAACCATTCCCGCCGTGAATTCAGCAGATCCTGCGCGCTCATTGCTTTCTTACCGGCAGGCTGCAGCGATTCAAGATTCAATATTCCATCGGCAGTTGCAACCTGAATACCCGCTTTCGACACTTCCACGATCGTACCGGGTTTCTCTGTTGGCTTAGACGGAATAACCGACGCTTTCCAGACTTTCACCGGTTGCTCATCAACCATAAACCAGCTCATTGGCCAGGGGTTGAAGGCGCGAATGCATCGTTCAAGCTGGGCGGCGCTGAGCGACCAGTCCAGGCGCGCTTCCTCTTTGCTGAGCTTCTCTGCGTAAGTGACCTGCGCTTCGTCTTGCACCTGCGGTTGTGCTGTGCCCTGAGCAAGCTGTTGCAGCGTCGCAATTAATCCCTGCGGACCGAGCTCTGCCAGCTTGTCATACAGCGTGGCGCTAGTGTCTTCATCGGTGATCGGGCAGGCGAGTTTAAACAGCATGTCGCCAGTATCCAGACCCACATCCATTAGCATGATAGTGACGCCGGTTTCCGCATCACCTGCCCATAGTGAGCGCTGAATAGGCGCCGCGCCACGCCAGCGTGGCAGCAGTGAACCGTGAACATTTATGCAACCCAGGCGCGGCATGGCCAGCACTGCTTTGGGCAGGATCAGTCCGTATGCCACCACCACCATCACATCGGCGTTGAGGCTGGCAACCAACTGCTGGTTTTCCTCTGCACGTAACGATGCAGGTTGAAACACCGGCAGGCCTTTTTCTTCCGCCAGCACTTTGACTGGGCTTGGCATCAGCTTTTTACCGCGACCAGCAGGGCGGTCTGGCTGGGTGAAAACCCCCACCACCTGATGCTCAGAAGACAACAGCGCGTCAAGATGACGCGCTGCAAAGTCCGGAGTGCCGGCGAAAATAATACGTAGAGAATCTGACACGTTTATCCTTTTCAGCCCGTTTTATGCGCGGGCGTTCATGCGATCCAGTTTTTCAACTTTCTGGCGAATGCGCTGACGTTTCATCGGCGACAAGTAATCAATAAACAGCTTACCTACCAGATGATCCATCTCATGCTGAATGCAGATTGCCAGAAGACCGTCCGCTTCCAGTTCGAATGTTTTTCCGTCACGATCCAGCGCGCGGATTTTTACTTTTTCGGCGCGAGGTACCAGTGCACGCTGTTCCGGAATAGACAGGCAACCTTCTTCAATACCTGTTTCTCCGCTTTTTTCCAGCAGCTCAGGGTTAATCAACACTAATTGCTCGTCGCGATTTTCGGAAACGTCGATCACGATGATGCGCTGGTGAATATCAACCTGCGTTGCTGCCAGCCCAATACCTTCTTCTGCGTACATCGTTTCAAACATATCATCGACGATACGTTGAATGTCCGCATTCACTTCTTTTACCGGCTCGGCGACTTTGCGAAGGCGCTCGTCCGGAATATGTAACACATGCAAAACTGCCATAAATATCCAGAGTCGTGTTCAGGAGTTGGTGAGAATATTACCTCTATTCTAGACAAATCCCCCCGCGATTGACAGCATCAGTGACCAATCGCAAGGATTGCTAAAGCGGCTTATGGCAGGGGATAAAGGATGACGAGCACGGAGATTTGGCTGCGGTTGTTACAGGTGACCTCGCTATGTGGCGATCAATGGCTGAAAGCAGCCCAGTGGCTGGAACAAAACCAGAGCGCATCCTTCGCTGAACTTCGACTCATCGGGTTTACAGAAGTGCAAACGCAGCGCTTTTTCTCTCTTTCTGCATGTGAGGTTGAAAAGAGCCTTAACTGGCTTGCACAACCTGGTAATCATTTAATTATTGCCAGCGATCCGGCGTATCCTGCACCTTTGCGCGCTATTCCTGATTTTCCCGGCGCTATTTTTGTTAAAGGCAATCCAGCGGTACTGACAACACAACAACTGGCCGTTGTTGGGAGCCGCGCACATTCATGGTATGGCGAGCGATGGGGGCGGATTTTTTGTGAAGAGCTTGCTCGTGCTGGGCTAACGATTACCAGTGGCATGGCATTGGGGATCGATAGCGTGGCGCACCGGGCGGCTTTACAGGTTAATGGAAAAAGCATTGGCGTACTGGGGAACGGTTTATACAGCCTCTATCCGCGCAAGCATGCTTCGCTTGCAGCAGAAGTAATTGAAAGCGGTGGTGCACTGGTATCCGAATTTCCCCTCGCGACTACGCCGAAGCCGGGGAATTTTCCGCGGCGAAACCGCATCATCAGTGGGCTCAGCCGTGGAGTACTGGTTGTAGAAGCCGCTTTGCGTAGTGGTTCGCTGGTGACCGCGCGGATTGCGCTTGAACAAGGCCGTGATGTTTTTGCATTACCCGGTCCTATTGGTAGCCCGGGCAGCGAAGGGCCGCACTGGTTAATCAAACAAGGGGCAATACCGGTAACATCGGCTAATGAAATCCTCGAAAATTTGCAATATGGGCTGAATTGGCTGTCTGACGTACGCGAAAATGCAATTTATTCTCCAGATCAAGAAGAGGTGGCATTGCCATTTCCTGAGCTCCTGGCTAACGTAGGAGATGAGGTAACACCTGTTGACGTCGTCGCTGAACGTGCCGGCCAACCTGTGCCAGTCATCGCAGCTCAATTGCTTGAACTGGAGTTAGCAGGATGGATCGCAGCTGTACCCGGCGGCTATGTCCGATTGAGGAGGGCAAGCCATGTTCGACGTACTAATGT
Source organism: Kosakonia sp. SOY2 (assembly GCF_027109175.1). Taxonomy (NCBI): domain Bacteria; kingdom Pseudomonadati; phylum Pseudomonadota; class Gammaproteobacteria; order Enterobacterales; family Enterobacteriaceae; genus Kosakonia; species Kosakonia sp. SOY2. Next base: position 22,605 of record NZ_JAPVXH010000012.1, read on the forward strand.
ACTTGTTTGAGACTTACATCCATAACGAAGCGGAATTGCGTGTGGATCAGGACAAACTGGAACGGGATCTTACCGACGCCGGATTTGATCGTGAAGACATCTACAATGCACTTTTGTGGCTGGAAAAGCTGGCTGATTATCAGGAAGGCCTCGCCGAACCGATGCAGCTTGCTTCTGATCCGCTTTCTGTCCGTATTTATACGGCGGAAGAGTGTGAAAGGCTGGATGCCAGTTGCCGGGGATTCTTGTTATTCCTGGAGCAGATTCAGGTGCTAAACCTCGAAACGCGAGAAATGGTGATTGAACGTGTGCTGGCGCTGGATACGGCAGAGTTCGAGTTGGAAGATCTGAAATGGGTCATTCTGATGGTGCTCTTCAATATCCCTGGGTGTGAAAACGCCTACCAGCAAATGGAAGAATTACTCTTTGAAGCGAATGAAGGTATGCTGCACTAATCATTTTTGCAGCTTCAAGAGTCGTTATGGCCAAATCAGCACTCTTTTCGGTGCGTAACAACGAGCCCTGCCCACAATGCGGGGCTGAACTTGTTATCCGTTCCGGGAAACACGGTCCGTTTCTCGGATGTTCTCAATATCCGGAATGCGATTATGTTCGCCCACTGAAAAGCCAGGCGGATGGACATATTGTTAAAGTTCTGGACGGGCAGCAGTGCCCTGTGTGCGGGGCCGCGCTAGTGCTGCGTCAGGGACGCTTCGGTATGTTCATTGGCTGCAGCCAGTATCCTGAATGCGAACATACCGAGTTGATTGATAAGCCCGACGATACCGCAATCACTTGCCCACAGTGCCGAAGCGGGCATCTTGTTCAGCGCCGCTCCCGATATGGTAAAACCTTTTATTCCTGCGATCGTTACCCAGATTGCCAGTTCGTTATAAATTTCAAACCGGTGGCGGGTGAATGTCTTGTTTGCCACTACCCGCTACTTATCGAGAAGAAAACCGCGCAAGGCGTGAAACGCTTCTGCGCCAGTAAACAATGTGGACAGCCGGTAACGGCGGAACAAACTCGTGAAGAATAACCTGCCAACAGATCCTATCGTTGCGGCGGTGGAGATCCTGAAGAAAGAACACGTCATCGCTTATCCAACAGAAGCTGTTTTCGGTGTCGGTTGCGACCCGGACAGTGAGATTGCGGTTTATCGCTTGCTTGAACTAAAGCAACGCCCGGTTGATAAAGGCCTCATCCTTATCGCTGCCAGCTTTGATCAACTTAAACCCTATATTGATGACAGCATGCTGACTGACGAACAGCGTCAGACGATTTTTGCCTGCTGGCCCGGACCGGTAACGTTTGTCTTCCCGGCGAAACCGAACACGCCGCGCTGGCTAACCGGGCGCTTTGACTCGCTGGCCGTGCGCGTGACTGACCATCAAACGGTGATTGCGCTGTGTGAGGCTTACGGAAAACCGCTGGTATCAACGAGCGCTAATTTATCGGGCTTGCCGCCTTGCAGAACAGCGCAGGAAGTTATCGACCAATTTGGTCCAGACTTCCCGGTTGTCGATGCCCCGACCGGAGGACGGCAAAATCCTTCTGAAATTCGTGACGCCCTTACCGGCGAACTTTTCCGTCAGGGGTAACTGTATGGAATCCTATGCCGTCTTTGGCAATCCTATTGCGCACAGCAAGTCTCCGTTTATTCATCAGCAATTTGCCCGGCAACTGGGTATTGAACATTCTTATGGTCGGGTTCTGGCACCGGTAGATGGCTTTGTGCAGACGCTGGATGCTTTTTTTACCGCTGGTGGAAAAGGCGCGAATGTTACCGTGCCTTTTAAAGAGGACGCATTTGCTCGCGCGAATGAACTCACAGAACGTGCCGCGATGGCTGGGGCGGTAAATACGCTTAAACGCCTTGAAGATGGTCGGTTACTGGGCGATAACACGGATGGGATTGGCTTGTTGAGCGATCTCGAACGCCGCTCTTTTATTCGCCCGGGGTTTCGCATTCTGCTTATCGGGGCGGGTGGGGCAGCGCGCGGCGTCATTCTTCCTTTACTGTCTCTGGATTGCGCCGTGACTGTTACCAACCGTACTTTTTCTAAGGCGCAAACGCTGGTTAAGCTCTTTGCACACACCGGTAGCATTGATGCTGTTGCTATGGATAATTTAGCGAACCATGAATTCGATTTGATCATCAACGCAACTTCCAGCGGTATTGGTGGGGAGATCCCCGCGTTACCGAATGCGCTTATCCATCCCGAGCTTTATTGCTATGACATGTTCTATCAGAAAGGATCGACGCCATTTCTGAGTTGGTGTGAAAATTCAGGTGCGAAGAAATGTGCGGATGGTTTAGGCATGCTGGTCGGGCAGGCTGCGCATGCGGTGCTGCTATGGCATGGTGTATTGCCGGACGTTGAACCGGTAATCACTCTGTTGAAACAGGAACTGGCAAAATGAATCAGGCCATTCAGTTTCCGGATCGCGAAGGGTGGGATGACGCGGCTGGTGCTGTCTGTTTTCCTGCGTTGGTCAATGGTATGCAAATTACTTGCGCCATAAAAGGAGAGACGCTAGCAAAGCGCTTTGGTGGCAAAACACCAGAACACTACCTGGCGGTATTTCGTGAACATCGTTGGGATCTGGAAGAGGAGGCGGAACAGTTGATCCGCCAGCAAGAAGAGGATGATCAGGGGATTGTCTGGTTACCTTGATCCAGATATTCATCTTTCCATTTCACGTAATTCCTGGCTGAGTATTTCAACCCTTCAAGCTCCGCTTCCGTCAGGGGGCGGAGCTGTTTTACCGGGCTGCCCAGATAAAGGTAGCCACTTTCCAGGCGTTTATTTTGGGGAACCAGGCTTCCTGCGCCGATCATCACATCATCTTCAACAACAGCACCGTCGAGTAAGATCGATCCCATGCCAACGAGTACACGATTGCCGATAACGCAGCCGTGCAACATTACCTTATGCCCAACAGTAACATCTTCGCCAATGAGCAGCGGATCGCCTTCAGGATTATAAGAAGATTTGTGCGTAACATGGAGAACGCTACCGTCCTGAATGTTGCTGCGCGCGCCAATCTCAACATAATTCACATCACCACGAATCACGACTAATGGCCAAATGCCCACATCATCAGCAATTCTGACGTCACCAATCACCACGCTGGTGGCATCAATCATTACCCGCTGGCCTAATTGGGGCCGCAGATCCTTATAAGGGCGTAAAACGGTAGACATAATTACCTCATCATAAACAGGCCGGGATAATGACTTTGATCGCAAGAAAGGCCTTCTGCAACCCTTTTACGTACCATTATTTGAGCAGTTCGTACGGGATCGCAGCGAAAAGAATGAAAAAACAGCAGTCAGAAAAAAAGATCGCAAAAAGACTTGTGCAAAAAATTGGGATCCCTATAATGCGCCTCCGTTGACCCGACAATGTGAATCACTTCACGAGATAGTCGAGAAAACGA
>NZ_JAPVXH010000013.1:0-4766 GCF_027109175.1 Kosakonia sp. SOY2
CGTTGTTTTACCATGGTCAACGTGGCCGATAGTACCGACGTTAACGTGCGGTTTTGTACGTTCAAACTTTTCTTTAGACATCGATTGTCCCTCTAAGACACGGATAAATCGGTGATATCACCACATCAACCAGGCAACATGCCCGACTCGTTGAATGCTAATAACAGAAGAGAAACCAGGGAGGAGAAGTGAAGTGGTGCTGATACCCAGAGTCGAACTGGGGACCTCACCCTTACCAAGGGTGCGCTCTACCAACTGAGCCATATCAGCACGTCTTGGAGCGGGCAGCGGGAATCGAACCCGCATCATCAGCTTGGAAGGCTGAGGTAATAGCCATTATACGATGCCCGCATCCTGAAACTCGGCTACCCAGTACTTTCTGTATTATCGGGAGAAGATACTCTCCTAAAGAGCTGATTCACTACTGACACCAACTCAGGTTACGTTTTTGCGTAACCGAAAATGGTGGTGGGGGAAGGATTCGAACCTTCGAAGTCTGTGACGGCAGATTTACAGTCTGCTCCCTTTGGCCGCTCGGGAACCCCACCGGACTTGATGGTGCCGACTACCGGAATCGAACTGGTGACCTACTGATTACAAGTCAGTTGCTCTACCTACTGAGCTAAGTCGGCATCAAGTAGCGCGCATTCTAGGGAGACAGAGGGATTGATGCAACTAAAAAATTGCACAAAACGTTCTATCGCTCACATTTTGCGCGACAAGCCGAAGAAATGCTGTAATTTCATGCAACACCGTGGAAAAAACCACCATTTTTCATGATTCATTCCCATCTATTCTCTCGCCCCCCTTCTCTGCTCAATACCGGGCAGACCTTTGCCAGTGCAGTTGCGTTATCGTGGTGCAATTAAAAGATCGCTCAACGCCGATTCCTCAGCGCTAGGGTGGGATCGTGAAGTGGATCACTAATTGCATCTCCGCTATCACACCCCAGCGGAGGCGTCATCATGAAGATTGTTTTGTTAAATGCAGCCACCTTGCCCGTCTATTGCCCGGAACTTGCTCAATTGCTACTGGACGCATTGCACAGCGGCGCATCCGTGGGGTATCAACGTTCGATCAGCCAACAGGAAGCTGAAAGTAGCTTTTACCGTTTACGCAGTGAACTGGAAAAAGGCGAGCGACTCATCTGGATTGCGCGGGATGAACAGGGCGTTTCGGGCAGCGTCAGTTTACAACTCAACATGCAACCTGAAGCCCTTAACCGGGGACATATCAAACTTCTGCTGGTACATCGCCGCGCCCGCCGCACAGGTGTTGGCAAGAGACTCATTGCTGAACTTGAGAGAGTAGCATGTGCTCGCCAGCGCGGTTTGCTATCGCTTGAAGTGCTGGCGGGTTCTGCCGGAGAAGCGTTCTATCGCTCACAGGGATACCGCTGCCTTGGTGAAGTGCCAGATTTTCTCTGCTCTGCAGATGGTTATTACCACCCGGCAGCCATTTATTTTAAACGCTTATTTGCTGTAAATCAGATGGTTCGTTCTATTGCCAGCTAAAGTGAAGCGCGTGATGCTTTCTACTGAAAGCATCACCTCAACGCGATTTTTCATATTATTCCCTGTCATCTGGTGTTAACCTCCTGCCCATTGATCCCACTTATTTCAATAACGTCGTGCCATAGCATTATCTATAGAGTCTCTCTCTTACTGCGCGCAGGAAGCCAACGCAGCGAGTGATAATGGCAGGCTAATAAAAGCTTATGAGTAAAAAAGAGCAAACGTTAATGACGCCTTACTTACAGTTTAATCGCAGCCAGTGGGCTGCGCTTCGCGATTCTGTCCCTATGACCTTAACCGAAGGCGAGATCGCGAGATTAAAAGGCATTAATGAAGACCTTTCTTTGGAAGAAGTGGCGGAAATATATCTTCCACTTTCCCGTTTACTCAATTTCTACATCAGTTCGAACTTACGCCGTCAGGCCGTTCTTGAACAATTTCTCGGTACTAACGGGCAGCGTATTCCTTATATCATCAGCATTGCGGGTAGCGTTGCCGTAGGCAAAAGCACCACCGCTCGCGTCTTGCAGGCACTACTGAGCCGCTGGCCAGAGCATCGCCGCGTTGAACTCATTACGACCGATGGTTTTTTGCACCCAAACCAGGTGCTGAAAGACCGCGGCTTGATGAAGAAAAAAGGGTTTCCGCAATCTTATGATATGCACCGTCTTGTGCAGTTTGTTTCAGATATTAAATCGGGCGTGACTAACATCACCGCGCCGGTTTATTCACATCTTATTTATGATGTGATCCCCGATGGGGATAAAACGATCTCGCAACCGGATATTTTAATTCTCGAAGGGTTAAATGTTTTACAAAGCGGGATGGATTATCCACACGATCCACATCATGTATTTGTTTCCGACTTTGTTGATTTCTCGATTTATGTGGATGCGCCAGAAGATCTCTTGCAAACCTGGTATATCAACCGTTTCCTGAAGTTCCGCGAAGGGGCATTTACCAATCCTGATTCTTATTTCCACAACTATGCCAAATTGTCGGAAGCCGAGGCGATTGAGATTGCTATGTCATTGTGGAAAGAAATTAACGGTCTAAATCTTAAAGAAAACATCCTGCCAACCCGCGAGCGCGCAAGCCTGATAATGACAAAAAGCGCCAACCATGCCGTGGAACAAGTACGACTACGCAAATAAATAAAAAGGGAGCATGAATGCTCCCTTTTTATTATTCCGCGCTACGAAGCGATATTTCTCCACCCACCCAGGGTTTAATAACGCCGTCCTGCTCAAGTAGCAAAGCACCTTGTGAATCAATCCCGCGGGAAATGCCAAAGATCTCTTTTTCACCAATAATCAACTTCACAGGACGATTAATGAAATTATCCAGCACTTCCCAGCGAGAGAGGAAAGGCATTAACCCCTCTTGTTCAAATTGCTGTAAGGCAGTGCGAAGTTCAATGATCAAGCGTGACGCCAGTTGGTTGCGATCAATGCGCACACCAGCCTCCTGCAGATTAATCCAGCTCTGACTGATATCTTCTGCCTGTGTTTTTCGCATTACAAGATTGACGCCAGCGCCAATGACAATTTGCGCCGCATCGCCGGTTTTCCCCGTTAATTCGACGAGGATCCCCGCGAGTTTACGATCCTGTAGATAAAGATCATTTGGCCATTTGACGCGAACTTGCTCAGCGCCTAAATCGCGCAACACCTCGGCCATAACGATCCCAATGACCAGGCTCAGACCAATTGCAGCCGCCGGCCCCTGCTCAAGCCGCCAGTACATGGAAATATAGAGGTTGGCACCAAACGGAGATACCCATTTGCGCCCACGCCGCCCACGACCCGCCTGTTGATATTCGGCAACACAGGCGTCACCGGAGCGTAAGTCACTTAAGCGATCCAACAGGTACTGGTTGGTTGAATCGATCACAGGTAGCACCGCAACAGAACCCTGCGCGACCTGGCTACTGATAAGGGCTTCATCCAGTAGCTGAATAGGTTCTGGCAAGCTATAGCCTTTTCCCGGCACGGTGAAGACATCTATACCCCAGTCACGTAGCGTCTGGATATGTTTGTTGATAGCAGCACGGCTCATGCCTAAACGCTCACCAAGCTGCTCGCCAGAATGGAATTCGCCATCCGCCAGAATCGAAATCAGCGTTAATGGAACGGTATTGTCTTTCACGCAATAGCCTCCACCGCATTCACCTCGCCAGAAGCTCCTATAAAACGCACTTCCGGTTCCAGCCAGATACCAAATTTATCGCCTACACTCTGCCGGACAAAATGTGCAAGACGCACCACATCTTCGCTCGTTGCGTGTCCGGTGTTAATCAATACTAAAGCTTGTAAGTGATGAACCGCAGCGCCCCCTAATGAGGTTCCTTTCAACTGGCATTGATCGATCAACCAGCCTGCGGCCAGCTTCACTGAACCATCTTCCTGTGGGTAATGCGGAGCATGAGGAAAATGAGCAAGCAGTATGCGAGCTTGCTCAGCCGTGATCACCGGGTTTTTGAAGAAGCTGCCCGCATTCCCGTTCACTTTAGGATCCGGCAACTTGCTGGTACGCATCTGGCAAACGGAATCGAAAACTTGTTGAGGCGTTACAGTCGCGGGATCCAGACGGGTTAAATCACCGTAGATCAGTACAGGCTGCCAGGATTTTGCCAATCGCAGCCCAACAGCAGTAATCGCATAACGGTCCTGATATTCATGCTTAAAGATGCTGTCACGGTAGCCAAAGCGGCAGTCCTCTGCAGATAAACGCTGCGACTTACCGCTACTGAGCTCCATGCAATCTACATAACTGCACACACGTTGTAACTCAACGCCATAGGCACCAATGTTCTGGATAGGAGAGGAGCCCACACAGCCTGGAATTAACGCCAGATTTTCCAGCCCCGGCATGCCTTGCTCGAGTGTGCACCGTACAAGATTATGCCAGTTCTCTCCCGCACCGACATGCAAAAGCCATGCGTCCGCCTCTTCGTGAACGTCAATTCCTTTAATTCGATTGATAATGATCGTGCCGACAAAATCTTCCAGAAACAATACGTTGCTTCCTTCGCCGAGGATCAATACGGGCTGCTGGCTTTGTACTGCAGACTGCCAGGCATTGAGTAGTTGCTGCGTACTTTCGACACAAACAATTTGGTGAGCCTGGCGATCAATACCAAAGGTATTCCAGGGCTTAAGGGAGAGATTCATTAGCGCTATCCTGATGCAAAAACACGGCTAGTTTACCGCATCCGCAGGATGAGCGCTTGTGCTGTTTCGCAGCGTAAAA
>NZ_JAPVXH010000014.1:0-3185 GCF_027109175.1 Kosakonia sp. SOY2
TTTGCTCTTTAAAAATCTGGATCAAGCTGAAAATTGAAACACTGAACAGTGCGAACTGTTCTGTGAGTCTCTCAAATTTTCGCGACACGCGGATGTTTCACGAAACATCTTCGGGTTGTGAGGTTAAGCGACTAAGCGTACACGGTGGATGCCCTGGCAGTCAGAGGCGATGAAGGACGTGCTAATCTGCGAAAAGCGCCGGTAAGGTGATATGAACCGTTATAACCGGCGATGTCCGAATGGGGAAACCCAGTGTGACTCGTCACACTATCATTAACTGAATCCATAGGTTAATGAGGCGAACCGGGGGAACTGAAACATCTAAGTACCCCGAGGAAAAGAAATCAACCGAGATTCCCCCAGTAGCGGCGAGCGAACGGGGAGCAGCCCAGAGCCTGAATCAGCTTGTGTGTTAGTGGAAGCGTCTGGAAAGTCGCGCGATACAGGGTGACAGCCCCGTACACAAAAGCACACAGGCTGTGAGCTCGATGAGTAGGGCGGGACACGTGGTATCCTGTCTGAATATGGGGGGACCATCCTCCAAGGCTAAATACTCCTGACTGACCGATAGTGAACCAGTACCGTGAGGGAAAGGCGAAAAGAACCCCGGCGAGGGGAGTGAAAAAGAACCTGAAACCGTGTACGTACAAGCAGTGGGAGCATCCTTCGGGGTGTGACTGCGTACCTTTTGTATAATGGGTCAGCGACTTATATTCTGTAGCAAGGTTAACCGAATAGGGGAGCCGAAGGGAAACCGAGTCTTAACTGGGCGTTAAGTTGCAGGGTATAGACCCGAAACCCGGTGATCTAGCCATGGGCAGGTTGAAGGTTGGGTAACACTAACTGGAGGACCGAACCGACTAATGTTGAAAAATTAGCGGATGACTTGTGGCTGGGGGTGAAAGGCCAATCAAACCGGGAGATAGCTGGTTCTCCCCGAAAGCTATTTAGGTAGCGCCTCGTGAATTCATCTCCGGGGGTAGAGCACTGTTTCGGCTAGGGGGCCATCCCGGCTTACCAACCCGATGCAAACTACGAATACCGGAGAATGTTATCACGGGAGACACACGGCGGGTGCTAACGTCCGTCGTGAAGAGGGAAACAACCCAGACCGCCAGCTAAGGTCCCAAAGTCATGGTTAAGTGGGAAACGATGTGGGAAGGCCCAGACAGCCAGGATGTTGGCTTAGAAGCAGCCATCATTTAAAGAAAGCGTAATAGCTCACTGGTCGAGTCGGCCTGCGCGGAAGATGTAACGGGGCTAAACCATGCACCGAAGCTGCGGCAGCGACGCTTATGCGTTGTTGGGTAGGGGAGCGTTCTGTAAGCCTGCGAAGGTGGCCTGTGAGGGTTGCTGGAGGTATCAGAAGTGCGAATGCTGACATAAGTAACGATAAAGCGGGTGAAAAGCCCGCTCGCCGGAAGACCAAGGGTTCCTGTCCAACGTTAATCGGGGCAGGGTGAGTCGACCCCTAAGGCGAGGCCGAAAGGCGTAGTCGATGGGAAACAGGTTAATATTCCTGTACTTGGTGTTACTGCGAAGGGGGGACGGAGAAGGCTATGTTAGCCGGGCGACGGTTGTCCCGGTTTAAGCGTGAAGGTGTGTGCTCCAGGCAAATCCGGAGCACTTTAACACTGAGGCGTGATGACGAGGCACTACGGTGCTGAAGTAACAAATGCCCTGCTTCCAGGAAAAGCCTCTAAGCTCCAGGTAACACGAAATCGTACCCCAAACCGACACAGGTGGTCAGGTAGAGAATACCAAGGCGCTTGAGAGAACTCGGGTGAAGGAACTAGGCAAAATGGTGCCGTAACTTCGGGAGAAGGCACGCTGATACGTAGGTGAAGTCCCTCGCGGATGGAGCTGAAATCAGTCGAAGATACCAGCTGGCTGCAACTGTTTATTAAAAACACAGCACTGTGCAAACACGAAAGTGGACGTATACGGTGTGACGCCTGCCCGGTGCCGGAAGGTTAATTGATGGGGTCATCCGTAAGGAGAAGCTCTTGATCGAAGCCCCGGTAAACGGCGGCCGTAACTATAACGGTCCTAAGGTAGCGAAATTCCTTGTCGGGTAAGTTCCGACCTGCACGAATGGCGTAATGATGGCCAGGCTGTCTCCACCCGAGACTCAGTGAAATTGAACTCGCTGTGAAGATGCAGTGTACCCGCGGCAAGACGGAAAGACCCCGTGAACCTTTACTATAGCTTGACACTGAACACTGGTCCTTGATGTGTAGGATAGGTGGGAGGCTTTGAAGCGTGGACGCCAGTCTGCGTGGAGCCGTCCTTGAAATACCACCCTTTAATGGCTGGTGTTCTAACGTGGACCCGTAATCCGGGTTGCGGACAGTGTCTGGTGGGTAGTTTGACTGGGGCGGTCTCCTCCTAAAGCGTAACGGAGGAGCACGAAGGTCAGCTAATCCTGGTCGGACATCAGGAGGTTAGTGCAATGGCATAAGCTGGCTTGACTGCGAGCGTGACGGCGCGAGCAGGTGCGAAAGCAGGTCATAGTGATCCGGTGGTTCTGAATGGAAGGGCCATCGCTCAACGGATAAAAGGTACTCCGGGGATAACAGGCTGATACCGCCCAAGAGTTCATATCGACGGCGGTGTTTGGCACCTCGATGTCGGCTCATCACATCCTGGGGCTGAAGTAGGTCCCAAGGGTATGGCTGTTCGCCATTTAAAGTGGTACGCGAGCTGGGTTTAGAACGTCGTGAGACAGTTCGGTCCCTATCTGCCGTGGGCGCTGGAGAATTGAGGGGGGCTGCTCCTAGTACGAGAGGACCGGAGTGGACGCATCACTGGTGTTCGGGTTGTCATGCCAATGGCACTGCCCGGTAGCTAAATGCGGAAGAGATAAGTGCTGAAAGCATCTAAGCACGAAACTTGCCCCGAGATGAGTTCTCCCTGAGACTTTAAGTCTCCTGAAGGAACGTTGAAGACGACGACGTTGATAGGCCGGGTGTGTAAGCGCAGCGATGCGTTGAGCTAACCGGTACTAATGAACCGTGAGGCTTAACCTTACAACGCCGAAGATGTTTTGGCGTGAGAGACAGAGAAGATTTTCAGCGAGATACAGATTAGGTCAGGGCGTGAGAACGGTCTGACAACAGAATTTGCCTGGCGGCAGTAGCGCGGTGGTCCCACCTGACCCCATGCCGAACTCAGAAGTGAAACGC
>NZ_JAPVXH010000015.1:0-2068 GCF_027109175.1 Kosakonia sp. SOY2
TGCCCGGTATTAATGGTGATATCGCCATTTCGCGTTTCAATAGTGCCGGAGGTGTTCACCACCTCGCTGTTAGCATTGCCCGCCGCGTCGCGCTGCAGCCTGAGATTGTTGCCCGCCAGCATATCGCCGCGCTGGTTGGTGATGCTGCCGGCGTACAGCGCCAGGTTATTTGCCGCGTACAGCAGCGCGGTGTTGACGATACTACCCGGCGCACTGAGCGTCAGGCTGCCAAGCGTCCCGGCAAAGCCGTTCGCCGTGATGTTGCCCCGGCTCGCCAGCGTCACATCGCCGCCGCCCTGCAGCGAACTGTTGCCGTTCAGCACGATGTTGCTGCCGCTTAACGTACTCGCGCCGCTGCCGGTGGTGATTTGCCCGTTGTTGGTCAGTTGCCCGCCCGCACTCAGGTTCACCGCCTGGCCCTGCATCACGCTCTGGTTATCTATCGCCCCGTTACTGGTGACACTCAGGGTTTTCCCCGCCGCCATCGCGGTTTTACCGGTAAACGCATCGGTCAGCTGCAGCGTCAGGTTGCCCAGCGCCACGATTTGCCCCAGCGCGTTGAGCCCGGTCGCCCCCACAAACAGGTCACCGCCGCTGAAGAGCCTGCCGGCGGCGGACTGGTTCACCTGCGCGGCGTTCATCGTCAGCTGGCGGCTGCCCAGCAGTGTGCCGTTGTTGGTGAGCTGGCGGTAATTCAGCGCCAGGTCATTCGCCTGGGTGGTGCCCTGGTTCGTGAAGGTGTCGCCGGTGAGTGTCATCCGGTCAGCCAGCAGCGTACCGGTCGCGGCATTGTTCGCCGCATTCAGAATGAGGTCGGTTGCCTGCAGCCAGCCTGCGCCGTTGTACTGCGGGGCAGTCAGCGTCAGCGTCCCGCCGGAGAGCAGTTTCCCCTCGTTGCGCGCCTGCGTGGCGGCAGTCATCCGGGTGTCACCCGCGCCCTGAATCAGACCGTAGTTGAGCAGTTGCGGCGTGGTGAGCGTCAGCCCCTGCCCGCTGACCAGCTGCGCGCCGGCATTGTTGGTCAGCGTCTCCGCGCTGACAGTCACGCCGCCGCCCTGGATGTTACCGGCGTTATCGACACGCTGTGCCGTCAGGTTCAGCGCCCCGTTGCCGGCAAGCTGCCCGCCCGCCTGCTGGGTGAACGTACCCGTGAGCGTCGCGGTCAGCCCGTCGCTGCTGCTGATGGCACCGCCGTTGCTCAGCAAACCGGCACTGAGGGTCAGGTTTTTCGCCGCCCACTGGCCGCTGTTCGTCAGCGACAGTGCCTGCAGTGCCGCCGTGCCCATGGCGGTGATTTTGCTGCCTGCAGCGGACGTCAGGTCACCGGCAAGCTGAAGGTTCAGTGCCCCGGCGCTCTGAATGGCACCGCGGTTATCCAGCGACTGCGCCGCCAGCAGAATGTTATTGCCCTGCCAGGTGCCGGTGTTGTTCACACTCCCGGCGGTGATATCCAGCGTGCCCTGCGTCAGCAGCGAACCGGCGTTAATCAGCTCCAGTTGCGGGGCAGCCATCGCCATCCGCGCCATCAGGGTCGCCGTGGCCTGGCTGTTATCCAGCGCCAGACTGTCGAGGCCGGTCAGCGTGCCGTTGTTGATGACACGGCCTTCATGTGCCGACAGCGTTTTGCCCTGCACGCTGCCGTTGTTGGTAAGTTGTTGCCCGCGCAGGGTGATGTCCCCGGCGCTGAGCAGTTGTCCGTCGTTATTCAGCGTCTGCGCACGGAGCGTCATCGCTCCCTGGCTGGTAAGCGCGCCCGGCAGTGCCAGCGTGCCCGCCACATCCGCGTTCAGACTGCCCTGGCTCAGCAGCGAACCGCCGAGCGTCCAGTCATCCGCCGTCACACTGACCCGCCCGCCCTGCAGGGTGCCTCCGGTGTTCAGTTGCCCGGCGTTCAGCGTGAAATCGCCGCCGCTCAGCGTGCGCGAGTTCGCGCCGGTGATGAGCGTACCGGCGTTCAGCGTCAGACCGTGCGTACCCTGCCACAATCCATTGTTGACGAGTGTGCCGGCATCCAGTGCCAGCGTATCGCCGGTGAGGCGCCCGTTGTTGCGCAGCGTCCCGGCGCGGA
>NZ_JAPVXH010000017.1:0-1582 GCF_027109175.1 Kosakonia sp. SOY2
CCTGCTGAATCAGCGGGATGGGTTGAGTGTTAGTGAAATTACCGTTCCCGGAGCCTTCGATCCAGCGAGTGTACCGACCACTGTTAATGTTACGGTGAGAGATAATCCTCACTTTATGATTTACAAAGAGACATGGGATGATGCGAATCATCCGAACGATTCCCCCGGCTTTTACAATATTCGTTATGTCTATTTGCCATATCAGGAATATTTAACGCTTAACCGTACGACGGGGTCGCGTGAAATACAGGTTAATAGCACAGGTGGAGCGGCACGCGTCTCATCAGGCAGAGATTTAACAGTAAATGCGACAACGCTGGATAATCTGGCGAGCTCTGTATTAGCTAACAGAAATATTCAGTTGAGCGGCAGCAAACTGAATAACCAGAGCTATACCGGCGGTGTTTATACCGATCAGCTTGTTTATGAATATAATCTGGCTGGTAATGTACAACTCATTACAAAAACAACATCCAATCCATATAATTATAAGGAAGCAGATGACTTTATTGTTCCGGTCAAAAGTGGAACAACGACGCAATATTATCGATTTAGCTCGAATTCATGGATGGAAAACTACGGGGTCAACGAAGCTGGCAGCGACCTTAATGTAGCGATTAAAGATGCCCCTGAAAATTTAATCATCCTGGATGATAAACATAATGGCTCTGATCTTGATTACACGCCACGCTATGTTGTAAATGCCTTTTCAGCGACATATACATTAAAAGGTAAAGAGTCGAATTTTACTCCCGGAAATATATACCGCTCTGTTATCCAGGCCAGTGGTAACGTCAGCGCAAACTTCAGCAGCAATATCAGCAATACAAATACGACCGCGAATGCCGGTGGTGTCGCGGGAACCCTCACCGCGCCGTCCCTGAATACTCTGAGTAACCAGAACATCAACGGTGGTATCGCGAAACAAAATCTGGTAGGTCCGGTCACCATAAACTCACCGCAGTGGCAGGATCAACTGCAAAATGCCCTGCAGCAGATTAACGGTGGCGGCACGCTGGATAACGCCAGCGCAAATGGTGCCGCGCTGGCAAACATTGGTAGCCAGCAGAAAAGCAGCGCCAGCCTAGGCAGCGCGGGCAGCCTGGCAGGCGCAGGAGTAACAAATGCGGTACTGAAAAATACCAACACCACTCCACAGCAGGGCAAATCCGTCGATACCAGCGCCTACCCGTTGCCGTCCGGTAATAACGGCTACTTTGTGGTGTCGGCTAACCCGAAAAGCCCGTACCTCATCACCGTTAACCCGAAACTCGACGGGCTTGGCCAGTTAGATCCGGCGCTGTTTGGCGATCTGAACAAACTGCTCGGCGTGACGCCATCTGCCGCCCCGCGTGAAACCAGCAGCACCTATACCAATGAGAAGCAGTTCCTCGGCTCTGCCTACATGCTGGATCGCATCAAACTTAACCCGGACCATGACTATCGCTTCCTCGGCGATGCGGCGTTTGACACGCGCTATGTCAGTAACGTTGTGCTGAACCAGACCGGTAACCGTTACCTGAACGGTATCGGTTCCGATCTGGATCAGATGCGTTACCTGATGGATAACGCCGCTAGCGCA
>NZ_JAPVXH010000018.1:0-1381 GCF_027109175.1 Kosakonia sp. SOY2
CGTGTTAGCGGCGTTATCCATCAGGTAACGCATCTGGTCGAGATCGGAACCGATGCCGTTCAGATAGCGGTTACCGGTCTGGTTCAGCACGACGTTACTGACATAGCGCGTGTCAAACGCCGCATCGCCGAGGAAGCGGTAGTCGTGATCCGGGTTGAGTTTGATGCGATCCAGCATGTAGGCGGAACCGAGAAACTGCTTCTCATCGGTATAAGTGCTGCTGGTTTCGCGCGGGGCGGCAGACGGCGTCACGCCGAGCAGTTTGTTCAGATCGCCAAACAGCGCCGGATCTAACTGGCCAAGCCCGTCCAGTTTCGGGTTAACGGTGATGAGGTACGGGCTTTTCGGGTTAGCTGACACCACAAAGTAGCCGTTATTACCGGAAGGCAACGGGTAGGCACTGGTATCAACGGCTTTCCCCTGATGCGCGTCAAGCGCGCCAGCGTGGGTGTCTTTCAGCACCGCGCTGGTGACGCCCGCGCCTGCCAGGCTACCCGCGCTGCCAAGGCTGGCGCTGCCTTTCTGCTGGCTGCCGATGTTTGCCAGCGCGGCACCATTTGCGCTGGCGTTATCCAGCGCGCCACCGCCGTTAATTTGCTGCAGGGCGTTGTGCAGTTGATCCTGCCACTGCGGGGAGTTCACAGTCACCGGCCCTGCGGCGAGTGCCTGTTTTGCCACGCTAGCGCCAATACTCTGATTGCTCAGGGTATTCAGTGATGGAGCGGTAATGGTGCCGCTGACGCCACCGGCATTGGCGGTTGTGCTGGTGTTACTGATATTGCTGCTGAAGTTGGCGCTGACATTGCCACCGGCCTGGATAACGGCACGGTAGTTCTGGCCATTTGTCGCTTCGGTTGTCTGTCCGGTTAACTCGTAAAGGAAATAACCATTACGCGATGGGGCGATATATTCCTTAGTCGACCTTGATGAATCAGTCGTGTACGAATATTTGTACGTGAAATATGTCGCAGCAGTTCCATCCTGATAGCTCTGGTTATTGAGATTAGTGCCATATAACGCGATATTACGGGCACCCAGAATGTTACTCGCCTGATTATCCAGCACGCCGGCATACAGAGAAATATCTCGCCCGGAGGTGATGCTACCTGCACCACCACTGGCACTGACTGAAGTATGCGCAATGGATGAAGCTACCTTTTGGATTTGCTCGTCAACGTCAGGAACATACTGCGAGTTATAGTATGTGACATCGATCTGGCAGGTACAGTTGTGATATTCGTGTGTTTCCCACTTTTTGATAGTCAGGCCATCAACCGGAAAATCCTGAATACTCAAATATAACTTATCTTTACCAACTCCTGTCTGGGTTGCTGGCTCCGTCCAGCCAGTGACATTCAACCCATCCCGCTGATTCAGCAGA
>NZ_JAPVXH010000019.1:0-1097 GCF_027109175.1 Kosakonia sp. SOY2
CTGACTGCTGCAATCACTACCGTTCTGGCTAAAACCTACGGTGGTTCTGCTCGCGCATTCGACCAGATCGATAACGCGCCGGAAGAAAAAGCTCGTGGTATCACCATCAACACGTCTCACGTTGAATATGACACCCCGACTCGCCACTACGCACACGTAGACTGCCCGGGCCACGCCGACTATGTTAAAAACATGATCACCGGTGCTGCGCAGATGGACGGCGCGATCCTGGTTGTTGCTGCGACTGACGGCCCGATGCCGCAGACCCGTGAGCACATCCTGCTGGGTCGTCAGGTAGGCGTTCCGTACATCATCGTGTTCCTGAACAAATGTGACATGGTTGATGACGAAGAGCTGCTGGAACTGGTAGAG
The DNA here is from genome assembly GCF_027109175.1 of Kosakonia sp. SOY2. Taxonomy (NCBI): domain Bacteria; kingdom Pseudomonadati; phylum Pseudomonadota; class Gammaproteobacteria; order Enterobacterales; family Enterobacteriaceae; genus Kosakonia; species Kosakonia sp. SOY2. The sequence continues at coordinate 373 of NZ_JAPVXH010000019.1, forward strand.
ATGGAAGTTCGTGAACTGCTGTCTCAGTACGATTTCCCGGGCGACGACACGCCGATCGTTCGTGGTTCTGCTCTGAAAGCGCTGGAAGGCGAAGCAGAGTGGGAAGCGAAAATCATCGAACTGGCTGGCTTCCTGGATTCCTACATTCCGGAACCAGAGCGTGCGATTGACAAGCCGTTCCTGCTGCCGATCGAAGACGTATTCTCCATCTCCGGTCGTGGTACCGTTGTTACCGGTCGTGTAGAGCGCGGTATCATCAAAGTGGGTGAAGAAGTTGAAATCGTTGGTATCAAAGACACCGCGAAATCAACCTGTACCGGCGTTGAAATGTTCCGCAAACTGCTGGACGAAGGCCGTGCTGGTGAGAACGTAGGTGTTCTGCTGCGTGGTATCAAACGTGAAGAAATCGAACGTGGTCAGGTACTGGCTAAGCCGGGTTCCATCAAGCCGCACACCAAATTCGAATCTGAAGTGTACATTCTGTCCAAAGATGAAGGCGGCCGTCACACTCCGTTCTTCAAAGGCTACCGTCCGCAGTTCTACTTCCGTACAACTGACGTGACTGGCACCATCGAACTGCCGGAAGGCGTAGAGATGGTAATGCCGGGCGACAACATCAAAATGGTTGTTACCCTGATTCACCCGATTGCGATGGACGATGGTCTGCGTTTCGCAATCCGTGAAGGCGGCCGTACCGTTGGCGCGGGCGTTGTAGCAAAAGTTCT
>NZ_JAPVXH010000002.1:0-785420 GCF_027109175.1 Kosakonia sp. SOY2
TTTAGTGTGCTGATATGGCTCAGTTGGTAGAGCGCACCCTTGGTAAGGGTGAGGTCCCCAGTTCGACTCTGGGTATCAGCACCAGTTATAACGGTTAAAGTTTGGCACTTAGAAAAGAATTTGCCTGGCGGCACTAGCGCGGTGGTCCCACCTGACCCCATGCCGAACTCAGAAGTGAAACGCCGTAGCGCCGATGGTAGTGTGGGGTCTCCCCATGCGAGAGTAGGGAACTGCCAGGCATCAAATAAAGCAAAAGGCCCAGTCGAAAGACTGGGCCTTTTGCTTTTCTGCTTACAACCTTGCACATGATGGCCGCATTCAAACCATTTCCACCAGGTCAGTAGCACTTTGAGCATGAATAGACTTAAGCGCCGCAGATCTAAAGAGGTAGCGAGCAAGCCGTTTCCCTTCAACAGCCAGACATCAGACACCCTCAATCAGAAGTGCAACGCGTAGCACCAATAATAGTGTGGTCTCCCCTGCGAGAGTCAGGAACGTCGGGCAAACAAGCAAGTACATACCATGCAAAGCACCACCTATATGTAAGGCGGTATTGATTAGCGTGTCCCGGAATTCGTAAGAAGTGCGCTCGACCAACTCAGTGAGATAGGTAGCCAAAAAATAAAGCCGGTCCTCAACTTTTTGCTAAACATATTTGCACGACATGCTTTTGCGTCGGCAATAAAAAAGGCCACCCGCATGAGTGGCCTGTAACAATCGGGGAGAGGTCAATGAATAACCTGCGACAAAAACGCGCGGGTACGTTCTGATTTCGGATTCGCGAAGAACTCTTCCGGCGGTGCTTGTTCAACGATTTCACCCCGATCCATAAAGATCACGCGATCGGCAACGGTACGCGCAAAACCCATCTCGTGGGTGACACACAACATCGTCATGCCGGACTGCGCCAGTCCAATCATGGTATCCAGCACCTCTTTTACCATCTCCGGATCCAGCGCTGAAGTTGGCTCATCGAACAGCATGATTTTAGGCTTCATACATAATGAACGGGCGATCGCCACACGTTGCTGTTGACCACCGGAAATCTGCCCCGGAAACTTATGCGCATGCTCGGCAATGCGCACACGTTCAAGATAATGCATTGCCAGCGCTTCAGCCTCCTTCTTGGGCATCTTACGTACCCAAATCGGTGCCAGCGTACAGTTTTGCAAGACGGTCAGATGCGGGAATAAATTAAAGTGCTGGAACACCATTCCCACTTCCTGGCGGATCTTTTCGATATTGCGGATATCTTCATTTAACTCAATGCCATCAACGACAATACGCCCTTGTTGATGCTCTTCCAGATGGTTAATACAGCGGATCGTTGTCGACTTTCCAGAACCGGACGGGCCGCAAAGCACAATGCGCTCGCCCTGTTTAACATTGAGATTAATATCTTTCAGTACATGGAACTGCCCGTACCACTTATTCACATTTTCGAGCGTAATCATCGCGTCGCCAGATTGCATAGTTGTATTACTCATGGGGATCCTCAGTGCGGTGTACGCCCGGTGTTAAAGCGCTTCTCCAGATGTTGGCTGTAGCGCGACATGCTAAAACAAAAAAACCAATAAACTAAGGCAGCAAAAACATAGCCTTCGGTGGACATCCCAAGCCATGCAGGATCAACCGTGGCTTGCTGTACGCTGCTGAACAGATCAAACAAGCCGATGATGATCACCAGACTCGTATCTTTGAACAGAGCAATGATGGTGTTCACAAGCCCCGGGATCACCAGCTTCAGCGCCTGCGGTAAGATCACCAGCCCTTGCGTTTTCCAGTACCCCAGTGCCAGAGATTCCGCCGCTTCATATTGCCCCTTCGGCAGCGCCTGCAAGCCGCCACGCACCACCTCCGCCACATAAGCGGACTGAAACAGGATCACACCGACCAGCGCACGGATCAGTTTATCGATACTGGTGCCTTCCGACATAAACAGCGGCAGCATCACCGAGGACATAAACAGCACGGTAATTAAGGGAACGCCGCGCCAGAACTCAATGAAAATGACCGATAACACGCGAACCACCGGCATTTTCGAACGGCGACCCAACGCCAGCAAAATCCCCAGTGGTAGTGCGCCAGCAATACCAACAGAGGCGATGATCAATGTCAGGGTCAGACCGCCCCACTGGCGGGTTTCAACCCGTTCCAGCCCCAGAAATCCGCCAAACAACAACCACCACACGACAAGCGGATAAATTACCGCCCAGCAAGCGATATAACGCCCGCGACGCGGCAGCGCCTTCCAGAACATCGGTGCGATAGAGAGCAGGCCAACGAGCAGCGCTACATTAATACGCCAGCGTTGATCATGCGGGTAGAGGCCATACATAAACTGGCCAAAACGCTCGTGGATAAACACCCAGCACGCGCCTGCTTTCGTACAATCGGCACGTGTCGAACCAAACCAGTTCGCCTGAAACAGCGCCCAGTCCAGCAAAGGGGGAATCAACTCCCACATTAACCACAGACACAGCAGCGTCAGCAGCGAGTTTGACCAACTGGAGAACAGATTTTTTCGTACCCACACTATCGCGCCATTGCTTCCTGCAGGTGTCTGGCGCGTGGAGGGAGACAGAATTGCTTTTGTCATCAAGGTTCCTTAGCGCTCAATCAGGGCAATGCGGCGGTTATAGATGTTCATCAGTAACGAAATCGACAGGCTGATGAGCAAGTAAACCGACATGGTAATAGCGATAGTTTCAATCGCCTGGCCGGTCTGATTCAGCACCGTTCCGGCAAACAGCGACACCATATCCGGATAACCAATTGCCGCTGCCAGCGAGGAGTTTTTGGCGATATTCAGATACTGGCTGGTCAGCGGAGGGATAATCACGCGCAGCGCCTGCGGAATAATCACCTGTCGCAGCGTTACCGGATTAGGCAAGCCGAGAGAACGTGCCGCTTCGTGCTGCCCATAGGGCACTGACTGAATACCTGAACGAATGATCTCAGCGATAAACGCGGAAGTGTAGACCGACAGCGCAATGGTAAGCGCGGCGAGTTCCGGGATCAGCACCATACCGCCCTGGAAGTTGAAGCCGCGCAGATGCGGAACATCCCAGTGCAGCGCTGCACCAAACACCCAGTGCGCTACCAGCGGCAGCAGGATAATCAACCCCAGCGCGGCAGGCCATGTACGGCGTAGCTGCCCGGTTTTGATTTGATGCATTTTATTAAAGCGAAACAGACCGACGGAGATAGCCACCGCCAGGATTATCGCGCCCGCGAACGCCAGCATGCCCTCGCCCATTTGCGGGGAGGGTATATACAAGCCCCGGTTGCTCAGAAACACCAGCTCCATTGCGTTGACCGCCTGGCGCGGGCCGGGTAGGTTACGCAGCACCGCGAAGTACCAGAAAAAGATCTGCAACAGCGGCGGGATATTACGGAACGTTTCGATATAGATGGTCGATAGCTTCCGCAGTAGCCAGTTTTCAGACAGACGAGCGAGGCCGAGGAAAAAACCGAGAAACGAAGCGAACACAATGCACAGCGCGGAAACCAGCAGCGTGTTAAGTAAGCCTACAAGAAATACACGTCCGTAGGTGTCACCTTGTTCATAATCAATAAGATGTTGAACAATACCAAAACCGGCGGCGCGATCCAGAAAGGCAAAGCCGGAGGTAATGCCGCGGTTATTCAGATTAGTAACGGTGTTGTGTATTAAATAAATGGCGACAACGACCACGGCGATAATCGCAAGGATTTGAAACAGCCAGGCGCGAACCGCAGGGTTAGAAAGGGAGATAGCGCCTTTCACGGTTGGGCGGCGATGGGACATAGGAAAACCTCAGTAACCATGACTCTGGGCTGGGCGCCACGCAAGCGTAGCGCCCGTTACAGCACTTACGTATTAGCGCACTGGCGGAGCGTACTGAATACCGCCGTTGTTCCAGAGGTTGTTCTGGCCGCGTTTGATTTTCAGCGGGCTTTCAGAACCGACGTTACGTTCAAAGATTTCTGAATAGTTACCGACTTTCTTAATGATGTTGTAAGCCCACTTGTTATCCAGCTTCAGGTCTTTACCGAAGTCACCTTCTTTACCTAACAGGTGTGCCATATCCGGCGTTGCTGGGTTAGCGGCTTTCTCATCGACGTTTTTCGAGTTAACACCCATCTCTTCTGCGTTCAGCATGGCGAACAGCGTCCAGCGAACAATCGAGAACCAGTCATCATCACCACGGCGAACCACCGGCCCCAGCGGCTCTTTCGAGATCACTTCCGGCAATACGATCCACTCTGCCGGGTTGCTCAGTTTGATACGCAATGCATACAGCTGAGACTGGTCGGAAGCGAGTGTATCGCAACGGCCTGATTCCAGCGCTTTCGCGGATTCATCGGAACGGTCGAAGGTCACCGGCGTATATTTCATTTTGTTGGATTTAAAATAATCCGCCACGTTCAGCTCAGTATCGGTGCCCGCCTGAATACAAACGGTTGCGCCATCCAGCTCTTTAGCGCTTTTCAGGCCTGCTTTGTTGTGGGTCAGGAAGCCGATACCGTCGTAATAGGTTACGCCAGTGAATGACAGGCCCATGCCGCCATCGCGGGAAGAGGTCCAGGTAGTATTACGGGAGAGCATATCCACTTCGCCAGATTGCAGAGCGGTAAAACGCTCTTTGGCCGTCAGCGGGGTATATTTTACTTTCGTGTCGTCACCGAATACGGCGGCGGCAACGCCGCGGCAAACGTCCACGTCGATACCGGTGAATTTACCGCTCGCATCCGCGTAGGAAAAGCCAGGCAGACCGTCGCTGATACCGCATTGTACGAAACCTTTCTTTTTAACGGCATCCAGCGTTGCGCCTGCATGTGCCTGATTTGCGACAGCAAACAGTACACCGGCAGCGGCCAGGCTGGCGATCATCATCTTTTTCATAATGCATCCTGTGTGGCGAAAAATTTATCGTTATATAAGGCGTTCGGGAAACGCCTGAACCTGTCTGTGGCGATGGCCATACTCTTTAAAGCAAAGGTAGTGCCAGTTTTGCGCGTGGCGTTATTTGGCTAGCACAGGCGCAATATTGAGAGTGTAGACAGGAAAAAATAAAACCATTGCCCCCTTGTGGTGCAAAAATACAACCTACGCCACAAAACAGAGCAAAAAGAGAGCGCCGTTAAGAGGGAATTAACAGACAAGTTTCCTGCGTGAATATAAGCAATATCTTGATTAGCATCGCTTTGTGAAATGGGTCACGCAAAAATAGAGAAAAAGAGGAAAAAGTGAAAAACAGTAGGGGCAGATAAAAGGAAAACTGTGCTTATTTTTTTATTACTGCTTGCTTATGGGGCTGAAAATTTACTTATGCAAAATTAACTGCACCTTAATAAAGCAAAAGCGCGGCAAACCGCGCTTTTTATAACTTTTGGCCTTTTAAACTATTTCGTCAGCGCTACGATACCGAGCGTCAGACCGGCAATCGCCGCTGCGCCACCAGCAATTGCGCCGGCAGTTTCCCAGTTATCCTGAGTTGTGCCTTTCATACAGGTATTGGTATGTACCAGACGACCTTGATCATCGTACACTGGAACACAAGGAGAATCGTGGGCACAGCCTGCCAGGAATGTCGCCAGTAATGCCACGGAAATGAATTTTTTCATAATATTACCTCGAAATAATCACGATCCCCGATATCAATAATTACGATACCTGTCCAGAATCGATAAGGCATATTTTACCATTCGCCTGCGCAAATTCCCGGGTGCAATAATCTCAAATTATGTTCTTTGTAAAAATCATGAAGACAAAACCACGTCGCAGGTTAAATAGTGCAGAAAAGATGAAGGGTGAAATAAAAAATTCTATTGCAATGCGTAAGCGCTTGATTAAATAGAGATGGTGCATAGCATTATTTTTATAAGAATAATCTAGTTTACGGCTTTGGTAAAACAAAAGCGCCTGCAGGCGCTTTATTTAAATCAATCCATCTTCAGGAGAGGGGCTCGGGCGGGGGAAGTTTATTTCCGTAAGAAGTAATAGACTCCGCGCTCACCGGTTTACCTAATAAATACCCCTGCAACGTATTACAGCCCAGCTCAGTAAGAAATTTTTGTTGTTCTTCTGTTTCCACACCTTCCGCTACAACTTTTAAATTCAGCGTCCTGGCTAACGCTACGATGGCGGAGACGATGGTGGCATCTTCGCCTTCCCGGCTTAACTCACGAACAAACGCACGATCGATTTTTAATTCGCAGGCCGGAAGACGTTTCAGATACAGCAGGCTGGAGTAGCCTGTACCAAAATCATCGATTGAGGCTTGAACGCCCGCATCTGTCAGCTCCGTCAACACGCGCACACTCTCATCCGGATTGCTCATTGCCGTGGTTTCGGTCACTTCCAGGATTAATTTTTGCGGCGGCACATCATGCTTTTTCAGCGCCTCCATAACCGTTGCCACCAGAGAACTCTGTTCAAATTGCAGGGTGGAAAGGTTGACCGCCACAGACCAGTCAAGGTGCCCCATTTTACGCCATTCGCCAAGCTGACGGCAGGCTTCGTCCACTACCCAGTTACCAAGCGGCACAATCAGACCGGTTTTCTCCGCCAGCGGCAAAAAAACATCCGGAGTGAGCACGCCCTGGTAAGGGTGATGCCAGCGCAACAGCGCCTCAAAGCCGATAACCGGCCCCGCGGGGGCTTTAAATTTGGGCTGATAAACCAGCCGGAACTCCTGGCGCTCCAGTGCCATCCACAAATCATTGAGTAACTGCAGCTGTGTTTGCGCCAGCGTGTTCATCGAGGGCTGAAAGAAGTGGTAACCGTTACGGCCCATATGCTTGGTGTGATACATCGCCGCATCAGCGTTGAACATCAGTTCCCGTTCGTTCTTGCCGTCATGCGGATAAAGCGCAATACCGACGCTCAGCGTCACCATCACGTCATAGGGATCGATAGTGAAGGGCTTATCGATCACGCGTACCAACGAACTGGCAAGCGTTGCTGCTTCATCTGGCGCGCTGACTTCTGCCAGCAGAACAAACTCGTCACCACCAATGCGCGCCAGCGTGTATTGCCCTTTTAATTTTTGCGTCAGGCGATCGGTCACCGCGACCAGCAATTTATCGCCGACATCGTGGCCCCAGGCGTCGTTGACGGTTTTGAAACCGTCGAGATCCATAAACATCAGCGCGAAGAAAGAGCCTTCGCGTTTGGCTTTGTTGATGGCCTGTTCAAGGCGATCTTCCAGCAACACGCGGTTAGGCAGACGCGTTAAGGTATCGTGCAACGCCAGCCGCGCCAGTTCGCGGTTTGCGGCCGCCAGTGAAGTTGCCAGTAGCGAGGTTTTCGCCTGCAGACGCGCATCAAACATCGACACCAGTAGCGTAATGCCCAGCACCGAGAAGGCCATCATGCCGACCAGTACGGCTAACCAGTTATTGTTAAAACCGTTATGCCCCATGGCATGTTGGTGAGGGATTTGAGCCGCCATCATGCCGGTGTAATGCATACCAGCAATGGCGACGCCCATTAAAATTGCCGCACCAAAACGCATCAGCGCAACCTGGGCCGCTTCATGACGTAGATGAAATGTGAGCCACAGAGCGGCGAAAGAGGCGACCAGCGCGATCGCTAACGATAAGGCGACCCAGTTCAGATTCCAGATAATGGCCGGGGAGACCTGAAGCGCCGCCATGCCGGTATAGTGCATCGCTGCAATACCCAGGCCCATGACAATTGCGCCCGGGATCAGGCGACGCAGATGCAGATGCGGGGCGCTCACCAGCCACAGCGCGAACAACGAAGAGCCGATCGCGATAACCATGGAGAGGGCCGTGAGAAACGGTTCGTAGCGCATGTTCATCGACATGTTCATCGCCAGCATGCCGATAAAATGCATCGCCCAGATGCCTATCCCCATCGCTACGCCGCCACCGCTGAGCCAGACCCATGACGATCCCTTGCTGCTGGTGGAAACTCGGCCGGCCATATTCAGGGCGGTATAAGAGGCTAAAATGGCTACGATAAAAGAAACAACAACAAGGATATAGTCGTATTGGCTATCCAGCATGGTGTCATCAACTCATTCACTAAGGGCGTTACGCATTACTACGATCGGACTGGCGAAAAGGGCTGAGACATTAGCATCGTATGGAGATGGCTCAAAATGATTTAAATCCCTGCGTTAATCAGGGTGATGGCTACATTTTCGCGAATTTTCGCTACAAGCAATCACTTACAGATTATTGCAGTTAACCAGTTTGAGCGGATTTACGGAGTTCATATTGCGGCACTTATCGATCTCGGTGGTCATATACTCAACCCAGTACATGATTAAGCTATCCAGCATGAGAATCGACAGGGCGAAAGCCACCAGCCACCAATACTTGCGAATCATTCCGTATCTCCCTTTCTTGCAACCATTTGTTGAAATATACACGAATCCGTAACCCCGGAATGACAGGGAAAGCGGGGTTTTTAGCGCTATTTCAGGCAATAAAAAAGGCGCTTTCCCATGCCGGTTAGCGCCTTTTTATCAATACAACTCACTGATTAAAAATCAGTTCATGCCGTATTTTTTCAGTTTTTTACGCAGCGTACCGCGGTTGATGCCCATCATCAGCGCCGCGCGGGTCTGATTACCACGGGTGTATTGCATCACCATGTCCAACAGTGGCTGTTCTACTTCAGCCAGTACCAGCTCATACAGGTCATTAACATCCTGACCATTCAGTTGAGCAAAATAGTTCTTCAGTGCCTGTTTTACCGAGTCACGGAGCGGTTTTTGGGTTACCTGATCCTGAGAGTTAACGGTAGAAACGGTCAGTACGTCAGAATTTACGCGTTGTTCGAACATAGTTCTGTCAGCTCTTTATTTCTGTTTACGCAAAATTTTCGAAGTATGCCTCCAACGCCTCCAGCTGTTCGCTGGCATTCTCAATGGCGTTGAATGTGCGCCGAAACTGGTCATTCGGAGCGTGCTCCTGGAGATACCAGGAGACGTGTTTGCGTGCGATTCGGTAACCTTTCGCCTGACCGTAAAAGTCATGCAGTTCCCGAACGTGCGCGCAAAGCAAGCGCTTAACCTCTGCCAAAGGCAGCGGGGCCAGCAGCTCCCCAGTGTCCAGATAATGCTGGATTTCCCGGAAGATCCAGGGTCTTCCCTGAGCTGCGCGGCCTATCATCAGGGCATCCGCCCCTGTATAGTCGAGCACAGCTCTGGCTTTAAGCGGGTCAGTAATGTCGCCATTCGCGATAACCGGAATGGAAACTTTCTGCTTAACTGCCCGAATACTGTCGTACTCAGCGTCTCCGTTGAACAAACAGGCGCGGGTGCGTCCATGAATGGTCAGAGCCTGAATACCACACTCTTCAGCCAGTTGGGCAATTTCTACGCAGTTACGGTGTTCTGGAGCCCAACCCGTGCGAATCTTCAGAGTGACAGGAACATCCACTGCATTAACTACCGAGGTCAGGATCGACTTCACCAGATCCGGGTATTGCAGCAGGGCGGAACCTGCAAGCTTGCGATTCACTTTTTTAGCCGGGCAACCCATATTGATATCAATAATCTGGGCGCCGCTTTCCACGTTAATACGTGCGGCTTCCGCCATTTCATCCGGGTCGCTGCCAGCAATTTGCACGGTGCGAATACCGGGTTCATCAATGTGCACCATCCGCAGTCGGGACTTGTCGCTTTCCCACACTTGTGGGTTAGAAGACATCATCTCGGATACGGTTAAACCGGCTCCCATCTCGTAGCACAACGTCCGGAATGGTCTGTCAGTAATGCCAGCCATGGGCGCTGCGATCAGGCGATTTCTGAGCTGGTGGTGTCCGATGCGCATGAGTTAAGAAATGACCATACTGTGACTGCAAGGCGGCGTATATTACGCATTTTTTGCACGAGATGAAAGGCCAAACTTTGAGCAATCCTCTGTTGTAGATCAAGGAATAGCCAGTCCACCGGGGCAATAAACGTATTAAATCATGTTTTTCATAGGGTTATGTAAAAGATAAAAATTTCACATAACGCATAAATTCGCACAAGTTATCGTTTTTTCGCGGGTGATAAGCGGCTGAACTGCTGTTTTTTCAGACAAAAATGACGATTTTTGCGAAGCTGCTCGCAATTTTTTGATCGGCATTTTGGCTGGTTTTTTCGACAGTTCAGCGCGCTGGCTCCGCGAAACGTGGCCCGCAGGCCGCGTTCAGTTTTACCTTTTCTGTCCCGTGATACGGCACCACTCTTCTTTCTCGACCACCGGATCCAGGGTAAAGAGTTCGGCATAGGCTTCGCACACGCTATCTGCCTGGCTGGCAAGGATACCAGAGAGCCCCAGCAAGCCGCCCTCGACGGGCAATACGCTGATTAGCGGCGCCAGTTCACGCAACGGGCCAGCCAGAATATTGGCAACCACCACATCGGCTTTCATCGCGTCTGGCTGGTCTTTCGGCAGGTACAACTCGAGACGCTCGGAAACGCCGTTGCGCTCGGCGTTATCACGGCTTGCCTGGATCGCTTGCGGATCGATATCAATACCGATCGCTTTAGCCGCACCCAGTTTCAGGGCGGCGATCGCAAGGATCCCGGAACCGCAGCCAAAATCGATCACAGTTTTGCCGACAAGATCCAGGCCATCGAGCCATTGCAGACACAACGAGGTGGTTGGGTGCGTGCCGGTTCCGAATGCCAGACCCGGATCGAGCATCACATTCACCGCATTGGCATCCGGCACCTCGCGCCAGCTCGGGCAGATCCACAGGCGTTCGCCAAAGCGCATCGGGTGGAAGTTGTCCATCCATTCGCGCTCCCAGTCTTTATCTTCCAGTTGCTCAATTTTATGGGCGAAACCTTCGCCGAGCAGCGGGTGTAGAGCGAGTTGGGCAACGACGTCCGCCATCTCGGTTTCCGCATCGAACAGGCCGATAACGTCGGTATCGCCCCACAGACGGGTTTCACCCGGCAGCGGTTCAAATACGGGCGTGTCGTGCGTGTCCTGGAAGGTAATGGACACCGCGCCTGCTTCCATCAGAGCATCGCTCAGATCTTCCGCATTCGCGCCGGTGGTGTTCAGTTTCAGTTGGATCCAAGGCATGGCATAACTCTTTATTCATTAACAGAAATAGGTGGGGCCTGCGGCGCGGGTTGACCGAAACGGTTCCCGACAATGAAGGCCAGCAAACTTAACAGCAGCGAGGGCACAATCGGATGGAAGCCCAGGTACTGAATATTAAAGGTGGCGAGCACGGCATACAGCGCACCGCCAACAATCATGGCGCTGAGCGCGCCGGTGGCATTCGCGCGATCCCAGTAAAGACCCAGCACCAGCGGCCACAGGAATACCGCTTCAAGCCCGCCAAACGCCAGCAGATTCAGCCAGATGATCATCTCTGGCGGGCGCCATGCCGCCAGCATCATCAAAATGCCGAGTACCAGCGTTGTCACGGTGGAAATGCGTTTTAAGCGTGGCTCATGACGAATTTTAGTCGGCTGCGCGCTTAACCACAGATCTTTGATGATTGTCGCGGAAGCCTGCAACAGATGCGCGTTGACATTGGACATGATCGCGGCCATCGGTGCGGCAAGGAACAACCCTGCGGCCCACGGTGGCAACACTTCGACCATCAATGTGGGAATAACCTGATCCGGCACCGACAGATTCGGTAGCACAGCACGACCCAGCGCTCCCGCCAGATGCATTCCCAGCATCAACAGCGCGATGACAATGGTGCCGATAATGATCCCACGGTGCACCGACTTGCTGTCTTTATACGAAATACAGCGCACAGCGGTATGCGGCAGACCGATAACGCCAAAACACACCAGCACCCAAAACGAGGTCATAAACGCCGGGGAAAGAATGTCGTGCGCGCCCTGCGGGCTAACCAGTTTCGGATCGATATGCTGCAAGGTAGCAACGGCGTTATGTAATCCGCCCGCCGCATGGATCACGCCGACCAGTAACACCAGCGTACCAATCAGCATCACCAGACCTTGCATGGTGTCGTTTAACACACTGGCGCGAAAACCGCCAAACGCCGTATACAACGCGATAGTAATGCCGAAGATCAGCAGGCCCGATTCGTATTTGATGCCGGCCGCTGTCTCCAGCAGACGCGCGCCGCCGATAAACTGCACGGCAATCGCGCCGACAAAGGCCACCAGCAGGCTGACGCTGGCGATCCACACGACCGCGCGGCTCTGGTAGCGCGCCATCAGCATGTCGTTGAGCGTAATCGCATTATAGCGACGTGCCAGAATTGCGAATTTTTTGCCGAGAATGCCCAGCGACAGCCAAATGGTGGGAACCTGGATCATCGCCAGCAGCACCCAGCCAAGGCCAAATTTATACGCGGCGCCCGGCCCGCCAATAAACGAACTGGCGCTAACATAGGTTGCAGTCAGCGTCATCGCCAGCACAAATCCGCCCATGGAACGGCTACCGAGGAAGTACTCGCTCAGGAAAGTACCGCTGCTACGCTGGCGCATCGCATAGAAAGAGAGGCCGAAGACAACGATCAGATAGATTATCAGTACGGCGATAATTTCAGTTTGCATCGTTATCCTCCAGAGAGATATCGCGGAAGATAAAACGCACCATCGCCCAGCAAAGTAAAACAAATACCAGCGGCGTAAGCAGGCAGGCCAGTTCAAACCAACGCGGCAGCCCGGTGAAGCCCTGCTCTGTACCCGGTAGGTAAGCGCACACTAACCAGGCGGCAAGATAAAGAAGGGTCAGCCACAGCGCCCAGCGGGCTTCTTTGTGAGCCTGAACAAAACGGTTGTCCATTTTTGTCCCTTGTAAATGAAGAAAGCGGGGATTGTACCCTATGGGCAAGTTCTGGTGAGAGAAAAACAAAAAAGGCCGGAAGATCCGGCCTTTTGCGCTGATTGCAGATTATTTTTCCTGCAAACCGAGTTTTTTCTCCAGATAGTGGATGTTGGTGCCACCATGCTGGAAGTTCTCGTCGCTCATAATACGCATCTGCAGATCAACGTTGGTTTTGATCCCGTCGATAATCAGCTCCTGCAACGCATTCTTCATGCGCGCAATCGCCACATCGCGGCTCTCGCCGTAGCAGATCAGCTTGCCAATCATTGAATCGTAATACGGCGGTACGGTGTAACCGGCGTAAATATGCGATTCCCAGCGCACACCAAACCCACCAGGGGCATGGAAGCGAGTGATTTTGCCCGGGCTAGGCAGGAAGGTGTTCGGATCTTCGGCGTTAATACGACATTCCACCGCATGGCCTTTCACCACCACTTCTTCTTGCTTAATGGACAGCGGCTGCCCGGCTGCGATACGCAACTGCTCTTTGATCAGGTCAACGCCGGTAATCATTTCGGTAACCGGGTGCTCAACCTGAATACGGGTGTTCATCTCGATGAAGTAGAACTCGCCGTTTTCGAACAGAAACTCAAACGTACCCGCTCCGCGATAGCCGATATCGACACAGGCTTTCGCACAGCGCTCGCCGATATAGCGACGCAGTTCCGGGGTGATGCCCGGTGCTGGTGCTTCTTCGACCACTTTCTGGTGGCGGCGCTGCATGGAGCAGTCGCGCTCTGCCAGATAGATAGCGTTACCCTGACCATCGGCCAGCACCTGGATCTCGACGTGGCGAGGATTTTCCAGGTATTTTTCCATGTACACCATGTCGTTGTTGAAAGCGGCTTTCGCTTCCGCACGCGTCATGCTGATGGACTGCGCCAGGTCGGCGTCTTTGCGCACAACGCGCATACCGCGACCGCCGCCGCCGCCGGAGGCTTTGATGATAACCGGGTAACCGATGCGCTTAGCATGGGCGCGGTTTGCATCCATATCGTCGCCCAGCGGGCCGTCTGAACCCGGTACGGTCGGTACGCCAGCTTTCTTCATGGCGGTGATTGCCGACACTTTGTCGCCCATCAGGCGGATGGTGTCTGCTTTCGGGCCGATGAAGATAAAGCCGGAGCGCTCAACCTGCTCAGCGAAGTTGGCGTTCTCAGAGAGGAAGCCATAACCCGGGTGAATCGCCACCGCGCCGGTAATTTCGGCAGCGGAGATAATTGCCGGGATATTCAGATAGCTTTTTACTGATGGCGCAGGACCGATACATACGGTCTCATCTGCCAGCAGTACGTGTTTTAAATCGCGATCCGCAGTGGAGTGCACGGCGACAGTCTTGATGCCCAGTTCTTTACAGGCACGAAGAATACGCAGTGCAATCTCGCCGCGGTTGGCGATAACAATTTTATCCAGCATGTGCGCCTCGTTTACTCGATGACGACCAGCGGCTCGTCAAATTCAACCGGTTGGCCACTTTCAACCAGAATGGCTTTCACCACGCCTGATTTATCGGCTTCGATCTGGTTCATCATTTTCATGGCTTCAACGATGCACAGGGTATCGCCCACGTTGACTTTCTGGCCGATTTCGATAAACGCTTTCGCGTCCGGGCTCGGGGTGCGATAGAAGGTTCCGACCATCGGGGAACGTACGATGTGACCACTGATTTCCGCTGCGGCTGCAGGGGCTTCCGGCGCTGCGGCAGTTGCGACAGCGTTAGACAGGGCTGGTTGCTGTTGCATCATCGGCGCAGCATAAGCCTGCTGCATCACCGGGAAGCCAGCATTCGGCGCGCTGCGGCTGATGCGCACAGACTCTTCGCCTTCAGAAATTTCCAGTTCGGAGATGCCTGATTCTTCAACCAGCTCGATCAGTTTCTTAATCTTACGAATATCCATGAGTGGGTTCCGTACTCTTGTTTAGTGTGATTGTGACAGGCGTTTTACCGCCGTCTGTAAAGCGTATGAATAACCTTCCGCACCCAGCCCGCAAATAACGCCTTCGGCGATATCTGACAGATACGAGTGGTGGCGGAATGGCTCCCGCGCATGCACGTTGGTCAGGTGGATCTCGATAAACGGGATGTCGACTGCCAACAATGCGTCGCGGATAGCAACACTGGTGTGCGTAAACGCGGCCGGATTGATCAGGATGAAGTCCATAATGTCTTTAGCCTGATGAATACGGTCGATGATTGCGTACTCCGCGTTTGACTGAAAATGCGCCAGTTCCACATCAAGCGCTGCCGCTTCGGTGCTCAAACCGTTAACAATCTCGCTGAGCGTAAGCGTGCCGTACTTATCCGGCTCGCGGGTGCCAAGCATGTTCAGGTTCGGTCCGTTCAAAACTAATATGTGGAACTTGCCAGCCATTGTGCCGCTATCTCCTGCGATTCTCGGGTAAAAAACAAAATATACCTTCGATTCGCGATTGTCACCTTTTCAGAGGCTAAAAACCCCTGTCAGGAAAACCAAAGTCGCACATTATAACGATTTCGTAGCAATTGGCAGCTAAATACTGGTCTTATCAGGGAAGATTATCAACCACCGCCCGGAATCTGGCGGTGAATGATAGTAGATCTGCGGAGAACTGCACACAATGAGCGTGTTAACGCCACCATTGGCGAAACTTCTTATAGCGCCACGCTAACAGCCCAATCGCGGCGGCAGCGTAAAGGATCGGCTGCGGTGACAAGATTTTCACCGACCAAAGGTAGTGAATCGGTGCGAGGATCGCCACCAGATAGACGAAATTGTGTAGTTGTTGCCAGCGTTTTCCCAGCTTGCGCTGCGCCCATTGCGTTGAGGTCAACGCCAATGCCAGCAAAATCAGCCAACTTACGGCACCCAGCGTTAAATAAGGGCGCGTTACCAACTCTTGTCCTAATAATGAAAGATTATTAATACCCAGTTCCAGCAAGGTGTAGCTGGTCAGGTGCAGCGTCGCCCAGGCAAAGCACCACAGCCCCAGCAAACGCCGGGTTCTGATCAATAAAGGTTGTTTCGCGTAGCGTGCGAGCGGTGCTACCAGCAAACTGGCGAGCAGGAATTTAAGCGCCATTCTGCCCGTAAAATGCTGGATGTCTTTCGCCGGATCGGCGCTGAAATAGCCCTGATTCGCCGCCCAGAAAAGCCAAAGTAGAGGCAGCAGACCCGCCAGATGCAATGCGACTTTTAACCATGTCACCTGTTTTGCCGTTAAGCGCACTCAGAAATTCTCCCGCAGATCTAACCCGTGATAAAGCGAAGCCACTTCTTCAGCGTAGCCATTAAACAGCAGCGTTGGCTGACGTTTTACATCCAGCGCGCCGCCGGATCCAATAAAACGTTCCGTTGCTTGTGACCAGCGTGGGTGATCCACATGCGGGTTCACGTTGGCGTAGAAACCATATTCATCGGGCGCGGCAAGGTTCCAGGTGGTCGGCGGTCGTTTACTGGTGAGCTTGATACTGACTATCGATTTGATGCCTTTAAAACCATATTTCCACGGCACAGTCAGGCGGATCGGCGCGCCGTTTTGCGGCGGCAGCGCTTTGCCATACACCCCGACAGCAAGCAGCGTGAGCGGATGCATCGCTTCATCTATACGTAGCGCTTCAACATACGGGTATTTAAGGCCACCGCCGATAAATCGGTCTTTTTGCCCCGGCATCTGATCCGGTGCGTAAAGTGTCTGGAACGCGACATATTTTGCGTTGCTGGTGGGTTCAACTAACGCCAGCAGTTTATGCAGCGGGAAGCCGATCCACGGCACCACCATCGACCAGGCCTCTACGCAGCGCATCCGGTAGATTCGCTCTTCCAGCGGGAAACGCGAGGTCAGCGCCGCGTGGTCGAGGGTTAACGGTTTCGCCACTTCACCATCAATGGTCAGTGTCCAGGGATCGGTTTTCATTCCCCCGGCGTTGGCGGCAGGATCGGCTTTATCGAGGCCAAATTCATAGAAGTTGTTATAGCCGGTGACTTTCTCTTCCGGTGTCAGCGGGAGAGAGGCTTTCCACTGCGCAGGTTGCGTAAAATCGAGCGGTTTTCCTGATGGCGCTTTTGGCCGGTCATGGCCTTTAAACCAGTCCAACAGATCGGCCCGCGCGCCGGGTGCCAGGGTCAATGCCGAGGCGCTAATTCCCAGCATTTTCAGCACCTGGCGGCGCTGTAACATAAAAACGGATTCCGCAGTGACATCGGCTTCAGTTAGTTTTTTCTTCATCACATCCTCCGTTAGTCTCTCGTCAAGCATGGTGTAAGCGAAGCGTGAGCGCGAGCATGAGTGTGTTACCAAACATTGTAAATAGTCAGGTTAAGACATTTTTCAGGCTTATTGATTGTTGGCAAAAAATTTCTGAGGGCTATACTCGCAGATATGAAACGCGGTGCCAGTTTTCCCTGCCGCCTCCACGCTATCCCGGGACGCGGGTAGACACCAAAGTTAGCACTTACTTCAATGACGTAACCCTGAGCGGTATCGTTTCGTTCTTTATACAAGCGGAGTTAACACAAGGATGCGATTAACGACGAAATTTTCAGCTTTTGTGACGCTACTGACAGGGCTGGCGTTTTTCGTCACCCTGATTGGATGTTCACTGAGCTTCTATAACGCGATTCAAAATAAGGTTGCCAATCGTGTGGAAGCAGTGGCGGCAATTATTGATACGCGCTTGATCTCAACGCCGGTTTCCCGGCTGTTGCCGCAGCTTGATGAATTAATGGTGCCGGTAGACATTATTGAGATTCAGATTAAGCAAGGCCAGCGCACGGTGCTCAGTTATTCGCATAACGGAAGTTATCGTCCGGCGGGCAGCAACTATCAATATCGGGAGCTGCATATTCCCTCCCTGAAAAATCCCGGTTTCACCTTTACGCTGGTTTACCAAGATCCCATGGCGAACTACTTTCGTTCGTTGTTAACCACCGCGCCGCTGACGGTGGCGATCGGTTTTATGATTGTGATCCTCTTTCTCTCCGTTCGCTGGTTGCGGCGACAGCTTTCCGGGCAGGAACTGCTGGAGACACGCGCGACGCGGATCCTCAACGGCGAGCGCGGGCCGCAGGTTCGCGGCAGCATTTATGAGTGGCCATCACGCACCAGCAGCGCGCTGGATGTGTTGCTGACCGATATCCAGTTTGCCAGCGATCAACGTAGCCGCATGGATACGCTTATCCGCTCCTATGCGGCGCAGGACAAGCGAACGGGCCTCAATAACCGTCTGTTTTTTGATAACCAGCTCGCCACGCTGCTGGAAGATCAGGAAAAGGTGGGTTCGCACGGCGTGGTGATGATGATCCGTTTGCCGGACTTTGATCTGCTGCGCGATAGCGGCGGAACCACCACCGAAGAGTATCTCTTTACCCTCATTAATCTGCTTTCTACTTTTATTATGCGTTATCCCGGCGCGTTACTGGCTCGCTACCATCGCAGCGACTTCGCCGTACTGCTGCCGCATCGCACATTAAAGGAAGCGGAGAGCATCGCCGGGCAGATCCTGAAAGCAGTGGACGGGTTACCCCCAAATAAAGCGCTGACCCGCGAAGACATTATGCACATTGGTATTTGTGCCTGGCGTAGCGGGCAAGCCGGTGTGCAAGTCATGGAGCATGCCGAAGCCGCAGCGCGCAACGCGGTGTTGCAGGGCGGAAACAGTTGGTCAGTGTACGACGACACCTTGCCGGAGCAAGGGCGTGGAAATGTGCGCTGGCGGACGCTGATTGAGCAGATGCTGAGCCGCGGCGGGCCGCGCGTGTATCAGAAACCGGCGATCAACCGTGATGGCCAGGTTCATCACCGCGAGCTGATGTGCCGCATTTTCGACGGCGAACAAGAAGTGATTGCCGAAGAGTATATGCCCATGGTGCAGCAGTTTGGCCTGGCTGAAGAGTATGACCGCCTGCAGGTGACGCGGCTGATTCCTTTTATGGGTTTTTGGCCGGAAGAAAACCTCGCCATGCAAATAACAGTGGAATCATTGATCCGTCCCCGTTTTCAACGCTGGCTACGCGATATATTAATGCAGTGCGAAAAATCTCAACGTAAACGGATTATTTTTGAACTTGCTGAGGCGGATGTTTGTCAACATATCAGCCGGTTACAGTCGGTGGTGCGTTTAATCAACGCATTAGGCGCCCGCGTGGTGGTAAATCAGGCGGGTCTGACGTTGGTGAGCACCAGTTGGATTAAAGCGTTGGATGTTGAGTTATTAAAGCTGCATCCGGGGCTGGTCAGGAACATTGAAAAGCGCACCGAAAACCAGCTTCTGGTGCAGAGCCTCGTGGAAGCGTGCAAAGGCACGCGAACGCGAGTTTTCGCGACCGGTGTTCGCTCTCGTGGCGAATGGCAGACGCTGGTGGAACGGGGTGTTGCGGGTGGGCAGGGCGATTTTATCGCGGCTTCCCAACCGCTCGATACCAATGTGAAAAAATATTCGCAAAGATACTCGGTTTGAACTGCTGTTTAAGTCGTTTTCACGTAGAATAATGCGCGCTGCCATGTTTGGGGGTGTGCGTGCCTGCCCGCCGGATTATCGCAGTGAACAAAGCCGGTTTGTCCTTATGAAAAACTGCAAACGCAACAGACTGGAAGATGGGCTTTTTTTACTTCCGGGCAGAATCATGTCGTTTTGCAACAAAGGAAACAAACTGCACTAATTTTCACCGTAGCAGATGATTCTTATGCCTTGTCGCTGCTACGTGTGGTTGGTAAAGTAAGCGGATTTTGTTTCCGCCCCAGCTTTCAGGATTATCCCTTAGTATGTTGAAAAAATTTCGTGGCATGTTTTCCAATGACCTGTCCATTGACCTGGGTACCGCGAATACCCTGATTTATGTAAAAGGACAAGGCATCGTACTGAATGAGCCTTCCGTGGTGGCCATTCGCCAGGATCGTGCCGGTTCACCGAAAAGTGTGGCCGCAGTCGGTCATGAAGCGAAACAGATGCTTGGTCGTACGCCGGGCAATATCGCAGCCATCCGTCCGATGAAAGACGGCGTCATCGCCGACTTCTTCGTGACCGAAAAAATGCTTCAGCACTTTATCAAACAAGTGCACAGCAACAGCTTTATGCGTCCGAGCCCGCGCGTTCTGGTTTGTGTGCCGGTTGGCGCCACTCAGGTTGAACGCCGCGCAATTCGTGAATCCGCGCAGGGCGCTGGTGCTCGTGAAGTGTTCCTGATTGAAGAACCGATGGCGGCTGCAATTGGGGCTGGCTTACCGGTTTCTGAAGCGACCGGTTCAATGGTGGTGGATATCGGTGGTGGTACCACTGAAGTTGCCGTTATCTCCCTGAACGGCGTGGTTTACTCCTCTTCTGTTCGTATTGGTGGTGACCGCTTCGATGAGGCGATCATTAATTACGTTCGTCGTAACTACGGCTCCCTGATTGGTGAAGCGACCGCAGAACGTATCAAACACGAAATTGGCTCTGCTTACCCGGGCGATGAAGTGCGTGAAATCGAAGTGCGTGGCCGTAACCTGGCTGAAGGTGTTCCGCGTGGCTTCACGCTGAATTCCAACGAAATTCTGGAAGCGCTGCAGGAACCGCTGACCGGCATCGTGAGCGCAGTGATGGTTGCGCTGGAACAGTGCCCGCCGGAACTGGCTTCTGATATCTCTGAGCGCGGTATGGTATTGACCGGTGGTGGCGCGCTGCTGCGCAACCTTGACCGCCTGTTGATGGAAGAAACGGGTATTCCAGTTGTAGTTGCAGAAGATCCACTGACTTGCGTAGCGCGCGGCGGCGGCAAGGCGCTGGAAATGATCGACATGCACGGCGGCGACTTGTTCAGCGAAGAATAGTCCGCGTCAGATGCGAAGCGGATAGTCGCTTCGCATCTGTCTGGCCTGAGAATACGCAAAGCCTATGAAGCCAATTTTTAGCCGTGGCCCGTCACTGCAGATTCGCCTTTTCCTGGCGGTTGTGGTGGCGCTCGGAGTCATTATTGCCGACAGCCGCCTCGGTACGTTCAGTCAAATCAGAACGTACATGGATACTGCCGTCAGTCCTTTCTATTTTATTTCCAATGGTCCCCGCGAATTATTAGATAACGTTTCCCAGACGTTGGCCTCGCGCGACCAGCTTGAGCTTGAAAACCGGGCATTACGTCAGGAACTGCTGCTAAAAAACAGTGAACTGCTGATGTTAGGGCAGTACAAGCAGGAGAACGCGCGCCTGCGTGAACTGCTGGGCTCTCCGCTGCGTCAGGATGAGCAGAAAATGGTGACCCAGGTGATCTCGACGGTTAACGATCCTTACAGCGACCAGGTGGTTATCGACAAAGGCAGTGCGAACGGGGTGTACGAAGGCCAGCCGGTGATCAGCGATAAAGGCGTTGTCGGGCAGGTGGTGGCGGTAGCGAAACTGACCAGCCGCGTCCTGTTGATTTGCGATGCCACTCATGCGCTGCCGATTCAGGTGCTGCGCAACGATATCCGCGTGATTGCCGCCGGTAACGGCTGCACAGACGATCTGCAACTCGAACATTTACCGGCGAATACGGATATTCGTGTTGGCGATGTGCTGGTGACATCAGGTCTGGGCGGGCGTTTCCCGGAAGGGTATCCGGTTGCGGTGGTCTCGTCGGTTAAGCTGGATACCCAGCGTGCTTATACCGTGATTCAGGCGCGTCCAACCGCAGGCCTGCAACGTTTGCGTTATCTGTTGTTGCTGTGGGGCGCGGATCGTAACGGTACTAACCCAAGAACACCGGAAGATGTGCATCGTGTGGCGAACGAACGTCTGCTGCAGATGATGCCGCAGGTACTTCCTTCTCCTGATGCGATGGGTCCGCCTGCGCCAATGCCCGCTCCGGCGACTGGCATTACGCAGCCGCCGCCGCAAGTCTCTCCGGGAGGGCAATAGTGGCAAGTTACCGTAGCCAGGGGCGCTGGGTTATCTGGCTCTCGTTTTTAATTGCACTGTTGCTTCAAATCATGCCCTGGCCGGATGACATCATTGTCTACCGGCCAAACTGGGTATTGCTCATTTTGCTTTACTGGATCCTCGCGCTGCCGCACCGCGTAAATGTTGGCACGGGTTTCGCGATGGGTGCCATACTGGATCTGATTAGCGGATCCACCCTCGGTGTACGCGCGCTTTCGTTAAGCATTGTCGCCTATCTGGTCGCACTGAAATTCCAGTTGTTCCGTAATCTGGCGCTCTGGCAACAGGCGCTGGTGGTGATGCTGTTGTCGCTGGCGACAGAAGTTATTGTCTTCTGGGCGGAGTTTCTGGTTATTAATGTTTCGTTTAAACCAGAAATTTTCTGGAGCAGCCTGGTCAATGGCGTGCTCTGGCCGTGGCTCTTCCTGTTAATGCGTAAGATCCGCCAGCAGTTTGCGGTGCAATAAGGCGTTTATGACTGATATCTGGCTTGCTTCCGGTTCTCCTCGTCGCCAGGAGTTGCTCACCCAACTGGGCGTCACTTTCACGCGTATTGTTCCGGGTATTGAGGAACAGCGTCAGGCGCAGGAGAGCGCCCGCCAGTATGTGTTACGCCTCGCGCGCGAAAAAGCGCAGGCCGGTGTGGCGATGGCCACAAGCGATCTGCCAGTGCTGGGCGCGGACACAATCGTCATATTTAATGGTGAAGTGCTTGAAAAACCAAAGGACTCCTCGCATGCTGCCAGTATGTTGCGCCAGCTTTCCGGGCAAACACATCAGGTGATGACGGCGGTTGCGTTGGCAGATAGCCAGCATGTGCTCGATTGTCTGGTGGAAACAGAAGTGACTTTCAGAGTGTTATCGGAAAAGGATATCGCCGATTACGTCGCCAGCGGGGAACCGCTGGATAAAGCCGGTGCTTATGGCATTCAGGGGCTGGGTGGCTGTTTCGTGAGAAAAATAAACGGTAGTTATCATGCCGTTGTGGGTTTACCGCTGGTGGAAACCTGGGAATTGCTGAGCAATTTTAACGCACTGCGCGAGGGAAAAGATAATCATGACGGCTGAATTGTTGGTCAACGTTACTCCATCGGAAACACGTGTCGCTTATATTGACGGCGGCATCCTGCAGGAAATTCACATCGAGCGCGAAGCACGGCGCGGGATAGTAGGCAATATCTACAAAGGTCGGGTCAGCCGGGTTCTGCCGGGCATGCAGGCGGCTTTTGTAGATATTGGTCTGGAAAAGGCGGCGTTCCTGCACGCCTCCGACATTATGCCGCACACCGAATGCGTTGCCGGGGAAGAGCAGAAAAACTTCACCGTGCGCGACATCTCCGAACTGGTCCGCCAGGGGCAGGATTTAATGGTGCAGGTGGTAAAAGATCCGCTGGGTACTAAAGGTGCGCGCCTGACCACGGATATCACACTGCCATCCCGTTACCTGGTCTTTATGCCGGGCGCTTCGCATGTCGGCGTTTCCCAGCGTATTGAGAGTGAAGCCGAGCGTGAACGCCTTAAGCAGGTCGTTGCGGCGTATTGCGATGAGCAGGGCGGTTTTATTATCCGTACTGCGGCTGAAGGCGTGTGTGAAGAAGATCTCGCCTCCGATGCGGCGTACCTCAAGCGCGTCTGGACGAAGGTGATGGAGCGTAAAAAGCGCCAACAAAGCCGCTGCAAACTGTACGGAGAATTGGCGCTGGCGCAGCGCGTGCTGCGCGATTTCGCCGACGCTCATCTGGATCGTATCCGTGTGGATTCGCGTCTGACGTTTGAAGCGCTGCTGGAGTTCACGGCGGAATACATTCCTGAGATGACCAGCAAGCTCGAACACTACAGCGGCCGTCAGCCGATTTTCGATCTTTACGATGTGGAGAATGAAATTCAGCGCGCGCTGGAGCGCAAAGTGGAACTGAAATCGGGCGGCTATCTGATCATCGATCAAACCGAAGCGATGACCACCGTTGATATCAACACTGGTGCGTTTGTCGGCCATCGCAATCTCGACGACACCATCTTCAACACCAACATTGAAGCCACGCAGGCCATTGCCCGCCAGCTGCGCTTACGCAATCTGGGCGGCATTATCATCATCGATTTTATCGATATGAATAATGACGATCATCGCCGTCGCGTGTTGCACTCGCTGGAGCAGGCGCTGAGCAAAGATCGGGTTAAAACCAGCATTAATGGTTTCTCCCAGCTTGGTCTGGTCGAGATGACGCGCAAACGCACTCGCGAAAGTGTGGAACATGTCCTCTGCAATGAATGCCCCACTTGTCATGGACGCGGCACCGTTAAAACGGTGGAAACCGTGTGCTATGAAATCATGCGCGAGATCGTTCGCGTGCATCATGCTTATGATTCCGATCGTTTCCTGGTTTACGCTTCCCCGGCGGTGGCGGAAGCGCTGAAAGGTGAAGAATCGCACGCGCTGGCGGAGGTGGAAATCTTCGTTGGCAAGCAGGTAAAAGTGCAAATCGAGCCGCTCTATAATCAGGAGCAGTTTGACGTAGTAATGATGTAATTTGCAGCGTGCTGCGACATGAGCGGGTCTGGGTTTGGTTGACAAGGAGAGAGGCGTGAGGCGACTGCCGGGGATATTGCTGCTTACAGGCGCGACGCTGATTGTTATCGCGGCGCTGCTGGTAAGTGGGCTGCGCCTTGTCCTGCCCCATCTGGATAGCTGGCGCGAGCCCATTCTGGCGCGTATCACCGCACAAACCGGCGTTCCTGTCTCGGCCAGCCAGATACAGGCGCGCTGGGAAAATTTCGGTCCTGAACTGGATGTGCGCGATATTAACGCGACGCTGCCCGATGGCGGCGAGCTGTCGGTCAAACGTGTGACGCTGGCGCTGGATGTCTGGCAAAGCCTGCTGCACATGCGCTGGCAGTTTCGCAATCTCACCTTTTATCAGCTGGTCGCGCATAGTAATACCCCGCTACAGCGCAATGACACCGGCGAACCTATCACCACGGATCGCATCAGCGATCTGTTTTTACGCCAGTTCGATCACTTTGATCTGCGCGACAGCCGCATCAGTTTCTTAACGCTCTCCGGGCAGCGCGCTGAGCTGGCGATCCCGCAACTTACCTGGCTTAACGGCAACGATCGTCACCGTGCGGAAGGGCAAGTCAGCCTGTCGAGCCTCACCGGTCAGCACGGCATTATGCAGGTACGCATGGATCTACGCGACGACAACGGGCTGTTGAATAATGGCCGCGTGTGGTTGCAGGCGGACGACATTGATGTCAAACCCTGGCTCGCCAAATGGATGCAGGATAAGGTCGCGCTGGATACCGCGCGCTTCAGCCTTGAAGGCTGGATGACATTAAGCAAAGGCGTGGTGGAAAGCGGCGACGTATGGCTGAAAAAAGGCGGTGCCAGCTGGCAGGGCAATAATACGCAGCACCGCATGACGGTGGATAATCTTACCGCCCATGTCTCTCGTCAGCAGCAGGGCTGGCAGTTTGATGTACCAGTAACGCGTATCGCAATTGATGATCACCCCTGGCCGCAGGGCGCGCTGAGTTTTGCCTGGGTTCCGGCACAGGAAGTGGGCGGTGCCAGCAGCGTGCGCAGCGATGAATTGCGCGTACGTGCCAGTAACCTTGAGCTCAGTGGCTTAGAGGGGCTGCTGCCGATTGCGCAGAAAATCTCACCGGAACTGTATGACATCTGGCATACCATGCAGCCTCGCGGCAAGCTGGAGCAGCTGGCGCTGGATATCCCTTTGCAGGCGACAGAAAAAACGCGCTTCCACGCGCAGTGGCAGGATATTGCCTGGCAACAGTGGGAACTGCTGCCTGGTGTTGAACATCTCAGTGGAACGCTTGCCGGCAGCCTGGAAAACGGGCGCTTAACCGCTGATATCGCGCAGGCGAAGATGCCGTATAAGACGGTATTCCCCGAACCGCTGGAGATTGAAAAAGGCGTTGCCACGCTGAACTGGCAGAATAACGAACACGGCTTCCAGTTGGATGGGCGCAATATCGACGTTCAGGCTAATGCTCTGCGCGCACGCGGTGATTTCCGCTATCTCCAGTTGCAAGGTGATGAGCCCTGGTTAGGTATCCTGGCCGGCATCAATGTGACAGATGCCGGGCAAGCCTGGCGCTACTTCCCGGAAAATTTGATGGGTAAAGAGCTGGTAGCGTATCTGAGCTCGTCGATCAAAGGCGGGCAGACGCAAGATGCCACGCTGCTGTTTGGCGGTAATCCTAAGCTCTTCCCGTTTAAGCACAATGAAGGCCAGTTTGAAGTTGCGGTGCCGCTGCGCAACGCGACTTTTGCTTTCCAGCCTGACTGGCCGGCGCTGCAAAACCTCGATATCGATCTCGACTTCCTCAACGACGGCTTGTGGATGAAAAGTAGTCAAGTGGCGCTGGGTGGTGTAACGGCCAGCAACCTGACTGCCAACATTCCGGATTACGTCAAAGAGAAGCTGTTAATTGATGCCGACATTAACGGGCCGGGCAAAGCCGTTGGGCCCTATTTCAAAGAGACGCCGCTGCACGATACGCTGGGTAGTGCGCTGGATGAGCTGCAAATCGATGGTGATGTAAGCGCTCGCTTACATCTTGATATCCCGCTGGACGGGGAGCAGACCGTCGCCAAAGGTGACGTGGCGCTGAACAACAACAGCCTGTTTATCAAGCCGCTTAACAGCACACTGAAGAACCTCAGCGGCAAATTCAGTTTCGAGAACGGTACGCTGAAAAGCGAACCACTACAGGCAACCTGGTTTAACCAACCGGTGAACCTCGATTTCTCCACCACCGAAGGGGATAAAGCCTATCAGGTGGCGGTGAATCTCAACGGAAACTGGCAACCGGCAAAAACCGGCGTTTTACCCCCACAACTTAATGATGCGCTGCGCGGCAGCATCGCATGGAAAGGCGATGTCGGCGTAGAGTTGCCGCACCGTGGCGGCACTACTTACAAGGTCAATATTGACGGCGATCTGGGCAGCCTTGCCAGCACGTTACCGCCGCCGCTGGATAAACCCGCAGGCAAAGCGTTGCCGCTGAAGGTGAAGGTAGAAGGGAACCTGCACAGTTTCGATTTAACCGGTAATGCCGGTGGTAACAACCATTTTAACAGCCGCTGGTTGCTGAATAATAAGCTGACGCTCGATCGCGGGATCTGGACCTCGGACAGCCGTACGTTGCCACCGCTGCCGGATCAGGCCGGGCTTGAACTCAACTTGCCAGCAATGAACGGCGCGCAGTGGCTGGGTCTGTTCAGGCAGGGCGTGGCAAATAATGTCAGCAGTGCAACCACCTTCCCGCAGAGCATTACGCTGCGTACGCCAGCCCTGACGCTGGGCGGGCAGCAGTGGAATAACCTCAGCATTGTTTCGCAGCCGCAAGATTCGGGTTCGACCATTGAAGCGCAGGGGCGTGAAATCAGCGGTACATTGACGATCCATGATAATGCGCCGTGGCAGGCCGCGATCCGCTACCTCTACTACAACCCGTCGAACACGGCACCGAATGATGATGACATCTCTTCCCCTTCAACGCTGTTGCGCGGTCAGACTCGGATCGATTTTACCGGCTGGCCGGATTTGCAACTGCGTTGCGCAGAGTGCTGGCTGTGGGGGCAAAAATATGGTCGCATCGATGGCGATTTCGCCATTCAGGGCGATACGCTGACGCTGGCGAACGGCCTGGTGGACAGCGGCACTGCGCGGCTCACCGCCGACGGTGAATGGGTCAACCGTGAAGGCGCGGAGCGTACTTCACTGAAAGGCGTGCTGCGCGGCGAGAAAATTGATTCTGCGATGGGCTTCTTTGGCATACCGACACCGGTGCGTGATTCGTCGTTTGATATTAATTATGACCTGCACTGGCGCAGCACTCCGTGGCAACCGCAGGAGGAGTCGCTCAATGGCATCCTGCGTACGCGTCTTGGCAAAGGCAAAATTACCGATATCAGCACCGGCCATGCCGGGCAGTTGCTGCGCCTGTTCAGCGTCGACTCGCTGTGGCGTAAATTGCGTTTTGATTTCAGCGATACCTTCAGCAGTGAGGGGTTCTGGTTTGATTCCATTCGCAGCACGGCGTGGATCAAGGATGGTGTGCTGCATACCGACGATACGCTGGTGGACGGTCTGGAAGCGGATATCGCCATGAAAGGCTCGGTGAATTTGGTGCGCCGCGAGCTGGATATGGAAGCGGTGGTTGCGCCAGAAATTTCCGCGACTGTCGGTGTGGCGGCGGCCTTTGCCGTTAACCCGATTGTCGGTGCGGCGGTGTTTGCCGCCAGCAAAGTGCTGGGGCCTCTGTGGAACAAAGTCTCGATTCTGCGCTACCGCATTACCGGCCCGGTCGATCAGCCGCAAATCAACGAAGTCCTGCGCCAGCCGCGTACGGACAAAAAGCAATGATTTGACGGCATCGGCGAATTGCCTCAAGCTCCTTATATCGCACTTTTTATTGTCCGCTGTGGCGGCAACGACGAGAAAAAATGATGAGTCTTAATCTGGTAAGTGAACAACTTCTGGCAGCGAACGGCCTGAGCCATCAGGATCTGTTTGCTATCCTCGGTCAACTGACCGCGCGTCGTCTTGATTACGGCGATCTCTATTTCCAGTCGAGCTATCACGAATCCTGGGTTTTAGAAGACAGCATCATTAAAGATGGTTCTTACAATATCGACCAGGGCGTGGGCGTGCGCGCCGTCAGCGGTGAGAAAACCGGTTTTGCGTATGCGGACCAAATCAGCCTGCTGGCGCTGGAACAGAGCGCGCAGGCTGCGCGTACCATCGTGCGGGAAGAGGGCGATGGCAAAGTGAAAACGCTGGGCGCGGTTGAGCATCAAAGCCTTTATACCAGCATCGATCCGCTGCAAAGCATGAGCCGGGAAGAGAAGCTCGATATTCTGCGTCGCGTGGATAAAACAGCGCGCGCGGCGGATAAACGCGTGCAGGAAGTGACCGCCAGCCTGACTGGCGTTTACGAACTCATTCTGGTGGCGGCGACCGATGGTACGCTGGCGGCGGACGTTCGCCCGCTGGTGCGGCTTTCCGTGAGCGTACAGGTTGAAGACGACGGCAAACGCGAGCGCGGCTCCAGCGGCGGCGGCGGTCGTTTTGGTTATGACTGGTTCTTGCAGGATGTGGATGGCGACGTTCGTGCGGATGCGTGGGCAAAAGAAGCCGTACGTATGGCGCTGGTAAATCTTTCTGCCGTTGCCGCGCCTGCGGGCACGCTGCCGGTGGTGCTGGGCGCGGGCTGGCCGGGCGTATTGCTGCACGAAGCGGTTGGACACGGGCTGGAAGGCGACTTCAACCGCCGTGGAACATCGGTATTTAGCGGCCAGATGGGGCAGCTGGTGGCCTCAGAACTCTGTACCGTTGTGGACGACGGCACCATCGCCGATCGTCGCGGTTCTGTGGCGATTGATGATGAAGGAACGCCGGGCCAGTATAACGTGCTTATCGAAAACGGCGTGTTGAAAGGCTATATGCAGGACAAACTCAACGCGCGTCTGATGGGCGTCAAGCCGACCGGTAACGGGCGTCGTGAATCTTACGCGCATCTGCCGATGCCGCGTATGACCAACACCTATATGCTGGCGGGCAAATCAACGCCGCAGGAGATTATCGAATCTGTCGACTACGGCATCTACGCCCCGAATTTTGGTGGCGGCCAGGTTGATATCACTTCCGGTAAATTCGTCTTCTCCACTTCTGAGGCGTACCTGATTGAAAAAGGTAAGGTCACCAAAGCGGTGAAAGGCGCAACGCTGATTGGCTCCGGTATCGAAGCGATGCAGCAGATCTCCATGGTGGGTAACGATCTGAAGCTGGATAATGGCGTTGGCGTCTGCGGCAAAGAGGGGCAGAGCCTGCCAGTGGGGGTGGGCCAACCGACGCTGAAAGTCGATAACCTGACCGTCGGCGGTACGGCTTAACGCTCTTCTCACCCTCTTCGCACGAAGAGGGTGACTCTCTCACACGCTGCGTCCCTGCATTCCCTGATACACCTTCGCCACTTCAATAAAATAATCCGTCAGATAGTTAATACACACCTGCACTTTTAGCGGCAGCTTATCTTTTTCGGTATAGAGCGCGTAAACCGGGCGCGGATCCGACTGGTAGCGCGGCAGCAGGATCTCAAGTTGACCGCTGTTGATCTCGTCGATCACCCACATTAACGGCACGAATGCGATCCCGGCGCCTGCCGTCAGCCAGCGCGTGAGCGTCATCGGATCGTTAGTGACAAAACGCCCTTGTGGGATTAATCGCGTGGCGATCCCTTCTGGTGCCACCAGCTCAAATTCGTTATCCGGACGCACGCTGTATTCCAGCCATGAGTGGTTAACCATATCCGCTGGCTTTTCAGGAATGCCGTACTGGGCGAGGTAACTTTTTGCCGCGCAAACCACCATTGGCATCGCCCCAAGGCGGCGGGAGAAGAGGCTGGAATCCTGCAATGCGCCGACGCGGATCACCAGATCCAGACCGTCAGCGATAAGATCCGGCGCCGGGATCCCCGTGACGAGATTTACCGACAAACCCGGATGCTCTTTGAGCATGTCGGCGGTCATTTTTGCCAGCACATTTTGCGCCATGGTTGAAGAACTGCCGATACGCAGCGTACCGATGGGGGTGTTGTTAAAGGCGTAAAGCTGCTCGTGAACATCCTGCACTTCATGCAGCATCCGGCGGCAACCCTGATAGTAAATCTTCCCCGCTTCGGTGAGGCCCAGACTGCGCGTGCTGCGGTTTAGCAGCTTTACCTGCAACTCATCTTCAAGTTTGGCGACGGTCTGGCTGATGGAGGAAACACTCATTTGTAGCTGTCGGGCAGCGGCGGTAAACGAACCTAATTCCACCACTTTGGCAAACACCGACATGCGTTTTAGTCGTTCCATTATTCACTCTGAGTTAAAAGTGATTTAGATCACATAATATAGATAACAGCATAACAGTTACGTTAATATACTATCTATTAAGAATATTCACGTCACTCTCGCCTGGCTCTCCTTGCCCTTACTCCTGCGGTGACGTTAGAACGAATTGTCACCTGCACGCTGTCTAATCAAGGTCAACATGAGTCTGTTTCCCGTCATCGTGGTGTTCGGTTTGTCGTTCCCACCGATTTTTGTCGAATTAATTTTATCACTGGCGATCTTCTGGCTGGTGCGCCGGATGCTGGTCCCCACCGGGATCTATGACTTTGTCTGGCACCCGGCGTTGTTTAACACTGCGCTGTATTGCTGCCTTTTTTACCTGCTGTCGCGCCTGTTTGTTTGAGGTAGAAGTGAAAACACTAACAAGAAATATCTCTCGCACCGCTATCACTATGGTGCTGGTGATCCTGGCGTTCATCGCGATTTTCCGCGCCTGGGTTTATTACACCGAATCGCCCTGGACGCGCGACGCGCGCTTTAGTGCCGACGTCGTCGCTATCGCGCCGGATGTCACTGGGCTTGTCACCGCCGTCAATGTGCATGACAACCAACTGGTGAAAGAGGGCCAGGTGCTGTTCACCATCGATCAACCGCGTTACCAAAAAGCGCTGGCGGAAGATGAAGCCGATGTCGCTTACTACGAAGCGCTGGTGGCGGAGAAACGCCGCGAAGCCGGGCGGCGTAATCAGTTAGGCGTACAGGCCATGTCGCGCGAAGAGATCGACCAGGCCAATAACACCCTGCAAACCGTGCTGCATCAGCTGGCCAAAGCCCAGGCGGCACGCGATCTGGCGAAGCTGGATCTGGAGCGTACGATCATTCGAGCACCGGCCGATGGTTGGGTCACGAACCTGAATGTGTATGCCGGTGAATTTATTACCCGGGGTTCCACCGCGGTGGCGCTGGTAAAACAACACACGTTCTACGTTCTGGCGTACATGGAAGAGACCAAGCTGGAAGGCGTGCGCCCGGGTTATCGCGCGGAGATCACCCCGCTTGGCAGCAACCTGGTATTGAAAGGGACGGTGGATAGCATCGCCGCAGGCGTCACGAACGCCAGCAGCAGCAATGACAGCAAAGGCATGGCGACCGTCGATTCTAACCTTGAATGGGTGCGGCTGGCGCAGCGTGTGCCGGTGCGCATTCGTCTCGACAAACAACAAGGCAACCTGTGGCCGGCGGGCACCACCGCGACGGTGGTGGTGACGGGTAAATCCGATCGTGATGAAAGCCAGGATTCGTTCTTTCGCAAAATGGCGCATCGCCTGCGTGAGCTGGGGTAATCGCTATGGGGCTGTTATCCATTGCCAGCCAGCATTTGCGTTTTGCTTTCAAGCTGGCCTTTGCCGTGGTGCTGGCACTGTTTGTTGGCTTTCACTTTCAGCTTGAAACCCCGCGCTGGGCGGTGTTAACCGCGGCGATTGTCGCGGCGGGACCCGCTTTTGCCGCCGGTGGCGAGCCCTATTCCGGGGCGATTCGCTACCGGGGGATGTTGCGTATTGTCGGCACCTTTATCGGCTGTATCGCCGGGCTGGCCATCATCATCATGCTGATCCGCACCCCGCTTCTGATGTTAATGGTGTGCTGTGTCTGGGCCGGGTTTTGTACCTGGGTCTCGTCGCTGGTGCGCGTTGAAAACTCTTACGCCTGGGGGCTGGCGGGTTATACCGCGTTAATTATTGTCGTCACCATTCAGACGGAACCACTGCTGGCACCGCAATTTGCCGTTGAGCGGTGCAGTGAAATCGTGGTGGGCATTCTCTGCGCGATTGTTGCCGATCTGCTCTTTTCCCCGCGCTCCGTCAAACAGGAAATTGACCGCGAGCTGGATAGCCTCCTGCTGGCGCACTATCAACTGATGCAGTTGTGTATCAAACATGGTGACAGCGAAGAGGTGGACAAAGCATGGGCTGCGCTGGTGCGCCGTACCACGGCACTTGAAGGGATGCGCAGCAATCTGAATATTGAGTCTTCCCGTTGGGGACGCGCTAACCGCCGCCTGAAAGTGATCAATACCCTGTCACTGACGCTCATCACCCAGGCGTGTGAAACCTATCTGATTCAGAACACCCGCCCGGAGCTTATCACCGACACGTTTCGCGAGCTGTTTGCCGAGCCGGTCGATAACGTGCAGGAGATGCACAAGCAGTTAAAAAGAATGCGCCGGGTCATTGCCTGGACCGGTGAGCGGGAAACGCCAGTTACTATTTATAGCTGGGTTGGTGCAGCGACCCGCTATCTGCTGCTAAAACGCGGTGTGATTGGCAACGCGAAAATCAGCGCTGTTGAAGAAGAGGTTCTGCAGGGCGAAGTGGTGGTGAAAGCAGAATCAGCCGAACGCCACCATGCGATGGTGAACTTCTGGCGCACCACGCTTTCTTGCATGCTGGGTACCTTGTTCTGGCTGTGGACCGGCTGGACATCCGGCAGCGGTTCGATGGTGATGATCGCGGTGGTCACGTCGCTGGCGATGCGTCTGCCCAACCCGAAAATGGTGGCGAAAGACTTCATTTACGGCATGTTATGGGCGCTGCCGATTGGTTCGTTTTATTACCTGGTTATCCTGCCATCGACGCAACAAAGCATGCTGCTGCTGTGTATTAGCCTGGCGGTACTGGCATTCTTTATTGGTATTGAAGTGCAAAAAAGGCGGCTGGGTTCAATGGCGACGCTGGCGGGCACCATTAATATTCTGGTGCTCGATAATCCGATGACCTTTAAATTCAGCCAGTTTCTTGATAACGCGCTGGGTCAGCTGGTTGGCGTGGTTCTGGCGATGGTCGTGCTTTTGCTGGTGCGCGATAACTCCCAGGCGCGCACCGGGCGCATGCTGTTGAACCAGTTTGTTTCCGCTGCTGTCTCGGCAATGACCACCAATACTGCGCGGCGCAAAGAGAACCATCTGCCCGCGCTGTATCAACAGCTTTTCTTGCTGCTGAATAAATTTCCTGGTGATATCGCGAAGTTTCGCCTCGCGCTGACGTTGATTATTGCGCATCAGCGCCTGCGGGATGCGCCGGTGCCGATTAATGATGATCTTTCGGCTTTTCATCGCCAGTTACGGCGTACGGCGTCACAAGTGATATCCGCAGGTAACGACACGAAACGTCGCCGTTACTTCACCCAGTTGCTGGAAGAACTGGATATCTACCAACACAAGCTACATCACTGGAACGCACCGCCGCAGGTTACCGAGCCGGTACACCGGCTAACAGGTATGTTGCACAAATATCAACATGCACTGACCAGCAGTTAATGCCAAACCGACGCCAAAAGCGTCGGTTTTTTTATAGCTATACTTTCCAGAAGTTTTTATAAACCGCAGATCGGGAGGACAAATGACAACGCAGTCACTGCAGGACAACGCGCTTTTTCAGACCGGCTATCTGGTTGATGGGGTCTGGAAAACGCTGGACACCACCTTTGACGTTCTGAATCCGGCTACGGGTGAAACTATCGCGAAAGTTGCCAAAGCAGGTAAGAAAGAGACAGAAGAAGCCATTGCCGCCGCAACGCGCGCTTTTCCCGCATGGCGGGCGAAAACCGCGAAAGAGCGTTCGACCATTTTGTACCGCTGGTATGAATTGATCATTGAAAACAAAAGCTGGCTGGGCAGATTGATGACCACTGAGCAGGGCAAACCATTGAAAGAAGCGGAAGGTGAAGTCGATTATGCCGCCAGCTTTATTCAGTGGTTTGCTGAGCAGGCGAAACGCGCAAACGGTGAAATTATCCCGCCCATTAAACCAGGCTCACGCATTCTGGCGACGCGAGAACCGATTGGCGTGGTGGCCGCGATTACACCGTGGAATTTCCCGATGGCGATGTTGACCCGCAAACTGGGGCCCGCGCTGGCGGCAGGCTGTACCGGCGTTATCAAACCGGCAAATAACACGCCGCTTAGCGCTTTTGCATTGCTGGCGCTGGCGAAAAAAGCCGGTGTGCCGGATGGCGTGCTGAATGCCGTTGCCGGGAACACGTCTGAAATCAGCGATGCCATTATGGCCAGCCAAGACGTGCGCAAAATCTCGTTCACCGGCTCGACGGCGGTGGGGAAAACGCTGGTGCGCAACGCGGCTGAAACCATGAAAAAAGTGTCGATGGAGCTGGGAGGGAATGCGCCTTATATCGTGTTTGAGGATGCTGACATTGACGCTGCGGTGCAGGGTGCTATCGCCAATAAATTCCGTAATGCGGGGCAGGTGTGCGTCAGCGTTAACCGCTTCTATATCCATGAATCTGTCTACGACACCTTTACGCAAAAACTGACAGAGGCAGTTAATGCATTAAAAGTGGGGAATGGTCTGGATGAAGGGGTGGTTGTCGGACCGCTGATTGAACGCGCTGCGGTGGATAAAGTGCGCGAGCACGTCGACGATGCCGTCGCCAAAGGGGCGAAAGTATTGGCCGGCGGTAAACCGCACAGCCTCGGCGGAAACTTCTGGCAGCCAACGGTGCTGGGTGATTGCAGCGATGGCATGAAACTGGCGCAGGAAGAGACGTTTGGTCCGGTAGCTGCCTGTTTCCGTTTCACCAGCGAAGAGGAGGTGGTGCAGCGCGCCAACGCAACACCGTTTGGTCTGGCCGCCTATTTCTATACGCAGAACCTGCAGCGGGTATTCCGCGTTTCGCAGGCGATCGAAAGCGGCATGATCGGCATTAACGAGTGCGCGGTATCAACGGAGCTGGGGCCGTTTGGCGGGGTGAAAGAATCCGGTCTCGGCCGGGAAGGTTCTGTGCTGGGGCTGGAAGAGTTTCTGGAAGTGAAAACTCTGCACCTTGGGGGATTGTAATCATGCGGGCGGCGTCTGCCGCCCTGTTGGGCTGATGGCGGAAAATGAATATCTACACTTTCGATTTTAAACATATTGACGATCAAAGTGCTTTCTACCGCGAGTTTAGCCGCCAGTTCGCTATTGAGCGCGAGAAAGTTCACGATCTGGATTCCCTGTGGGACACGGTGATGGATGGCGCGCTGCCTTTGCCGCTGGAAATTGAATTTATTCATCTGCCGGAAAAACAGCGCCGCCGTTTTGGGGCATTGATCCTGCTATTTGATGAAGCGGAAGAGGAGCTGGAAGGCGAGCTGCGGTTTAATGTGCGGTGAGCGAAGGCAAAAAAAGCCCCTGACAGACAGGGGCAAGTCGTCGGACAAGACGACGAGGGTTTATTTATACAGTTCAGCTGTAACGTGGGTGCTATCCCCCGTACGTGCTTCAATAATACGGTAGCTGCTCGCGCCAGCCTGATCGGCTTTAGCAGAGAGTTCCTGACGAATATCCATCGGGACGCCCGCTCTTTGGGAAATAGAAACACTGCCGATAGATTGCAGGTTGCTGGCTTGATCGCTGTTAACAAGCGTTGCGGCGCTCGCGCCGAAAGAGATCAGGGATGCAAGGCCAAGGGATGCGATGATGAGATTACGTTTCATTGTCTGTCTCCTTTAGAGAGGCTCAACGGCGAGAAGGATTGAACTGCTATTTTTGTGCCTGGTGCCGTTGAGGGACGAATACATAGGGTTATCGGTAAAACTTATTTGTACAGCTCTGCGGTTGCGTGCCACTGGTCGCCGCTACGTGCTTCAATAATGCGGTAAGCTGACGCACCTTGTTCTTCCGCTTTTTTGCTCAGTTGCGCGTTCATGTCCATCGGTGATGCGGTGACAGAACCGATAGAAACAGTACCCAGCGACTGGCGAGATTGCGCCTGTTCCGCGTTGATGGAATCCGCCGCGAAAGCGCCAAATGACAGGGCTGAAAGGATACTCAGTGTTGCAACGGTTGATTTGATATTCATGTCTCTTACCTCGTCGTATTCTTTTCTTTAAATTTTTCGGAGGGCCTTGTTTCGTGACCCTCATCACAAAATCAAGTATACACTAGTCACGCGAATAATTAATACCAAGCTAATTATAACTATGATGAATGGGAATATGATTTGTGGTTTTATATTGCTTAAAGGCATAAAAAACAGCATTCAGGTAAGAATTTAGTTAATGATAGTTAAGAAAATCATATGGATAGCTGAATTTGATTTTTTGTGCGGTGGTATACGCTGGGAAAGGGAGGTGAAACCATAAATCGCACTAACTGCTAAGTTAGCGGTAGGTGAAAAGTCGAATTGTGGAGCGAAAAGCCGAACATTCCCCCGCGAGCGAAGCCGGGGGAGAGATGTTAATTACAGTTCTTGTTCGAACAGTACCAGAATCGCTTCGTAGAGATCTTTCACCGTGAAGCCTTTGGCTGGTGTGGTGAAAATAGTGTCATCCCCGGCGATGGTACCAAGGATGCCTTCCGCTTTACCCAGAGAGTCCAGCAGACGCGCAATCAGCTGCGCAGCGCCGGGGCTGGTGTGGATCACCACGACGGCATCATTGTAATCGATATCCAGCACCAGGTTTTTCAGCGGGCTGGAGGTCGTGGGAACGCCCAGTTCGATTGGCAGGCAGTAAACCATTTCCATTTTCGCGTTGCGCGTGCGCACCGCGCCGAATTTGGTCAGCATGCGAGAGACTTTAGACTGATTGATATTGTCGAAGCCCTCTTCTTGCAGAGCCTGAACAATTTCTCCCTGAGAACTGAATTTCTCTTCTTTAAGAAGCGCCTTAAACGCTTTAACTAATTCTTCTTGTTTTGCCGAGCTTCGCATAAGTCACCCGTAATATGGCCGTGAAAACAACATTATTATGCATATTGATGAATTTTTATGCAAATATTCTCGCGAGGGAATTTCTGAAAACTGCTGAGAAGGCGCGAAGTTTATCAAATCCTGTGATGAAGCACAGCTACATGTGTCTTACGTCGCAAATAAGATTAAAAAGTAAATTAAATGTTATAAAGTTGATGTTATTTTGGTGAATATCGCAGCTATATTATAGACTCTGAGTGTTAGTTGCTTAGCTTGCCGATCTGACGGTCATATCCATCCTTATATAAGATCTTAACAGTGGGCTGCGCCGCACTATTTTGGCGCGTTTACTGTCATAATTACCAGGATGGATTAAGGTCGCCGCAACGGAGTAACAAAATATTTAGCTAACCATAATAAGGAGTTTAGGATGAAAGTCGCAGTCCTCGGCGCGGCCGGCGGTATCGGTCAAGCGCTCGCCCTACTACTGAAAACACAACTGCCTTCAGGTTCAGAACTCTCCCTGTATGATATTGCACCTGTAACCCCTGGGGTTGCCGTTGACCTCAGCCATATTCCTACCGCTGTAACCATTAAAGGCTTCTCCGGCGATGATGCGACGCCTGCGCTGGAAGGCGCCGATGTGGTGCTGATTTCCGCGGGTGTGGCGCGTAAACCGGGTATGGATCGCTCCGACCTGTTTAACGTCAACGCCGGTATCGTGAAAAACCTGGTCGCTCAGGTGGCGAAAACCGCGCCGAAAGCCTGTATTGGCATCATCACTAACCCGGTAAACACGACAGTCGCGATTGCCGCTGAAGTGCTGAAAAAAGCCGGTGTTTACGATAAGAACAAGCTGTTTGGCGTTACCACGCTGGACATCATCCGTTCCAACACCTTCGTGGCAGAGTTGAAAGGCAAACAGCCAACGGATATCGAAGTCCCGGTTATCGGTGGTCACTCTGGTGTAACAATCCTTCCGCTGCTGTCGCAAATCCCGGGCGTAAGCTTCAGCGAACAGGAAGTGGCCGATCTGACAAAACGCATTCAGAACGCCGGTACAGAAGTGGTCGAGGCGAAAGCGGGTGGCGGTTCAGCAACGCTTTCCATGGGCCAGGCCGCCGCACGTTTTGGTTTGTCGCTGGTGCGCGCGCTGCAGGGCGAGCAAGGCGTTGTTGAGTGCGCTTATGTGGAAGGTGACGGCGAATACGCGCGTTTCTTCTCGCAGCCGCTGCTGCTGGGCAAAAACGGTATCGAGGAGCGTCATGCTATCGGTAAGCTCAGCGCATTTGAACAGCAGTCGCTGGAAGGCATGCTGGATACGCTGAAAAAAGATATTCAGCTTGGTGTCGATTTCGTCAATCGTTAAGCCTTGTTGTCCTGCACGTGCAGGAAGAAAAAACCGGAGCCTGTTGCTCCGGTTTTTTTATGGCACTCAGTTGGTCGCCGGGTATTCCTGAATCGTGACCTTGAAGGTGAGTTTCTTGTCGTCGCGCATGACCTCGACCGGAATTTCAGACCCTGGCCGGATTTCCGCCACTTGATCCATGGTTTCGAGGGCGGAAACAGCCGGTTTTCCGTTCACCGAGGTGATCACATCATTGACCTGAATCCCCGCGCGTGCCGCCGGGCCATCCGGCGAGACTTCGTTAACGACAATCCCTTGGATCGGATCGATACCGCCGCCCTGAGTATGCAACGGCGCGATCTCCCGGCCGCCAATGCCAATATAGCCACGGATCACGCGGCCATCACGGATCAACTTATCCATGATTTTGGTTGCCAGCTGGAAGGGAATGGCGAATCCGATACCTTCCGGCGTTTCGCCGTCATTACTTTTATCAAACGACAGGGTGTTGATACCCATCAGTTCGCCCAGCGAATTCACCAGCGCGCCGCCGGAGTTACCGTGGTTAATGGATGCATCGGTCTGCAAAAAGTTTTGCCGCCCGCTGGGATTCAAACCAATACGACCTGTGGCGCTGATGATCCCCTGGGTCGTCGTTTGACCAAGGTTATACGGGTTGCCGATCGCCAGCACCACATCGCCGATATGCGGTGTGCGCTTTGTGTTGATGGGGATCACCGGCAGGCCGCCGTTCGCATTAATCTTCAATACCGCAAGATCAGTCAACGTATCCGAGCCCACCAGTAACGCCTCAAACACCCGACCATCCTGCAGCGCGACAATGATTTGGTCCGCATCGTTGATCACATGTTTGTTGGTGATGATATAGCCGCGTTGATCCATGATGACGCCGGAACCGAGCGTACGTATTTCGAGGCGATCATGGGTGGAGCTATTCAGGCTACGGTTATAGACGTTCACGACCGCAGGCGCTGCGCGACGAACTGCCGGGTTATAGCTGGCAGGCGTTTCATCGGCGCTGTCGATTTGCGGCGTCGCGAGCGGAATGTTTTTACGCAGCGAAGGCATGGCGGCGATGATCAGACCACCGACGACCAAACCGATTGCCACGGAACGTAAAAGCTTCACATACATGATGGGATAGTCATTAAAAGGAGAACGGCAGCAGCATAACATGAGTTATCCGGACATCACACGCAGGCGGTGATGTCCGGCGGCAGAATTACTTAGCGCAGCAGCAGATAGATACTGTCGTTGCCCCGCACGATATGCAGTGCCATAACGGAAGGTTTCGCTTCCAGCACTTTGCGCATTTCAGCAATCGACTGAACACGATCGCGGTTAACGCCAATGATTACATCATCTTTATGCAGGCCAGCCTGCGCGGCGGCGCTGCCTTTTTCCACATTACCAACGGTGATGCCTTTGGTGCCATCTTTCAGCTGACCATCGCTCAGCTCCGCGCCTTGCAGTGATGGAGAGATCAGTTCGGCGCTGGCGGAAGATGAGGTGCTTTTATCAAGCGTCACTTCAACATCCATTGGTTTGCCATCGCGTAACAGGCCTAACTTCACTTTGGCACCTGGTTCGGTGGTCGCAATGCGCGAACGCAGTTCGGCGAAGCTGCTCAGGGGCTTACCGTTCAGGCTAACAATCACATCACCCGATTTGATCCCTGCTTTCGCCGAACCCGAATTCGGCAGCACCTCACTGACAAATGCGCCGCGCTGCACGTTCAGGTTAAAGGCTTTGGCGATATCCGCGCTCATTTCGGTGCCTTTAATGCCCAGCAGACCGCGTTTGATTTCACCAAACTGAATCAACTGGCGGGAGAGGGTTTGCGCCATGTTACTTGGGATCGCGAAGCCGATGCCGACGCTACCGCCGCCCGGTGCGAGTATCGCCGTGTTAATGCCGATAAGTTCGCCGTTCAGGTTGAGCAGCGCGCCGCCGGAGTTGCCACGGTTAATGGAAGCATCGGTCTGGATAAAGTTTTCCAGCCCTTCAAGGTTCAGGCCGCTGCGACCGAGCGCAGAAACAATCCCGGACGTGGCGGTTTGCCCCAGGCCGAAGGGGTTGCCAACGGCAATAACGAAGTCGCCAACGCGCAGTTGATCGGAATCGGCGATGGCAATTTGCGTCAGATTGCTCGCATTTTGTAATTGCAGCAGCGCGATGTCGCTCTGGTCGTCCCCGCCAATCAATTTGGCTTCGAATTCGCGTCCGTCATTCAACTGCACATTGATTTTTTGTGCCTGGTTAATCACGTGGTTATTTGTCAGCACGTAACCTTTAGCGGCGTCGATAATCACCCCGGAGCCGAGACCTTCAAACGGCTGAGGCTGCTGCTGGGGTTGATCCGGCATCTCTTCGCCGAAATATTTTTTCAGCTCTTCAGGGACCTTCTGACCTTGTACCGCCGTGCCTTCTACCTGCACGCTAACAACCGCGGGCAGAACCTTTTCTAGCACCGGCGCGAGGCTGGGTAACGCTCCCTGCCCAGGGACTTGTGACGGCATTGCCGCAAGGGTCTGAAAGGGTGCCGAGAGAGTTAACCCGACACTTAACGCAAATGCACTCAACAGCTGGGTTTGTTTCTTCATTGATGCTGGCTCTCGTAACCTGAAGTGGAAGGAATGACGCCCCAAAACAGTTTGATGTTATTGAAATTTCAACCGGGTAACAATGAGGTGAATGACTAAATAATAGCTGCGATGCGCAAGAAGGGACGGGCGCAAGGAGCGCGCCCGTAAATATTTATGATGTGTTCGATTACTTACGGCTGGCGCCGCCGCGCAGCAGGCCGGAAGCACCTTCAGAATAGTCACG
The DNA here is from genome assembly GCF_027109175.1 of Kosakonia sp. SOY2. Taxonomy (NCBI): domain Bacteria; kingdom Pseudomonadati; phylum Pseudomonadota; class Gammaproteobacteria; order Enterobacterales; family Enterobacteriaceae; genus Kosakonia; species Kosakonia sp. SOY2. The sequence goes on from NZ_JAPVXH010000002.1 coordinate 41,401, forward strand.
CGGGATCTGCACCGGTGCCTGATCGTTGCTGGCTTCAGATTCAGCCAGACGGTTGCGGAACGGGTTCTCTTCCGCAGACATTTCCGGCAGCAGGCTGGACGAACTTTTCGCCATATGCTGATAAAGCTGGCGGTAGTCGTGCGCCATGTTATCCAGCAGTTCAGCGCTGCGGGCAAAATGGCTTACCAGCTCTTCGCGATACTCTTCGAGTTCCGCTTTGTTTTTTTCCAGCTCATACTGCAAGGCCTGCTGTTGGCGCAATTTGCGGTTTCCGAAACGCATACCCACGGCACCAATAATAATGCCGACAACCAACCCAATTAGCGCATATTCCCAGGTCATGAACTTCTCCCGTTGTTTTTTGATTCCGTAGGGTGTGGGCTGCAAGCTCCTGCCTGCGCCTGATTGTGCCACTATAACCGCTAATCGTGCAGAAGTGGAATCCTGACGCAGCATCGCGTAGTGTAGAACGGCCTTTTTTTCGTCAACCCTGTGGGGGCGGATCGATTTTCCAGGAATAACAACAACACCATGCAGAGCCTTTCCCCAACATCGCGATATTTAAATGCCCTGAACGAGGGTAGCCATCAACCGGATGATGTGCAAAAAGAAGCCGTCTCACGGCTGGATGTCATTTACCAGGCATTAATTAGCCGCAGCGAACCCGCCGCGCCGCAACGTGGTGGCTTGATGGCGAAATTTAGCAAGCTGCTCGGCAAACGTGAGCCTAAAGAAGCCGCACCTGTACGTGGTCTCTATATGTGGGGCGGCGTCGGGCGGGGAAAAACCTGGCTGATGGACATGTTCTATCAAAGTCTGCCCGGCGAGCGTAAACAGCGTCTGCACTTTCACCGCTTTATGCTGCGCGTCCATGAAGAGCTGACCTCGCTACAGGGGCAAAGCGATCCGCTGGAAATCGTGGCCGACCGCTTTAAAGCCGAAACCGATGTGCTGTGCTTCGACGAGTTTTTTGTCTCGGATATCACGGACGCCATGCTGCTTGGCGGGCTGATGAAAGCGCTGTTCGCACGTGGTATCACGCTGGTGGCGACATCGAACATTCCGCCGGATGAACTGTACCGTAACGGTTTGCAGCGGGCGCGGTTTTTACCTGCGATTGACGCTATTAAGCAGTTTTGCGACGTCATGAATGTCGACGCGGGTGTGGACTACCGGCTGCGTACACTAACGCAGGCGCACCTGTGGTTAACGCCGTTAGATGCCAGTACCGCTCAGCAGATGGACAAATTGTGGCTGGCGTTGGCGGGCGCGGCACGACAAAACGCGCCGGAACTGGAGATTAATCATCGGCCATTGCCAACGCTGGGTGTGGAAAACCAGACGCTGGCGGTGTCATTTTCTACCCTCTGCGTGGATGCCCGCAGCCAGCATGACTACATTGCGCTTTCACGGCTCTTTCATACGGTTATGTTATTTGATGTGCCGGTGATGACGCCGCTGATGGAGAGCGAAGCGCGGCGGTTTATCGCGCTGGTGGATGAGTTCTACGAGCGTCACGTGAAGCTGGTGGTTAGCGCCGCGGCAGCGTTGCATGACATCTATCAGGGTGAGCGGCTGAAGTTTGAATTCCAGCGCTGTTTATCTCGCTTGCAAGAGATGCAGAGCGAAGAATATCTGAAACGCGCACATATGCCCTGATGCGGCCTTGCCTTCTTTTATTGCCAGAGGGCGACAAAACCTGCGTCAAATCACGAAAAGGGGTCGATCTTTGACCCCGACTTCTCTATAATCCTGCGACCCCACGTTACAAGAAGGTTTTTTTCCCGAAACTTTCTCTGCGCCGGCATAGGCTATTCGAAGGGGTAGGTTTGCTGGACAATGTCGTGTGAACCTCAACTGACTAAACGTTTGGGTGTTCACCAACGTGTAACTAATTATTTGGGTAAGCTTTTAATGAAAACTTTTACAGCTAAACCAGAAACCGTAAAACGCGACTGGTATGTTGTTGACGCGACCGGTAAAACTCTGGGCCGTCTGGCTTCCGAACTGGCTCGTCGCCTGCGCGGTAAGCATAAAGCGGAATACACTCCGCACGTTGATACGGGTGATTACATCATTGTTCTGAACGCAGAAAAAGTTGCTGTAACCGGCAACAAGCGCGAAGACAAAATGTATTACCACCACACCGGCCACATCGGTGGTATCAAAGAAGCGACCTTTGAAGAGATGATTGCTCGCCGTCCTGAGCGTGTGATTGAAATCGCGGTTAAAGGCATGCTGCCAAAAGGCCCGCTGGGTCGTGCTATGTACCGTAAACTGAAAGTTTACGCTGGCAACGAGCACAACCACGCGGCACAGCAACCGCAAGTTCTTGACATCTAATCGGGATTATAGGCAATGGCTGAAAATCAATACTACGGCACTGGTCGCCGCAAAAGCTCCGCCGCTCGCGTGTTTATCAAACCGGGCAACGGTAAAATCGTAATCAACCAGCGTTCGCTGGAACAGTACTTCGGTCGTGAAACTGCCCGCATGGTAGTTCGTCAGCCGCTGGAACTGGTCGACATGGTTGAAAAATTGGACCTGTACATCACCGTTAAAGGTGGTGGTATCTCCGGTCAGGCTGGTGCGATCCGTCACGGTATCACCCGCGCTCTGATGGAGTACGACGAGTCCCTGCGTTCCGAACTGCGTAAAGCTGGCTTCGTCACTCGTGACGCGCGTCAGGTTGAACGTAAAAAAGTCGGTCTGCGCAAAGCACGTCGTCGTCCGCAGTTCTCCAAACGTTAATTGGTTTCTGCTTCGGCAGAACGATTGGCGAAAAAACCCGGTGCGAACCGGGTTTTTTTATGGATAAAGATCGTGTTATCCACAGCAATCCATTGATTATCTCTTCTTTTTCAGCATTTCCAGAATCCCCTCACCACAAAGCCCGCAAAATCTGGTAAACTATCATCCAATTTTCTGCCCAAATGGCTGGGATTGTTCATTTTTTGTTTGCCTTATAACGAGAGTGACAGTACGCGCGGGTAGTTAACTCAACATCTGACCGGTCGATTAAGTCCGGTAGCAGTAAATTCTGAATATATACCTGGAGGTTTTCATGGCTGTCGCTGCCAACAAACGTTCGGTAATGACGCTGTTTTCTGGTCCTGTGGACATCTATAGCCATCAGGTCCGTATCGTGCTGGCCGAAAAAGGTGTCAGCTTCGAAATTGAGCACGTGGAAAAGGATAATCCTCCTCAGGATCTGATTGACCTCAACCCGAATCAAAGCGTACCGACACTTGTAGATCGTGAACTCACCCTGTGGGAATCACGCATCATTATGGAATATCTGGACGAGCGTTTCCCGCACCCGCCGTTAATGCCGGTTTACCCGGTGGCGCGCGGCGAGAGCCGTCTGTACATGCACCGTATTGAGAAAGACTGGTATTCGCTGATGAATACCATCCAGAACAGCAGTGGCGCACAGGCGGACGCGGCGCGTAAACAGCTGCGTGAAGAGCTGCTGGCGATTGGCCCGCTGTTCACCCAGAAACCGTACTTCCTGAACGACGAGTTCAGCCTGGTTGACTGCTACCTCGCACCGCTGCTGTGGCGTCTGCCGGTACTGGGTATCGAACTGAGTGGTGCCGGTGCGAAAGAGCTGAAAGGGTATATGACACGCGTTTTCGAGCGTGATTCCTTCCTTGCCTCTCTGACAGAAGCCGAGCGCGAAATGCGCCTGGGCCGGGGTTAATTGCATGGATTTGTCACAACTGTCTCCACGCCGTCCGTATTTACTGCGGGCCTTCTACGAATGGCTGCTGGATAACCAGCTTACGCCGCATCTGGTTGTTGATGTGACGTTGCCGGGCGTACGCGTGCCGATGGAGTATGCGCGTGACGGGCAGATCGTGTTGAACATTGCGCCGCGTGCGGTTGGCAACCTGGAACTGGCGAATGACGAAGTGCGTTTCAACGCGCGCTTCGGCGGCGTGCCGCGTCAGGTTGAAGTGCCAATGGCTGCCGTGCTGGCAGTTTATGCCCGTGAAAACGGCGCCGGTACGATGTTTGAACCGGAAGCCGCGTACGATGAAGAGGTCGTCAGCCTGAACGATGACGACCATACTTCAGCGCAGGAAAGCGAGACGGTGATGTCGGTTATCGACGGTGATAAACCCGATCACGAAGACGATCACGATAACAGCCCGGATGACGATCCGCCGCCGCGCGGTGGGCGTCCATCGCTGCGTGTGGTGAAGTAACCTGGAAAGCAGAACCTGATGGTTCTGCTTTTTTTTGTGTTTAACATGCGCATAAAAAAGGAGGCCGAAGCCTCCTTTTTGGTCGCTACATGGATATTACACTTCGAGGTAGTTCAGGATGCCGTCCGCCGCCTTACGGCCTTCGGCAATCGCCGTTACCACCAAATCGGAGCCACGCACGATGTCGCCGCCAGCAAAGATTTTTGGATTGCTGGTCTGGAACGCATTTTCGCTGCCCTCTGGCGCAATCACGCGACCCTGCGAATCCAGCTCAACGCTGTGTTTCGCCAGCCACTCCATGCTGTGCGGGCGGAAACCAAACGCCATGACAACCGCGTCGGCCGGAACCACATGTTCCGAACCGGCAACAATTTCAGCACGGCGACGGCCTTTCGCATCCGGCGCGCCCATTTCGGTGCGTGCCATCTTCACGCCGCACACTTTACCGTTGGCATTGATTTCAATGCCCAGCGGCTGCACGTTGAACTGGAACTCCACGCCCTCTTCGCGCGCGTTTTTCACTTCGCGTTTCGAACCTGGCATGTTCTCTTCGTCACGGCGATAGGCACAGATAACGTGCGTCGCGCCCTGGCGCACTGACGTACGCACACAGTCCATTGCGGTATCACCACCGCCAAGCACCACAACACGTTTGCCTTCCATGCTGACATACGGTTCTTCCGCCGTTTCACCGAAGCCCATGATCTGCTTGGTGTTAGCGATGAGGAACGGCAGCGCGTCAAACACGCCGTTTGCGTCTTCATTTTCCAGCCCGCCGCGCATCGACTGATAAGTCCCGACGCCAAGAAACACCGCATCGTACTCTTTCAGCAACTCGTCAATCTGTACGTCGCGACCCACTTCGGTATTGAGTTTGAACTCAATACCCATACCGGTGAAAATTTCACGACGGCGGGTCATCACCTCTTTTTCCAGCTTAAAGGCCGGAATACCAAAGGTCAGCAGGCCGCCGATCTCCGGGTGACGATCGAACACCACCGCTTTCACGCCGTTGCGGGTCAGTACATCGGCACAGGCCAGACCTGCCGGACCTGCACCAATAATCGCCACACGTTTATCGGTCTGTTTCACGCCGGTCAAATCCGGGCGCCAGCCCATTTCGAACGCTTTATCATTGATATAGCGTTCAATGTTGCCGATGGTCACCGCGCCAAACTCGTCGTTCAGCGTACAGGAACCTTCACACAACCTGTCTTGCGGGCAAACGCGGCCGCACACTTCCGGCAAGGTGTTGGTCTGATGCGACAGTTCAGCCGCTTCAAAAATACGCCCCTCATTTGCCAGCTTCAGCCAGTTCGGGATGTAGTTATGGACCGGACATTTCCACTCACAGTAAGGGTTGCCGCAGGAGAGGCAGCGATCTGCCTGTGCTTTGGCCTGGCCTTCTGAAAACGGCTCATAGATTTCAACAAATTCAATTTTACGGATCTTCAGCGCTTTCTTCGGCGGATCAACGCGCTGCAAGTCGATAAACTGGTATACGTTCTGACTCATTGCTACCCCTTACTGCGCCTGCACACGCAGCTCTGCTGCGCTACGACTACGGTGACCCAACAGTGCTTTCACATCGCTGGACTTCGGCTTAACCAGCGCGAATTTGCTGGCGAAGGCTGGCCAGTTCGCCAGGATCTCTTCGCCGCGCTGCGAACCGGTATGCTGCACATGCTCGGTGATAAGACCGCGCAGGTGCTCTTCGTGGATGGCGAGGTCATCGACGCTCAGCACTTCCACCAGCTCCGGGTTCACGCGTTTACGGAATTCACCATCTTCATCCAGCACATAGGCGAAGCCGCCCGTCATTCCCGCACCAAAGTTAACACCGGTTCGACCCAATACGCAGACGATACCGCCGGTCATGTATTCACAGCCGTTATCGCCGATACCTTCCACCACGGTGATAGCGCCAGAGTTACGTACCGCGAAACGCTCACCCGCACGGCCTGCGGCGTACAGACGACCGCCGGTTGCGCCATACAGGCAGGTGTTACCAATAATGCTCGCTTCATGGCTGCGGAAGGCCGAACCAACCGGTGGACGTACCGCCAGCAAGCCGCCAGCCATACCTTTACCCACGTAGTCGTTGGCGTCGCCAGTCAGATAGAGCTCCACGCCGCCTGCGTTCCACACGCCGAAGCTCTGGCCTGCGGTACCGCTAAAGTGCGCTTTGATCGGATCTGCCGCCAGCCCCTGGTCGCCATGAGTTTGCGCGATATAACCCGACAGCAGCGCGCCGACGGAACGATCGGTGTTGCGAATATCGAACCAGAAGGTTTTGCTCTGCTTCTCATCGACAAACGGTTTCGCCTGTTGCAGCAACTGCGCGTTCAGCACGCCATTATCAAACGGCGGGTTGTTTTCGGTGCAGTAGAGCGCTTTGCCCGGATGCGGCTCCGCTGTTTCCAGCAGTTTCGACAGATCCAGTTTTTGCTGTTTGGCGGTGAAGCCATCCAACTCTTTGAGCAGATCGGTACGACCAATCAAGTCCACCAGACGTTTAACGCCCAGTTGCGCCATCAGCTCGCGGGTTTCACGGGCGATAAATTCAAAGTAGTTGGTCACTTTGAACGGCAGACCGTGATAATGGTTTTTACGCAGCTTCTCATCCTGGGTAGCCACACCGGTCGCGCAGTTGTTCAGGTGACAAATTCGCAGATATTTACAGCCCAGCGCCACCATCGGACCGGTACCGAAACCAAAGCTTTCCGCACCCAGAATCGCCGCTTTAATGATGTCCTGGCCGGTTTTCAGACCGCCATCCACCTGCAAACGGATCTTATGACGCAAGCCATTAGCCACCAGCGCCTGCTGGGTTTCTACCAGGCCAAGCTCCCACGGACAACCGGCATATTTCACCGAAGAGAGCGGGCTTGCACCGGTACCACCGTCATAACCGGCGATAGTGATGAGGTCAGCGTAGGCTTTTGCCACGCCGGTCGCGATGGTGCCAACGCCCGGTTCGGAAACCAGTTTGACGGAAATCATCGCTTTCGGGTTGACCTGTTTCAGGTCGAAAATCAGCTGCGCCAGATCCTCGATAGAGTAAATATCGTGGTGCGGCGGCGGGGAGATCAGCGTAACGCCAGGCACGGAGTAGCGCAGTTTAGCGATATACGGCGTGACTTTATCACCCGGTAACTGACCGCCTTCGCCCGGTTTTGCCCCCTGAGCCACTTTGATCTGAATAACATCCGCGTTGACCAGGTACGCAGGCGTAACGCCGAAACGACCAGAGGCCACCTGTTTGATGCGTGACACTTTATTGGTGCCGTAGCGCGCCGGATCTTCGCCGCCTTCGCCGGAGTTAGAGAACCCGCCGAGGCTGTTCATCGCTTCCGCCAGTGCTTCGTGCGCTTCCGGGCTCAGGGCGCCGATGGACATCGCTGCGGTATCGAAGCGTTTAAACAGCTCCGTCGCCGGTTCAACATCTTTCAGGCTCACCGCTTCGCCATTCGGCGTAATCGCCAGCAGATCGCGCAGCGTTGCCGCCGGGCGCTCATTCACCAGCTTCGCGTATTGCTGGTAATCGCTGTATTCGCCGCTCTGTACCGCCTGTTGCAGCGTGCGCACCACATCCGGGTTGTACGCATGGTACTCGCCGCCGTGAACATACTTCAGCAAACCACCTTGCTCCAGCGGCTTACGTGCCAGCCATGCGCGTTTGGAAAGGTTCAGCAGATCCTGCTGGAAGTCAGCAAAACCGGCTCCGCCGATACGGCTGACCACGCCCTGGAAGCACAGCCCGGAAACATCATCGTGCAGGCCGACGGCTTCAAACAGTTTCGAACAGCGGTAAGAGGCGATAGTCGAAATGCCCATTTTGGACATGATCTTGTACAGCCCTTTGTTGATGCCGTTACGGTAGTTCAGCATCACCGTGCGGTAATCTTTTTCGATGGCTTTACTGTCCACCAGTTTCGCCAGCGTCTCATATGCCAGGTACGGGTAGATTGCCGTCGCGCCGAAGCCCAGCAGCACCGCGAAGTGGTGCGGATCACGGGCGCTTGCGGTTTCAACAATAATGTTGGCGTCGCAGCGCAGGCTCTTATCCACCAGGCGGGTCTGAATCGCGCCAACGGCCATCGGTGCCGGAACTGGCAGACGGTTTTTGGCGATATTACGGTCAGAGAGCACCAGCAGAACCGTGCCGTTACGCACCATCTGCTCAGCTTTATCGCACAGCGCTTTAATGGTCTCTTCCAGCGTGGTTTCGGTGACGTCGAAGGTGATATCGAGCGTATCAGCGCGATAGTGTTCCTCTTTCATCGTCGTCAGCTGTTTGAAATCAGAGAACAGCAGGATCGGCGATTTAAAGCTCAAACGGTGTGCCTGGCCTTCCGCTTCGCAGAAGACGTTCATCTCGCGGCCAATGCTGGTCGCCAGCGACATCACGTGCGCTTCACGCAGCGGATCGATAGGCGGGTTGGTGACCTGCGCGAACTGCTGGCGGAAGTAGTCATAAATGATGCGCGGCTGGCTGGAAAGCACGGCAAATGGCGTGTCATCACCCATTGAACCGACCGCTTCCTGGCCGTTTTCGCCCAGCACACGAATCACTGAGTCGAGCTCTTCGAAGCTGTAATTAAACTGTTTCTGGTAGCTTGTCAGCAGGTCATCGTCCATTTCGCGCATGCCGACTTCTTCATCCGGCAGATCTTCGAACGGCACCAGACGGCGGACGTTTTTCTCCATCCACTCTTTGTACGGGTGGCGGCTTTTCAGATCGTCATCGGTTTCAGCGGAGTGCAGAATGCGTCCGCCGCGGGTATCGATAACCATCAGCTCGCCAGGGCCAACGCGGCCTTTTTCGACCACTTCGTCCGGCTGGTAATCCCAAATCCCCACTTCAGAGGCGCAGGTGATCAGCTTGTCTTTGGTGATGACGTAGCGCGCCGGGCGCAGGCCGTTACGGTCGAGGTTACACGCGGCGAAACGACCATCGGACATCACGATGCCCGCCGGGCCGTCCCACGGCTCCATATGCATGGAGTTAAAGTCAAAGAAGCTGCGCAGATCCGGATCCATCTCCGGGTTGTTCTGCCATGCTGGCGGCACCAGCAAACGCATGGCGCGCACAATATCCATCCCGCCCGCCAGCAGCAGTTCAAGCATGTTATCCATGGAACTGGAGTCGGAGCCGGTTTCGTTGACGAATGGCGCGGCGTCATGCAGATCCGGGATCAGCGGCGTCTGGAATTTGTAAGTACGCGCACGCGCCCACTGGCGGTTACCGGTAATGGTGTTGATTTCACCGTTGTGCGCCAGGTAGCGGAACGGCTGCGCCAGCGGCCAGCGCGGTACGGTGTTGGTGGAGAAGCGTTGGTGGAACAGGCAAATGGCCGATTCCAGACGCAGATCCGCCAGGTCCAGGTAGAAGCGCGGCAGATCCGCCGGCATACATAGACCTTTATAGATGTTCACCAGATTCGAGAGGCTACATACGTAGAACTCTTTATCTTCCTGCAGGCGCTTTTCGATGCGGCGACGGGCGATAAACAGGCGGCGCTCCATATCGCGCGGACGCCAGCCCGCAGGGGCGTTAACAAAAATTTGCTCAATACGAGGCAGCGAGGAGAGGGCGATTTCACCGAGCACCCCTTCGTTGGTTGGCACATCGCGCCAGCCGACAATCGACAGGGTTTCGCGTTGAAGTTCTTCTTCTACAATACGGCGCGACGCGTTGGCTTTTTCGGCATCCTGATTCAGGAACAGCATACCAACGGCGTAGTTTTTAGCTAAGCGCCAGCCGCGTTCTTCCGCAACGATGCGGAAAAAACGATCGGGTTTTTGCAGCAGCAGGCCGCAACCGTCACCGGTTTTGCCATCGGCGAGAATCGCGCCGCGGTGCTGCATTCGGGCCAGTGCGTGAATAGCGGTACGCACTACCTTGTGGCTAGGTTCGCCTTCTATGTGGGCGATCAGGCCGAAACCACAGTTATCTCTCTCAAGAGATTTATCGTACAACATATCAGTGAACCTCCCCAGGCTCTACGAGAGCCCCTCCAGAACGTTACGCACAGGCACAAAAAGAGCATGGCGACGGGGCAATTGCCTCGCATGTCGCCCTCTTTAATTTCCTTTTCGCATCGATACACAAGTGTTGAGGACTTGCTTAAGAGGGAATCTCAATTACTGCATAAATATGATGAGCAGACTGCTCATCCAGAAAGCTTCCAGCGGATTCCCAAGTTATCGGGAATCCGTACACAGGTCAAATGCCGAGCTTATTTATACAAAAATGTGCTAAAAGATGTTTATGTTATTGATGTATAAGTTTATTTAAGGATTTTTACATTCAATGAACGCGTTACCAGGCGGCAGCATAGTGTGATCTGACTCACTATCTAAAAGCGCTGTTTCTGATGTTCTATTCTGAGTGGGGTTTTAATGGCAGATTTTTATTCTGCTATGTGCGTCAGAGTCGCATGAACACACTGTTTTTCACGCGTGATAGTATTTCTGCAAAATAACGCAGCGACATAAGGAAAAGTAATCGTCTTTAGGGTGCATGAAATTGCGATTATATTGACTGATTATGCAATGAATAAAAGCCTTCCAGGGCGATTGATCCAGGTCATCGCCGACGAAAGCTAAAAGTGGCAGGCTACGCCCTTTTATTTGGGCGGCCTTTCAGATTATGCAGTTACAGAAATTAGTCAATATGTTTGGCGGGGATCTTGCCCGCCGCTATGGCGAAAAAGTCCATAAACTGACATTGCATGGCGGATTTAGCTGCCCTAACCGTGATGGCACCATTGGTCGCGGCGGTTGCACTTTCTGTAATGTCGCCTCTTTTGCTGACGAAGCGCAGCAGCATCAATCCATTGCCGCACAACTTGCTCACCAGGCACAGTTGGTGAATCGCGCCCGGCGCTATCTCGCCTATTTCCAGGCGTACACCAGTACCTGGGCAGAAGTGCAGGTGCTGCGCTCGATGTACAAGCAAGCAGTCAGTCAGGCGAATATTGTTGGCTTGTGTGTGGGAACACGCCCGGATTGCGTACCGGAGGCTGTGCTGGATTTGCTGTGTGAATACCGTGAGCAGGGTTATGAAGTGTGGCTGGAGCTGGGTTTGCAGACCGCGCATGATAAAACGCTGCATCGTATCAATCGCGGGCACGACTTCGCCTGTTATCAACACACGACGCAGCAAGCCCGTGAGCGCGGCCTGAAAGTCTGCGCTCATCTTATCGTCGGATTACCCGGCGAGCGCCACGTAGAGTGCCTGGAGACGATACAGCGCGTTGTAGAGACCGGTGTCGACGGCATCAAGTTACATCCTTTACATATCGTGAAAGGCAGCACTATGGCGAAGGCCTGGGAAGCGGGGCGCCTGAATGGAATCGGGCTGGAAGAGTACACCGTCACCGCTGGCGAAATGATTCGCCATACGCCGCCGGAGGTGATTTTTCACCGTGTCTCCGCCAGCGCACGCCGCCCGACGCTGCTTGCCCCGCTGTGGTGTGAAAACCGCTGGACGGGAATGGTCGAGCTGGATCGCTACCTGAAAGAGCAGGGCGGGCAAGGTTCTGCGCTGGGGCGTTGCTGGCAATTACCCGTCTGATCTCATCACGAAACGCTAATCACCCCTGCATTTTTTGCACAAGCTTCAACGCCTTGCTCAGAATTGAGTATTATTGAGCGGAATTGTTCGAGGAAATCTCTATGAAGCAAATCCGTTTACTGGCGCAATATTACGTCGACCTGATGATGAAGCTGGGTCTGGTGCGTTTTTCCATGCTGCTTGCTTTGGCGCTAGTGGTGCTGGCAATCGTGGTGCAGATGGCCGTTACCATGGTGTTGCAGGGGAAAGTGGAAAGCATTGATGTTATCCGCTCCATCTTTTTTGGCTTGCTGATCACGCCATGGGCGGTTTATTTCCTGTCGGTGGTGGTTGAGCAGCTCGAAGAGTCGCGCCAGCGGTTATCGCGGCTGGTCGAAAAACTGGAAGAGATGCGCGAGCGCGACCTGAAACTCAATGTGCAGTTGAAAGACAATATTGCCAAGCTTAACCAGGAGATCAGCGACCGCGAGAAAGCGGAAGCCGAGCGCCAGGAAACCTTTGAACAGCTAAAAATAGAGATGCAGGAGCGCGAGCAGACGCAAATCCAGCTTGAGCAGCAATCCTCTTTTCTGCGTTCCTTCCTCGACGCTTCGCCGGATCTGGTGTTCTATCGCAACGAAGATAAAGAGTTCTCCGGCTGTAACCGGGCGATGGAGTTGCTGACCGGTAAGAGCGAGAAGCAGCTTATTCACCTCAAGCCGCAGGATGTCTATTCACCGGAAGCAGCGGAAAAAGTGATTGAGACCGATGAAAAAGTTTTCCGTCACAACGTCTCTTTAACCTACGAACAGTGGCTGGATTACCCGGACGGCCGCAAAGCCTGTTTCGAGATCCGCAAAGTCCCTTATTACGATCGCGTCGGTAAACGCCACGGGCTGATGGGCTTTGGTCGCGATATCACTGAGCGTAAACGCTACCAGGACGCGCTTGAGCGCGCCAGCCGGGATAAGACCACCTTTATTTCCACCATCAGCCACGAGTTGCGTACGCCGCTGAATGGCATTGTTGGGTTAAGCCGTATTCTGCTGGATACCGATTTAACGCAAGAGCAGGAAAAATACCTGAAGACGATCCATGTTTCCGCCGTAACGCTCGGCAATATTTTCAACGATATTATCGACATGGATAAGATGGAGCGGCGTAAAGTCCAGCTGGATAACCAACCGCTTGATTTCACCAGCTTTCTGGCAGATCTGGAAAACCTCTCGGCTCTGCAGGCGCACCAGAAAGGGTTGCGCTTTGTTCTTGATCCAACGTTACCGCTGCCACATCAGGTGGTTACGGACGGTACGCGTTTGCGCCAGATCCTTTGGAACCTTATCAGCAACGCCGTTAAATTTACCCGTGAAGGGCAGGTCGTGGTGCGTGTGCGTTATGACGAAGGCGATATGCTGCACTTTGAAGTGCAGGATTCCGGGATCGGTATTCCCCGCGATGAGCAGGATAAAATTTTCGCCATGTATTACCAGGTGAAAGACAGCCACGGCGGTAAACCGGCGACGGGAACCGGTATAGGTCTGGCCGTTTCGCGCCGTCTGGCGAAGAACATGGGCGGCGACATAACCGTCAGCAGTGAGCCAGGGGCGGGTTCGATATTTACCTTGACCATTCACGCTCCGGCGGTAGCGGAAGAAGTTGAAGACGCGTTTGAAGATGACGATATGCCGCTTCCGGCGTTACATGTGCTGCTGGTAGAAGATATCGAGCTGAACGTGATTGTCGCACGCTCGGTGCTGGAAAAACTGGGCAGCAGCGTGGATGTCGCCATGACCGGTACTGCCGCGCTGGAGATGTTCACGCCGGGTGAATACGATTTGGTGTTGCTGGACATTCAGTTGCCGGATATGACCGGGCTGGATATTTCGCGAGAGTTGACCCGCCGTTACGCGCGTGAGGATTTACCGCCGCTGGTGGCGCTTACCGCCAACGTGCTGAAAGACAAACAGGAATACCTTGATGCGGGCATGGATGATGTATTAAGCAAACCGCTGGCAGTCCCGGCATTAACTGCCATGATTAAAAAGTTCTGGGATGCGAGTGAAAGTGAGGAGGAACCTGTGACAACCATGGACAACAGTAAAGTACAAACGCTGCTTGATACCGCCATGCTTGAGCAGTATATCGAGCTGGTCGGGCCGAAATTGATTACCGACGGGCTGGATGTGTTTGAAAAAATGATGCCGGGTTATTTGAGCGTGCTCGAGTCAAACCTGACCGCGCGCGACCAAAAAGGGATTGTGGAAGAGGGCCATAAAATTAAAGGCGCCGCAGGTTCTGTTGGGCTGCGCCATCTGCAACAGCTTGGCCAGCAGATTCAGTCTCCCGATCTTCCTGCCTGGTGGGACAATGTTGGCGACTGGGTGGAAGAGATGAAGCAGGAGTGGCGCAATGATGTGGCGGTGTTAAAAGCCTGGGTGGCGGACGCTGGAAAAAAATGACCCCGGATTAACCGGGGTGCGCGAATACTGCGCCAACACCAGGGAAATCGTGGCTGCGCCGTAATAAATTATATTTTTTGCAAGGGCGTAGCCTGAAAAAATTCGACCACACGCACATAAGATAGCAAATCTTAAATGATTTGTTACATCAATCAGTGAAATGTGTGAAGCAAGGCTCCCTTATCAAAATTTTTAATTATCGTCAGTACGTTGCATAAAGGATGAGCAAAATGAAAAAAATCGGCGTGATTCTCAGCGGCGCAGGTGTGTATGACGGTTCTGAGATTCATGAGGCGGTGATTACGCTGTTAGCCATTGCCCGTCATGGTGCGCAGGCAGTCTGTTTCGCTCCCGATAAATGGCAAAGCGATGTGGTAAACCATCTCACTGGTGAGACGCTGGCTGAGCGCCGTAATGTACTGATTGAATCCGCCCGTATCGCCCGTGGCAATGTCCAGCCGTTATCGCAGGCATCTGCAAATGATCTGGATGCGCTGATTGTACCGGGTGGTTTTGGCGCAGCGAAAAACCTCAGTAATTTTGCCAGCCTCGGCAATGAATGCACCGTTGACAGCAGCCTTAAAACGCTGGCGCTGGAGATGCACGAAGCAGGTAAACCGCTCGGTTTTATGTGCATCGCACCGGCAATGTTGCCGAAAATCTTCGATTTTCCCCTACGTCTGACGATCGGTACGGATATTGATACCGCAGAAGTGCTGGAAGAGATGGGGGCCGAGCATGTGCCTTGCCCGGTCGACGATATTGTCGTGGATGAAGAGAACAAAGTGGTGACGACGCCGGCGTATATGCTGGCAGAGGACATCGCGCAGGCCGCTTCCGGTATCGAAAAGCTGGTGGCGCGCGTACTGGTACTGGCCGAATGAGGAAGTGGTTTCGCGGCCCGTTGAAAGCCACCTTAAAGCGCATTGCTCTGCGGGTTTTATGCGTACTGGCACTCTTCTGGGGTGGCGGCATTGTGCTGTTCAGTTTCCTGCCGGTACCTTTTTCCGCCGTGATGGTGGAACGCCAGCTGGGCGCGTGGTTTAGCGGCGACTTTGGCTATGTCGCGCATTCCGACTGGGTCGGTATGGATGATATTTCGCCGTGGATGGCGCTGGCGGTGGTGGCCGCTGAAGATCAGCGTTTTCCAGAACACTGGGGGCTGGATTTTAGCGCCATTGAGAAAGCGCTCTCGCATAACGAGCGCCATGAGAACCGTATTCGTGGTGCCTCGACGATTTCACAGCAGACGGTAAAAAATCTGCTGCTATGGGATGGAAAAAGCTGGGTGCGTAAAGGGCTGGAAGCAGGCCTGACGCTTGGGATGGAAGCGGTGTGGACCAAACGGCGGATCCTGACCGTTTACCTTAATATCGCTGAGTTCGGGGACGGCGTATTTGGCGTCGAGGAAGCATCACAGCGCTATTTCCATAAACCGGCGAGCCGCTTAAGTATGTCAGAAGCGGCGCTACTGGCCGCCGTATTGCCAAACCCGATCCGTTTTCAGGCCGCCGCGCCATCTGGCTATGTACGCAGTCGTCAGGCATGGATCCTACGCCAGATGCGGCAGTTAGGCGGGGAAGCGTTCCTGGAGCGCAATAAGCTGTACTGAATTAATCTTCATCAAACCCGGCGTTAAACAGCGCAATCACCGCCGCCAGCGCTTCTTCTTCCTGCGGGCCGCTGGCCTCCACTTCAATTTGCCGGCCTTTCGCAGAATCCAGCATCAGCAGCGCAATCACGCTGCTGGCTTCTGCTTCGGTGCCTTCATCATTGCGCAGCAGCACTTCCGCATCGAAGCCCTGTACCAGTTCAAACAGTTTCATGGCCGGGCGCGCATGCATTCCCAGCTTATTGGTGATCTCAACGGTTTGTTTTACGGTCATGTTTTGCGTTTTTCCAGCGTACGGTGACGGGATTGAACGTTCTTACCGCGCGAGCGGAAATAATCCGCCAGTTGTTCGGCGACATAGACGGAGCGGTGTTTACCACCGGTACAACCGATGGCCACGGTCAGATAACTACGGTTGTTGGTCTCCAGCATCGGTAGCCACAACTCGAGGTAACTACGCGTCTGGTAGATAAAATTGTGCACTTCCGTATGTCTGTCGAGGAACGCCGCGACGGGTTTGTCGAGACCAGTCATCGGGCGCAATTTAGGATCCCAGTGCGGGTTCGGCAGGAAACGCACGTCAAACACGTAATCCGCATCGATAGGAATACCGTGCTTGAAACCGAAGGATTCAAAAACCATGGTCAGCTCGCGTTCACGCTTACCTAACAGGCGCGTACGCAACATTTCTGCCAGCTCATGCACCGACATTTCCGAGGTGTCGACAATCAGATCCGCTCGTGAACGCAGCGGTTCCAGTAAGTTGCTCTCTTCGTCAATCGCGCTTTCAAGCGACAGATTTTTGCTGGAGAGCGGATGCAGACGACGCGTATCACTGTAACGGCGGATCAGCGTGTTGCGATCGGCATCGAGAAACAATAATTGCGGTGAAAAGGCATCCGGCAGATTGCTCATCGCCTGTTCAAAAACTTCCGGTGACTCCGGCATATTTCGCACATCGATACTGACGGCAGCGGAAGTCTGACGCTCTGCAAGCGTCTGCGCCAGTTCCGGCAGTAGCACGACCGGCAGGTTGTCGACGCAATAAAAACCCATATCTTCCAGGGCGCGCAGAGCGACGGATTTCCCTGAACCCGAACGACCACTGACGATCATCAGGACCATGAACCATTTCTCCTCAGTACAACTGATAAAAAGGTTTCCTTCCCGTTACGCATCGTCGCTTTCACCTTCCGTCTGCGTGATGATTTGATACAGCTCTTCATCACTTTGCGCGCTGCGCAGGCGCCGACAGATAGTTTTGTCCGCCAGCCTTTTGGCGACCAGCGAGAGCGTATGCAGATGCGTTTTGGTTTGATCCGCTGGCACCAACAGGGCAAACAGCAGATCGACAGGCTGATTATCGATAGCGTCGAAGGCAATGGGCGTTTCGAGTTGCACAAAAACGCCAACGGCGCGAAGCGTGTCTTCTTCAAGCTTACCGTGCGGAATGGCGATACCGTTTCCAATGCCGGTGCTGCCCATTTTCTCGCGCGTAAGGATCGCTTCAAAGACGACTTGTGGCGGTAAGCCTAACTGTTTTGCCGCCAGTTCACTGATGATTTCCAGAGCGCGTTTTTTGCTCTGGCAGTGAACGCCGCTACGGGTACATTCCTGGTTAAGGACATTGCTCAATTGAAGAGCGGAATCGTTATTCATCATAATTTCACCTGAGCGACGCCAGAGCCAGTCACCCTACCGGGTTACGGTAGGGTGCAACGCGCCAGACGGACGCTCGGACAATTAGTGCTGTTTCAGTTTATCTTTATGCTTCGTGAGCTGCCGCGCCAGTTTATCTATCAAACCGTCGATAGCAGCGTACATATCCTGCCCTTCCGCGCTGGCATGCAACTCGCCGCCATTGACATGGAGCGTCGCATCCGAGGTGTGAGTCACTTTCTCCACTTTCAACACAATATAGACCTGATTAATCCTTTCGAAATACTGTTCAAGCTTGGCGAATTTATTGGTCACAAATTCA
The DNA here is from genome assembly GCF_027109175.1 of Kosakonia sp. SOY2. NCBI lineage: Bacteria > Pseudomonadati > Pseudomonadota > Gammaproteobacteria > Enterobacterales > Enterobacteriaceae > Kosakonia > Kosakonia sp. SOY2. The sequence continues at coordinate 59,225 of NZ_JAPVXH010000002.1, forward strand.
CGCAGAGCATCAGTGATCTCGACGTTTTGTCCTGTGATGTTAAGCTGCATAGTGTCTTCCTTATCGGTTGGGTCAAACCAGCTGTTTACGCTGATTCGACGGCGGAATGGATAAAGATTCTCGATACTTCGCAACGGTACGCCGCGCCACCATAATTCCCTGATCGGAAAGCAGGGTCGTCAGCTTACTGTCGCTCAGCGGTTTTGCAGGGTTTTCTGCGGCGATCAATTTCTTCACCAGCGCGCGAATAGCGGTAGAGGAGGCTTCGCCACCACCTTCGGTATTGACGTGGCTGGAGAAGAAATACTTCAGCTCGAAAATGCCGCGAGGACTGTGCAGGTACTTCTGGGTCGTTACACGAGAAATCGTCGACTCGTGCATCTCGACGGCCTGGGCGATATCGGCCAGCACCATCGGTTTCATAAATTCTTCGCCTTGTTCAAAGAAGGCTTGCTGCTGCTCAACAATGCAGCGGCTAACGCGCAACAGCGTATCGTTGCGGCTCTCGAGGCTTTTGATCAACCACTTTGCTTCCTGCAAATTGCTGCGGATGAACTGGTTATCGGCATCGTTACGTGCGCCGCCGCCCATCGAGGCATAATGCTGGTTGATTTGCAGACGTGGAATGCTGTCGGAGTTCAGCTCCACCGTCCAGCGACCGTTATGTTTACGTACCAGAACATCCGGAATCACATATTCCGGCTCGCTGGTCTGGATCGACTGACCAGGGCGCGGATCCAGAGACTGGATCAGATTTACCGCCTCTTTCAGCACCTCTTCTTTCAGCCGCGTCACGCGCATCAGGGTACGGAAATCGTGGTTGGCGAGCAGATCCAGATGATCGCTAATGATAAGCCGGGCTTCTTCGCACCACGGTGTCTCTTTGGTGAACTGCGAGAGCTGGATCAGCAGACAATCGCGCAGATCCCGCGCGGCAACGCCAACGGGATCGAAGCGCTGAATGCGTTTAAGCACCGCCTCGACCTCATCAAGACCCACGTCATCATTGCCCATGCTCTCCAGCACTTCTTCCAGCGAAACGGTGAGATAGCCTGTTTCGTCAACGGCATCGACAATAGAGGTTGCGATAGCACGATCGGTGTCAGAGAAGGGGGTCAGCCCTACCTGCCACATCAGATAATCCTGCAATGACTGCGTGGTTTCGCCCTGATAGATAGGCAATTCGTCGTCGATGTAGTCGTGGCTACTGCCGGAAGGGGTACCTGCGGTGTAAATTTCATCCCAGCTGGCATCCAGCGGCAGCTCATCCGGCATCTCTTTTTGTTCGAGAGCGTCAACGGTATCCAGACCGTCATTTTCCTGAACCTGCTGGCTATCGACTTCCTCATGAAGGTCAGTTTGTTCCAGCAATGGGTTACTCTCCAGCGCTTGCTGAAGTTCCTGCTGAAGTTCCAACGTGGACAACTGCAGCAGACGGATGGCCTGTTGCAGTTGTGGCGTCATGGCTAGCTGTTGGCTGAGCCTTAGTTGCAAACCTTGCTTCATATTCAGAGCAGCACTCTCCGACAAAAAACGTCAATAAACCCTACCCTATCAGAGTCTGAAGTCTTCCCCAAGATACACGCGCTTAACGTGTTCGTCTTCAAGGATTTGCTGCGGTGTTCCATGCGCAATGAGATGCCCCTGACTGACGATATAAGCACGCTCACACACAGCCAGCGTTTCACGAACATTATGGTCAGTAATCAGCACGCCCAGGCCGCTGTCACGCAGGTGCTCAATAATACGTTTAATATCGATAACCGAGATTGGGTCAACGCCGGCAAACGGTTCATCCAGCAGGATAAATTTCGGATTCGCCGCCAGCGCGCGGGCAATTTCCACACGGCGACGTTCACCACCTGAGAGCGATTGACCCATGTTGTCGCGCAGATGTTCGATGTGAAACTCTTCCATCAACTCATTGGCGCGATCTTCGCGTTGCTCTGAGGTCAGGTCATCGCGGATTTGCAGGACGGCCATCAGGTTGTCGTAGACGCTCAGGCGGCGAAAAATCGAGGCTTCCTGCGGCAGGTAACCAATACCGCGGCGCGCACGCGCATGCAGCGGCAGCAGACTGATATCTTCATCATCAATAATGATGTTACCCGCGTCACGCGACACAATGCCCACCACCATATAAAAGGTGGTGGTTTTCCCTGCGCCGTTAGGGCCAAGCAGCCCGACGATTTCGCCAGAGTTGACGGTCAGACTGACATCCTCAACTACGCGGCGGCCTTTATAAGCCTTGGCGAGATTCTTTGCAGTTAATGTTGCCATAACGAATTAGTTACTCTTTTTTTGTGCCGGAGCCGGGGTTTGTTTGTTGCTCTTATCCTGCAACTGCGACGGAACCAGAACGGTGGTGACGCGTTTGCCTTTGTCGCTGAACGCCTGCATTTTCTGCTCTTTCACCAGATAGGTGATTTTGTCACCGGTGATATTGCTATCCAGCTGTTCCAGATAGGCGTTACCGGTCAGCACAACGAAATCTTTTTCCAGTTCGTAATGCATCTGCGAGGAGTGGCCCTTAACGGGTTTGCCATTGTCCTGCATTTGGTAAAACGTCGCCGGGTTGCCGTAACCGTCAATGATCTCTTTACCTTGCTGACCACCCGGACGGGTAACGACCACTTTGTCGGCATTAATTTTAATCGTCCCCTGGGTTACCACGACGTTGCCGGTGAAAGTCACGACATTACCCTGCATATCCAGCGACTGCTGATCGGAGTCGATATGGATAGGTTGATCGGTATCCCCGGTCACGGCGAGCGCCGGAAGCGCGGCGGCCAAAAGCGTGGTGGCCAATACAAGATTAAGGCTGCGTTTGTTTGTTTTGAATTTCATAGGAGCTTCTAACCTTTTCAATCAGCTCGGCGTTTTTGCTGCGTAAATTGCCGCGCATTTTCAGGCCGGTGGAATTAAATGTTGTACCGTACAACGTGACCTGATCATTCGAGGTAACATCCTGCGTTACCAGATTAATCTGGGCGTTATCCGTGGTGATTTTTCGCAGCTGGGCGTCCGCCGTCAGCGCATTGACTTCAACATGTCCATAAAGATAAAGCATTTTGTCATCGGTCAGCTTCGCTTTGTCTGACTTTATCGACCAGGTTGGAACCTTATTCTCGTCGAATGTTGTCAGTACGGGCTGCGCGAACCAACTCACACCTTCAGCAGAAAAGTATTCCACGTTCTGCGCGATAAGCCGGTAGTTAAGCGCCCCTTCCGGGCTATAAACCACCGTATCTGTATGTTGGCTTTTGTAAGTCGGATCGGCATTGTTGGTGGCGACCGGATTCGCATCATCCTGAGCAGTCAGGTTGATCCCAATCAGGACCAGTGCGGCCAGCGCCAGCAGAATGATGACCCAACGTCTGGTTTTACTCATATCGATTGCCCTTTGGCCTCATCCAGCTTGCCCTGCGCCAGCAACAACAAATCACAGACTTCACGAACTGCGCCCCGGCCGCCATTAATGCGCGTAACGTAATCCACGCGCGAAAGCAGCAGCGGATGAGCATCGGCAACGGCAACGCTCAGACCAATTTCCGCCATCACTGGCCAGTCGATTAGATCATCACCCACATAAGCAACCTGCTCTGGGGTAAGCGACAGCTTTGCCAGCAGCTCGCGGTAAGCGAGCAGTTTATCCGACTGACCTTGATACAAGTGCTTAATCTTTAGCGTTTCGCAGCGATCTTCCACTAGTTTAGCTTTTCGCCCGGTAATTATGGCAACCTCAATGTCGGAAGTGAGCGCACAACGGATCCCGTAGCCATCGCGCACATTAAATGCTTTCAGCTCTTCTCCGTTGTTGCCCATATAGATGAGCCCATCGGATAACACGCCGTCTACATCCAGAATCAACAGGCGTATTTTTTCCGCTTTCGCCATAACTTGCGTGCTTACCGGCCCATAACAGGTCGCAAGCGACGCGCCAGCATTACTCATTCTTATGTCCTTCTTTACACTACGCCAGCGCGCAGTAAATCGTGCATATGTAACACACCCAGCAACTGGTCGCCATCGGCCACCAATACGGAGGTAATGTGCCGGGATTGCATCAGATTCAGCGCATCCACTGCCAGCGTGTTGGGACGTACCCGAACACCGCCGGGCGTCATCACGTCGGCAATGCCCATGCTGCGGACATCGCCGCCCATATCGAACACGCGGCGTAAATCGCCGTCGGTAAAGATGCCTTCAATTTTCATCAAATCATCGCAGATAACCGTCATGCCCAGGTTTTTACGCGTGATCTCAAGCAGTGCATCGCGCAGGCTGGCGTTTTTGCTGACATGGGGGATTTCGTCACCGGTGTGCATGATGTCATTGACGCGCAGCAACAGTTTGCGACCCAATGCGCCGCCGGGATGTGATAAGGCGAAATCTTCCGCCGTAAAACCGCGGGCTTTCAGCAACGCGACTGCCAGCGCATCACCCATTACCAGCGCTGCTGTGGTGCTGGACGTGGGTGCCAGACCCAATGGGCAGGCTTCTTTCGGAACCTTCACGCATAAATGAATATCTGCGGCGCGCGCCATGCTGCTTTCGGGTCGGCTGGTCATGCAAATCAGCGAAACTTTTAATCGCTTCAGCACCGGGATCAAGGCGAGGATCTCGTTTGACTCTCCTGAGTTTGACAGCGCAATAACCACATCTTGCGGGCTGACCATTCCCAGATCACCATGGGCCGCTTCGCCCGGATGCACAAAGAAAGAGGGGGTTCCGGTGCTGGCAAATGTGGCCGCCATTTTTCTACCGATATGGCCGGATTTGCCCATTCCCATTACCACCACTTTTCCGGCGCAATAGAACATTTTTTCGCACGCCTGCGTGAAGTCGGCGTTGATGTATTGATCCAGCTCTGCGAGGCCTTCACGTTCAATTTCCAGGACTTCTTTACCTGCTTGTTGAAAGTCAAAACCCGGCTGCAAATCTATTTGCGACATAATGCGTATCCGATTATCCAGTCAAAAGCGGCGACAGCCAGTAGAGCAGCGCCAGCCATACGATAAACCCGCCGAACAACAGTGCGCCGACGCCTCTGCTGATTTGCTTACGTCGCCAGCAAATCAGGGCAAAAAGGGCACTGACCAGCAACATCACGCCATAATCACGCGTAAAGGCCATCGGGTTAAACTCGCCCGGCGCAATCAACGCGGGCAAACCCAGCACGATAGCAATGTTAAAAATGTTTGAACCAATAATATTGCCAATGGCGATATCGTCTTCGCCTTTGCGCGCACCGGCAATCGCTGTCGCCAGTTCAGGCAGGCCAGTACCAATAGCAATAACCGTCAGGCCAATAGTCAGCTCGCTTATAGCAAAGTAGTTCGCTACCACGGTTGCGTTATCCACCACCATACGTGTTGCCATCGGCATGATAATTAACGCTACGCCCAGCCAGAGGAACGCGACTGAAAGGCTGCCGTCTCGCGGTAGCTCCGCCAACTGCTCTCGGGTGAGACTGTCGTTGCCCTGGCGCTCGGCCAGGCGGGCAATTTTAACAATGAACACCAGCCATAGCACGGCTAATAACAGTAAAATAATGCCGTCAAAGCGGCTGAGGTGCCCATTGTACAACACCACGCCCGCCAGCAGACTGGCTACCAAGGTTAACGGTAATTCGCGGCGCAGAATATCGGAATGTACGGTAAAAGGATGTAAAAGCGCGGCGACGCCGAGGATCAACAAGATATTCGTGATGTTAGAGCCGATCGCGGTGCCGATAGCCAGATCCAACTGACCATGCAGCGATGCGGCGACGGAGGTGATTATCTCGGGCAGCGAGGTACCGATGCTTACAACGGTCATGCCGATGATTAAAGGTGGTACGCCGAATGTGCGGCAAAGGATCGAAGCAGCGAACACCAGACGATCGGCACTGTAGACCACTAAGAGTAAACCAATTATCAATAGCGCCGTCGCTAAAAGCATCTAACGTCCTTTCTTCAGGTATAATCCGCCGGCTCGCAGGCTGCCATGCCGGGTAAAACCGGGTGTTCCGCGTAGCGTAATGATTCCTAATTTTGACTTTATGCGGCTCAAAAGTAAAACAAATGCCAGCTTTCGCTAACCTCAGCAGGTAATATTCTGTAAAAATGTTGGGTTCGTGATGTTATCAAGCGTCATGCTTGTGGCCGACGAGGCTTATAAGGAAGAGGAAATGAGCCAGACTGTGGCGAATTTGGTCGATGTTCGTGGCGTCAGCTTCTCCCGCGGCAGCCGCCCAATCTTTGACAATATTTCACTGACGGTACCGCGCGGTAAGATCACCGCCATTATGGGGCCTTCAGGGATCGGCAAAACGACGCTCTTGCGTCTGATCGGTGGGCAAATTCCGCCTGACAGCGGTGAGATTTTATTCGATGGCGAAAACGTGCCAGAGATGACCCGTTCGCGTCTGTTCACCGTGCGCAAAAGAATGAGCATGCTGTTTCAGTCTGGCGCGTTGTTTACCGATATGAACGTTTTTGACAACGTTGCCTATCCTTTGCGGGAGCACACTCTGCTGCCCGAGCCGTTGCTGCGAAGCACGGTGATGATGAAGCTGGAAGCAGTAGGGCTGCGCGGTGCGGCGGACTTAATGCCATCAGAACTCTCAGGCGGTATGGCGCGCCGCGCCGCGCTGGCGCGCGCGATTGCGCTGGAGCCGGACCTGATCATGTTTGATGAACCCTTTGTGGGTCAGGACCCTATTACGATGGGCGTGCTGGTGAAGTTGATCTCCGAGCTGAATAGCGCGCTGGGCGTCACCTGTATTGTTGTTTCCCACGATGTTCCTGAAGTGCTGAGTATTGCTGATTACGCCTATATTGTGGCTGACAGGAAAATTGTCGCCCACGGAAGTGCGCAAGGGCTGCAAGAGAACAGCGATCCGCGCGTGCGTCAGTTCCTGGATGGTATTGCCGATGGCCCGGTTCCGTTCCGCTACCCTGCGGGTGATTATCAGACCGATTTATTAGAAACAGGGAGTTAAGACGCTCATGCTGCTAAATACACTGGCATCGCTTGGGCACCGCGGGATCAAAACGATCGCAACGTTCGGGCGCGCCGGTTTGATGCTTTTTAATGCGGTGGTGGGTAAACCCGAATTCCGCAAACATGCGCCGCTGCTGGTTCGCCAGCTCTATAATGTCGGCGTACTGTCGATGCTCATTATTATTGTTTCCGGCGTGTTTATTGGCATGGTGCTCGGTCTGCAGGGATACCTGGTATTGACCACCTACAGCGCCGAAACCAGTCTTGGCATGCTGGTGGCGCTGTCGCTGCTGCGTGAGTTGGGGCCGGTTGTCGCCGCGCTGTTATTCGCTGGCCGTGCGGGCTCTGCGTTGACGGCTGAGATTGGCTTGATGCGCGCGACCGAGCAGCTTTCCAGTCTCGAAATGATGGCGGTTGATCCGCTGCGGCGCGTCATTTCGCCGCGATTTTGGGCGGGAGTCATCTCGCTACCGCTGTTGACCATTATCTTTGTCGCTGTCGGTATTTGGGGCGGTTCGCTGGTTGGCGTTAACTGGAAAGGTATCGATACGGGCTTTTTCTGGACCGCGATGCAAAACGCCGTCGAATGGCGGATGGATCTGGTTAACTGTCTGATTAAAAGCGTGGTGTTTGCCATCACCGTAACCTGGATTGCGCTGTTCAACGGTTACGATGCAATCCCGACTTCCGCCGGGATTAGCCGGGCGACAACACGTACCGTTGTGCACTCCTCGCTGGCCGTACTCGGTCTTGATTTTGTGCTCACCGCACTGATGTTTGGGAATTGAGTTCATGCAAACGAAAAAAAGTGAAATTTGGGTAGGCGTTTTTCTCCTGCTGGCGCTGCTGGCGGCACTCTTTATCTGCCTGAAAGCGGCGGATGTCGCCTCCATGCGTACCGAGCCGACTTACCGTATCTATGCCACCTTTGACAACATTGGCGGTCTGAAAACACATTCGCCGGTAAGAATTGGCGGTGTGGTGGTCGGGCGCGTTGCTGATATCTCTCTTGATCCCAAAACCTATCTGCCGCGTGTCGCGCTGGATATTGAAGAACGTTACAACCAGATCCCGGATACCAGCTCACTGGCGATCCGCACTTCCGGGTTGTTAGGTGAGCAGTATCTGGCGCTGAACGTTGGTTTTGACGATCCTGAAATGGGAACTTCTATGCTTAAAGAAGGAAGCACCATTCAGGACACCAAGTCCGCCATTGTGCTTGAGGACCTTATCGGACAATTCCTTTACAACAGTAAAGGCGGTGACAATAAGAATTCAGGCGATGCGGCAGCCCACGATGCAGGGAATACTCAAGCCGCACCGTCTGCTGGCCAGACGAATTAATGAGGAGAATTGACGCATGTTTAAACGTCTATTAATGGTTGCCCTGCTGGTGATTGCGCCGCTGGGGGCCACGATGGCGGCCGATCAAGCTAACCCCTACGCCGCAATGAAAGACGCGGCACAGAAAACCTTTGATCGCCTCAAAAATGAGCAGCCGAAAATCCGTGCGAACCCGGATTACCTGCGCGATGTAGTCGATCAGGAACTGCTGCCTTATGTGCAGGTGAAATACGCCGGTGCGTTGGTGCTGGGCCGTTATTATAAAGAAGCGACCCCGGCGCAGCGTGAAGCCTATTTCGCTGCCTTTCGCGAATACCTGAAACAGGCTTACGGCCAGGCGCTGGCGATGTACCACGGTCAAACCTATCAGATTGCCCCGGAGCAGCCGCTGGGCGATGCGACGATTGTGCCGATCCGCGTGACTATCATCGATCCGAATGGTCGTCCGCCGGTGCGTCTGGATTTCCAGTGGCGTAAAAACACGCAGAGCGGCAACTGGCAGGCTTACGACATGATTGCCGAAGGGGTGAGCATGATCACGACCAAACAGAACGAATGGAGCGATCTGCTGCGTACCAAAGGTATCGACGGTTTAACCGCCGAGCTGCAATCTATTTCCCGCCAGAAAATTACCCTGGACGAGAAAAAGCAATGACAGCCAGTCTAAGCTGGTCACGCGACGGAGAGTGCCTGAAACTGGTTGGTGAACTGGATCAGGATCTCTTAAACCCGCTGTGGGATGCGCGCGTGGAGGCGATGAACGGGGTAACCTGCATCGACTTACACGGCGTGTCACGCGTTGATACCGCTGGTGTCGCGCTACTGGTTCATCTGGTGGCGCAGTGCAAAAAACAGGGCTGCAATGTTGTGCTTGCCGGGGTGAGTGAGAATGTTTCCACCCTCGCTGCGCTCTATAATTTGCCGCAGGATGTATTGCCTCACTAATTTTTTCAATGCGTTACTACTTAAAGCCCCGTCCTTTATATTGATGGGGCTTTTTGCTTGTTTAAGCCGACGCCACTTTCCTCTAAGATGTGTGACTGTTTTCACTATTAGATGATATTTACACCCATGGAAAATCATGAAATTCAGACGGTGCTGATGAACGCACTCTCTCTCCAGGAAGCCCACGTCACTGGCGATGGCAGTCACTTTCAGGTTGTCGCTGTGGGTGAGATTTTTGACGGCATGAGCCGGGTCAAGAAACAACAGACCATTTATGGCCCGCTGATGGAATACATCGCAGACAACCGTATCCATGCCCTGTCGATCAAGGCTTACACTCCGGCGGAGTGGGCGCGGGATCGCAAACTTAACGGCTTTTGAGCGCAGGGGATAAACCCACTGCGCGTGTGAATTCTTAACAGAGATCAGATGAATGGATAAGTTTCGTGTACAGGGGCCGACGCGTCTCCAGGGCGAAGTGACAATTTCAGGCGCGAAAAACGCCGCGCTGCCGATTCTTTTTGCCGCGTTGCTGGCGGAAGAACCGGTTGAAATCCGTAACGTTCCGAAACTGAAAGATATCGATACCACCATGAAGCTGCTCAGCCAGTTGGGCACCAAGGTGGAACGCAATGGATCCGTATGGATCGATGCGGGTGACGTCAATGTTTTCTGCGCACCTTACGAGCTGGTGAAAACCATGCGCGCATCTATTTGGGCGCTGGGGCCGTTGGTTGCGCGTTTCGGTCAGGGGCAGGTCTCTCTGCCTGGCGGTTGCGCGATTGGCGCGCGTCCGGTGGATCTGCACATTAGCGGTCTGGAACAACTGGGCGCGGAGATCAAACTGGAAGAGGGCTATGTCAAAGCTTCCGTTAACGGGCGTCTGAAAGGCGCGCATATCGTGATGGATAAAGTAAGCGTTGGCGCGACAGTAACCATTATGTCTGCTGCGACGCTGGCGGAAGGCACGACCATTATCGAAAACGCCGCCCGTGAGCCGGAAATTGTTGATACGGCAAACTTCCTCAATACCCTCGGTGCAAAAATCACCGGTATGGGAACCGATCGCATCACCATCGAAGGGGTGAAACGTCTGGGTGGTGGTGTTTATCGCGTCCTGCCTGATCGTATCGAAACCGGGACTTTCCTGGTCGCGGCAGCGATCTCTGGCGGTAAAATTGTTTGCCGTAACGCTCAGCCGGATACGCTGGATGCGGTGCTGGCTAAGCTGCGCGATGCTGGTGCGGATATTGAGGTTGGCGAAGACTGGATTAGCCTTGATATGCATGGTAAGCGTCCGAAAGCAGTGAATGTGCGCACGGCTCCGCATCCGGGATTCCCGACCGATATGCAGGCGCAATTTACGCTGCTGAACCTGGTGGCTGAAGGTACGGGCGTTATCACCGAGACTATCTTCGAAAACCGTTTCATGCATATTCCTGAACTGATCCGTATGGGAGCTCACGCGGAAATCGAAAGCAATACAGCGATTTGCCACGGCGTAGAAAAGCTCTCCGGTGCGCAGGTTATGGCAACCGATTTACGCGCTTCTGCAAGCCTTGTGCTGGCGGGTTGTATTGCGGAAGGAACCACCATTGTTGATCGTATCTATCATATCGATCGTGGTTACGAGCGTATTGAAGATAAACTCAGTGCGCTTGGCGCGAACATTGAGCGCGTCAAAGGCGAATAAGCCTGTCTGCTGAACTGTAAGAAGGGAGCCTCGGCTCCCTTTTTTCTATCGCCTGTTCTGGCAAGCAAGGGGAGGTGCTACTTGCATGACCGCTTATTTTTCCTCCTTTTTTTTCCTGATCAGCTTCGTCTTATCAATAAATTCGTGGGTGACGGGATCATGGTAACGTGACGGCCAGATAACCCAGGGATCGGTATCCAGCGCACGAGCAATAATCAATTCCCCTTTTGGCCAGGAGCGTGTCAGGGCATTAGCGAGGGTCGATGAGCTTAACCCGTTTTTACGGGATTCTGCAGCCAGCGATGTTCCTTTCTTACGCAGTCCGGCAATGATATCAGCCTGGTGCCAGTCCATTAATTTTGTTTCCATAACATCTCCCTGATAGAAAATAGGTGTCAATTATTTACGCCAACAACGCTACTTACTATACGCATACGGGAGCGTTTGTTCTGAAAAGCTCATGTAATATTTTGCGTTTTAGGATTATGACAAGGCTTGATATTACTGGTTATTTTTCATTTTAAGGGGATTTAAAGAAACTTATTGGAACTTTCCCGCGTCAATGCGCGGGAAGCTGGAAAGATTAACGATCGCGCTGAACGGCGATGTGGGCAAGACCGACCAACGCGTCGCGCCACGGTGAATCCGGTAGAACTTGTAGAGCGGCAATGGCCTTATCCGCTTCTTCTTCCGCACGGCGACGCGTCCATTCCAGTGAACCGCAGGCAGCCATTGCTTCCAGAACAGGTTCCAGAAGGTGTCGGCCGTTTCCTTGCTCGATAGCTTCGCGGATCATCTGTGCTTGTTCTGGCGTGCCGTTATGCATGGCATGTAACAACGGTAACGTCGGTTTGCCTTCATTCAGGTCATCGCCGGTGTTTTTGCCGAGTGTTTCACCGTCCGCGCTGTAATCAAGCAAATCGTCGATAAGCTGAAAAGCGGTTCCCAGATAGCGACCGTAATCCTGCAACCCTTTTTCCTGCGCTTCGGTGCAACCAGCCAGCAAGCCGGAACACTGAGCCGCCGCTTCAAACAGACGTGCGGTCTTGCTATAAATGACGCGCATGTAGTTTTCTTCAGTGATATTTGGGTCGTTGACGTTCATCAACTGCAGGACTTCGCCTTCAGCAATCACGTTTACGGCTTCTGACATCACTTCCAGCACTTTCAGCGAGCCGAGGCTGGTCATCATCTGGAAAGCGCGGGTGTAGATAAAATCACCAACCAGTACGCTCGCTGCGTTGCCAAAGGCCGCATTAGCGGTGGCTTTGCCGCGACGCATGTCGGACTCGTCCACAACATCGTCATGGAGAAGGGTCGCGGTGTGAATAAATTCGATTAATGCGGCAATAGTGACGTGCAAATTGCCCTCATAGCCAACGGCTCGCGCCGCCAACACGGCAATCATCGGACGGATGCGTTTGCCGCCGCCGCTTACGATGTAATAACCCAACTGGTTGATTAACTGAACATCCGAGTTGAGTTGTTGCAGAATCGTCGCGTTTACACCCGCCATGTCGTGCGCGGTTAACTCATTGATTTTTTCTAAATTCATCGCAAAAGCCGGGCTTTCAGTCCTGTTTACCACATAGCAAAATGGGATAACAAAGGGTTACGGGTTAGAATAGTATTGTTGATTGTACTGAAAAAATGCGCCAGATAAACGTTACCTTACGCGTTGTGTTTTTTTTCTGCATGGAGTGACGATCACTCTTGTCAAAGGCTAGCAATTTGCGTAATATTCGCGCCCTATTGTGAATATTTATAGCGCACTCTGAATTGATCAGAATATGTGCGCGGAAGCGGAGTTTTATATGTACGCGGTTTTCCAAAGTGGTGGTAAACAACACCGAGTAAGCGAAGGTCAGACCGTTCGCCTGGAAAAGCTGGACATCGCAACTGGCGAATCTGTTGAATTCGCTGAAGTTCTGATGATCGCAAACGGTGAAGAAGTCAAAATCGGCGTTCCTTTCGTTGATGGCGGCGTAATCAAAGCTGAAGTTGTTGCTCACGGTCGTGGCGAGAAAGTTAAAATCGTTAAGTTTCGTCGTCGTAAACACTACCGTAAGCAGCAGGGCCACCGTCAGTGGTTTACTGATGTGAAAATTACTGGCATCAGCGCCTAAGACCTGAGGAGTAGATTTAAATGGCACATAAAAAGGCTGGCGGCTCAACTCGTAACGGTCGCGATTCAGAAGCTAAACGTCTGGGCGTAAAACGTTTCGGCGGTGAAGCAGTTCTGGCAGGTAGCATCATCGTTCGTCAACGTGGCACCAAATTCCACGCTGGTTCTAACGTAGGTTGCGGCCGTGACCACACTCTGTTCGCTTTGACTGACGGTAAAGTTAAGTTCGAAGTTAAAGGCCCGAAAAACCGTAAATTCATCAGCATCGTTGCTGAATAAGTTTTTCGCGTCCCGGTAACGGAAGAAAGCCCCGCAACACGTTGCGGGGCTTTTTACATTAGAAGTCCGGTAAATTCTGGCAGGTAATACGGGCATGAAACAGCAGGCAGGCATCGGTATTGCGCTGGCGCTCACAACCGCGATGTGCTGGGGCGCGTTACCCATCGCCATGAAGCAGGTGCTGGAAGTGATGGAACCGCCAACGGTGGTTTTTTATCGCTTTTTGATGGCGGGAATCGGCCTTGGTTTGATTCTCGGCTGGAAAAAAAAACTGCCCCCGCTGCATCTTTTTCGCAAGCCGCGCTGGTTAGTTTTGTTGGCCATTGCCACTGGTGGGCTGTTCGGGAATTTCATCCTCTTCAGCTCTTCCCTGCAATACGTTAGCCCGACGGCTTCGCAGGTGATTGGTCAACTTTCGCCTGTGGGCATGATGATTGCCAGCGTTGTTATTCTCAAAGAGAAAATGCGCGTCACCCAGGTTATCGGCGCGTTGATGCTTATCTGTGGTCTGGTGATGTTTTTTAATACCAGCCTGGTGGAGATTTTTACCCGCCTGACAGATTACACCTGGGGCGTGATTTTTGGTGTCGGAGCAGCCACGGTTTGGGTGAGTTACGGCGTCGCGCAAAAAGTGTTATTACGGCGCCTGGCCTCCCAGCAGATCCTCTTTTTGCTGTACACTTTGTGTACAATTGCGTTATTGCCGCTGGCAAAACCCGCCGTGCTGCTTCAGTTAAGTAGCTGGCAGCTGGCTTGCCTGGTGTTTTGTGGCCTTAATACACTGGTGGGTTACGGCGCGCTAGCGGAAGCGATGGCTCGCTGGCAGGCGGCACAGGTGAGCGCATTAATCACGCTGACGCCGCTCTTTACGCTGTTTTTTTCAGATTTATTATCAATGGCCTGGCCCGATGTTTTCGCCAGACCGATGTTAAACCTTATCGGTTATCTCGGTGCGTTTGTCGTGGTTGCGGGCGCGATGTTTTCCGCTATTGGCCATCGTCTTTTGGGACGCTGGCGTAATCGCGAAGTGGTCGCCACTGTGCCCCGCTCAGGCGAATGAGTTACGGAGAGTAAAATGAAGTTTGTTGATGAAGCTACGATCCTTGTCGTGGCAGGTGATGGCGGTAACGGTTGTGTGAGCTTCCGCCGCGAAAAATATATCCCGAAAGGCGGCCCAGATGGCGGCGACGGTGGTGACGGCGGTGATGTCTGGCTGGAAGCGGACGAAAACCTTAATACCCTGATTGACTACCGTTTTGAAAAATCTTTCCGCGCCGAACGCGGGCAGAATGGTCAGAGCCGCGACTGTACAGGGAAACGCGGAAAAGATATTACGGTGAAAGTACCGGTCGGTACGCGTGTTATCGATCAGGGCACCGGCGAAACGATGGGCGATATGACTAAACATGGTCAGCGCCTGATGGTCGCGAAAGGTGGCTGGCATGGTTTGGGCAACACGCGGTTTAAATCCTCGGTTAACCGTACGCCTCGTCAGAAAACCATGGGTACGCCGGGCGATAAGCGCGACCTGCAGCTGGAACTGATGTTGCTGGCCGATGTGGGTATGCTTGGTATGCCAAACGCAGGCAAATCAACCTTTATTCGCGCGGTATCGGCTGCAAAACCAAAAGTGGCTGATTATCCGTTTACCACACTGGTGCCGAGCCTTGGCGTTGTCCGTATGGATAACGAAAAGAGCTTTGTGGTTGCCGATATTCCGGGATTGATCGAAGGGGCTGCTGATGGCGCAGGCCTTGGGATCCGTTTCCTGAAACATCTGGAGCGCTGCCGCGTCTTGCTGCATCTGATCGATATTGATCCGATCGATGGTTCCGATCCGGCTGAAAATGCCCGTGTCATCATCGGCGAACTGGAAAAATACAGCGAGAAGCTGGCTGCCAAACCGCGTTGGTTGGTATTCAACAAAATCGATCTGATGGATAAAGCGGAAGCAGAAGCTAAAGCAAAAGCCATCGCTGAGGCGCTGGGTTGGGAAGATAAATTCTACCTTATCTCAGCGGCCAGCCAGCAGGGCGTTAAAGATCTATGCTGGGACGTGATGACCTTTATCATCGAAAACCCGATCACCCAGGCGCAGGAAGAGCAACAGCCTGAGAAAGTCGAGTTTATGTGGGACGATTATCATCGCCAGCAGCTTGAAGAAGCTGAAGTGGTAGAAGATGACGAAGAGTGGGATGACGACTGGGACGAAGACGACGAAGAAGGCGTCGAGTTCATCTACAAGCGTTAATCGCTGCGATTTCCCCGGCTGCACGGGGAATATAGCCAACAAAATGCCGGGTTAGCACACGCTGCCCGGCATTTTTGTTAGTTGTTCTGGTAGATATCTTTGTACAGCCGGCTTTCAAAACGCACCAGTGGAATGCGGCGATTACGCTGATCCGCCGGTTCGACAGCATAGCCAGAGAGATACTGCACGAAAGCCATCCGCTGACCGCTTGCAGTGGTGATAAACCCGGCCAGGTTATACACGCCCTGCAAAGAGCCTGTTTTGGCCGAAACTTTGCCGTCTACACCCGCTTCATGCAGGCCAGCGCGATACTGCAGGGAGCCATCATAGCCTGCCAGCGGCAACATCGAGATGAAATTGAGCTCGGTGTCATGCTGCGCAATGTATTGCAGAACTTGCATCATCGTGGCGGGTGCCAGCAGGTTATGTCGCGACAGGCCGGAACCATCAGCGATGATCGTATTACCGAGATCGACACCAGCCTGCTGGCGCAGGATCTGTCGTACTGCATCCGATCCTGCTCGCCACGTCCCCGGTACACCAAAGCGCGCGTGACCAATCATACGAAACACCGTGTCAGCGATCATATTGTCTGATTTTTTCAGCATCTGCTTTAGCAGATCGTGAAGCGGTACCGACTGCTTGCTGGCAATGACAGTGCCGGCCTGGTTCTCCTGCGTTTGGCGCAACAATGTACCGGTATAAGTGATACCGGCATCGTTCAATTCCGCTTTCAGAATCGCACCGGCGTAGCTTGCTCCGTCCTGAATGGCGAAAGCCAGAGGGAGTGGATCGGCGCGTTGCGGCAGACATCCTGTTAGCGTAAAGCGATTTAAATCGCCCGGGACGACATCCAGTTCGCAATACTGCGCCTCTGCGGAACCGCGCGCGAGCGTGCGGACCTGGCTGAACATATTCACTGGATAATAATTAGCGATGCGGATATAGGCCAAATCGCCCGGTTTTTGCGCGCTGTAGAGCGAAATAGAGAAGCAGTTGCGATCGACAATTGCCGCAGCAGGTGGTGCGCTAAAGCACTGCGTCATGTCGTTCCACGGCCAGCCTGGCGCTTTATCATGACTGGCAAAAATAGAGGTATCGACCAGCACGTTACCTTCGATTTTCTGCACACCCGACTTTTTCAGCGCCGCGACCATATTGCGAATATCCTGACGTTTTAGCGTCGGATCGCCGCCGAATCGTGCAATTAAGTCACCTTTTAACGTACCGTTATCGACAGAACCTTTACTTTCCAGCGTGGTTGTAAAGCGAAAGTCCGGCCCAAGTTGCAACAGTGCCGCCAGCGCGGTGATAACCTTCTGCGTGCTGGCTGGCAGCGCCATTTGTTTACCGTGGTAATCAATTTCTGGTGCCTGAGCGCCGACTTTTTGCACCATCAGCGCCAAGTTCGCACCATCCGGCAGTTGGTTTATGTATTCGTCTACATTCGCGGCCTGAACGTTCAGGGCTATACTTGTGGTCAATCCGATGATAAAGCTGGAAAATCGCATAATCTCGCGCTAGGAAGCAGTAAACAAGCCGTCATACTACGGCGCAACGACCCGGAAAGTAAACGATGACCCATAGTGAACTTCCGGGTAAAATACGTATCAAATTGAAAAATTGCGCTGACCTGGGGCTTTGTCCCCGGGTCAGTTTTCTTTTGCTCCTGCCCGACGGTATATGCCGGTGTACGGGGGAGGTAGATCAGATGGGGTGGGTTACCGCTCCCTACAGGAATGTTTAAGAGGTATAACAATGCAAGCTATTCCGATGACCTTACGTGGTGCCGAAAAATTGCGCGAAGAGCTGGAATTTCTGAAATCCGTTCGTCGCCCTGAAATCATCGCCGCCATCGCGGAAGCCCGCGAACATGGCGATCTGAAAGAGAATGCGGAATATCACGCAGCGCGTGAGCAGCAAGGCTTCTGCGAAGGGCGAATTAAAGATATTGAAGCAAAACTGTCTAATGCACAGGTGATCGACATTTCTAAAATGCCGAAAAGCGGTCGTGTCATTTTTGGTTCTACTGTTACGGTATTGAACCTCGATAATGACGAAGAGCAGACTTATCGCATTGTTGGCGATGATGAAGCCGACTTTAAACAGAACCTAATTTCAGTCAACTCGCCTATTGCCCGCGGCCTGGTAGGTAAAGAGCAGGACGATGTGGTGGTGATTCGCACGCCGGGCGGCGAAGTGGAATACGAAATCATCAAAGTGGAATATCTTTGATCGCTGCCTTCGCGTCGATTGTTGACGGATTGTAAAGAAAAGAAAAAGGCCGCGCTGCGGCCTTTTATGAATTCCGGGAGCGTGGCATTTTGCACGTCTGCTGGCGGAAACCCCTCGTTTTACACAGATTTTGTGTTCAATTCAGGATATCCTTAGCGTGGCAGCGAAATTTTACGCTCCGCGGTTGGGCGATAAAGCACCAGCGTTTTACCGATGACCTGTACGTTGCAGGCGCCGGTTTCGCGAACGATAGCTTCCACGATCAAGGTCTTAGTTTCTCTGTCTTCAGAGGCAATTTTCACCTTGATAAGTTCATGGTGCTCTAGCGCTTGTTCAATCTCGGCCAGTACCCCTTCGGTCAAACCATTATTGCCAAGCATAACTACCGGCTTGAGCGGATGTGCCAGACCTTTCAGGTGCTGTTTTTGTTTAGTACTCAGATTCATCGTATATTTTGCTTACGTTGGGATTGAAAACGGGTCATTCTACCGCCATCTCCACTGTATCGCCAAATTGCGCGTCGAAATTTCTCGATGTCGACGATGAACCCGGATGGAAAGTTAAATGACAGGTAAAAAGCGTTCTGCCAGTTCGAGCCGCTGGCTTCAGGAACACTTTAGCGATAAATATGTTCAACAGGCGCAGAAAAAAGGGTTGCGTTCCCGTGCCTGGTTTAAACTTGATGAAATACAGCAAAGTGACAAACTTTTTAAGCCGGGTATGACGGTCGTCGACTTGGGCGCAGCCCCTGGTGGATGGTCGCAATATGCGGTCACGCAGATTGGTGGTAATGGTCGTATCATCGCTTGTGATCTTTTACCGATGGATCCAATCGTTGGTGTGGACTTCCTTCAGGGCGATTTTCGTGATGAATTAGTTCTGAAAGCGTTACTGGATCGCGTTGGCGACAGTAAAGTTCAGGTTGTCATGTCAGATATGGCACCGAATATGAGCGGTACGCCTGCTGTTGATATACCCCGTTCCATGTATCTGGTGGAGCTGGCGCTGGAGATGTGCCGTGATGTGTTGGCGCCTGGCGGAAGTTTTTTAGTGAAAGTGTTCCAGGGCGAAGGTTTCGATGAGTATCTCACCGAAATTCGCTCCCTGTTTACGAAGGTTAAAGTGCGTAAACCGGACTCTTCACGTGCGCGTTCACGTGAAGTGTATATTGTAGCGACCGGGCGAAAATGATACCCCGTCGATTTCGGCCTCTGGTTTGAAAGAGATGGGTTATGTTGTATCCTGACGCTGTTTTTAACACAGTTGTAATATGAGGTTAATCCCTTGAGTGACATGGCGAAAAACCTAATACTCTGGCTGGTCATTGCCGTCGTGCTGATGTCAGTATTCCAGAGCTTTGGGCCCAGCGAGTCGAATAGCCGTAAGGTGGACTATTCTACCTTCCTGCAAGAGGTCAACCAGGACCAGGTTCGCGAAGCGCGTATCAACGGACGTGAGATCAACGTTACCAAGAAAGATAGTAACCGTTACACGACTTACATCCCTGTCCAGGATCCGAAACTGCTCGACAACCTGGTGACGAAAAACGTCAAAGTTGTCGGTGAACCGCCGGAAGAGCAGAGCGTGCTGACGACCATCTTTATCTCATGGTTCCCGATGCTGCTGCTGATTGGGGTCTGGATTTTCTTTATGCGTCAGATGCAGGGCGGCGGTGGCAAAGGTGCCATGTCGTTCGGCAAGAGCAAGGCGCGTATGCTTACGGAAGATCAGATCAAAACGACTTTCGCTGACGTTGCCGGTTGCGACGAAGCAAAAGAAGAAGTTGGCGAACTGGTTGAATATCTGCGTGAGCCGAGCCGTTTCCAGAAACTGGGCGGTAAAATCCCGAAAGGCGTCCTGATGGTCGGTCCTCCGGGTACGGGTAAAACGCTGCTGGCGAAAGCGATCGCCGGTGAAGCGAAAGTACCGTTCTTCACCATTTCCGGTTCTGACTTTGTAGAAATGTTCGTTGGTGTCGGCGCATCTCGCGTACGCGACATGTTCGAGCAAGCGAAGAAAGCAGCACCATGCATTATCTTCATCGATGAAATCGACGCTGTAGGCCGTCAGCGTGGTGCGGGTCTTGGTGGTGGTCACGATGAACGTGAACAGACGCTGAACCAGATGCTAGTTGAGATGGATGGTTTCGAAGGTAACGAAGGTATTATCGTTATCGCCGCGACGAACCGTCCGGACGTACTCGACCCTGCTTTGTTGCGCCCGGGGCGTTTTGACCGCCAGGTTGTTGTCGGTCTGCCGGACGTTCGCGGCCGTGAGCAGATCCTGAAAGTCCATATGCGCCGTGTGCCCCTGTCGCCGGATATCGATGCGGCAATCATCGCACGCGGGACTCCAGGCTTCTCCGGTGCCGATTTGGCGAACCTGGTCAACGAAGCCGCGCTGTTTGCCGCTCGTGGCAACAAACGCGTTGTGTCGATGGTCGAGTTTGAAAAAGCGAAAGACAAAATCATGATGGGTGCGGAACGCCGCTCCATGGTGATGACCGAAGCGCAGAAAGAGTCCACGGCATACCACGAAGCAGGCCATGCGATTATTGGTCGTCTGGTGCCGGAACACGATCCGGTGCATAAAGTGACGATCATTCCGCGCGGCCGTGCGCTGGGTGTGACGTTCTTCCTGCCGGAAGGTGATGCGATTAGCGCCAGTCGTCAGAAACTGGAAAGCCAGATTTCAACGCTGTACGGTGGCCGTCTGGCAGAAGAGATCATCTATGGCGTTGAACATGTTTCTACCGGTGCGTCGAACGATATTAAAGTCGCGACCAACCTGGCACGTAACATGGTCACCCAGTGGGGCTTCTCCGACAAACTCGGTCCGCTGCTTTACGCGGAAGAGGAAGGCGAAGTATTCCTCGGCCGTAGCGTTGCAAAAGCGAAACATATGTCCGATGAAACCGCACGAATCATCGACCAGGAAGTGAAATCGCTTATTGAACGTAACTACAATCGCGCACGTCAGTTGCTCAATGAAAATATGGATATTCTGCATGCGATGAAAGATGCTCTGATGAAATATGAGACCATCGATGCACCGCAGATTGATGACCTGATGTCACGTCGTGATGTTCGTCCGCCAGCAGGTTGGGAAGAACCTGGCACGAACAACTCTGACAATAATGGTACGCCGCGAGCGCCGCGTCCGGTCGATGAACCGCGTACGCCAAACCCGGGCAATACCATGTCAGAACAGCTGGGCGACAAATAAGTATTTGCGCTGATGATCTGCTTTTAATGAAAACCCCGGGGCTTGCTCCGGGGTTTTTCTTTTAATTTCTAACTGCCACAACCTCAGGATTTTTAGTCATGAAACTCCATGCTCAGGGCTCAACACTGGATTTGTCACATCCCCATGTAATGGGCATCCTCAATGTAACGCCGGATTCTTTTTCTGATGGCGGTGCACATAACACATTGATTGAGGCGGTAAAGCACGCGAACCTGATGATCAATGCGGGAGCGACAATTGTGGATATCGGCGGGGAATCGACGCGTCCTGGGGCGGCCGATGTTAGCGTAGAAGAGGAACTTGAACGCGTAATCCCGGTTGTTGAAGCTATTGCACAGCGTTTTGAGGTATGGATTTCTGTCGATACATCAAAACCAGAGGTGATTCGTGAATCGGCGCGAGTAGGTGCACATATCATTAACGATATCCGCTCATTAACAGAACCTGGCGCACTGGAAGCAGCCGTGCAAACCGGGTTACCGGTTTGCCTGATGCATATGCAAGGCCAGCCAAAAACCATGCAGGAAGCGCCGAAATATGATGATGTGTTTGCCGACGTGAATCGCTTTTTTAGCGAACATATAGCACGATGCGAGCAGGCCGGGATCGCAAAAGAGAAATTGTTGCTCGACCCGGGATTCGGTTTCGGTAAAAATCTTTCCCACAATTATACATTGCTTGCCCGCCTGGCTGAGTTTCATCATTTTGGCTTACCTCTGCTGGTTGGAATGTCGCGTAAGTCGATGGTAGGCCAGCTACTCAATGTCGGTCCCTCCGAGCGGTTAAGCGGTAGTCTGGCTTGCGCAGTGATCGCGGCAATGCAAGGCGCGCACATTATTCGTGTTCACGATGTAAAAGAAACAGTAGAAGCTATGCGGGTGGTAGAAGCCACGCTGGCAGCGAAGGAAAACAAACGCTATGAGTAATCGTAAATATTTTGGCACCGATGGTATTCGCGGCCGCGTTGGCGACGCACCGATCACCCCTGATTTTGTGCTGAAGTTGGGTTGGGCTGCCGGGAAAGTACTGGCGCGTCATGGATCGCGTAAGATCATCATTGGTAAAGATACCCGTATTTCGGGTTATATGCTGGAATCAGCGCTGGAGGCCGGGCTTGCGGCGGCTGGTCTTTCTGCCTCCTTTACCGGGCCAATGCCAACGCCGGCGGTAGCTTACCTCACGCGCACATTTCGCGCAGAAGCGGGAATTGTAATTTCGGCTTCGCATAACCCTTTCTATGACAATGGCATCAAATTTTTCTCTATTGACGGTACAAAACTGCCGGATGCGGTAGAAGAGGCGATTGAAGCCGAGATGGAAAAGGAGCTGACTTGTGTCGACTCCGCTGAGCTGGGTAAAGCTAGCCGCATTGTTGATGCCGCAGGGCGATATATTGAGTTTTGTAAGGCCACCTTCCCCAATGAATTAAGTCTTAACGGCTTAAAAATCGTCGTTGATTGCGCTAATGGCGCAACTTATCACATTGCCCCGAGCGTCTTTCGCGAATTAGGCGCGAAAGTCATAGCCATTGGGTGTGAACCTGATGGTGTCAACATCAACGAAAAATGTGGTGCGACGGACGTGGCAGCACTGCAGCAGCGCGTTCTGGTTGAGAAAGCCGATTTGGGCATTGCCTTTGATGGCGACGGTGATCGCGTCATTATGGTCGATCATGAGGGTAACAAGGTCGATGGCGATCAAATCATGTATATCATTGCCCGCGAGGGGCTGCGCCAGGGGCAGCTGCGCGGTGGCGCAGTTGGCACACTCATGAGCAATATGGGGCTTGAACTGGCGCTTAAGCAACTGGGCATTCCCTTTGCGCGCGCGAAAGTTGGCGACCGTTATGTGCTGGAAAAAATGCAGGAGAAAGGCTGGCGTATCGGTGCTGAAAACTCCGGCCATGTAATTTTGCTGGATAAAACGACGACCGGAGACGGTATCGTGGCCGGTTTGCAGGTGGTTGCCGCAATGGTGCGTAACCACATGTCTCTGCATGATTTGTGCAGCGGTATGAAAATGTTCCCGCAGGTGCTGGTGAATGTACGTTTTACCGCAGGCATTGGCGATCCGCTGGAAGACGAGACGGTTAAGACGGTGACGGCAGAAGTGGAAGCGACGCTGGCTGGCCGCGGTCGTGTGTTGTTGCGTAAATCCGGTACTGAGCCGTTAATTCGCGTCATGGTAGAAGGTGAAGACGAGGCGCAAGTGACCTCGCTGGCGAATCGCATTGCCGACGCGGTTAAGGCTGTAAAATAGCGCGATAAGTGCTTAAAAAGGCGGCTGTTGCCGCCTTTTTAATAGCCCGGGATCGCAATTTTGCTGTTTTTTTCCGCACTTGATAAAATGCACTTAAATTGCCCTTGCGAAGGTCATTCGCTTTGGTTAGTATTCACACCCGCTTCAGTGGGAAAGCAATAAACATCCCACTTTTATTGGTTTGAAGCATTGGCTGCGGCAACCCCGCAAGGAACAGGTTGATTATGTACGAAGCTCTTTTAGTTGTTTTCCTTATTGTAGCGCTGGCTCTTGTTGGCCTGATTATGCTGCAGCAAGGTAAAGGCGCTGACATGGGAGCCTCCTTTGGCGCTGGCGCGTCCGGTACGCTGTTCGGTTCAAGTGGTTCTGGTAACTTCATGACCCGTACGACTGCTGTGCTGGCAACACTGTTCTTTATTATTAGCCTTGTGTTGGGCAACATTAACAGCAATAAAACCAATAAAGGAAGCGAGTGGGATAATCTGAGTGCACCGGCTAAGAGTGAACAAACTCAGCCTGCAGCTCCGGCGCAGCCGACCAGCGATATCCCGCACTAAGAAGTAAGTCGTGCCGAGGTGGTGGAATTGGTAGACACGCTACCTTGAGGTGGTAGTGCCCGATTGGGCTTACGGGTTCAAGTCCCGTCCTCGGTACCAATATTCCGGAAAAAAGACATCGTAAGATGTCTTTTTTTTTGCCTGTTATTGACTACACTGCCAAACCTTCTTCCTTCTTCCTTCTTCCTTCTTCCTTCTTCCTTCTTCCTTCTTCCTTCTTCCTTCTTCCTTCTTCCTTCTTCAAACCTTCAAACCTTCAAACCTTCAAACCTTCAAACCTTCAAACCTTCAAACCGCCAAACCGCCAACTTCTATCCTTAAGCTTCTAACCCTTTCTGGGTATATCTGGTGGCAATTTTCTTCCACGCTTATTAATTCAAGGATTAATGCAGGAAACTCGTGCTGTGCAAGGCGCTAGCCTCCATGTTTTAACAAAGGCTGGTTAAAGGACAAGTCAGGAGGTACATTAAAAATATATTAATCTTATAAATCATCGACATATATCACCTCAAAAATAGCAATTACTGGTCTGAGGAGTAAAATTGATCAAGATTCGGTTTTTAATAATTTATTAATCTGCATGTGTACGGTTGCTTTAATTTCGAGGCGTGATTATCGTTGCCTCGTTTTTAGCGTTGTCTGGATATTGAATATGTGTTGCGTTTCCTTATTAAGAAAGATTTCATCTGTTTCTCTGGCTCTTATATTCGGACTTAAGATGTCTGCGGCCTTCGCTCTCCCTGAAATAGGGATTGGAAGCATGTATGACACACTGACGCCTGATAAGCAGTCTATTTCTAAACGTATTTATAATACCGGGACATCCACGGCTTTTGTCCGCATCGATCTACTGGAAGTAAATATTGATAAAAGCGGGAAAGTTAAAGAAGCACCGGTAAAAGAGATTGCGGGTAATTCTTTACAGAAAGACAGACTTATTGTCACCCCGCTCAGAATGATTATCCCGCCTGGCGGATTCCAGGCCGCAAGATTTATGTGGCCAGGCGATCGCTCGGTTGAAAAATATTATCGAGTAAGGTTTGTTCCGGTTCTGCCAAAAACTGATGATGGCTTCGGATTAAATAATAAAGAAGTCGATGAATATCGTAAAAAAGCATTGAACGCAGGTCTGAATGTTTTATCTGGCTACGGCACATTAGTGATCGTTTTGCCTACAAAGCCTGTTTTTAATACGCAAATTGAATCGTCTTCACCGGCGGGAATTAAAGTAACAAACAAAGGCACCGCCACGATTGTTCTGGAGAATATCCGCAATTGCACCTCGTCTGGTACAGGGTGTAATAGCGCTACGCGTCTTTTCATCCTGCCTGGTAAAACGAAGGTAGTAGATAAACAGAAAGGGCGCAGTACTCTTTTCACCCTTATTGAAGGGGAAAACCAAAAGAAACTACGTTTCTAGTATTAAGAAGTAAGTTGCAAATAAGCAGTGTTGTATTCTTTAAATTGAAAGGATTTTCCATGTTGACTAATAAAATTGCAAAAGCTTGTCTCTTTGGTGGTGTTCTGTCTTTATCTGTATTAGGCAGCACAACGGCGATGGCCGCAAACCAACAAAGTTACAATATCGATGTTTTCGCTCATGTTCCTAGCGATGACTTTCAGGTTGAACCTGTAGAAAGCGGATGGATTAATCAGGCTCAAGAAATTGAGTATGATATTACAACGTCCAAATTAAAAGCATTTGAAAAACAGTTCCAGTATAAGAACGTTTCTGGCGGAATTCAGGCAACATTGATGAATACCGATTCTAATGGTGACGCTATTCTGTCAAACGGTACCGATATTATTCCTCTGAAAGTTGAATTTAACGGTGTTGAACTGAGCGATACGGCGCAAACCGTTGTTGACGATACCACAGCAAAAGCTGGCGGCCGTACTACTTTGCGCATTAGCCAGTCTGACTCTAAAGCTCTTACTGTGCAGGGTGATTTTACCGGCCAGGTAGCGATGATGTTTGAGGAAACGCTAGTTAATCCGTAACGTTTATTTCCGTTTATACCCTATAAGTTCATTATAAAAATATTATGAAAATATCATTAATACTTCTTGTTGCTGTTCCATTCGTTGTTTCGGCTGGTGATATGCAACTTGCTGCAAATATGAAAGGGCTGCCAGAAGATTTTAAGCGGTATTTTTATAATTCTGAAGTTGTCGTTCAGGTATATCTGAACGACAACTATATTTTCGATGCCAGTATTTCTCTGCGGGAAAATGGAGATATTAAACTCCTGCGAGTTATTGATGAGCAGCCAAATAGTGATCCCGCAACAAATGCAGTCTGGTCTGATTTTCTTCAGAAGGGTGTTGCCATAGGTAAATGCACAGAGTCTTGCCCGTCCGGACTCATGCAGGTTGTTTATTCTCTTGATAACTCCGCGTTAAAACTTTACACCGCTAATTATGAAACCAGCCAGGTCGTCAGCCGTTATTTGTCAGTGCCAGATGACGCACCGACCGGGTTGATTATGAATAACAGCCTCTCAATCACCGACACGGCTTCAATGCGCAGTTGGGGGATTAACTCATCTTTAACCTCTTCACTGGGCGGCTGGAGTCAACAAGCGGCGTTCCAGTCTTCAGGCACTGACGGTGAGTATCAGTACAGGAATTACAGTCTCTATCAGCTTTTCACCCAAAAAGAGTTTAAAGGCAGCTTTTTGCGTCTGGGTGTGTTTACTCCTGACAGCGATAACGGCAACGTCCAGACCGCGGGGTTTGGCAATGATACTGTTATTGGCGGCATGTGGGGAACATCGGACGCCTTGCTCGCAACCACCGACAGTGTGAGTGCGTGGCCTGTCTATGTGACGGGGCGCAATCAGTCCGTTGCTGAAGTCTGGCGCAATGGCCAAATGATCCGTACTCAGCAATTACAGGCGGGCGTACAGGCGCTGGATACCCGCCCTCTACCGCTTGGTATTTATGATATTACGATCAAAATTATCGAAAATGGCCAGGTGGTTGATACTCAGGAAGCCCAGATTTTTAAGGCGCAGGGTTGGAATAACCCTGACAAACGCTGGCGTATGAATCTCTGGGGCGGCCAACGTCGCGCGCTGGCAAGTGGCGATGTGAGCGCGGAGGATAAGAATCCCTTTGCGGCTGGCGCGGGTATGGAATGGCTGGTCAATCCCCTGGCGACCGTTGGACTTTCCGGCGCGATGTCTCTTAAAGAGCGTCGTCTGCGGATGCGCACCAACATTACGCTTTCGCAAGACGATCGCTTTTTTGCGCAGTACACGCTGGGTAATTCGCAATATCAAGCGAATCAGGACACAGATCTCCGCTATTACCGCAATTTATATGCGGGCGGTTCCGCCAGCCTTTACTGGCGTTCTACGCTTAGCGATGTTTATGGAAGGCGCGTTCGTACCCGTCAGGCAGGTCAAACGTGGGGTGCCTCTTTGTCGTCCCGATTGCCGGGAGGCTCTTCGCTGATTCTCAATACGCAATATATTGATACCCCCTGGCGTAAAGGAACCGCGGCGGATGTTTCGTGGAGTACGCAAACACGCCTCTTTGATCGCAGTACCACTTTCCGCATGAGCGCTTATGACCGTCCGGGCTTTGATAATGATCGCCGCGATCGGGGTGTCTCTTTTAGCGTGTCGATCGCCTTGTCTCCCTCCGAAGAACATTCGGTATCTTTGAGCACCGGCCTGGAACAGGATCAGAGTTATTCCAGCCTGCAGTATCAATGGGAACCAAAAGATAAAGGGACGCTGCGCAACTTAGGCGGCGGTGTTTCCTTGAGTGCTGCGGATACTACGTTGAATGGCAATGGCGCAGTGGATACCCCCTGGATAAACGGTAACTTCTACGCGCAGCACAGTATGCGGAGCAAAACGAATATTGCAGGCGCGAACCTAAGCCAGGTGCTGGTTATGGGCGGCGGTAAGGTCGCGTCCGTCAATGGCAACAACAGTGGCATGCAGTCTGCGGTGATTGTGGATATGGATGCTGACGATAAAAACACCCGTATCCTCGCAACGGGCAATATGAGCGAACTGCGTCTGAAACCAGGCCGCAATATTTTGCCGGCGGAGCTCTGGAAAAGAAGCGATATCCAGTTTAGCGCCCCCGGTGGCGACAGTGTGCAGGTGTTCCCGGAGCGCCAGACTATCCAGATGAATCGCGGTAGCGTTCAGTATGTGAACATCAAAACAGTGAAGACCTTAACCCTGATTAGCATGCTGCAGAATGCGCAAGGCCAGCTGATTAAAAACCGCTACGTCAAAAGCGATGTCGCGCAGGCCATGGTGAATGCGGAAGGGGTATTGACGCTGGACTCCGGTGTCACAAATCGCCAGTTAACGGTTCCGGCAGAAAATGGCGAGCCAGAACTGCACTGCGAAATTCCAGCCGGGTTGGATCCCAATAAGAGAGTGCAGTTTATCAGCGCGCTTAAATGCCAGCAGGTCGGTTCAGGTGCAACGAAATGAAACAGATTGCACTGAGCTTATTTACGGGGATGGCGCTACTTGCCGGTAGCGCAACGGTGATGGCTGCCACGATGGAGATTACCGCGTCATTTACGCCATCGCTGGAAAACCCGGAAAATAACACTTTCACCAACACCACGCCCGCGGGTGGGTACTGTACGGATTATCCTGAGCAGTGTCTTAATTTGAAAACATTCAGTATCTCCATGGGTGGAATAACCGCATCGCTGGCGACGGCAGGCTTCACGGCCAATTCTGACCCCAGGATGGGCGTCTATTTAAGGATGCCGGGCGCATGGCGGGATATAACATTAACCAACCAGGAGGATGGATCCCATACCATTGTTCGTTTCAGAGTCGGTGGATTTGGTGCAGTGTTAAATACACATAATGCATGGACTATCGATGATTATAAGGGATCCTGGTCCGGTGGAAGCTTTGTTAATGCCCCCTCACCCTGCATGTTTTCCGGTGTAGGGGCATATACAACCAGATACTATCGTTTTATGTGGCGATGGCCAGCCGACAATGCGGCCTGTTATAAAGTGGCAAAAATACCGCTGACGGGTGAGCCTTACTTAATTAATGACACCAGCATCATGTATGAGCTGCAAACACCGGAGCCGCTGAAATTAACCTCAGGGCTTTATGAAGGCACCTTATCCCTGACGGTGGGTCCCGGCGGCGATATTGATTTCGGTGATAATTTTCAGGCTTCCGACAATCAGTTAAACCTTCACTTTTCCCTGAGCGTAAACCACGAGCTGAAGCTCACCACCACCCCGGAAAACCAGTCAGTGTCCCTGCAGCCCTGTGCGGCCGGAAAAATTTGTACCGCTGACGAAGGGGAGGCCAACTGGGAACGCTGGATGGTTAACTGGGAACGCTGGATGGTTTCCCGCGTGACGCCGCAACTGACGGGGAGAAGCGCGTTTACGCTCTCCAGTTCCGGTGGGTTCACCGTTTTCCTGGACTGCGCCGATCAGATAGGTAAGGAGTGCGCGCTTACCAGCGATAACAGCGGGCAACAGGTGCCGATGAAGGTGACGATCAACATGCCGGAGAATGTGGTGGATATGCAGACCGGCTCCACGGTAAGCGGCAGACCGCTTTTCATTGGCAAAACTGCGAACCAAAACGAGTTCACCGCCAAAGTCTATGGCGCAGATAAACCCGGCAGTATCGATTTCCTGGTGCGCCAGAAAGACGTGGACACCATGCTGTCGACGCGCCCGGACACCTACCGCGGTGCGGTGAGCGTGATTTTTGATCCGAATATCTATTGAGGATATGGAACGCCCATCCTGGCGGGAGAAAGCGAACCGGCTTGATAAATGTTGTTAAGCTGAAGCGATAACTTAAAGCAGAGAATCGTGCCTGCAAGGCAGGCACGAAGATGCAGGGAGACTTATTTTTTCTCGCTGTTTTCCAGGTTTTCTACCTGAGGCAGGCCATTCCCGGCCGTGGTGGAAAGCAGACCGGTTTGCACGTAGTTGAACAGTTTCTCACGGGTATCGGTAATATCCAGATTGCGCATCGTCAGTTGACCGATACGGTCATCCGGGGAGAACACGGACTCGCCTTTTTCCATCGTCAGACGCTCTGCTTTGTAGGTCAGATTGTCGGAAACGGTATTCAGAATCGAATAATCATTGCCGCGACGCAGCTCCAGCGTGACTTCACCCGTGATGGCGCTTGCTACCCAGCGTTGCAGGGAGTCACGCAGCATCAATGCTTGCGGATCGAACCAGCGGCCCTGGTACAGCAAGCGACCAAGCTGGCGGCCATGGGCGTGATATTGCTCAATAGTGTCTTCGTTGTGGATACCGGTCAGCAGACGTTCGTAAGCGATATGCAGCAACGCCATCCCCGGGGCTTCGTAAATACCGCGGCTTTTCGCTTCGATAATACGGTTCTCAATCTGATCGCTCATTCCCAGACCGTGACGGCCACCGATGCGATTGGCTTCCAGCATCAGTTCAACATCGTCAGTGAAGGTTTTGCCGTTCAGCGCAACCGGATGACCGCGCTCAAAACGTACGGTAACTTCTTCCGCCGGGATTTTGACATTCTCATCCCAGAATTTAACCCCCATGATTGGGTTAACAATCTTCACGCTGGAATTGAGGAACTCTAAATCTTTCGCTTCGTGCGTTGCGCCCAGCATGTTGGAGTCAGTCGAGTAGGCTTTTTCTGCCGACATTTTGTAGTCGAAACCAGAAGCAACCATGAATTCGGACATTTCCTGACGGCCGCCGAGTTCATCAATAAAGTCGGTATCCAGCCACGGCTTATAGATTTGCAACTCGGCGTTAGTCAGAAGGCCGTAGCGATAGAAACGCTCAATATCGTTGCCTTTATAGGTGCTGCCGTCGCCCCAGATATTCACACCATCTTCTTTCATTGCCGCAACCAGCATCGTGCCGGTTACCGCGCGGCCCAGCGGCGTGGTGTTAAAATAAGTCAGACCACCTGTCGTATTATGAAAAGCGCCGCACTGGATGGCGGCAATGCCTTCGGCGACCAGCTGTTTACGGCAGTCGATTAGGCGAGCATTTTCCGCACCGTACTCCTTTGCGCGACGGGGAATGGCGTCATAGTCATCCTCGTCCGGTTGACCCAGGTTCGCAGTGTATGCATAAGGAACCGCGCCTTTTTGGCGCATCCACAGCAGCGCTGCGCTGGTGTCCAGTCCGCCGGAGAAAGCGATGCCGATACGTTGACCTGCGGGAAGATGCTTGAGAATCGTCGTCATAAAAAAATCCCTGCTTGATAGACCGATGGTGAGAGACTTAACAGCCACGCCATACTCTTTGTGCCATCCGACCAGAACAATTAGTGAATGGTTATGCAAAATAAGTGAGTTTTCATTTAATCATCTTTTGACGATGACCGGAAGAGAAGAGTGCAATTTTCATTGCGATAGTGGTGAACACTGCTGTTTACATGCTTAAAAATAATACGCAACAAAATTGCATACGTCAGGGGCACAGGATGCTAACGCGCCACGGTTGACAGAACGGTATGTATATCAATATACTGCAGCCCGGTTTTACGTCCCGTCTTCGGTACCAAATCCCAGCATTATTTGCAAATTTGCACTCAAGCGAGTAGAATTTGCCACGTTTCAGGCGCGGGGTGGAGCAGCCTGGTAGCTCGTCGGGCTCATAACCCGAAGGTCGTCGGTTCAAATCCGGCCCCCGCAACCACTTTCCCTAAGTGTTCTTTTTCAAATATACTATGAAGACTTAACGCCTTCGCAGCTGGATTTGAAAAAAATACTCACGGAAGGTTCTCCAGGCCGCAGTTGCGGCTATAGGGTTCAGTTATTTAAAGCCCCGATTTATCGGGGTTTTTTGTTATCTGAGTACGAAATAACTGGGCTATACGCCCTTTTTTTATGTCTTGGGGGTGGACTTGTCCACATTAGAGCAAAAATTAACAGAGATGATTACGGCGCCGGTTGAAGCACTGGGCTATGAACTGGTCGGTATCGAGTTTGTGCGCGGGCGCACATCTACACTGCGCATCTATATTGATAGTGAAGATGGCATCAATGTTGATGATTGCGCTGATGTCAGCCACCAGGTCAGTGCGGTACTGGATGTTGAAGATCCGATTACCGTGGCTTACAACCTGGAGGTTTCCTCACCAGGTCTTGAGCGTCCTTTGTTTACGGCTGAGCACTATGCGCGCTTTAAGGGCGACGAAGTCTCGCTGGTTCTGCGTATGGCGGTTCAAAACCGTCGTAAATGGCAGGGCATCATTAAAGATGTCGATGGCGAGATGATCACCGTTACGGTCGAAGGTAAAGATGAAGTGTTCGCATTGAGCAATATTCAAAAAGCGAACCTGGTCCCCCACTTTTAACAGTCTGGATTTGAGGTGAAAGGCCCCCGATGAACAAAGAAATTTTGGCTGTTGTTGAAGCTGTTTCTAACGAAAAGTCGCTTCCGCGTGAAAAAATCTTTGAAGCGCTGGAAAGTGCTCTGGCTACAGCAACCAAGAAAAAATACGAACAAGAGATCGATGTTCGCGTAAGCATTGATCGTAAAAGCGGTGATTTCGACACGTTCCGTCGCTGGCTGATCGTTGAAGAAGTGACGCAGCCGACACGTGAGATCACCCTCGAAGCAGCGCGTTACGAAGATGAGAGCCTGAACCTCGACGACTATGTTGAAGATCAGATTGAATCCGTCACGTTTGACCGCATCACCACCCAGACCGCAAAACAGGTCATCGTACAGAAAGTACGTGAAGCTGAGCGCGCAATGGTGGTCGATCAGTTCCGCGAGCACGAAGGCGAAATCATCACCGGCGTGGTGAAGAAAGTGAACCGCGACAACATCACGCTGGATCTCGGCAACAACGCTGAAGCCGTTATCCTGCGCGAAGATATGCTGCCGCGTGAAAACTTCCGTCCGGGCGACCGCATCCGCGGTGTGCTGTACGCTGTGCGCCCTGAAGCGCGTGGTGCGCAGCTGTTCGTGACCCGTTCCAAACCGGAAATGCTGGTTGAACTGTTCCGCATTGAAGTGCCGGAAATCGGTGAAGAAGTTATCGAGATTAAAGCCGCAGCCCGCGATCCGGGTTCTCGCGCCAAAATCGCCGTGAAGACTAACGACAAGCGTATCGATCCGGTCGGCGCCTGCGTGGGTATGCGCGGTGCGCGTGTGCAAGCGGTTTCGACGGAACTTGGCGGTGAGCGTATTGATATCGTGCTGTGGGACGATAACCCGGCGCAGTTCGTTATCAACGCAATGGCACCGGCTGACGTTGCTTCTATCGTGGTGGATGAAGATAAACACACCATGGATATCGCCGTTGAGGCGGGCAACCTGGCGCAGGCTATCGGCCGTAATGGTCAGAACGTGCGCCTCGCGTCTCAGCTGAGCGGCTGGGAACTCAACGTCATGACCGTTGAGGATCTGCAGTCCAAGCATCAGGCTGAGGCTCATGCCGCGATTGACACCTTCACCCGCTACCTGGACATTGACGAAGATTTCGCCACCGTTCTGGTCGAAGAAGGTTTCTCTACGCTGGAAGAACTGGCCTATGTGCCAATCAAAGAGCTGCTGGAAATCGATGGTCTGGATGAAGACACCGTCGAAGCCCTGCGTGATCGTGCGAAAAACGCGCTGACCACTCTGGCACTGGCGCAGGAAGAAAGCCTCGGTAATAAAGAACCGGCTGAAGACCTGCTTAACCTGGAAGGTCTGGATCGCGCACTGGCTTTCAAACTGGCTGCTCGTGGTGTTTGTACGCTGGAAGACCTCGCTGAACAAGGTGTGGATGACCTGAGCGATATCGAAGGGTTAACCGATGAGAAAGCAGGTGAGCTCATCATGGCCGCACGTAATATTTGCTGGTTTGGCGACGAAGCGTAATAAACTGTAGCAGGAAGGAACAGCATGACAGATGTAACCGTAAAAACGCTGGCCGCTGAGATTCAAACCTCTGTGGACCGCCTGGTACAGCAATTTGCTGACGCAGGGATCCGCAAGTCCGCTGAAGACTCAGTGACGGCACAAGAAAAGCAGACGCTGTTAGCGCATTTGAACCGTGAGCACGGTTCTTCGCCTGACAAGCTGACTCTGCAGCGCAAGACGCGCAGTACATTAAGTATTCAGGGCACCGGTGGGAAAAGTAAATCGGTGCAGATCGAAGTCCGTAAAAAACGCACCTTTGTAAAACGCGATCCACAAGAGGCTGAACGTCTCGCTGCGGAAGAAGAGGCGATGCGTGAAGCGGAAGAGAAGGCCCGTCGTGAAGCAGAGGAAGCCGCTGAGCGCGAAGCCGAGGAAAAAGCCAAACGTGATGCCGAAGCTCGTGCGAAACGTGAAGCTGATGAAAAGGCTAAACGCGAAAATGCTGAAAATGCAAAACGCGAAGCTGCGGAAAATAGCAAAGTGAGCAACCAACAATCTGACGAAATGACCAGGACAGCCCAGGCGGAAAAAGCCCGCCGTGAATCCGAAGCGCAAGAACTTAAGCGCAAAGCGGAAGAAGAGGCTCGTCGTAAACTGGAAGAAAATGCGCGTCGCGTAGCGGAAGAAGCTCGTCGTATGGCTGAACAAAATGAAGCGAACTGGGCAGCTCCGGCAAGCGAAGAAGAAGAGACTACTGGTGACTACCATGTAACCACTTCTCAGCATGCCCGCCAGGCGGAAGATGATAACGACCGTGAAGTTGAAGGCGGTCGTGGTCGCAGCCGCACAGCAAAAGCAGCGCGTCCGAAGAAAGGCAACAAACACGCTGAAAGCAAAGCTGATCGTGAAGAAGCGCGTGCGGCAGTTCGTGGTGGTAAAGGCGGCCGTCAGCGTAAAGGTTCTGCTCTGCAGCAGGGCTTCCAGAAGCCAGCTCAAGCGGTTAACCGTGACGTCGTGATCGGCGAGACCCTGACCGTTGGCGAACTGGCTAACAAGATGGCGGTTAAAGGCTCTCAGGTCATCAAAGCGATGATGAAACTGGGCGCGATGGCGACCATCAACCAGGTTATTGACCAGGAAACTGCGCAACTGGTTGCTGAAGAGATGGGCCATAAAGTTATCCTGCGTCGTGAAAACGAGCTGGAAGAAGCGGTAATGAGCGACCGTGACACAGGTGCTGCAGCAGAACCGCGCGCACCAGTTGTGACCATTATGGGTCACGTTGACCACGGTAAAACCTCTCTGCTGGACTACATTCGTTCAACGAAAGTGGCCTCTGGCGAAGCGGGCGGCATTACTCAGCACATTGGTGCTTACCACGTTGAAACCGACAACGGCATGATCACCTTCCTGGATACCCCAGGCCACGCCGCGTTTACCGCAATGCGTGCCCGTGGTGCTCAGGCAACGGATATCGTGGTTCTGGTTGTTGCTGCCGATGACGGCGTGATGCCGCAAACTATCGAAGCTATCCAGCACGCGAAAGCGGCGCAGGTGCCGGTAGTGGTTGCCGTGAACAAGATCGATAAGCCTGAAGCCGATCCGGATCGCGTTAAAAACGAACTCTCTCAGTACGGCATCATTCCGGAAGAGTGGGGCGGCGAAAGCCAGTTCGTACACGTTTCCGCGAAAGCTGGTACCGGTATCGACGAACTGCTGGATGCGATCCTGCTGCAGGCCGAAGTTCTTGAGCTGAAAGCCGTACGTAAAGGTATGGCGAGCGGCGTGGTTATCGAATCCTTCCTCGATAAAGGTCGTGGTCCGGTGGCATCCGTGCTGGTGCGCGAAGGTACGCTGCATAAAGGCGATATCGTGCTGTGTGGCTTCGAATATGGCCGCGTGCGTGCGATGCGTGACGAACTGGGTCGCGAAGTAACCGAAGCTGGTCCGTCCATTCCGGTGGAAATCCTCGGTCTGTCCGGTGTTCCGGCTGCGGGTGATGAAGCGACTGTTGTGCGTGACGAGAAGAAAGCGCGTGAAGTGGCACTGTACCGTCAGGGCAAATTCCGCGAAGTTAAACTGGCGCGTCAGCAGAAATCCAAACTGGAAAACATGTTTGCCAACATGACCGAAGGCGAAGTTCACGAAGTGAACATCGTTCTGAAGGCCGACGTTCAGGGTTCTGTCGAAGCTATCTCCGATTCTCTGCTGAAACTGTCTACCGACGAAGTGAAAGTGAAGATCGTAGGTTCTGGCGTAGGTGGTATCACCGAAACCGACGCGACGCTGGCTGCTGCATCCAACGCGATTCTGGTTGGCTTTAACGTTCGTGCCGACGCTTCTGCGCGTCGCGTGATCGAAGCTGAAGGTCTGGATCTGCGTTACTACTCCGTCATCTATAACCTGATCGACGAAGTGAAAGCGGCAATGAGCGGTATGCTCTCTCCGGAGCTGAAACAGCAGATCATCGGTCTGGCGGAAGTTCGCGATGTGTTCAAATCGCCGAAATTCGGTGCGATCGCGGGCTGTATGGTTACCGAAGGTGTGGTTAAACGTCACAACCCAATCCGCGTTCTGCGCGACAACGTGGTTATCTATGAAGGCGAGCTGGAATCCCTGCGTCGCTTCAAAGATGACGTCAACGAAGTCCGTAACGGCATGGAATGTGGTATCGGCGTTAAGAACTACAATGATGTACGTACCGGCGATATGATCGAAGTGTTCGAGATTATTGAGATCCAACGTACTATTGAGTAATTCGCTTCGCTTTTCGGCTGCTAGCCAGCCGAAATGAAAAGTGGATGAACATTGCTGGCCGGGTAAGCGAAGCGCCTCCCGGCAAGAAATAGTAAAAGGGGCTACGGCCCCTTTTTAGTCTGGAGAATTATTATGGCGAAAGAATTTGGTCGCCCGCAGCGCGTGGCTCAGGAACTGCAAAAAGAGATTGCGATTATCCTGCAGCGCGAAATTAAAGATCCGCGTCTGGGTATGATGACCACCGTTTCTGGTGTCGAAGTTTCCCGCGATCTGGCTTATGCCAAAGTGTTTGTCACCTTCCTCAACGATAAAGACGAAGCATCCGTGAAAGCGGGTATCAAAGCGTTGCAGGATGCCTCTGGCTTTATTCGTTCCCTGTTGGGTAAAGCGATGCGTTTGCGTATCGTGCCGGAACTGACGTTCTTCTACGACAACTCGTTGGTGGAAGGGATGCGCATGTCCAATCTGGTGACCAGTGTGGTGAAACACGATGACGAACGTCGTGTGAACCCGGACGACAGCAAGGAGGACTGATGAGTCGTCCTCGTCGTCGCGGTCGCGACGTGCATGGCGTTCTGCTGCTGGATAAACAGCAGGGCGCTTCCAGCAATGATGTGCTGCAAAAAGTAAAGCGTCTTTATAACGCCAACCGTGCCGGACACACCGGAGCGCTTGATCCGCTGGCGACCGGTATGCTGCCGATTTGCCTGGGAGAAGCGACAAAGTTTTCCCAATATCTGCTGGATTCGGACAAACGTTATCGGGTTATTGCCCGCCTTGGGCAGCGTACCGATACGTCCGATGCGGATGGGCAAATCGTTGAAGAGCGTCCGTTGACCTTCAGTGCCGAACAACTGGCTACTGCGCTGGAGAGTTTTCGCGGTGATACGCAGCAAGTCCCGTCGATGTACTCTGCCCTGAAATATCAGGGAAAGAAGCTCTACGAGTATGCGCGTCAGGGCATTGAGGTTCCGCGTGAAGCGCGCCCAATTACGGTTTACGAGCTGTTATTTATCCGCCACGAAGGCAATGAACTTGAGCTGGAAATTCACTGTTCGAAAGGGACTTACATCCGTACCATCATTGATGATTTGGGTGAGAAACTGGGCTGCGGCGCACATGTTATCTATCTGCGTCGCCTGGCGGTGAGTAAGTATCCTGTTGAACGTATGGTGACGCTCGACAAGCTGCGCGAGCTGGTGGATCAAGCCGAGCAGCAGGGTATCCCGGCAGCACAACTGCTGGATCCGTTACTGATGCCAATGGACAGCCCGGCGTCAGATTTCCCGGCGGTTAACATTCCGTCAGTGGTCGCGGCATACTTCAAAAACGGTCAGCCGGTTCGGGCATCCGCTGCGCCAAAAGCAGGGCTGGTGCGCGTCACAGAAGGCGATGACGCAAAATTCATTGGTATGGGCGAAATGGACGACGAAGGTCGTGTTGCGCCCCGTCGTCTGGTGGTCGAGTATCCTGCACAATGACGGGCTTACCTTGCGGGAAACCGTGACTACGAGTAGAATATTGCCGCTTAACGCCGGGCTATGTATTTAACATCACCCGGCGTTAATCCTGAGGCCGCTGAATTAGAGATCGGCGCCTTTTCTTTTTTTTATCACTGGAGTTTAAAATGTCTCTAAGCGTTGAAGCTAAAGCAAAAATCGTTTCCGAGTTTGGTCGTGGTTCTAACGACAGCGGTTCTACCGAAGTTCAGGTTGCACTGCTGACTGCTCAGATCAACCACCTGCAGGGTCACTTTGCAGAGCACAAAAAAGATCACCACAGCCGTCGTGGTCTGCTGCGTATGGTTTCTCAGCGTCGTAAACTGCTCGACTATCTGAAACGTAAAGACGTTGCACGCTACACCGCGCTGATCGAGCGTCTGGGTCTGCGTCGCTAAGTCTGGCGAGTTTCAAGAAGGGGCCTACAAGGCCCCTTTTTTCAACCAGGCGGCAGCAATTGGCAGTAAACTAATGTATTGTTGCCAGGTATGATCTTCACTGCAGAGGTTCGCGCGGCTAATGAGAGGCTTTATCCGCAATGGGCGGGTTAGGGTTGTCATTAGTCGCGAGGATGCATGAAGATTCGGTTAAATTGTCAGCATGCCAAAGGTGTGCTGACTTTCATTAAGAAAGGACAGAACTTTGCTGAATCCGATCGTTCGTAAATTCCAGTATGGTCAACATACCGTCACGCTGGAAACCGGCATGATGGCGCGTCAGGCGACTGCTGCCGTTATGGTAAGCATGGATGACACCGCAGTATTCGTGACCGTTGTTGGCCAGAAAAAAGCAAAACCAGGTCAGGATTTCTTCCCGCTGACCGTTAACTATCAAGAGCGTACGTACGCTGCAGGTAAAATCCCTGGCGGTTTCTTCCGTCGTGAAGGCCGTCCGAGCGAAGGCGAAACGCTGATCGCGCGTCTGATTGACCGCCCGGTTCGCCCGCTGTTCCCGGAAGGGTTCGTGAACGAAGTGCAGGTTATCGCTACTGTGGTTTCCGTTAACCCGCAGGTTAACCCGGATATCGTAGCCATGATCGGTGCTTCCGCCGCGCTTTCACTGTCTGGTATTCCGTTCAATGGCCCGATTGGCGCCGCGCGTGTTGGCTATATCAACGACCAGTACGTTCTGAACCCAACTCAGGAAGAGCTGAAAGCAAGTAAGCTGGACCTGGTCGTAGCCGGTACTGAAGCCGCGGTTCTGATGGTTGAATCTGAAGCGGAACTGCTGAGTGAAGATCAGATGCTGGGTGCTGTGGTGTTTGGCCACGACCAGCAGCAGATTGTTATCCAGAACATCAACGAGCTGGTAAAAGAAGCAGGCAAACCGCGTTGGGACTGGCAGCCGGAAGCGGTAAACGAAGCGCTGAACGCGCGCGTTGCTGCGCTGGCAGAATCACGTTTGAGCGATGCGTATCGCATCACTGACAAACAAGAGCGTTATGCTCAGGTTGACGTGATCAAATCCGAAACCATCGCAACGCTGGTGGCAGAAGATGAAACCCTGGATGCCAATGAGCTGGGTGAAATCCTGCACGCTATCGAGAAAAACGTTGTTCGTAGCCGCGTACTGGCAGGCGAACCGCGTATCGATGGCCGCGAAAAAGATATGATCCGTGGTCTGGACGTTCGTACCGGTGTTCTGCCTCGCACCCATGGTTCCGCACTGTTTACCCGCGGCGAAACTCAGGCGCTGGTTACTGCAACTCTGGGTACCGCACGTGACGCGCAGATCATCGACGAGCTGATGGGCGAGCGCACTGACTCTTTCCTGTTCCATTACAACTTCCCTCCGTACTCCGTAGGGGAAACCGGGATGGTTGGTTCGCCGAAACGTCGTGAAATTGGTCACGGCCGTCTGGCTAAACGCGGCGTGCTGGCAGTAATGCCGGATGCTGATAAATTCCCGTACACCGTACGTGTGGTTTCTGAAATCACCGAATCGAACGGCTCTTCTTCTATGGCTTCCGTTTGTGGCGCATCTCTGGCGCTGATGGACGCAGGCGTACCGGTGAAAGCCGCCGTTGCGGGTATCGCAATGGGTCTGGTGAAAGAAGGCGACAACTTTGTTGTTCTGTCCGACATCCTGGGCGACGAAGATCACCTGGGTGATATGGACTTCAAAGTAGCGGGTTCCCGCGACGGTATCTCTGCGCTGCAGATGGATATCAAAATTGAAGGTATCACCAAAGAGATCATGCAGGTTGCGCTGAACCAGGCGAAAGGTGCTCGTCTGCATATTCTGGGTGTAATGGAGCAGGCGATTAACGCGCCGCGTGGTGATATCTCTGAATTTGCGCCGCGTATCCATACCATCAAAATTAATCCAGATAAGATCAAAGACGTTATCGGTAAAGGCGGCTCCGTCATTCGTGCGCTGACCGAAGAAACCGGCACCACCATCGAAATCGAAGATGATGGTACCGTGAAAATCGCAGCTACTGACGGCGACAAAGCGAAACATGCTATTCGCCGTATTGAAGAGATCACGGCTGAGATCGAAGTGGGCCGTGTCTATAGCGGTAAAGTGACCCGCATCGTTGACTTTGGCGCATTTGTTGCCATCGGCGGCGGTAAAGAAGGTCTGGTTCATATTTCTCAGATCGCGGACAAACGTGTTGAGAAAGTGACCGATTATCTGCAGATGGGCCAGGAAGTGCCGGTTAAAGTTCTGGAAGTTGACCGTCAGGGCCGTATTCGTCTGAGCATTAAAGAAGCGACTGAGCAGACTCAGCCTGTTGAAGCGTCGGAAGCGCCGCAAGCAGAGCAGGGCGAGTAAGGTTGTTTTTGCCCTCCGCTATCGCGGAGGGCTTATTAGCAGGCAGGACGCCATGTTTGCAGCCGGGGGACAGGACGTTCATCCAATTGTTGTCTTCGGGAGTGGGAAATGAAGCCTTTTTTGCGCTGGTGTTTCGTTGCGACAGCTTTAACGCTGGCAGGATGCAGCAACTCTGCCTGGCGTAAAAGTGAAGTCCTCGCGGTGCCATTGCAACCGACTTTGCAGCAAGAAGTGATTCTGGCACGCATGGAACAAATTCTTGCCAGTCGGGCTTTAACCGATGACGAACGCGCACAGCTTTTATATGAGCGCGGAGTGTTGTATGATAGCCTCGGTTTGAGAGCCTTAGCGCGAAATGATTTCTCGCAAGCGCTGGCAATCCGACCCGATATGCCGGAAGTATTCAATTACTTAGGCATTTATTTAACGCAGGCAGGCAATTTTGATGCTGCCTATGAAGCGTTTGATTCTGTACTTGAGCTTGATCCAACTTACAACTACGCGCACTTGAATCGCGGGATCGCACTGCATTACGGCGGTCGCGACAAGTTAGCGCAAGATGATCTGCTGGCGTTTTATCAAGACGATCCTAATGATCCTTTCCGGAGTCTGTGGCTTTACATCGTTGAGCGGAAGCTTAATGAGAAGCAGGCTAAAGAAGCACTGAAGCAGCGCTTCGAAAAATCGGACAAGGAACAGTGGGGATGGAACATTGTCGAGTTCTACCTCGGCGACATTAGCGAAGCAACGCTAATGGATCGCCTGAAGGCGGACGCAACGGATAACACCTCGCTCGCTGAGCATCTCAGTGAAACCAACTTCTATTTAGGTAAGTACTACCTAAGTCTGGGGGATAAGGACAGCGCCACGGCACTGTTCAAACTAGCGGTTGCCAACAACGTCCATAATTTTGTTGAGCATCGTTATGCATTGTTGGAATTAGCGCTCTTGGGCCAGGAGCATGACGAC
This sequence comes from Kosakonia sp. SOY2, assembly GCF_027109175.1. Classification (NCBI taxonomy): domain Bacteria; kingdom Pseudomonadati; phylum Pseudomonadota; class Gammaproteobacteria; order Enterobacterales; family Enterobacteriaceae; genus Kosakonia; species Kosakonia sp. SOY2. The sequence continues at coordinate 100,981 of NZ_JAPVXH010000002.1, forward strand.
CTGGCAGAATCGGACCAGCAATAGCTGACGAACATATCAGCCCGTAATCTTTTTTGATTGCCATCACCTTCGCGGGTGAGGGCTTCATTGTTCGTTAATTAACCTACTTTGAGCCGGTTCACACTTTTCAATGAAAATTGCTAATTTTTTTCACGATGAGTTATGTAGACTGGCCGCCAATGACATAGAGGCACTTGTACTACATGGCTGAATTCGAAACCACTTTTGCAGATCTGGGCCTGAAGGCTCCCATCCTTGAAGCCCTTAACGATCTCGGTTACGAAAAACCATCTCCGATCCAGGCTGAGTGCATCCCGCACCTGCTGAACGGTCGTGACGTGCTGGGCATGGCCCAGACTGGTAGCGGTAAAACTGCAGCGTTTTCTCTGCCGCTGCTGAACAACATCGATCCGGACCTGCGTGCGCCGCAGATCCTTGTGCTCGCTCCGACCCGCGAACTGGCGGTTCAGGTTGCTGAAGCAATGACCGATTTCTCTAAACATATGCGCGGTGTAAGCGTGGTAGCCCTGTACGGCGGCCAGCGTTATGACGTGCAATTACGCGCTCTTCGCCAGGGGCCACAGATCGTCGTCGGTACGCCGGGTCGTCTGTTGGATCACCTGAAACGCGGCACGCTGGATCTCTCTAAACTGAGCGGTCTGGTGCTGGATGAAGCCGACGAAATGCTGCGCATGGGCTTTATCGAAGACGTAGAAACCATCATGGCGCAGATCCCGGAAGGTCATCAGACCGCTCTGTTCTCTGCCACCATGCCGGAAGCAATCCGTCGCATTACTCGCCGCTTTATGAAAGAGCCGCAGGAAGTGCGCATTCAATCCAGCGTGACGACTCGTCCGGACATCAGCCAGAGCTACTGGACTGCATACGGCATGCGTAAAAACGAAGCGCTGGTTCGCTTCCTGGAAGCGGAAGATTTTGATGCGGCGATCATCTTCGTTCGTACCAAAAACGCAACGCTGGAAGTGGCTGAAGCGCTGGAACGCAGTGGCTATAACAGCGCCGCACTGAACGGTGACATGAACCAGGCACTGCGTGAGCAGACACTGGAGCGCCTGAAAGACGGTCGTCTGGATATCCTGATTGCAACTGACGTTGCAGCACGTGGTCTGGACGTTGAGCGCATCAGCCTGGTTGTTAACTACGACATTCCGATGGATTCTGAATCCTACGTTCACCGTATCGGTCGTACCGGTCGTGCGGGTCGTGCGGGCCGTGCACTGCTGTTCGTTGAGAACCGCGAGCGTCGTCTGCTGCGTAACATCGAACGTACGATGAAACTGACCATTCCGGAAGTGGAACTGCCGAACGCAGAGCTGCTGGGCAAACGCCGTCTGGAAAAATTCGCCGCTAAAGTTCAGCAGCAGCTGGAAAGCAGCGATCTGGATCAGTACCGCGCGCTGCTGGCAAAAATCCAGCCTTCTGCTGAAGAAGAGATGGACATTGAAACGCTGGCCGCTGCACTGCTGAAAATGGCTCAGGGCGAACGTCCGCTGATCCTCCCGCCGGATGCACCGATGCGTCCTAAACGTGAGTTCCGCGATCGTGATGACCGTTTCGAACGCCGTGGCGATCGTAACGATCGTGGTCCGCGTGGCGAACGTGGTGGCGAAGATCGTCCGCGTCGCGAACGTCGTGATGTTGGTGAAATGGAACTGTATCGTATCGAAGTGGGCCGCGATGATGGTGTTGAAGTACGCCATATCGTTGGTGCTATCGCGAACGAAGGTGATATCAGCAGCCGTTACATTGGTAACATCAAACTGTTTGGTACTCACTCTACCATTGAGCTGCCGAAAGGCATGCCGGGCGAAGTTCTGCAGCACTTCACTCGCACGCGTATTCTGAACAAGCCGATGAATATGCAGCTGCTGGGCGATGCACAGCCGCGTGAGCGTAGCGAACGTCGTGGTGGCGGTGAGCGTCGCGGCGGTTTCGGTGGTGAACGCCGTGAAGGTGGTCGTGGTGAAGGCCGTCGTTTCAGCGGTGAGCGTCAGGAAGGTCGTAGTTTCGGTGGCGAACGTCGTGCACCGCGTCGCGATCGTGACGACAGCGCTCCGCGTCGCCGTAACGACGCATAATTTGCGTTACAGTCTGTAAAGAAATAGATACAGCCCCGATCGAAAAGATTGGGGCTTTTTTTATCCGTAATGTACTCCTGTACTGGTACAATGCAGCAGCCTGAACTACTGGCATTGCTCACCACAGGAGAATCATTCAGATGTCGACACTGACAACCACACAAGCTTCCCCTTCGCTGTTCGGCGGGGTAGTGATTATTGGCGGCACGATCATTGGCGCAGGCATGTTTTCACTGCCGGTGGTGATGTCCGGCGCGTGGTTTTTCTGGTCATTGCTGGCGCTCGTTTTTACCTGGTTTTGCATGTTGCACTCCGGGCTGATGATCCTTGAAGCCAACCTGAATTACCGGAGCGGCGCGAGCTTCGATACCATCACCAAAGATTTGTTGGGAAAAGGCTGGAACCTGGTTAACGGTATCTCGATTGCTTTCGTGCTCTATATCCTGACTTACGCCTACATTTCGGCAAGCGGCTCTATCTTGCACCACACCTTTGCGGAAATGTCGCTGAATGTCCCGCCGCGTCTGGCCGGGCTTGCCTTTGCGCTGCTGGTGGCATTTATCGTCTGGCTCTCGACACACGCTGTCAGCCGAATGACGGCGATTGTACTGGGTGCGAAGGTCATCACCTTCTTCCTCACTTTTGGCAGCCTGTTGGGCCATGTCGAGCCAGCAACCTTATTTAACGTTGCTCAGAGCGATGCTTCGTACACGCCTTATCTGTTGATGACGCTGCCCTTCTGTCTGGCCTCGTTTGGCTACCACGGCAATGTGCCGAGCCTGATGAAATACTACGGCAAAGATCCGCGTACCATTATTCGTTGCCTGGTCTACGGCACGCTGCTGGCGCTGGGGTTATATGTGATTTGGTTGCTGGTTACCATGGGCAACATTCCGCGTCCGGCGTTTATTGAGATCGCGGCCAAAGGCGGGAATATCGATGTGCTGGTGCAGGCGCTGAGCGGCGTGCTGAATAGCCGCAGTCTGGATCTGTTGCTGGTTGTCTTCTCAAACTTTGCCGTCGCCAGTTCCTTCCTCGGCGTGACGTTGGGGCTGTTTGACTACCTGGCGGACTTGTTCAAGTTTGATGATTCCCCGCTGGGACGTTTTAAAACCGCGCTGCTGACCTTTTTGCCGCCGATTGTGGGTGGCTTACTGTGGCCGAACGGCTTTTTGTATGCAATTGGTTATGCGGGTCTGGCAGCAACGATATGGGCGGCGATTGTTCCGGCATTGCTGGCAAATGCGTCGCGTAAGCGCTTTGGCAGTCCGGCATTTCGCGTGTGGGGTGGCAAGCCGATGATCGTATTAATCCTGCTGTTTGGCATCGGCAACGCGGTCGTGCATCTGCTTTCCAGCTTTAATTTGCTACCTGTTTACCAGTAATTATTTCTCTCCTCTCCTTTATGGGAGAGGAGAATCTTTGCGCTAGCCGAGCAGTTCTTCTTTCACCTGCATCGCCAGCTCAAACGAGTAGAGCCGCGCCTGGTGATCAAAAATCTGCCCGTTGACCATAATTTCATCGGCGTCCGTTTCCCGCAGAATCGACTCCAGCCCGTGGCGCACTTTCGCTTTATCACCCACCAGCGACATACTCAACGCCTGCTGTACGCCGTATTGTTCCGACGGTGACCAGAACTGATCCATATTGGGGATCGGTGGCGGCAACTGCGCGCTTTCACCACGGCGCAATTTCACAAAAGCCTGCTGCATTGAGGTAAACAGGAATTCCGCATCGCGATTGCTGTCGGCTGCGACAATATTGATGCACACCATCGCATACGGTTTTTCCAGCCGCGCCGAAGGCGTAAAGTTGGTGCGATAAAGATGTAACGCCTGGAACAACATATCCGGCGCGAAGTGCGAAGCAAAGGCAAACGGTAAGCCCAGTTGTGCGGCCAGTTGCGCGCTATACAGGCTTGAGCCCAGCAGCCAGACGGGGATTTTTTCACCGTAGCCCGGGACCGGTCGTACGTGCGGGTTTGGATCGCGGGCATCAAACCAGTCCACCAGTTCAGCGACATCTCGCGGGAAATTGTCGATATCACCGCTCATATGGCGGCGCAGCGCCATCATGGTGCGCTGGTCGCTGCCTGGCGCGCGGCCAAGCCCGAGATCGATACGCCCGGGGTAGAGCGTATTCAATGTGCCGAACTGCTCGGCAATCACCAGCGGTGAATGGTTTGGCAGCATCACGCCACCGGAACCCAAATGCAGAGTTTGCGTATTCGCCGCCAGATAGCCAATCAATACGGAAGTCGCCGCGCTGGCGATACCGGTCATATTGTGGTGTTCTGCCAGCCAGTAGCGATGATAACCGCGCTGTTCGGCCAGTTTCGCCAGATCCAGCGAATGAGTGAACGCCTCGCGGGCGCTGGAGTTCTGCGGGATCGGCGCAAGATCAAGCACCGAAAAAGGGATCGTTTTATCAGACATACACACTCACTTTGCTACAGCATTGTCATCAGATTGAAGGTCTTCTTCCAGCCTGGCGCAATGTGCCGCGCCCGGCCAGAAAAGCTGCAACTTTCATACTGCATTAACTTGTGACAATTCTTGTTAACAAAGTGAGCTTTTATTACTGCTGTAAAGCCAGACCCGGCAGCCTGCGCCAGTAGCCGTTGCAATCGCTATTAGATGCCAGCGGCAGTGGCGCATTACCCGTTTCATTAGCCTTAAACGCGTCAAGCATGGCAAACGTCTCGTTACCCATCGGCGACAGGCGCACCATATCCACAATGCCATTCATTGAGACCAGCTCATTGCCAAGGTTGTAAACATAGCCGCTCATCGTCTGGATACCGTTGAGCACAAAGACTTGCTGATTCTCTTGTGAAAGGATGCTGCGTCCGTTCGGGTATTTAATGCAGCAAGTTTCGCACTCATCTTTGGGTCTGTCTTCGGAGCGGGCGGTAAAGCAGCGCGCGGAGTAAGCCAGTGGCAGATGACCGTAGCTCAGCACTTCCACTTCAAATTGCTGACGAATACCGAGGGAATCACACTGATCGAGTAAGTTTTTCAGCCAGTCGCGTGAAAGCTCAACCGGCATGCACCAGCGCACCATGCCTTGCTTGAGCAGTAAACGCAGCGCCACCGCGTTGTAGCAGTTGAGCGCATGCCCGGCGACAAATGGCAGCTTGCGCTCGGCGCACATATTCACCACGCCCAGGTCGCTGGCTTCGAGTAAAAACTCGCCGTTATCAACGTAACGTTTTAGTTCGTTTAATTCGGAAGAGGCCTGCACCAGCGCCAGCGTGGAAAGCACAACCTGCTTGCTGCTGCCCGCCAGTTGTTTGGCCATATCCAGCCAGTCGCCCACTTTGGTGGCGCGGCGCTTGCTGCAGACGGCTTCGCCAAGGTAAATCACATCGGCGTGGCTGGTGGCGGCCTGGCGATAAAAATCTTCCAGCGTCTCTTTTGGCCAGTAGTAAAGCACCGGCCCTAATGAATATTTCATGGTTTTCCTACTGCCATTTGCGGTGATACGCGCCGAGGGTGGTTTGAGTGCCTTCCGACATCGACCCCAGCGTTTCCATCCAGGCCGATTGCGGCACAAAATCTTGCGGCGAGGCCATACAACGGTCGATTGCCTGACGCCATACTTTTGCCACCTGGCTGACATAGGCCGGGCTGCGCTGGCGCCCCTCGATTTTTACCGAGGCAATATTGGCGGCCAGCAGCTCTGGCAGCAGCTCCAGCGTGTTGAGGCTGGTGGGTTCTTCCAGCGCGTGATAGCGCTCGCCATCCACCAGATAGCGGCCTTTGCATAAGGTCGGATAACCGGCGTTTTCGCCATCCTGATAGCGATCAATCAGCACTTCGTTAAGACGGGACTCCAGCCCCTGCGGCGTTTGCTGCCAGCGCACAAAACGCGCCGGAGAACAGGCGCCCACGGTATTGGGCGATTCGCCAGTCAGGTAAGAAGAGAGATAGCAGCGACCTTCCGCCATAATGCACAGGCTGCCAAAAGCGAACACTTCCAGCGGCACCGGCGTGACGCGCGCCAGTTGCTTGACCTGGTGAATCGATAACACGCGCGGCAGCACCACGCGCGCCACGTCAAAGTGGCGATGGTAAAAACGAATCGCCTCTTCGTTGGTCGCGGAAGCCTGGACGGAGACGTGGCGCTCAATATGCGGATAGCGCTCGGCTGCATATTCCAGCATCGCTAAATCCGCCAGGATCAGCGCGTCAGCGCCAATCTGCGCCGCCATATCAACGGCGCGCTCCCAGCGTTGATAGCCATCAGGATGCGCAAATGTGTTAATGGCGATATGCAGCTTGCGGCGGTGTTGATGAACAAAGCTGACCGCTTCCTGCAGCTTCTTCTCGGTAAAATTAAGACCGGCGAAATGGCGGGCGTTGGTATCATCTTTCAGGCCGATATACACAGCGTCGGCACCGTTTTCGATGGCCGCCTTCAGCGCCGGAAGGTTTCCGGCAGGGCAGAGCAACTCCATAGTGTATCCTGCAATCAGGGGCGCTATGGCCCGGATGTACCCCGTGGGGTCGCTAAGTTGTTAATGAACTGGGATTTTAGTTAACCTGTCAGCGACAATTTTTGATTTGAGGCAGTTAAATGCGTATTGATGGCGCCAATAATCCCCGGCTGTTTATTCGTAATTGTTGATTTGTGCCGCTATGCCATTTGGCGATTGTGGCAAAATAGCAGTCATTATCATTTCAGGGAGTAAAGCTCGTGTTGGATAAATTGCGCTCACGTCTTGTTCACGTTGGCCCGTCGTTACTGAGCGTGCCGGTTAAGCTGACGCCTTTTGCCATCAAACGTCAGGTGTTGGAGCAGGTGCTGCGTTGGCAATTCCAACAGGCGCTGGCGGACGGAGAACTTGAGTTTCTGGAAGGCCGCTGGTTAAGTATCCAGGTTCGGGATATTGGCCTGACGTGGTATACCTCTGTTGCAGATGGGCAGATGATTGTGCGTGAATCTGCCGATGCGGATGTCAGCTTCAGCGCGGACGCCAGCGATTTGCTGATGATTGCTGCGCGTAAGCAGGATCCCGATACGCTGTTTTTCCAGCGCCGTCTGGTGATTGAAGGCGATACGGAACTTGGGCTGTACGTGAAAAACCTGATGGACGCCATTGAGCTGGAGCAGATGCCAAAACCCCTGCGGGTGATGCTGCTGCAGCTGGCGGAATTTGTTGAGGCTGGCCTGCAAGCGCCGCCTGCAACGACACAACCTTCTGTAGGTGAGCCATGCTGATTAGAGTTGAAATTCCCATTGATGCTCCCGGTATCGACGCGCTGCTGCGCCGTAGTTTTGACGGCGAAGCGGAAGCGACGCTGGTGCACGATCTGCGCGAAGACGGGCTGATCACGCTGGGATTTGTTGCGACCGATGACGAAGGTCAGGTCATTGGCTACGTGGCGTTTAGCCCGGTTTCGGTCGCCGGTGAAGAGCTGCAATGGGTCGGGCTTGCGCCGCTGGCCGTTGATGAGCAGTACCGCGGGCAGGGTATTGCGCGTCAGTTAGTGTATGAAGGGCTGGATTCACTCAACGAGTTTGGTTATGCGGCGGTGGTCACTTTAGGTGATCCCGCGTTTTATAGCCGTCTCGGGTTTGAGAAGGCGGCGCAGTATGACTTGCGCTGCCGCTGGCCAGCAAGCCATGACGCGTTTTTAGTTCATCGTCTGGCGGATGACGCGTTCAATGGCGTCAATGGTCTGGTTGAATACAGCGATCATTTCAATCGTTTTTAACGGTCACAGATAACAGGCTTTCCCGCAGCGCCTCGAACGAGCCATCCCCGGCGACGAGGCGCTCTTTCTGGCGCTTGGTTAACTGCTTAATGCGGTACTCCAGCCGCAGTGCCAGCGACCTTTCCCCCACCTCGGCTGAAAAAGCCAGCGCCAGCGCGCCTTTTCCCCGTAACGCTTTTGCGCCTTTCCCGGATTGATGCTGGGTAAAACGCCGTGCGACATCGGTGGTAATACCGGTGTAGAGCATGTTGTCAGCGGTGCGAATAAGGTAAAGAAACCAGGGCGTCATGACGATGTTCAGTATGTTAATGTAAAAGAAAAATAACATGGGGAAGGGAAAAAATGGAGACTCTAGCAGCCATTAATCGCTGGCTGGCGAAGCAGCATGTTGTCACGTGGTGTGTGGCGAATCGGGGAGAGTTATGGTGTGCGAACGCGTTCTATTTTTATGATCCGCAAGCGGTCGCGTTTTATATCCTGAGCGAGGATCAAACCCGCCATTCACAGATGACGGGTTTGAAAGCGCAGGTAGCAGGCACGGTAAACGGCCAGCCAAAAACCGTGGCGCTAATTCGCGGCGTGCAGTTCACCGGCGAGATCCGCCGCCTCGACAGCGAAGAGAGTGCGACGTTGCGTGCGAAGTACAATCGTCGCTTTCCGGTCGCCCGCGTATTATCTGCCCCGATGTGGGAAATTCGTCTTCACGAATTGAAGTTCACCGATAACACGCTGGGTTTTGGTAAAAAACTGCACTGGATCCGCGACTCAGGCACCCAATAAGCGCAGCGCTTCGCGATTAAATGCGGGCAAATCATCGGGAGTACGGCTGGTAACCAGCTGATCTTTATCGACCACCACTTCCTGGTCGTAGAACTCACCCCCGGCGTTTTTCACATCCACCACAATCGGTTTCACCGCCGTGAGCTTACGCCCGCGTATCGCATCGGCGCTGATCAGCAACTGCGGACCGTGGCAAATGGCGAAGACCGGCTTGCCAGTGCTGATGAAATCGCGCGTGAAGGTGACAAAACGATCGTCGCCGCGCAGATAGTCAGGCGAGTGTCCCCCCGGCAGCAGCAGCGCGTCAAAGTCTGCCGGGCGCACTTCATCAATGGCTTTATCAATTACCACTTCCGCTTCGCCCTTTTTGCCGTGAATGGTTTTCCCGGCCTGTTTCTCAATCGTAATAACCTCATGACCGGCCTTGCGGAATTCATGGGCCGGAGAGGTGAATTCTGAATCTTCAAACTCGTCGGTGATCAAGACAGCAATTTTCTTGCTCATACTTCCTCCGTTGTTTTGGCTTCAGAAAGGGAGTTATGCATACTGATAACTCACCAGCACACTAAGCCTGGTTCAGCAGGCTGACATTGCAACACAGATTCATCTGCAAAGGGGGAAGCGATGCAACGTGTATTAATCACCGGTGCCACCGGTCTGGTTGGCGGGCATCTGTTGCGGTTGCTGAACAGCGACCCGCGCATTGACGCGATCACGGCGCCGACTCGCCGACCGTTGCAGGGCATCTCTGGTGTTGCGAACCCGCACGATCCTCAGCTCAGTGACGCGCTGGCACTGGTCACGGAACCGGTCGATACGGTTTTTTGTTGCCTCGGTACAACCCGGCGTGAGGCGGGTAGCAAAGAGGCATTTGTGCTTGCTGATTACACGCTGGTGGTGGACACGGCAATCACCGGCCTGCGCCTTGGCGCCACGCAAATGCTGGTGGTCAGTTCAATGGGAGCAAACGCGCGCTCGCCGTTTTTCTACAATCACGTAAAAGGTGAGATGGAAAACGCGTTGATGGCGCAACAGTGGCCGTCGCTGACCATCGTCCGCCCGTCAATGCTGCTGGGGGATCGGGAGAAAAAACGGGTCAATGAATCGTTGCTGGCACCGCTTTTCCGCCTGTTGCCGGGCAACTGGAAGTCGATTTCCGCCCACGACGTTGCCCGCGCAATGCTGGCGCTGGCATTTTTGCCTGCGAGCCAGCCTGTCCGGGTAGTGAAATCCGCGCAGCTACGGGTGATCGCAGCGGATAGCACATTGGCAAAATAGTTATCACGGCGTACTATTCTCGGGCTTATAAATATATCCCCGGGGAATGTTATGACTGGTCAGTCTTCACCTCAGGCGGCAACACCTGTTCAATGGTGGAAACCCGCTCTGTTCTTTCTTGTTGTTATCATTGGTCTTTGGTACGTGAAATGGCAGCCTTATTACGGCAAAGCATTCACCGCCGCCGAGACACACAGCATCGGTAAATCCATTCTTTCCCAGGCCGACTCCAGCCCGTTTCAGGCGGCGCTTGATTATGCCATGGTCTATTTTCTCGCCGTCTGGAAAGCAGCCGTACTCGGTGTGCTGCTCGGTTCGTTGATTCAGGTGCTTATCCCGCGCGACTGGTTGCTGCGCACGCTGGGGCAAAAACGCTTTAGCGGCACCCTGTTTGGTACGTTATTTTCTCTGCCTGGCATGATGTGCTCCTGCTGTGCGGCGCCGGTGGCGGCGGGTATGCGGCGTCAGCGCGTTTCGATGGGCGGTGCGCTGGCGTTCTGGATGGGCAACCCGCTGCTGAACCCGGCAACGCTGGTGTTTATGGGGTTTGTGCTTGGCTGGCATTTCGCCGCAATCCGCCTGGTTGCCGGTCTGGTCACCGTGCTCGGCGTGGCAACGCTGGTACAGATGCTGGTGAAAGATAGCCCGCAACAGGCAGAGCCGGTGGAGATCACCTTGCCGGAGCCGCAGGGCAGCTTTATGGCGCGCTGGGGCAAGGCGTTATGGCAACTGTTCTGGAGCACCATTCCGGTCTATATCCTCGCGGTGCTGGTTCTCGGTGCGGCGCGCGTCTGGCTGTTCCCGCATGCGGATGGCGCGGTGGATAACACATTGCTGTGGGTGATTGCGATGGCGATTGTCGGTTGCCTGTTTGTTATCCCCACGGCGGCAGAAATTCCCATTGTGCAAACCATGATGCTGGCGGGGATGGGCATGGCGCCTGCCCTGGCGCTGCTGATTACGCTGCCGGCGGTTAGCCTGCCATCGCTCGTTATGCTGCGTAAATCTTTCCCGGCGAAAGCCCTGTGGCTGACCGGCGGCCTGGTGGCGCTGTGCGGGATGATAACCGGAACTATTGCGCTGCTGTAAGCCTACTACTGCGCGAAAAAAAGCCCGGTTTTGACCGGGCTTTTTCATGACTGCGGGTTTATTTAAGCAGGGTAAAGGCGGTGGTCACATGTTTCACCCCGCTTACGCGGCTGGCGATATCTGCGGCGGCGCGGCCTTCACGCTCGGTGACCAGCCCCATCAGGAACACTTCACCGTTTTCTGTCGTCACTTTCACGTTTGACGATTTCACCTGGTCGCTGCTCAGCAACTGCGAGCGCACTTTGGTGGTGATCCAGGTATCGGAAGAGGCCGTACCCAGACCAATCGGCTGACCCTGGCGGATCTCGTTAAAGACTTCGGTTGTCCCTTCCACGCCAACGGCAATCTGTTTTGCCCGCGAAGAGAGATCGGTATTCGGTGCCTGGCCTGTCAGCAGCACTTTCCCCTGGTAGGCGGTGACGTTAACACGCGCTTCTTTCTTAATTTGTTCGTCTTTCGACAGCGCGCTATTCACGCGTAGTTCCAGCGTGCTGTCATCCACCTGGGTGCCAACGGTTCGCGGATCCGTCGCGGCTTTTGTGCCCACGGCTGCGGAACCTACCACCACTGCGCCAACACAACCCTGTAACAGCAGCGCGGAAATAAGGACTGCGAGGGGCGTAAATGCCTTCATGTGTACTCCTTAATCATCCTGGTGAGGAAAAAGCGTGTTATCAATCAGATCGCATAAGCAATTTACCGTTAGCATGTGCATTTCCTGGATGCGCGCGCTGCGGTGGGAAGGAATACGAATTTCGACATCCTGCGGCCCCAGCAGACCCGCCAGCTCGCCACCGTCGTAGCCCGTCAACGCAATGATCGACATATCGCGCGTCACCGCCGCTTCGACGGCTTTAACGATATCACGACTGTTACCACGCGTTGAGATGGCTAATAAAATATCGCCGGTATGGCCGAGCGCCCGAACCTGCTTGGCATAAATTTCATCATGCAGACGGTCATTTGCTATCGCGGTTAAGACCACATTATCGGTATTAAGTGCAATGGCAGGTAAACTAGGACGTTCTGTTTCAAAACGGTTGATCATGCTGGCAGCAAAATGCTGTGCGTTGGCGGCAGATGTCCCGTTGCCACAACAGAGGATTTTGTTGCCATTCAGCAGGGAGTGAACCATCGTCATGGCTGCTCGGGAAATGGCATCAGGTAGCGCTTCCGCCGCCGCAATTTGGGTTTGAATGCTTTCCGTAAAGCAGACTTTAATTCGTTCGAGCACGGTAATCCCTATCATTGAGCCAATCATGAGTGGTCGTTAAAGGCGTTGGCTATCCACTCAACATCATTTTCGGTGAAGGCTACCACATCAAACCGGCAATCCACAGTGTCAAAACTCCCATTGTGCCGGGCCAGCCATAAACGCGCGGTATGCAGCAGTTTGGCTTGCTTGGCGCGGGTGACGCTGCTTGCCGCACCGCCAAAACGCGCCGATTTTCGGTAGCGCACTTCAATAAACACGGTGGTCTTGCCGTGTCGCATTATCAGATCGATTTCGCCGCCGCGCTCGCGCACATTGGCGGCGATAAAATGCAGTCCTTTGCTTTCCAGCAGGCGACGCGCTTTCGCTTCCCACACGTCGCCGGTCTGCTTACGGCTTAATTCGCCGGGACGATTTGCCCCTGTTGGTATTTGAGCCATGACAACTTCCTGTTGATCACGCAGTCCTGTGTAGCCGTTAAATCGCCGGTATTGCCGTTCAGCTCAAAACCCGGCACCTGACGCATTTGCGAGAAGTTATTCGCCAGCGACCAGGCATCCGCGCCCATCGCGTACAAACGCGCCAGCGAGTAGTCGTTATTCACGCTTTTCAGCGCTTGCTGCATCAGCGACGGATTTGCGCCGGCAAGCATCGGGATTTCGTTGAATTGCAGGCCTTCCATTTCAAGCCGGAAATCCGGGCCTGCGCCGCCCTGCGCACTGCGTGAGCTGGCGTACAGCATCACACCGCTCTGGCTGCCGGTACGCAGAGTAATCATCGGTTTAATCAGTGCGATTTCATCCTGCGTGGCGACGATATACACCGCGTCAACGCTGCCGCTACCGCTAATTTGCGCATCCGTCGGCGGCGCCGGAATATTCAGACCGCCAACCGTCACGCCTGGCTGCTGTGGCAGGCTGGAAGCAACCGGGCTACCGGTCAGCGCGATGCCAGAGCGACCGTTCAGCCCCATGCGCAGTTCAGCGGTGGAACCGAATTTTTGCGCTAACACAACGCCGCCGCCCAGTTTTTTCCACTCATCGGCAAACGCGGTGCTGACGCGTTCACCCAATGCGCTGCGTGGCACCAGCAGCAGCGGCGCATGACGACCCTGCTCAAAGATATGGCGTGCGGCATCGTGGGCTTCATCCTCTGGTGAGAGGGCGAAGTAGCAAATGTTGGCGCGGTTTTCGACATGCTCCGGCTGGTTAAGCGCCAGCACGTTCAGCGACGTGTTGCTGCGCATCAGCTCTTCAACATTGTTTTTGAGCAGCGGGCCGACCACGATGCTGGCGCCATCCTGCTGAACCTGGTTGAGGATCTGATCCATCGGTTGCGCACTGGTATCGTACACTTTCAGCTCAGCGCCAGGATTCGCCGGTGTGCCTGCCACGGCAGGTGCAGCGACCGGCTGAGTCGCATTAGCGTCGGTCGGCTGAGCGGGCGTTGTGGCTGCCGGATCTTGCTGAGCAGTGGCGGCGGAATTCGTTGCTGCTGCGTCACTTTGTGCTGCGCTATCCGGTGCTTGCGCTTGTTGAACATTCGGTGCAGCTGCATTTTGCTGCGCCGGGGCGTTGGTCAGGTCATTCACATTCGCGTCTGCCGGGCTGACAACGGCTGCGGTCGCGGCCTGGGCAACTTGCTGCGGAACAGCCGGGCCGGAAACCGGGGCAATGCCGTTTTTCGCCGCTTCAAAACCCTGCTGAATAGCGCGGCTAAACACTGCCGCCTGGCCATTTAACGGCAACAGCAGCGCGATTTTGTTGGTTGCTGCTGGTTTAAAGTTTTGCAAGTTCGACAACTGGCCAGGCAACATTTTCGCCGCCGGGTTTTGCGGGTAGCGCGTTTGCCAGTCGGTAATGCCAGCTTTCAGCATATTGGGGTCGTTGCGGTTGTCGAACCACATGCGTTGCAGGTCGAGCCAGCCTTGCAGCGTCACTTCATCGGCGTTGATCACCAGCGCTCTGGCCTGATCTTGCGTCATAGAGGCCAGCGCTTGCCAGGTGGCGTCGATGTTTTTCTGCTTCTCTTCCGGTTTACTCAACAGCGGCTGCTGGGCAATGAGCGCGCGCAGCAGCGTCAGAGAAGGCTTGCCTTGCGAGGCGGAAATGCCAATTTGCCAGTAACGCGCTTGCTGGTTCTGCTCAAGATCGGCGGGATCGAGTTTGTTGAGTTGCGCTTTCGCACCGGCAAAATCCTTCTGCGCCAGTTTCATTTCGGCAGCGAGCAACGTGCGTTCTTTGCGCTGATTATCGCTCAGATCCTGCGGCAGCTGGGCAAACAGTTCGCCGGCCTGCTGGGTTTTTCCCTCTTTCAGCAGTGCACGAATGGCGAGTAATTGCCAGTTGGTCTTGCTATCATCTGTGCTTTGCTGCATCTGCTGCAGGTAATAGCCAGAATCGGCCTGCGCTTCGCCCTGCATATGCGAGGCGCTCTGGTCTGTCGATTGCGTGCCGCAGCCTGCAAACAGCAGGGCGGCGAGCACCACAGGCAGGCAGCGCGTGGCTTTCGAACGTAGAAATCTTGACGGTAGCATACTGTATCCAGTGATAATTTTTACGCAATGCTCAATATTAAATCGGCAATACGGATGAAACAATGAAACAACACGAATCGGCGGAGAATTCTCAAGGTCAGCTCTATATTGTACCTACTCCTATCGGGAATTTGGCTGATATTACGCAGCGCGCGCTTAACGTGTTACAAGCCGTTGATTTAATTGCCGCTGAAGATACCCGCCACACCGGTTTACTGCTCCAGCACTTCGCCATTAATGCCCGTTTGTTTGCGCTGCACGACCATAATGAGCAGCAAAAAGCCGAAACGCTGGTGGCGAAATTAAAAGAGGGGCAGAACATTGCGCTGGTTTCCGACGCCGGAACGCCGCTGATTAACGATCCGGGCTACCATCTGGTGCGTACCTGCCGCGAGGCTGGTATCCGCGTGGTGCCGTTGCCGGGGCCGTGTGCGGCCATCGCCGCGTTAAGCGCCGCCGGGCTGCCATCGGATCGTTTCTGTTACGAAGGTTTCCTGCCCGCCAAATCGAAAGGGCGTCGCGATACGCTCAAAGGGCTGGAAACCGAAAGCCGTACCCTCATTTTTTATGAATCCACTCACCGTCTGCTGGAAAGCCTGGAAGATATGGTCGCCGTATGGGGGGAATCCCGCTATGTGGTACTGGCGCGCGAGCTGACCAAAACCTGGGAAACCATTCAGGGGGCGCCGGTGGGCGAGCTGCTGGCATGGGTTAAAGAGGATGAGAACCGCCGCAAAGGCGAGATGGTACTGATCGTCGAAGGGCACAAGGCGCAGGAAGATGAGTTACCCGCCGATGCATTACGCACGCTGGTGTTACTGCAAACCGAGCTGCCGCTGAAAAAAGCGGCCGCGCTGGCGGCGGAAATCCACGGCGTGAAGAAAAACGCGTTGTATAAATACGCGCTGGAACAGCAGAACGGCTGAGCGACAAACCGAACGAAAAAAAAGCATGGCCTGCGCCATGCTTAAAAAGTGAGGTTTACTTTTCTTATAAAAATCAGGTCACCGGAGCCGGGTTAAACACCGCCAGTTGGTTGTGCAGGCCCCATTGATCCGAAAAGGTTTTCTTACGGCCGCTGGCGACATCCAGGATGAAGTGGAACAGTTTCCAGCCCACATCTTCAATCGTCTCTTCGCCCGTGGCGATCGTCCCGGCGTTGATATCCATTAAGTCATACCAGCGGTTCGCCAGCTCGGTACGTGTTGCCATCTTAATCACCGGCACCGCAACCAGGCCGTAAGGCGTACCGCGACCGGTGGTAAAGACCTGTACGGTAATCCCGGAAGAGACCTGCTGCGTACCGCAGACGAAGTCGCTCGCCGGCGTTGCTGCGTAAATCAGGCCGCGTTTGGTAGGGCGTTGGCCGGGAGAGAGCACTTCAGAAATGGCGCTCTTACCGGATTTCGCAATTGAACCCAGCGCTTTCTCGACCACGTTCGCCAGGCCGCCTTTTTTGTTCCCCGGAGAGGGGTTGGCGCTGCGGTCGGTTTTGCCCATATCGAGATAGTTATCGTACCAGGCCATCTCTTCCAGCAGACGTTTGCCCACTTCTTCGTTAATGGCGCGCGGGGTCAGTAAGTGGATCGCGTCGCGCACTTCGGTCACTTCCGAGAACATTACCGTGCCGCCGCAGCGAATAATCAGGTCAGATGCAAAGCCAACCGCCGGGTTGGCGGTAACGCCGGAGAACGCATCGCTGCCGCCGCACTGCATGCCGACAACCAGTTCGGAGGCCGGGCAGGTTTCACGTTTGCGCTGATTCAGCTTCACCAGGTGGCGTTCAGCCACCTGCAGAATGTCGTCCACCATCGAGCGGAAACCCACGTGATGCTCATCCTGCAAACGCACAATGCTGGCGCTGTCGACCGGAATGGCCTGCACATCTTCAGTGCCCTGCAGCAGACGTTCCGGCTGTAATTTTTCGCAACCGAGACCAATCACCATCACTTCACCGCCAAAGTTCGGGTTCAGCGCGAGGTTATGGATAGTACGAATGGGGATCACCGCAGCCGGTGCGTTAATCGCCACGCCGCAGCCATAGAGATGGTTCAGACCGACGACGCCGTCCACATTCGGGTACTTCGGCAGCAGATCGCGTTCGATAATCTTCACGACATAATCGACAACGCCTGCCACGCAATGCACGCTGGTGGTGATGCCCAGCAGATTTTTAGTGCCGACGCTGCCGTCCGCATTGCGGTAGCCTTCAAAGGTGTAACCTTCCAGCGGTGGCAGCGGCTCAGGGACTTTGGTCGCCAGCGGCAGCGTATTCAGCGGCGGCGCTTTTGGTAGTTCAACGGTGGATTCATCAATCCAGCTACCGCGTGCAATGTCGCGTACAGCGTAACCAATCACTTCGCCGTAACGCACAATCTCACCGTGATGGGGAATATCCACCAGCGCCACTTTATGGCCTTGCGGAATATGCTCAATCAGCTCGAGTCCATCCGGAAAACGGGTTCCCGCTTTTAAGCCATTGTCATTAACGATGATCGCGACATTATCCGTGTCGTGTACCTTAATATAAAACGCCCCTGGCGGTTGCTGTCTAATTTCAATGTCGGACATTGTTAAGTAATCTCCAGCTAACTGTACGATGCATTACTCAATAAAAAGAGGAACCATTCTTTACTCTGTAATTAATATCAGAAATAAAAATCTCATTTGCTGAAATAAGGATGTCAGGAGTTTAAATAATAAAATGTGATCTGCATCACTTATTATTGTGATCTCCCGTCTGGTGCGGCTGTCTATTGCAAGAACTGTGCATTAGCGCCCAGGCGTATGTGCATATGCTCAAATTATTCTTTTTGTACAAGGTTAAAATTGAGCAACCCTCCAGTGTGTGACATGATGACGCTGATTATACTGAGCGCTAATAAAATCGACGTGCCAATTATCTGATATAAGTTCGGGTGCTTAAATTAAATCAGATAAGAAACATCACAATAATTATATTTTAAATTTGGCGGTGCCCAAGGAAATTAAAATGACTGTTGAACATGCCGTTGAAACAAAACGGGGCTTACCAACCCGTTATTTAATTTTGCTGATTATATTTATTGTTACTGCTGTTAACTATGCAGACCGCGCTACGCTGTCCATTGCCGGGACAGAGGTTGCGAAAGAGCTGCAACTTGATTCTGTCTCAATGGGCTACATTTTTTCTGCATTCGGTTGGGCTTACCTGCTGATGCAAATCCCTGGCGGTTGGTTGCTTGACCGCTTCGGTTCGAAAAAGGTTTATACCTGGAGTCTGTTTTTCTGGTCGCTCTTCACTTTCCTGCAGGGTTTTGTTGATGTTTTCCCGATCGCCTGGGCCGGGATTTCCATGTTTTTCATGCGTTTTATGCTCGGCTTCTCAGAAGCGCCATCATTTCCGGCGAACGCCCGCATCGTTGCGGCCTGGTTCCCGGCAAAAGAGCGCGGTACAGCTTCTGCGATTTTTAACTCTGCGCAGTATTTCTCTCTGGCGCTGTTCTCACCGCTGCTGGGCTGGCTGACTTTCGCCTGGGGCTGGGAGCATGTGTTTACCGTGATGGGCGCGATCGGTTTTGTGCTGACCTTCGCCTGGGTGAAATTTGTCCACAACCCAACTGACCACCCTCGTATGTCCCGCGAAGAGCTGGAGTACATCGCGCAGAATGGCGCGGTCGTGGATATGGACCACAAAAAAACGGACGACAGTAAAAACGCCGGTCCTAAAATGGATTACATCAAGCAACTGCTGTGCAACCGTATGATGCTTGGCGTGTTTTTTGGTCAGTACTTCCTTAACACCATTACCTGGTTCTTCCTGACCTGGTTCCCGATTTATCTGGTGCAGGAAAAAGGCATGTCGATCCTCAAAGTCGGGTTTGTTGCCTCCATTCCGGCGCTGTGCGGTTTTGCCGGTGGCGTGCTCGGCGGATTTTTCTCTGATTACCTGATTAAGCGCGGTTCCTCGCTGACCGTGGCACGTAAATTCCCTATCGTGGTCGGGATGTTACTGGCTTCAAGCATCATTCTGTGTAACTACACCGATAACACCGCACTGGTTATTGCCCTGATGGCGCTGGCGTTTTTTGGTAAAGGTTTTGGCGCGCTGGGCTGGCCGGTGATTTCCGATGTCGCGCCGAAAGAGATTGTGGGTTTGTGCGGTGGCGTCTTCAACGTGTTCGGTAATGTGGCCTCTATCGTGACGCCGCTGGTTATCGGATACATGGTTAAAGAGTTGCATTCTTTCAACGGTGCGTTGGTGTTCGTAGGCTGTTCAGCGCTGATGATGATGGTCTGCTACCTGTTCGTGGTTGGCGACATCAAACGTATGGAACTGAAGAAATAAGCAACAACTCATTAAGGTACAAAAGATGAATAACGATATCTTCCCCAACAAATTCAAGGCCGCGCTGGCGGCGCAACAGATTCAAATCGGTTGTTGGTCTGCGCTGGGTAGTCATATCAGCACTGAAGTTCTGGGCCTGGCGGGTTTTGACTGGCTGCTACTGGACGGCGAACACGCCCCAAACGACGTGCTCACTTTTGTACCGCAATTAATGGCATTAAAGGGCAGCGTTAGCGCGCCGGTGGTGCGGGTTCCGACCAACGATCCGGTGATTATCAAACGCCTGCTGGATATCGGTTTCTATAACTTCCTGATCCCGTTTGTCGAAACCGAAGAAGAAGCGGTAAACGCCGTGGCAGCGACCCGCTATCCGCCGGAAGGCATTCGCGGTGTCTCTGTTTCGCACCGCGCCAATATGTTCGGCACCGTGCCGGATTATTTTCGCCAGTCCAACGCCAACATCTCGATTCTGGTGCAGATCGAAAGCCAGGCGGGGGTGGATAACCTCGATGCCATTCTGGCAACCGACGGCGTAGACGGCGTGTTTGTTGGCCCGAGCGATCTGGCCGCCACGCTGGGTTACATCGGCAATGCCGCGCACCCGGAAGTACAGCGCACCATTCAACACATTTTTGCGCGCGCCAAAGCGCACAACAAACCGAGCGGTATTCTGGCGCCGGTTGAAGCCGACGCACGCCGCTACCTCGAATGGGGCGCGACCGTGGTAGCCGTTGGCAGCGACCTTGGCGTGTTCCGCTCAGCCACGCAGAAGCTGGCCGACACCTTTAAGAAATAATCAAACCACCATTAAAGAGAGAGACGCAATTATGACGATGAAAGTTGGTTTCATTGGCCTGGGTATCATGGGTAAACCAATGAGTAAAAACCTCATTAAAGCCGGTTACTCACTGGTGGTCGTGGATCGTAACCAGGATGCCGTGGCTGAAGTGATTGCCGCAGGCGCTGAAGCCGTAACCAGCGCGAAAGCCGTTGCTGAGCAGTGCGATGTGATTATCACCATGCTGCCGAACTCCCCGCACGTAAAAGAAGTGGCGCTGGGCGAAGGCGGCATCATCGAAGGCGCGAAGCCTGGTACTGTGCTTATCGACATGAGCTCCATCGCACCGCTGGCCAGCCGTGAAATCAGCGAGGCGCTGAAAGCGAAAGGCATTGACATGCTGGACGCGCCGGTCAGCGGCGGCGAGCCGAAAGCCATCGACGGCACGCTGTCGGTGATGGTGGGCGGGGACAAAGCGATTTTCGACAAATATTACGATCTGCTGAAAGCGATGGCGGGTTCTGTGGTGCACACCGGTGATATCGGCGCGGGCAACGTGACCAAACTGGCGAACCAGGTGATCGTGGCGCTGAATATTGCCGCGATGTCTGAAGCGCTGACGCTGGCGACTAAAGCGGGCGTTAACCCGGATCTGGTCTACCAGGCGATTCGTGGCGGGCTGGCGGGCAGCACCGTGCTGGACGCGAAAGCGCCGATGGTGATGGATCGCAACTTCAAACCGGGCTTCCGTATTGATCTGCATATCAAAGACCTTTCCAACGCGCTGGATACCTCGCACGGCGTTGGCGCGCAGTTGCCGCTCACAGCCGCAGTGATGGAGATGATGCAGGCGCTGCGTGCAGACGGTCTGGGCAATGCCGACCACAGCGCGCTGGCATGCTATTACGAGAAACTGGCGAAGATCGAAGTGACTCGTTAATCAAAAGGGCGCGGCGCTGCGCCCTTGACTCCTTATTTATCCACCTCTTCAGGCCGTTGTTGGCCTGAAGGGTGAAGTGCGCGGCACTATCAGGCTCACAACTATGAAAATCGTAATCGCCCCAGACTCTTACAAAGAAAGCCTTTCAGCTACTGAAGTAGCGCAGGCGATAGAAAAAGGATTTCGGGAGATTTTCCCGGATGCTCAATATGTTTCCGTTCCGGTTGCGGATGGTGGCGAAGGTACGGTTGAAGCCATGATTGCCGCCACGAATGGCATGGTGCATACCGCGCGCGTCACTGGACCGCTGGGGAAACATGTTGAAGCCTGCTGGGGGATGTCGGGCGACGGAAAAACCGCGTTTATTGAAATGGCGGCGGCGAGCGGGCTGGCGCTGGTTCCACCTGAATTACGTAACCCTTTGATTACCACTTCGCGCGGCACCGGGGAACTTATTTTGCACGCGCTGGAACAGGGGGCGACCACTATTATTATCGGCATTGGCGGTAGCGCGACTAACGACGGCGGCGCGGGTATGGTGCAGGCGCTGGGCGCGAAACTGACCGATGCTAACGGGACGGAAATCGGCTACGGCGGCGGTAGCCTGATAAGCCTGAACGGCATTGATATTTCCGGGCTCGATCCGCGTTTACAACACTGCACGCTGCGTGTCGCCTGCGATGTCACTAACCCTTTGATCGGCGAGCAGGGCGCATCACGCATTTTTGGCCCGCAAAAAGGGGCGACGGAAGCGTTGATTGTCGAGCTGGATCGCAACCTGAGTCATTTCGCCGATGTTATTAAAAAATCGCTGCGCGTTGATGTGAAAAACGTGCCGGGCTCCGGCGCAGCAGGCGGGATGGGCGCGGCATTGATGGCTTTTCTCGGCGCGGAATTGCGCAGCGGCATTGAGATCGTGACGCAGGCGCTCAATCTTGAAGAGCATATTCACGATTGCACACTGGTAGTGACCGGCGAAGGGCGCATCGACAGCCAGAGTATCCACGGAAAAGTGCCGGTGGGCGTGGCGCATGTCGCCAAAAAATACCACAAGCCGGTGATCGGTATCGCCGGGAGTTTGACCAGCGACGTGGGCGTGGTTCACCAGTACGGTATTGACGCCGTATTTAGCGTGCTGACCAGCATCGGTACGCTGGAAGAGGCGTTTCGTGGCGCGTTTGACAATATTTATCGCGCATCGCGCAATATTGCCGCCACCTTGCAAGTGGGAATGTTGACGGAAGGGTGACAGGCGCAAGCAAACCCTCTATACTGCGCGCCGAAGCTGACCAGACAGTCGCCGCTTCGTCGTCGTCCTCTTCGGGGGAGACGGGCGGAGGGGAGGAAAGTCCGGGCTCCATAGGGCAGGGTGCCAGGTAACGCCTGGGAGGCGCAAGCCTACGACCAGTGCAACAGAGAGCAAACCGCCGATGGCCCACGCAAGTGGGATCAGGTAAGGGTGAAAGGGTGCGGTAAGAGCGCACCGCGCGACTGGCAACAGTTCGCGGCACGGTAAACTCCACCCGGAGCAAGGCCAAATAGGGGTTCACAAGGTACGGCCCGTACTGAACCCGGGTAGGCTGCTTGAGCCAGTGAGCGATTGCTGGCCTAGATGAATGACTGTCCACGACAGAACCCGGCTTATCGGTCAGTTTCGACTATTAATAAAACCCCGCTTCGGCGGGGTTTTTGCTTTCTGGCGGCTAAAGCTGAATGACTGTCCACTTCGTTTTCGATGAAAGAACGCGGCTTACCGGCTAGTTTCGACTGTTCAGATAAGAACCCGCTTCGGTGGGATTTTTGCTTTCTGGCGGCTAAAGCTGAATGACTGTCCACTCCGTTTTCGATGAAGGAACGCGGCTTACCGGCCAGTTTCGACTGTTCAGATAAGAATCCGCTTCGGCGGGGTTTTTGCTTTCTGGCGGCCAAAGATGAATGGCTGTCCACTCTGCTTTCGATGAAGGAACGCGGCTTACCGGTCAGTGTCGACTGTGCAGGTAAGATCCCGCTTCGGCGGGGTTTTACCTTTTTTGATAAAGGCAGTTTGCAGGCTTTTTGCTGTTGCGCGCGCCGTACCGTTAAGCACCGGCACTTCTAACCTTATAAATAAATATCCCGTCGGAAGGCTGTCGAAAAGCGCTAACATGTTCTTAAACGGTTTTGAAACTAGCATTGCGGGAGTCGCTGCCGTCATGGAACAAAAATCATTGATCATTATTCAGATGGGGGATGCCCCGAAGCCTTTACGTGACGCCCACGGGGATATTCCGCATTGGTTTTGCCGGGCTATCGGGTGTGCTCCTGAAGAGGTGGACGTGGTTCGCGTTTTTGAAGGCGAAACGCTGCCAGCCCCGGATGCGCGCCGGGCAGCGATCATTACCGGTTCATGGGCGATGGTTTCCGACAGGCTGCCGTGGAGCGAGAAGACCGCAGAATGGATCCGCGAAGCCATTGCGGTTGAGATGCCGCTCTTTGGCGTTTGCTATGGTCATCAACTGATGTCCTGGGCCCTGGGCGGGAATGTTGAATACCATCCGCAGGGCCGTGAAGCGGGGACAAAAACCGTTTATTTGAACGCCTCGGCGCACAACGATCCGCTACTCAGCCACCTGTCTGAAAGTTTCCCTGCGCACCTGACGCACCGGCAAACGGTAACGCGGCTGCCTGAAGGCGCATCGGTGCTGGCCTCTTCCGCCCATGATAATCATCAGATCGTTCGCTATGGGCCGCGAGCCATTTCGGTGCAGTTCCACCCGGAAATGACGCCGGAAATCGCGACCGATCTGCTGCGTTTGAATCGCGCGCATATCGAAAAAGAGGGCACCGATGCCGACAGCTTAGTCGCCAGCGTGCTGCCCGCGCCGGGCGCGGCGGAGATCCTGCGCCGTTTCGTGCAGGAAGTGACCGAGCGCAACAAGACGTGGTTATCTGACGCTGCTCAGTGAACGGTCTTGCGCCGTGCCACGCACCAGCCGGGTTAACTCCTCGCAGCGGGTGATTAGCCCGTTCTCCAGCGTGAAATGCGCAAACACGTCAATGTGCGCCTGAGAGCCATCTTTCTTACTCACCGCCACAAGATGGTGCGTCAATACGTCATTGTTTTGCCCGGCAATGGCGACCACCGTCACGTCAATGGCGTGCGTCAGATGTTTGAGCTTCGCCATATGTGCGACAAATCCCGTGAAATCAAGCGACTGCCCGTCGACAACTTGTTGATAATCCGGCGAGAAGAATTGGCGAATTTCCGCTTCGTTATGGTCAGGGTGGCAAACAACGCGTTGTAAAGCCAGGGTGATATGTTGGGTGATGTCCATCATGGTTATCCTCATTTGAGCCTGTTGGAGAGGATATCGCTACACCGCGTTGGTATATTAGCCGTATCAGGACATCAAATACGGTTTATCAGCCATGTTGATCGTACAAAAGCAGCGACTCACGCATCAAAACAAGCACACCACCGCGTGGCACCAGCATGCCAGCGGGCAGCTGTTTTGCATTCAGCGGGGGATGATGATTGTGAAAACGGAGCAGGCGCAATGGGCGCTAACGCCCGCGACTGTCGGCTGGTTTCCTGCACAGATGCGCCACTGCGCCTGGAGCGTGGGCGAGGTAGAAGGACATAGCCTGCAACTCAACCACGATGATGCCCCCGCTTTCGCGGGAGTGTGGCCTGCCGATCCGTTTATGATGCTGTTGATGGAACGCATAACGCAGTGCGACCCGTCTCGCCAGGCATCGCTTCTGGCGGTGATAATGGAGGAGATTCGCGTAGCACCAGGCGCGCCGTTGCAGTTAACCCTGCCGCAGGATCGTCGGGCGAAACGGGTAGCTGAACTGCTGTTGTCGGAGCCACACCATGCGGCAAATCAGGCGCAACTGGCTAGCCTCTTTGGCTTGAGCGTCAGAACATTAAGCCGCTTGTTCAGCGAACAAACCGGGCTGAGTTTTAGCCAGTGGCGGCAGCAGGCAAAAGTCCTGGCATCGATGGCGCATCTGCTGCGCGGGGTGTCGGTAAGTGAGACGGCAGAACGCTGCGGGTACGATAATGTCAGTGCTTTTATCGCCGCATTTAAGCTGCGCTTTGGCAGCACGCCGGGGCAGTTTCAGGCGCGAAACCGGGCGTGCTAAGTTCGCGAAGAACGACAGTAGGGTTCAGTAGAGATTTGCCCCGGTCTGATGCGCCGGGGCTTATGGGTCAGGCGGTGGCTTCTTCTTCCGCCAGTCGGACAACGGCTTCTGCGACGATTGCTTCCAGTTCTGTCAGCATCTCTTCATAACCGAATCCAGTCAGGGCGGGGAGTGGGGTTTGCTGTGTAGGGTCTGTCATAAAATTCATTGTGCTGCTCATTTCATTTACTCACTTACGTAACGCAACTATCACACGGGTAAATCTATCAGCAAAGCGCGCAACGGCGTATCCGCAACCAGGGTTATGTTAGCCTCGTCACGAATAAACGCACCGTCACCACAGGTGAGCGCTTCTTTTGCTTCGCAATGTGTCACGGCGTGTACCGTACCGTGAATCGATTGCAAATAGGCGCGCGGGCCATGCAGTTGAATCTGCAACTCTTCGCCTTTGGCAAGCTCGATATGATGCAGCCACACTTGCTGGCGGAGCTGCAAACTTCCCTGGCTACCATCGGGGGAAGCCAGCAGTTGCTGCGCCACATCGGCAATGGTCATTTTTTGCACCGGCGGGTTTTCACGCTCGGGGCAGGCATCCAGCCATAACTGCATGCGCGTTAACGATTTGTCTTTGCTCAGGTTATGTTCGCTGTAGCTGATGCCGGGCTGGGTGGCAATTAACAACGCTTCACCGGCTTTCGCCTGGACATGGTTGCCCTCGCTGTCGCGATACTCCGCTTCGCCTTCCAGAATCAGATTTAAAATATCCACTTTCGGGTAGGTGCGTGGCTGGAACGATGCGCCAGGGGCGAGCACTTCCTGGTTCAACACACGCAGGGAGGCATAGCCCAGTAATTTCGGGTCGAAGTAATGTCCAAAAGAAAAAGTGTAGCGGGCCTGAAGCCAGCCGAAGTCAGCTTGTCCGCATTGTTTCGCAGTACGGGTAGTAATCATAATTGTCGACCTCTCTTTACTTAAAACAATGTTAAAGGTATGGACGCTGCATTGTTAGCCAGATATTCTGCCCGGTATGTTCAAATTTCCTGAATGAGAACACTCATGGCCAAAGAAAGGGCGCTGACGCTCGAAGCGTTACGCGTGATGGATGCGATTGACCGGCGTGGAAGCTTTGCCGCGGCGGCGGATGAGTTGGGACGCGTGCCTTCTGCGCTCAGCTATACCATGCAAAAACTGGAAGAAGAGCTGGATGTCGTGCTGTTTGACCGCTCCGGGCACCGAACAAAATTCACCAATGTCGGGCGAATGCTGCTGGAGCGCGGTCGCGTATTGCTGGAAGCCGCCGATAAACTGACAACCGACGCAGAAGCGCTGGCGCGCGGCTGGGAAACGCATCTGACGCTGGTCACTGAAGCGCTGGTGCCGACAGTCGATCTGTTTCCGCTAGTCGACCGGCTGGCGGCAAAAGCTAATACGCAGTTATCGATCATTACTGAAGTGCTGGCCGGGGCGTGGGAGCGGCTGGAGCAGGGGCGTGCCGATATTGTCGTCGCTCCGGATATGCATTTTCGCTCCTCGTCGGAAATCAACTCACGCAAGCTCTACTCGGTGATGAACGTCTACGTTGCTGCGCCGGATCACCCGATCCACCAGGAAGCGGAACCGCTCTCAGAAGTGACGCGCGTCAAATACCGCGGTGTGGCCGTTGCCGATACCGCCCGCGAGCGTCCGGTGCTGACGGTACAGCTTTTGGATAAGCAGCCAAGGCTGACGGTGAGTACCATCGAGGATAAACGCCAGGCGCTGCTGTCCGGCCTGGGCGTGGCGACGATGCCTTATCCACTGGTGGAGCAGGATATCGCCGAAGGTCGCTTACGTGTCGTGAGCCCGGAATATACCAGCCAGGTAGATATTATTATGGCCTGGCGCCGCGACAGTATGGGCGAAGCGAAAGCCTGGTGTCTGCGGGAAATTCCCAAGCTGTTTGCCGGTAAATAAGTCATTGCTCCACGTTGGTGGAGCAATGCCATTCAGGGGAACGCTTTCGGTACGGGGCCAAAGGGGTTTTCTACCGGCGTGCCGCGCTGGCTGTAAAACGCCAGCAGCATCAACCAGCCAATCACCGGAAACAGCAGCAGCAACAGCCAGCGCCAGCTCCGGTTGGTATCATGCAGGCGGCGTACCTGAACCGCCAGGTTTGGCACCAGCACCAGCAGGGCGTAAATCTGGCTTAACAGGTGCCAGCCGATGATCCTGTCGACCACATACAGCACGCCAAAGAGGATAAGGTTGACCAGTGTGAACATCCAGAATTCGCGGCGGTGCGCGCGTCCGTGAAATGTCGCGTAGTTGCTCAGTACCCTAAAATACCAGTCCATTTCCCACCTCGATCAACGGTCAATCCGTTGTTTTCTCAACGATCCCTGTAAGAATAGACGGCAAAAATACAAAGCGAAAACCCGGCGAGAAATAATTTGGGCGCGGTGAAACGCGCCCGGAAGATCAGGAGAAACGCAGGTCGCGTCCGTGTGGCTCATCCAGATCCTGCCACGGCCCGATAGAGATAATTCCGGTCGGGTTAATGGTTTTGTGGCTGCGGTAATAGTGGTTGCGGATATGGGCGAAATCGACCGTTTCCGCAACGCCCGGCATCTGATAAATGTCGCGCAGAAAGCCGTGCAGATTCAGATAGTCGCTGATGCGGTGCTTATCGCACTTGAAGTGAGTGACATAGACCGGATCGAAACGCACCAGCGTTGTCCACAGGCGGATATCCGCTTCCGTAAGCCGGTCGCCGGTCAGGTAACGATGCTGTCCGAGGATCTGCTCAAGGCGTTCCAGCGCATTGAAAACATTGACCACCGCTTCGTCATACGCCTGCTGGCTGGTGGCGAAACCGGCTTTATAGACACCGTTATTCACGTTGTCGTAGATCCAGCCATTCAGTTCATCGATCTGGTCGCGTAATTCTGGCGGGTAGTAATCGCCCGCTTTTGCGCCCAGACCGTCAAAAGCGGTATTGAACATGCGGATGATTTCCGCCGATTCATTGCTGACAATCGTGTGATTCTTTTTATCCCACAGCACAGGCACCGTGACGCGCCCGGTGTAGTGCGGGTCGGCGTGCAGGTAGAGCTGATAAAGGAATTCGTGTTGATACAGCGTGTCGCCAGTTGCCGCCGGAAAGTCATCGTCAAATGTCCAGCCGTTCTCCAGCATCAACGGGTTGACCACGGAAACAGAGATAAACGGCTCAAGGCCTTTGAGTTTACGCAGGATCAGCGTGCGATGCGCCCACGGGCAGGCGAGTGAAACATATAAGTGGTAGCGGTCTTTCTCGGCGGCAAAGCCACCTTCGCCAGAAGGGCCTGGTGCGCCATCTGCGGTAAGCCAGTTGCGAAATGCGGATACCGAGCGCTGGAAACGTCCGCCGGTGGATTTGGTGTCATACCAGTTGTCGTGCCAGACGCCGTCAATCAGTTGTCCCATTTTGTCTCCTCCTTCTGAATAGCAAAAGCGAGGAGTGGTCTCCTCGCTTTGATCTCTTCACTCAGTATAGAGCGCTTACCATTTTTTATTCAGGACGCGGTCGATACTGATGGCGCCCGGACCAGTAATGCCCAGCAGCAGGTAACCGCCAGCGATGGTCAGGTTTTTCATGAACATCAGCGAGTTCACGCCTTCTGCAAAGTTGCTGTGGAAGATGAATGCGGTCAGCAGCGTAAAACCTGCGGTAAACAGCGCTGTGGTACGGGTCAGGAAACCGAACAGGATCGCCAGACCGCCGCCAAACTCAAGAAGAATGGTCAGTGGCAGGAAGAACCCCGGCACGCCCATCGCTTCCATATATTGCTGCGTGCCTGCATAACCGGTGATTTTGCCCCAGCCTGCGGTAATAAACAGAATCGGCATCAGGATACGAGCAACCAGGAAACCAACATCTTCTAATTTTTTCATCTTTCTCTCCAGGGAACCACAATAGCGGCTTTCAGTAAAAGGTCTGCAATTACGGGCGTGTGCCGCGTGCTTGCTGTCGATGGAGAGGATAGTAATCGTGACGGGAAAAGATTGTTAGCAAGGAAAACTGTCGAATTTTTTCAAAAAAACTGAGCAAGCACCAAAGCAAACGGGCGATGGATAACCATCGCCCGCGTAAGCCGTGCTGTGATTGTGTATCAGTGCGTTGCGTTGAGCGTTGATTTGACCAGCCGCCATAAGCTCCATGCGCCTAAACCGCGTTTAGCCCAGCGCACAAGCATATTGGGGTGGCGCACGGACCATATCGCCATCGCGCTGCTGCCCACCAGCGCCCAGGAGCGCAAGCTGAGCAGCGTATTCCAGCCGCGATCGTAGGCTCCGGTGGCTTCCAGCCACTCACGGCGGCTGGCGGTGAGATCCAGACGTTGTTGTTGGATCTCACTGAGCAAACGTGCTTTGCGCTTCAGACGTTCCGCTTTGCCGCTCACTTATCCTCCTCCAGCAAGGCACGGTCGTTTGCCAGCTCCTGGCGAGTATGACGCAGCAGCGTCGAGGCCCGCGCTTTACGCAATGTCCAGATGCCGCCTATCAACGCCAGCACCAGCAACACGACGGTGGTTGCAATCATCGCGTTCAGGCGATATTGCGGATCGATGGCCCAGATAATCAGCACCATCAGGCTCATCAGGCCAAATGCGGCGAAAAGCATGGTTAGCCCTACCATAAGCAGCAGCTGGAATAAGTTCGCTTTCTCTTCTTCCAGCTCGACAACCGCCAGCCGCAGGCGGGTCTCAACCATTTCAACAAGAATGGTCACAATGCGTTGACCAATCCCCAGTACGCTTTTGCCCGGCCCTTGCGCGTTTCGCAAATCCGTCATCTTAGCGACGCGACAGCAGTACGCCCAGCACCACACCGACGGCGGCGCCGATACCTACGCTGGCCCACGGGTTGTCACGCACATACTCATCGGTACGCGCCGCCGCTTCGCGGGTTTGGCGGGCGAGCGCATCGCCGGTTTCGCCCAAACGGTGACGGCTGTCGCGCAGCGCCTGTTCCGCTTTGGTGCGTAATTTACTCAGCTCTTCTTTCGACTTATCACTGGAATTGCTCAGCACTTCTTCCAGCGTATCCGCCAGGGATTTCAACTCTGCGCGCAAATTGTCAGCATTATCTTTCGACATAATTCTCTCCAGGTGAGTGAGTGGTTATTTCCATTAAATCAGTAGTCACGCGCTTCCAGGGCTTTCAGTTCGGCCTGCGCCTCTTTCAGCTTGTGCTCGCGTTTGCTTATTTTCTCCGCATCGCCTTTTTGCTTTGCCTCATTCAGATCGTGGCGGCGCCCGGCTACTTCTTCTTTCATCTCAGCGATTTTTTTCTGATGGGCGGCGCGCAGCTTGCTGTCAGAGCAATTGGCGCGTACTTCTCGCAGCGCCTTGTTCAGGCCGTTAATTCGGCTCTGATTGTTATGCTTTTCGGCATAGCTGATTTCACGCTGGATCTCATGTTCCTTTTCCTGACAGGGCGAAGCCGCCTGGGAAAATGCGCTCAGCGAAAAAAGGGCCAGCGCCAGTGCGATGCGGTTTTTCATAATCGAGAACCTTCCATTGTTGGCCAGCGAAACGATGGTTACGCCAGCGTCCAGTGACATAAAGCGAACTCTGGTTCCGTGTACTCAAGCATAGTAAGTAAACGGCCAAACACCAAAGTGAGTGAAAAGATTCAGAATCCTGGAAAGGTTAACCGAATCGATGTGTGCTGTTGCGCAGGCGGGTCAGCCACGCGGAAGTTTGGCTGTTATCATCGTCCTGAGCGGCAATGATGTAACCATGAGGTAAGGTGCGATCGAGCACGATTTTCGCCGCCGCGCTCTGCTCACTGGATTCAAATTTAATTAACAGCGTGTCGTCCTGCGGCGTAATACTTTTAAAATGAATGCCGTTGGCATCCAGATGGTGCCAGACAGAGAAACCATCCGGCACGCTGACATTTTGCGTGAGCGGGCGAATCGCCAGCGTTGATTCACGGTTTTGCAGCGTCGTCCAGGCGAAAAACATCACGCTGAAAACGGTCATCGCCGCGACACCCATCAGTAACCAGCGTAAAAAGGGACGTTGCAATTCCATGGTCTTAACCCCGATTGCGGTATTTTTTCTTCCACAGCACCACCAGTGAGCCGGCAAGGCCAATCACCAGCAATACTACCGGAAGCAACATCAGGCAGGACATCAGCGCATCTTCGTATTTACGAAACACCGGCGTCTTGCCCAGCAGATAACCCAGCGTGGTCAGTATCAGCACCCACAGCAGGCCGCTCATCCAGTTGAAAAACTGGAAGCGGGCATTACTCAGACCAGAAAGTCCGGCAATAGTTGGTAACAGGGTGCGAACAAATGCAATAAAACGACCAATCAACAGGGCAGAAAGGCCATGTTTGTGGAAAAGATGGTGCGCGCGCTGGTGATAATGTGCGGGAAGATGCGATAACCAGTTTTGCACGATGCGCGTATTACCCAGCCAGCGCCCCTGGATGTAACTGAGCCAGCACCCCAGGCTTGCTGCCACTGTCAGTAATAAAATGGTTTGTGGGTATCCAAGCGCGCCTTTTGCAATCAGTACGCCAATCAGTACCAGCAGGCTATCGCCAGGAAGAAACGCAGCCGGAAGCAGGCCGTTTTCAAGAAATAAAATGACAAATAAAACAAAATAAAGCATGCCGATCATACCGGGCTGCGAGAGTGTCGCGAAATCCTGGCTCCAGAGGGCATGGAGTAATTGGCTTAAAAGTTCCATTCAGTATTCCTGGTACATCGGTTTACGTCACGCCCAGAACAGCACGGCGATTATCTTTAATACATTATGGTCGCTCGTGGCACACTCGATACGGCATATTCAGGTAACAGACGTTGTGAGCAAGCACTAACTTATATGATGACAAATGCATCCAATTGTAACAAATGCCGACGTTATGAGTCAGTCAGAAAAATGAGTTTCGGTGATGATTTTGCTTGTCGCGGCAGGGGGAGGCGAGGCTATTTACAAAGGCTGACACTCTAGACGGTTTACTTACCTTAAATCGGGGCAGGCGCAGCGTAAGTGTGCGCCTTACAGGACCTTTTTTATTTGCTGCCGGTTGCGGCGGTATCGAGATGCACCACCGGGTTTTCCGCAAATAAATAGCGATCGGCGTTGAACTCGAAATCATCGCTGGTTTCGTTAAACAGCATCTGTTTGGTGTTTTCCAGATGTTGCCACATCGCCAGTTTCGCCGCGTGCGGGTCTTTGCGAATCAGCGCGCGCAGGATCTGGTCATGATCATCACACCAGTTATCCACGGTGCGTAAGTCGATGTGATCGTGCAGTTTTTTCCAGTATGGGTTGTGAACACGCTGTGTCCACATTTTCTCAACGATGGCCGCCAGCGCCGTGTTTTGTGTGGCCAACGCAACCTGCACATGGAACTGCAAATCCCACTCAGAATCGCGGAAACACTTCTCTTTACGCGCGTTATCCTGAATTTCCATCAGCTTCATGATGTCCTGTTTCGTCACCTGGGTGGCGGCGAATTCAGCAATATTACTTTCGATAAGCTGACGAGCCTGCAGCAGTTCAAACGGGCCGTAATTGGCGAACTCAAGGTTTTCATCCGGCGCCTGGGTGTGGCGTGCCACGTTGGAGATCACATGAATGCCGGAGCCTTTGCGAACTTCAACATACCCTTCTACTTCAAGCATGATAATGGCTTCACGAACCACGGTCCGGCTGACGCTTTTCTCATCGGCGATAAAGCGCTCGGCGGGCAGTTTGTCTCCCACCAGATAGACGCCTTGCTCAATACGGCTTTTAAGCTCCGCGGCAAGCTGCTGGTACAAACGTCGTGACTCGGAGATTTCCATATGTGAGCTCCAGGAAAAAGAAGGGCAATAATAGATTTGTTATACCACTTTTACTGCTTTCTCACCATCGCAGATAGTAAAAAAGCCGCACCAGGCGGCTTTTTTAAGTATCAAAATTGAGGTTTAACTTTGTGCTGCCGGGCCACCGAGCGAATGCTCTTTCACCACCTCTTCGGCTGATTTGTTTTTCAGCACGGTCCAGATAACCACGGCACCCATCAGGTCGAACAGAGCCAGCACAGCGAACAGCGGGCTAAAGCCGATGGTATCCGCCAGCGCACCAACTACCAGGGCAAACAGGGTACTTGCTGTCCACGCCGCCATACCGGTCAGACCGTTCGCGGTTGCCACTTCGTTACGACCGAATACGTCAGAAGAGAGTGTAATCAGCGCACCGGACAGAGACTGGTGAGCAAAACCACCGATACACAGCAGGCCGATTGCCACATACGGGCTGGTGAACAGGCCGATCATGCCAGGGCCAATCATCAGTACCGCACCCATGGTCACTACCATTTTACGGGAAACAATCAGGTTCACACCGAAGACACGCTGGAACAGCGGCGGCAGGTAACCACCAACGATGCAACCCAGGTCAGCGAACAGCATCGGCATCCAGGCGAACATGGCGATTTCTTTCAGGTTAAAACCGTAAACCTTGAACATGAACAGCGGGATCCAGGCGTTAAACGTACCCCAGGCTGGTTCTGCCAGGAAACGCGGCAGCGCGATGCCCCAGAACTGACGGGTGCCCAGAATCTGCCAGACGGACATTTTTTTGCCGTTGTTGGTCTGGTGTTGTGCTTCCTGACCGCCAATGATGTACTCGCGTTCTTCTTCGCTCAGTTTTTTCTGATCGCGCGGGTGTTTATAGAAAACCAGCCAGGCCATCGCCCAGGCAAAGCTCAGCACACCAGAGATGATGAACGCCATTTCCCAGCTGTGCATCACAATTGCCCACACCACCAGCGGCGGCGCAATCATCGCACCAATAGAAGAACCGACGTTGAAGTAACCCACCGCGATAGAACGTTCTTTCGCCGGGAACCATTCGGACGCCGCTTTCAGACCTGCCGGGATCATCGCTGCTTCAGCGGCACCCACCGCGCCACGCGCCAGTGCCAGACCACCCCAGCTGCCTGCCAGCGCAGTCGCGCCGCAGAATACCGCCCAGGTAATCGCAAAGAAGGCATAACCAATTTTGGTGCCCAGAACGTCCAGTACGTAGCCTGCAACAGGCTGCATAACAGTATAAGCCGCGGAATAAGCCGCAATGATGTAAGAGTATTGCTGAGTAGAA
This sequence comes from Kosakonia sp. SOY2, assembly GCF_027109175.1. Taxonomy (NCBI): domain Bacteria; kingdom Pseudomonadati; phylum Pseudomonadota; class Gammaproteobacteria; order Enterobacterales; family Enterobacteriaceae; genus Kosakonia; species Kosakonia sp. SOY2. The sequence goes on from NZ_JAPVXH010000002.1 coordinate 134,998, forward strand.
ATGTGCAGCTCTTCCATCAAGGTTGGAGCGGCAGCCGCTACGGTGTTACGTGTCAGGTAGCCCAGCACGGTGCCGACCGTCACCAGTGCTATCATGTACCAACGTAATCCTTTGATTTTACGCATGTAAACCTCATCGTTATGTTATTACCGCCTGCGCGGCCATCCTTCGATCGCGTTCGGAGGATGAAACGGGGAGGACGTACCCGGGAGAACTCCCGGTACGGCCCAAACCTTGCCATAAGTAAGCGTGTTTAAGTCGGTATCCGTACCCAAAAAATCCGATTAACTTTTTATCGGGAATGCATTCCGTCGGCTTATGTGTTCGACGGCAGGAAAGATAACTTGTCATACAACTTGAAAAGGTGAGTGACATCACAAAAGTGTTTTTCTTTGTGTGGTCTTTAACTTTGCCGGGATAAGCCAGAAACGGCGCGGGTTAGCGGGATATTCAGGCGCCTGGATTGTCAGTTTTTGTCTGCTTTTATTGATCCAACTCACGAAAATATCTTCGGTCTATAGAAATTGGTGTGATAACTTTGTCAGCATTAAAGGTAAGCATCAGACGCACTCGTTTAGAGGAAGACGATAATGACCCCGTTTATGACCGAAGATTTTCTGTTAGATACCGAATTTGCTCGCCGTCTGTACCACGACTACGCAAAAGACCAGCCGATTTTTGACTACCATTGCCACTTGCCGCCGCAACAGATCGCTGACAACTACCGCTTTAAAAACCTGTATGACATCTGGTTAAAAGGTGATCACTACAAATGGCGCGCCATGCGTACCAACGGCGTACCTGAGCGCCTGTGTACCGGTGACGCTTCCGATCGCGAGAAGTTTGACGCCTGGGCCGCAACCGTGCCGCACACCATTGGTAACCCGTTATACCACTGGACGCATCTGGAACTGCGTCGTCCATTTGGTATTACAGGTAAGGTGTTGTCGCCGTCTACCGCCGACGAAATCTGGAGCCGGGGTAATGAACTACTGGCGCAGGATAAGTTCTCCGCGCGCGGCATCATGCAGCAGATGAACGTGAAAATGGTGGGTACCACCGACGATCCGATTGACTCGCTGGAACACCACGCTTCGATCGCCAAAGATGGCACCTTCCACATCAAAGTGCTGCCGAGCTGGCGCCCGGACAAAGCGTTCAACATTGAACAAGCCACTTTCAACGATTACATGGCGAAGCTGGGCGAAGTCTCTGATACCGACATTCGTCGTTTTGCCGATCTGCAGACGGCGCTGAGCAAACGCTTGGATCACTTCGCGGCGCACGGCTGTAAAGTTTCTGACCACGCGCTGGACGTGGTGCTGTTCGCTGAAGCCAGCGAAGCCGAACTGGATAGCATCCTGGCGCGTCGCCTGGCGGGTGAAACGCTCGGCGAAAAAGAAGTCGCACAGTTCAAAACGGCGGTGCTGGTCTGGCTGGGTGCGGAATACGCCCGTCGCGGTTGGGTGCAGCAGTACCACATCGGTGCGCTGCGTAATAACAACCTGCGTCAGTTCAAACTGCTGGGGCCAGACGTCGGTTTCGACTCCATCAACGACCGTCCGCTGGCGGAAGAGCTCTCCAGACTGCTGAGCAAGCAGAATGAAGAGAACCTGCTGCCGAAAACCATTCTGTACTGCCTGAACCCGCGCGATAACGAAGTGCTCGGCACCATGATCGGCAACTTCCAGGGCGAAGGTATGCCAGGCAAAATGCAGTTCGGTTCCGGCTGGTGGTTTAACGACCAGAAAGATGGCATGGAACGTCAGATGACGCAGCTGGCGCAACTGGGTCTGCTGAGCCGCTTTGTCGGCATGCTGACCGACAGCCGCAGTTTCCTCTCTTACACCCGCCACGAATATTTCCGTCGCATCCTGTGCCAGATGATTGGCCGCTGGGTCGAAGCGGGCGAAGCCCCGGCGGATATTCAGCTGCTGGGCGAAATGGTGAAAAACATCTGCTTTAACAATGCGCGTGATTACTTCGCGATTGAACTGAACTAAGGCCGTTTGAGGTTGATATGCAATACATCAAGATCCATTCACTGGATAACGTTGCGGTAGCACTGGCGGATCTCGCTGAAGGCGCGGAAGTCGTTATCGACAACCAAACCGTTCGGCTGCGCCAGGCGGTGGTTCGCGGGCATAAGTTTGCCCTGCAACCCATCGCCAAAGGTGAAAATGTTGTCAAGTATGGTCTGCCAATTGGTCATGCGACAGCAGATATCGCGTCGGGCGAATACATCCATTCCCATAATGCCCGTACCAATCTGAGCGATGTGGACGAGTATAGCTATCAACCTGATTTTCAGGAGGAAGGCGCACAGGCGGCGGATCGTGACATTCAGATCTACCGCCGCGCTAACGGCGAAGTCGGGATCCGCAACGAGTTATGGATCCTGCCGACGGTCGGCTGTGTGAACGGCATTGCCCGTCAGATCCAGAGCCGTTTCCTGAAAGAGACGCAGGACGCCGAAGATATCGACGGTGTTTACCTGTTCAGCCACACCTACGGTTGTTCCCAACTGGGTGACGACCACATTAACACCCGCACCATGCTGCAAAATATGGTGCGTCACCCGAACGCGGGTGCGGTGCTGGTGATTGGTCTGGGCTGTGAAAACAACCAGGTCGACGCCTTCCGTCAGACGCTCGGTGAATTCGATCCGGAACGCGTCCACTTTATGGTCTGCCAACACCAGGATGACGAAGTGGAAGCCGGTCTTGAGCATTTGCATGAGCTTTATCAGGCGATGCGCAACGACAAGCGTGAACCGGGCAAACTGAGCGAGCTGAAATTCGGCCTTGAGTGCGGCGGTTCTGATGGCCTTTCCGGCATCACCGCCAATCCAATGCTGGGCCGTTTCTCGGACTACGTAATCGGCAACGGTGGCACTACCGTGTTAACCGAAGTACCGGAGATGTTCGGTGCGGAACGTATTCTGATGAGCCACTGCCGCGACGAAAGTACCTTTGAGAAGACCGTCACCATGGTCAACGACTTCAAACAGTACTTTATCGCGCATAATCAGCCGATTTACGAAAACCCATCGCCGGGTAATAAAGCGGGCGGTATCACTACGCTGGAAGAGAAATCACTGGGCTGCACGCAAAAAGCGGGCGCCAGCCAGGTGGTGGACGTGCTGCGTTACGGTGAGCGTCTGAAAACCCACGGTCTGAACCTGCTGAGCGCACCGGGTAACGATGCGGTTGCTACCAGCGCGCTGGCCGGGGCAGGCTGCCATATGGTGCTGTTCAGTACCGGTCGCGGTACGCCATACGGCGGTTTTGTTCCGACGGTGAAAATTGCTACCAACAGCGAACTGGCGGCGAAGAAGAAACACTGGATCGACTTCGATGCCGGTCAGCTGATTCACGGCAAAGCGATGCCGCAACTGCTGAGCGAGTTCGTGGATGTGATCGTCGATATCGCCAACGGCAAAAAGACCTGTAACGAGAAAAACGATTTCCGCGAACTGGCGATCTTCAAAAGCGGCGTAACGCTTTAATTTACCTTTATCTTTCGCGCCATGACTGTGTTGGCTGCGCTCATTCACCCCGGTCACTTACTTGTGTAAGCTCCCGGGGATTTGTGAGCTTGCCGCCTTGCCCTGGCGCGAAATTTTTGGGTCAGGCCTGCTCGCAGGCTTTCAGTGATGTGTCGCTTTCCCCAAAATCCTACAAGGAATTTCCATGACCACGTATTGGCTTGCCCAGGGCGTTGGTGTGATTGCTTTTCTGATTGGTATTACCACGTTTATCAACCGTGATGAACGGCGCTTCAAAAAGCAACTCTCAGTCTATAGCGCCATTATCGGCGTACATTTCTTTCTGATGGGCGCGTTCCCGGCGGGCTCCAGCGCCATGCTTAACGCCATCCGCACCCTGATTACTCTGCGTACCCGTAGCCTGTGGGTCATGGCACTGTTTATTGTGCTTACCGGCGGGTTAGGGCTGGCGAAATTTCACCATCCCATGGAGTTGTTACCGGTTGCCGGGACGATCGTCAGCACCTGGGCGCTGTTTCGTTTTAAAGGCTTGCCGATGCGCTGCGTGATTTGGTGCTCAACCGGCTGCTGGGTGATCCACAACATCTGGCTCGGATCGATTGGCGGTTCGCTGATCGAAGGCAGCTTTTTAGTGATGAATGGCCTGAACATTATTCGCTTCTGGCGCATGCAAAAACGCGGTATCGACCCGTTTAAAGTCGAAACCGCGCGGCAAGAGAAACCGGCTGCCCGGTGAAGGCAGCCAAAAAGATCAGTTACGCAGGGCGTTATTCACCAGGCGCTCATCTTCCGCCTGGCACACCGCTGCGGTAAACAGCACATCGGTGGAGGAGTTAAGCGCCGTTTCGCAGGAATCCTGCAAGACGCCAATAATAAAGCCGACCGCTACCACCTGCATCGCCACATCGTTGGAAATACCAAACATGTTACAGGCCAGCGGGATCAGCAGCAGGGAACCGCCCGCCACGCCGGACGCGCCACAGGCACAGAGCGACGCCACCACGCTCAGCAGCAGCGCCGTTGGCACATCAACCGTAATGCCCAGCGTATGCACTGCCGCCAGTGCCAGCACGGTAATGGTGATTGCCGCGCCCGCCATGTTAATGGTGGCACCCAGCGGGATAGAAACCGAATAGGTATCGCGGTCAAGATTCAGCTTCTCACACAGCGCCATGTTCACGGGAATATTCGCTGCGGAACTGCGGGTGAAAAAGGCGGTGACGCCGCTTTCACGCAGGCAGGTAAAGACCAGCGGGAACGGGTTGCGGCGGATTTTCCAGTACACCAGCAGCGGGTTAACCACCAGCGCGACAAACGCCATGCAGCCCACCAGCACCACCAGCAGTTGCGCGTAACCTAACAGCGCGCCAAAACCGGATGTCGCAAGGGTCGAGGAGACAAGGCCGAAAATGCCGATCGGCGCGAAGCGGATAACGATGCGCACCATAAAGGTGACGGCGCTGGCCATATCCTGCACCAGACTTTTGGTGCTCTCATTGCTGTGGCGCAGTGCAAAGCCCAGCCCCACAGCCCACACCAGAATGCCGATGTAGTTCGCGTTCATGATTGCCGTCACCGGATTGGCGATCATGCTGGTCAGTAAACCGCGCAGCACTTCCACAATGCCGGATGGCGGCGTGACATCATTGGCCCCCGGCACAAGCTGGAGCGTCGAAGGGAAGAGAAAGCTGACCAGCACGGCGGTCAGCGCGGCAGTGAACGTGCCTAACAGATACAGCACCAGCACCGGACGCAGACGCGTCTTTTGCCCTTGTTGATGACCTGCGATGGAGGCCATCACCAGCATCAGCACCAGTACTGGTGCCACCGCTTTTAACGCGCTGACGAACAGCGTACCCAGAATGCCGGTCGCAATAGCGGCGGGCGTCGAAATCCACGCCAGTAAAATACCCAGAATTAAACCAATAAGAATCTGTTTCACCAGGCTGCCATCAATCAAGCGTTGCAGTAACCCGGTGGAGCGGTGCGTTGTCATGCCATGTTCCTTTCGTGTTGTGGAGTTGCATCCCGCATGTCTTTTTGGGTGACATTTGTCAGGATGTAACATTTGTTTGCAGAAAGCAGTATATGGACTCTGCGGCAACAAGAAAGGGGAGAAGAATAACTTTTCCAGCCTGGCGCGGCTTTTTGATTTTTTGTGTTAACGTTTTGTGATAAAGGCGACAAGGCTGATGAAATGACCGCTCTGCGCACTGGCAGAGCGGCCATTTACGGCTTACGCCCTGTTTTTCTTGTCGTGCTGGTGGTTAACCCACGCGTTGAGCAGCATGGTCAGCACGAGGATGCCGCCTACCACGCCAAGCGAGACGGCGATCGGAATATGGAAGAAATCGACAATCAGCATCTTGATGCCGATAAACACCAGAATGACAGACAAACCATATTTGAGCATCGAGAAACGCTCAGCCACGCCCGCCAGCAGGAAGTACATCGCACGCAGGCCCAGAATCGCAAACAGGTTTGAGGTCAGCACAATAAACGGATCGGTGGTCACGGCAAAAATAGCCGGGATACTGTCGACTGCAAAAATCACATCGCTCAATTCGACCAGAATCAGCACCAGCAATAATGGCGTCGCGAACAGCAGGCCATTTTTGCGCACGAAAAAGTGCTCATTTTCGATGGTATCGGTCATGCGTAAATGGCTGCGCAGCCAGCGCACCAGCGGTTTGTCGCCGATCCCGGTTTCGTCCTCTTTCGCCAGCGCCATTTTCACGCCGGTAAACAGCAGGAATGCGCCAAAAACATACAACAGCCACGAGAACTGGGTGATAAGCCAGCTGCCAGCGAAAATCATAATCGTGCGCAGCACAATCGCGCCGAGCACGCCGTAAACCAGCACCCGGCGCTGCAACGCGGCAGGCACGGAGAAGTAGCTAAACAGCATCAGCCAGACGAAGACGTTATCGACCGCCAGCGCTTTTTCAATCAGATAACCGGTGAGGAACGCCAGCGCCTGCGTGTCGGCAACAGCGCGTCCTTCGGTTTGCGTGAGATACCACCAGAAGGCGGCGTTGAACAGCAGGGAGAGGCTGACCCAAACCACAGACCAGGAGGCCGCCTGCTTCATGGTCATCGTATGGACGCCGCGACGCCCCTGAAGCAGAAGGTCGACGGCCAGCATAATCACGACCACAATCGCGAAGCCGCCCCATAACATCGGTGTACCGACAGTATTCATTGTGTGAATCCTTACCTAAAAACAAAAACGGCTAACGTCGGAAGAGGTTAGCCGTTTGCTTTAGGTGCAATGGATCCTCGCCTTCCGGCAAGGTCTCACTTACGTCTGTGAAGACGCCCGGCGACCGGATGCATATACGCATCGTAATGACGATCCACCGGCAATGAAGTTACTCCCCTTTGCAGGTAACAAAATATGTCAGCATATTGATTCCGTCAATGTGAAGCCATCTATGCTTTACGAACCTTTACGCCGGCAGCTGTTCGCCGATGTCATCCGCCGGGAAAACGACGCCGATCTGGCGGCGAATTTCGGTCAGCAGTTTTGCCGTGACCCGGCTTACGTCCAGCCCCGGGTGGTTGACTTCGTTCTCTTCCACCAGGCGGGCAAAGGTTTCCGCTTCATACAGCATGGTATTGATGTGCTGCGGCTGTGTCAGTTCCTGCGCTTTGCCGCCGCGCGGCACGAACGAGACTTTCTGGCATTCGGAGATTTTCTCGATCACCAGCGATCCGGCCTCGCCCTGAATTTCGCTCGGCAGCACGGAATCACTCACTTTCGAGTGTTGCAGCGTGACGCTGAAATCACCGTAATCCATCACCACCACGCCGTGGGCATCCACGCCGCTTTCCAGCAGACTGGCGGTGGCCTGAACGCTGTGCGGCTCGCCCCACAGCGCCACGGCGGACGCCAGGCAGTAGAAGCCAATGTCCATAATCGAGCCGTTGGAAAACGCCGGATTAAAGGTATTTGGGTTTTCTCCGTCCAGGTAACGCTGGTAACGCGACGAATACTGGCAGTAGTTGATAAAGGCTTTACGGAGCTTGCCAGCTTTGGCCAGCGTTTGTTTCAGCAAAATAAAATTCGGCAGGCTGGCGGTTTTGAACGCTTCAAACAGCACCACCTGATTTTCCCGCGCGCAGGCGATGGCCGCTTCCACTTCACGCAGGTTGGAGGCCAGCGGTTTTTCGCAGATCACATGCTTTTTGTGACGCAGAAAAAGCTGCGTCTGTGGGAAATGCAGGGAATTCGGGCTGGCAATATAAACCGCGTCAATCGCATCGCTTTGTGCCATATCTTCAAGCGAGGTAAACAGATGTTCGACCGGGTAGTCGTTGGCGAACGTTTGCGCCTGTTCAAGGCTGCGGGAAAAAACGGCGGTGAGTTTATATTTGCCCGTTTCATGGGCGGCATCGACGAACTGGCGGGTGATCCAGTTCGTACCTATGACAGCGAAACGTATCATACAGGCGCTAATTCTCCGTAAGGGGGTCTTCGATCACTCTAGCACGACGAGATGACAAAACCAGTGCACTGCCCCGCACAAGCACAAAAGGTGATGGCGAAAATCTCACCCGTTACGATCCAGCGTCAGATGCGTTAGCCACAATCGCGTATCAAACTCGAGCTGGTGGTACTGCGGCTCCATATAGCAGCACAGCTGGTAGAACGCTTTGTTGTGATCTTTCTCTTTCAGATGCGCAAGTTCGTGAACCACGATCATCCGCAAGAAGGCTTCTGGCGCGTCGCGAAACACCGTGGCGACGCGGATTTCCGCTTTGGCTTTTAACTTGCCGCCCTGGACGCGGGAGACCGCCGTATGTAAGCCGAGTGCATTGTTTAACACATGGATTTTGCTGTCATACATCACCTTATTCACCGGCGCGGCGTTACGCAGATACTGATTTTTCAGCGTTTGCGTATAGTGATAAAGCGCTTTATCGGTGGTGATGTCGTGGCTTTCCTGATAGCGCTTTTTCAGCACCTCGCCCAGCCGGTTCTGTTCAATCAGGGCGGTAACCTGCGTCAGCAGGGATTCAGGGTAGCCCTGAAGATAGGTCAGCTTGTTCATGGCGAAATGTGTTTACATCTCCGGATAATTAAGCGATAAAACGCGCGAATTTTAGCATTGCGGAGGGGCGATGAGCCAGGTTGAGTTAAACGGACAATCATTCACTTTAGACAGATTCCCTGTCGGCGTGGAAGAGGCGTCGCTACAGGCGTGGGACGCGGCGGATGAATATCTGCTGCAACAGGTGAATGAGGTCGATGGCCCGGTTCTGATTTTTAATGACAGCTTCGGCGCGCTGGCCTGTGCGCTGGCGTCGCATCGCCCGGTTTCCGTCAACGACTCCTATATAGCAGAGCTGGCGACACAGCATAACCTGCGCATTAACGATCTGGACGACACCGCCGTCACGCTGCAAGACAGCCTGCACCCGCTGCCTGCAAACCCGGCGTTAGTGCTGATTAAAGTGCCAAAACAGCTGGCGCTGCTCGAGCAGCAACTGCGCGCGTTACGCGAGGTTGTCACGCCGAACACGCGGATTATCGCCGGGGCGAAAGCGCGCGATGTCCACAACTCGACGTTAGCGCTGTTTGAAAAAATTCTCGGGCCGACCACCACCACGCTGGCATGGAAAAAAGCCCGGCTCATCAACTGCACGTTTAACGCGCCTGCGCTTGAGGAGAGTTCTGTGCTCGCCAGCTGGAAGCTGGACGGCACGAACTGGACTATCCATAACCATGCCAATGTCTTTTCCCGCAGCGGGCTGGATATTGGCGCGCGATTTTTCCTGCAACATCTGCCGGAAAACGTGGAAGGTGAGATGGTTGATTTAGGCTGCGGCAACGGTGTGATTGGTTTAAAACTGCTGGCGCAGAACCCGAACAGCCGTGTGCTGTTCGCCGATGAGTCGGCGATGGCGGTGGCTTCCGCGCGGCTGAATGTGGAAGCGAACCTGCCACAAGCCGTTGAACGCAGCGAGTTTATGATCAATAACTCGCTGTCCGGCGTGGAGCCGGACAGGTTTGACGCAATCGTGTGTAACCCGCCGTTCCATCAGCAGAGCGCGATTACCGATCATATTGCCTGGCAGATGTTCAACGATGCGCGTTTCTGCCTGAAATATGGCGGCGAACTGCGCATTGTCGGCAACCGCCACCTCGACTATTTCCGCAAGCTAAAACGCGTATTTGGCAACTGCGAAACCCTCGCCACTAACAACAAGTTCGTGGTGCTGAAAGCGGTAAAAGTGCGTAAGAAACGCTAATGGAATGTGGCCCGCTTTGCGGGCCACTTTGTTATTCATAGAAAACTTTCAGCTAGGCTGGGGGGCCGGAAAGCTTTAAGCCAGTTGTTTTAAATTGCCAGCGCCAGTTTTGTCCCTTGCGCAATCGCCCGGCGGGCATCCAGTTCCAGCGCCACATCGCATCCACCTATCAAATGCACTGTTTTACCCGCTTCACGCAGCGGTTCCGCCAGCTCGCGTTTTGGCTCCTGGCCTGCGCAGATCACCACATGATCAACAGCCAATAGCTGAGGTTCACCGCCGATCAACAGATGTAAACCGGCATCGTCGATCTTTTGATAACTGACCGCCGGGATCATTTTCACGCCACGCGACAGCAACGTGGCGCGGTGGATCCAGCCGGTGGTTTTCCCCAGGCCTTCACCAGGCTTGCTGGCTTTACGCTGCAACATCACAATGCGGCGCGGGCTTTTCGGCAACTGCGGTCCTTCCGGGCGCAGACCGCCCACTTCATTCAGGCTGGTATCAATTCCCCATTCCACACAAAATTCGGCGATGTTCTGGCTGGTTGGCTCGCCCGGCTGGCTTAAATACATTGCGGTATCAAAGCCGATCCCGCCGCAGCCAATAATGGCCACACTTTCACCCACCGGTGCTTTATCGCGCAGCACATCGAGGTAGTTCAGCACTTTCGGATGGTCGATCCCGTCGATTGGCGGCATCCGCGGTTCAATGCCGCTGGCAAGGATCACCTCGTCAAACCCCAGTAGGGTGACCGGATCGACGCGTTGATTCAGGCATAACGTAACGCCGGTCAGATCGATCATTCGCCGGTAGTAACGCAGCGTTTCGTAGAACTCTTCTTTGCCGGGGATCTGTTTGGCGACATTAAACTGCCCGCCGATCTCCGCCTGGGCATCAAACAGCGTTACGCCATGCCCGCGTGCCGCGGCATTAATGGCGAACGCCAGCCCGGCAGGGCCTGCGCCGACCACCGCCAGGTTTTTCTTTTGCACAGCCGGAAGCACCGGCATTAGCGTTTCATGGCAGGCGCGGGGGTTAACAAGGCAGGAGGTGACTTTACCGGCGAAGATCTGATCCAGGCAGGCCTGGTTACAACCGATGCAGGTATTGATCTCATCCGCGCGACCATTTTGCGCTTTCGACACAAACCCGGCATCGGCCAGAAACGGGCGCGCCATCGATACCATATCGGCATCACCACGCGCGAGGATCTCGTCGGCCACCCCAGGATCGTTAATGCGGTTGGTGGTAATAAGCGGCACCTTCACTTTGCCTTTCAGCTTACGCGTCACCCAACTGAATGCGCCGCGCGGCACCGGCGTGGCAATGGTTGGGATGCGCGCTTCGTGCCAGCCAATACCGGTATTAATCAGCGTCGCGCCTGCGGCTTCCACCGCCTGCGCCAGCGCGATGGTTTCTTCCAGCGTGCCGCCGCCTTCGACGAGATCCAGCATCGACAGGCGGTAGATAATAATAAAGTCGCTGCCGACACGCTCGCGCACGGCACGCACCACTTCCACGGCAAAGCGCATACGCCGGGTATAATCGCCGCCCCATTCGTCCTCACGGTGATTGGTGCGCGCGGCGAGAAATTCGTTAATCAGGTAGCCCTCAGAACCCATCACTTCAACGCCGTCGTAACCGGCCTGCTGTGCCAGCGCAGCGCAGCGGGCGAAATCATCAATCAGCGTGAGAATTTCATCATGGCTCAATTCATGCGGCGTAAAGCGGTTGATCGGCGCCTGTAACGCCGATGGCGCGACCAGCTGCGGCTGGTAGCTGTAGCGTCCGGTGTGCAGAATTTGCAGGGCGATCTTGCCGCCTTCCTGATGCACTGCTTCAGTGATTTGCCGGTGATGGGGAAGCTGGCTGGTATCGTTCAGCACCGCGCCGCCCTCCATGGTGACGCCGGAAAGTGCGGGCGCAACCCCGCCGGTGACTATCAGCGCGACGCCATGACGGGCGCGTTCAGCATAGAATGCCGCCAGCCGCTCTGCGCCGTCCGGGCGCTCCTCCAGCCCGGTGTGCATCGAACCCATCAGCACACGGTTTTTTAGCGTGGTAAAGCCCAGATCGAGTGGGGTGAACAGCGACGGGTAATGGCTCATGCTCTCTTCCAGTGTAAAATTATTGTTATGTGGTCGGATGAGTTCTACTTTAGCCGTCGCGGCAGAAAAGGGAAAAGGCGGAGCGAATGATTGTGATGGGATTCAAATATCCCTCTCCCGCAACGGGAGAGGGAAAAGCGCGTCAGGCGCCGGTTGTCAGGCCGGGTGCCTGCCACAGGGATGTGGTTAAACCGCTGTCGACGAGGCCGAGTTGTTCTGCGTAGATTTTCTGCCACTTCAGCATCATGGTGTCGTACAGCTCGCGATGTTCCGGGTTCGGCGTAAATTCCCGGCTCCAGCGTACCAGCCGCTCGCCGGTGGCTGCCATGTCGTCATACAACCCGGCACCCACACCCGCGGCGATAGCACAGCCCAGCGCGGTGGCCTCTTTCACTTCCGGCACACGTACCGGCAGGCCCGTGACATCGCTTAAAATCTGGCTCCACAGCGCGCCTTTCGCACCGCCACCGGCGAAGACCAGGCTGTCAAACTGCACGCCGGAAAAGCGTGAAATCTGCGCCAGATTGCAGGCGGAAACGATGGCAGCGTTCTCTTCCAGTGCGCGGAACAGCGTGGCTTTGTTGCATTTTTCCGGGTCGATGGAGAGGTTAATAAACGACGGTGCAGCGTGATACCACTGCTTGAAGTGCATGGCGTCGGAGAAAATGGGCATCACGCCCCATGAACCCGCCGGTACCCGGCCTGCCATCTCTTCCAGTAAGGTGTAGGCGTCAATGCCCATCCGCTCGGCAATCAACTTTTCTTCGGCGCAAAACGCGTCGCGGAACCAGCGCATGGTCAGGCCGGTGAAAAAGCTTATCGACTCCGCTTGCACCATGCCTGGAATGACATGCGGATTGACGCGGATATTCATTTCCGGGTCGGTGCGCACTTGCGGCAGGTTCACCACTTGCTGCCAGAACGTGCCGCCGAGCACGGCGGTTTGTCCGGCTCGCACCACGCCAAGGCCAAGGCTGCCGAGCTGTACATCACCGCCACCCATCACTACCGGCGTGCCTTCGCGCAGACCGCACTCTTGCGCCGCCTGGTGAGTGACTTCGCCCAACAGGCTGCCGGTCTCTTTCACCGGTGATAACAGATCCGGGCGTAACCCGGCCATATCCAGTAAGTCGGGTCGCCAGTCGCGCGTGAAAAGATCGAGCATACCGGTGGTGCCGGCATTGGAAGGATCCACCGCTAACCAGCCGGAGAGGCGCGAGGCCAGCCAGTCGCTGATCATGGTGATGGTGGCGGTATCGCGGTAAATGTCGGGGCGATGGTGCGCCAGCCACAGCAGACGCGGCATGGCGCTGAGCGCCAGCGTCTGCCCGGAAACGCTGTAGACTTCGGCTTCAAACTGCCAGTCATGGATCTCTTTTAACTCGGCGACTTCATGGCTGGCGCGGGAATCCACGTTGGCGCACGCCCAGATGGCGTCGCCATTGTTGTTATACAGCACAATGCCTTCGCGCATGGAGCAGCAGGCGACTGACTGGATATCCGCGCCGCTCAGACCGGCGGTTTTCAGCGCCTGGCGGATGCACTGGCAGGCCAGTTGCCAGTTGGTGTTGAGGTCGAACTCCATTGAGCCGGGGACGTTTTCCACGCTGAGGTGTTTCCACTCGGCCTGGCCGACGGCAATTTGCCGCCCGCTTAAGTCGAAGATCACTGCCCGAATGCTGCCAGTCCCTGCATCTAACGCTAAAAGGTAACTCATGGGTTTTGCCCCCTCGCAAGCATCATAGATAAAACTGTGATCCTCGTACGGTCGTAAATATAGTTCAGCGCCTACGCTTTTGAACATTCATCAGTCACAAAATCACTTGTTCTATCACAGCTTTTTGCGGGAGGCAGGATGGCGGATGTAGATGACATCAAAGATGGCAAAGACTTTGGCCTGGGCACCGCGCAGCAAAATGTGCCTTTCACCCTGAAGGGCTGCGGTGCGCTGGACTGGGGCATGCAATCGCGGCTGGCAAGGATCTTTAACCCACAGAGTAACCGCACGGTGATGCTGGCCTTCGATCACGGCTATTTTCAGGGACCGACGACCGGGCTTGAGCGTATTGATCTATCGATTGCGCCGCTGTTCGCACAAACCGATGTGCTGATGTGTACGCGTGGCATTTTGCGCAGTGTGGTGCCGCCCGCCACCAATAAACCGGTGGTGCTGCGCGCCTCTGGCGGCAACTCAATCCTCGCCGAACTCTCTAACGAATGCGTGGCGGTGGCGATGGAAGACGCGCTGCGGCTCAACGTCTGTGCGGTGGCGGCGCAAATCTACATCGGCAGTGAGCATGAACACCAGTCGATTAATAACATCATCAAGCTGGTGGACGCGGGCAACCGCTACGGTGTGCCGACGATGGCAGTGACCGGTGTAGGTAAAGAGATGACGCGCGATGCGCGTTATTTTTCGCTGGCCAGCCGTATCGCCGCCGAAATGGGCGCGCAGTTTGTGAAAACCTACTTTGTGGAAGAGGGGTTCGAAAAGGTCACCGCCAGTTGCCCGGTACCGATCGTGATTGCTGGCGGGAAAAAGTTACCCGAGCAGGAGGCGCTGGAGATGTGCTTCCGCGCCATTGATCAGGGCGCGTCGGGCGTGGATATGGGGCGCAACATTTTCCAGTCCAGCGCGCCGCTCGCCATGCTCAAGGCGGTGAAAAAAGTGGTACACGAGCACATGCACGCCCGTGAGGCGTACCAGTTCTGGCTGGAGGAAAAACAAGGAGAGCAACCATGAATGTGACGCTGGTGGAAATCAATATCAAACCGGACAGAGTAGATGAGTTTTTACAGGTCTTTCGTGCCAATCACGAAGGCGCTATCCGCGAGCCGGGGAATCTGCGTTTTGATGTATTACAGGATCCGAAAGTGAAAACCCGCTTTTTTATTTATGAAGCGTATCAGGATGACGCCGCCGTCCAGGCGCACAAGGAGACACCGCACTACCTGGCGTGCGTGGAGAAGCTGGAAGAACTGATGTCGGAGCCGCGCAAAAAACGCAGCTTTATTGGTTTACTGCCGAAGTAAACATCCGCTTTCATGGCAGCATTGATTGCGCCTGAAAGCGCATACCGCACCTGCAAAAGACATTTCTGCGAGAGTGTGAAATTGCAAGACAGCAGGGCAGAAAACCAGAGCGTGTTGATGATCCCGGATTTTCTGTGAGCAATAAAAAACCCTCTCCCGCCGGGAGAGGGTTTTATGCGTCTGTTTACGCCAGTTCTTCAGAAACACGCAGTGCCGCCAGCGCATTAGCTGCTGCTTTTAGCACCTGCTCACACTGTTCAATCGTCAGCGTCAGCGGCGGTTCGATACGAATGGTTTTCGCGTTATTGAGCGTTCCGGCAACCAGTACGCGCTGGCGGAACATCTCACTGGCAAAGTTGTAGCCCGTTTCGTTATCGACAAACTCAATTGCCATCAGCATCCCGCGACCACGCGCATCCTGCACCAGATCCGGATATTGACGCACCAGCGCGCGGAAACCGTCCAGCAACATGTCGCCTTTCTGCTCCGCCTGAGCGGGCAGGTTCTCTTCCAGCAGCACATTGATGGTCGCCAGCGCGGCCGCACAAGCCAGCGGGTTGCCGCCAAAGGTGGTGGTGTGCAGGAATGGGTTATCAAACAGCACCGAGAACACCTCTTCGGTGGCGACAGTTGCGCCAATCGGCATCACGCCGCCGCCCAGTGCTTTCGCCAGGCACAAGATGTCTGGCTGCACGTTTTCGTGTTCGCAGGCGAACATTTTGCCCGTACGCCCCATGCCGGTTTGCACTTCGTCAAAAATCAGCAGCGCGCCAAACTCATCGCACAGCTTGCGTACCGCTGGCAGATAACCGGCTGGTGGTAAGATCACGCCACCTTCCCCCTGGATCGGCTCCAGGATCACGGCGGCGACATCATCACCGGTTTTCCGGCATTCGCTAAGCAGCGTACGCATCGCGTCGATGTCGCCAAACGGTACATGACGAAAGCCCGGCAGCAGCGGCATAAACGGTTTGCGGAAGGTCGATTTTGCCGTTGCCGACAACGCGCCCAGCGATTTACCGTGGAACGCGCCGCTGGTGGCGACAAAGGTGAATTTACCGCGCGGTGACTGGTAGGCTTTCGCCAGTTTTAGCGCCGCTTCGACGGACTCTGTGCCGCTGTTGCTAAAGAAGCTGTATTTCAGTTTGCCAGGCGTCAGTGCCGCCAGTGTTTTCGCCAGCATGGCGCGTAACGGGTCGAGTAATTCCTGGCTATGCAGAGGTTGTTTTGCGAGTTGATTCTGTACGGCGGAAACCACAACTGGATTACGGTGCCCCACATTGAAAATTCCAAACCCACCCAGGCAATCTAAAAACTCCTGCCCCTGGGTGTCGACAAGCGTGTTCAAACTGCCAGCTTGCCACTCTACGGCTCCGTAATCCCCGCCGGCGGTAACAGATTTTCGATACTCTAAAAACCCCGGATTGACATGCTCTTTAAAGTAATCCACCACCTCTCGGTTTAATGCTTTCATCTCCTCATGGTCGAGCGTTCGCTTTTCAATGAGATTCAGTGCGTGAGCGCTGCACGCTAATGCCGATGCGCTGGAAGGTAACCTGTTCAAAATGGGCTCCAGGGACTCGCGTATCACATGATACCGATTTAAGTATTGCAGGGATTACGCCACTTCGGTGCGGGGAGCATAAATCGGGATAAATGCCAGGGGAAAATGAAGGCGCACAAAATTTAATCATGCCGTCCCGTTAATATTTTGTATCTTTTGTGGTTAAAAATCATTCATTGCGGACGGAGAGATGGCTAAGTTGCGCCAATATAGTGCAATAAATGCGCGATAATGATGCATTCTCATGAGGGAATCGCGATGGTAACGCTACGAAATTATTAAAATCATAGGGTTAACGAGCCCACGAAAAACAGGGTTTTATTGCAAATTGCGATCTAAATCAAATTTAACAACTAAAGATAAACCCATTATCGCCGAAATAACATTCGCAGTAATTTTTAACAGCAATATAACCTGCATAGGACGCAATCATGTCTTCTCCTCCTTATGTCAGCCAACAGCGCTTTATGCTGGAGGATGACACCACGCTGATGTCGACAACTGACCAGCAAAGTTACATCACCCACGCCAACGACGCGTTTATCCATGCCAGTGGCTACTCCCACAGCGAGTTGCTCGGCCAGCCCCACAATCTTGTTCGCCACCCGGATATGCCAAAAGCGGCTTTTGCCGATATGTGGTACACCCTGAAACAGGGCGAGCCGTGGAGCGGCATCGTCAAAAACCGGCGTAAAAATGGCGATCATTACTGGGTGCGAGCCAATGCTGTGCCGATGGTGCGCAACGGCAAAGTCACCGGCTACATGTCGATTCGCACCGAGGCGAAAGATGAGGAGATCGCCGCCGTTGAACCGCTGTACAAAGCGTTAAATGAAGGGCGTTGCAACAAACGTGTCTATAAAGGCCTGGTCATTAGCAAGCACTGGTGGGGAAAACTGGCGGGCATGCCGCTACGCTGGCGTGCCCGCAGCGTCATGACGTTGTTGTGGGCTGCGCAATTTGCTGGCTTATGGTTCACCGGTGCAGGCGGCCTGGCGCTGGCGGTGAGCACGCTGGCAATGCTGCTGGGCTGCCTGACATTTGAGTGGCAAATCGTTCGCCCGGCGGAAAACGTGGCGCGTCAGGCGCTGAGTGTGGCCACCGGGGAACGCAATAGCGTGCAACCGTTGAATCGCAGCGATGAACTGGGGCTGACATTGCGGGCGATCGGGCAACTGGGGCTGATGTGCCGTTGGTTGATCAATGACGTTTCAACCCAGGTTCACAGTGTGCGTAGCGGCAGTGAAACGCTGGCGAAAGGTAATGAAGATCTTAATGAACGCACGCGCCAGACGGTGGTGAATGTGCAGCAGACGGTTGCCACCATGAGCCAGATGGCGGCATCGGTACAAAACAACTCGCAAACAGCATCGGCGGCAGACGAGCTCTCCAGCTCCGCCAGTAGCGCCGCCACGCACGGCGGTAAGGCGATGGAGACGGTGGTGAAAACCATGGACGAGATTGCCGATAGCACCGGGCGTATCGGCTCTATTACCAAGCTGATTAATGACATCGCTTTCCAGACCAATATCCTGGCGCTGAATGCTGCGGTAGAAGCGGCCAGGGCAGGCGAGCAGGGCAAAGGGTTTGCGGTCGTGGCGGGTGAAGTTCGTCACCTGGCGAGTCGCAGCGCCAGCGCGGCGAATGATATTCGTAAGCTGATCGATGCCAGTGCCAGTAAAGTGCAGTCTGGTTATGACCAGGTGCATGCCGCAGGCCGCACGATGGAAGATATTGTTAATCAGGTACAAAACGTCACTGCGCTGATCGGCCAGATTAGCCAGTCGACATCGGAGCAGGCTACCGGGCTTTCTGAACTGACGCGCGCAGTGGCGGAACTGGATGCCATCACGCAGAAAAACGCTGGTTTGGTAGAGGAGAGCGCGGCGGTTTCGGCAATGGTTAAACATCGCGCAGCCCGCCTGCAGGATGCCGTCGCCGTTTTGCACTAACAGTTTACGTTGCTCTTAAAAAACCACTGGCCGCGCGCTGGTGGTTTTTTATTGGTAAGCGCTTGATTTCTGCCATTTCATGTAAGTGCGATATATATATTTTGTTAATTTTATATTAAGCACAGTTCGCATTGTGAAGTATTAATATATTTTCGCGCCTCTTATTTTATGCAGAGTTAAATCTGATGTAGCGATATTAATATGCCCTGCGCTAATCTTTATTTTCGTATATATAACGATCGATTGATCATTATTAATAGTTGATTGCTATCAGAAAGTTCATTAAGTAACTAAAAAAACGATCAAACTCATAAAGTTAGCGCTAACGTTACCGATAACGGCTAGTGGCTGCATTCTTTTAATTTGCGCCAGGGACTTAAGCGCGCCATTAGGGTGAGGGCGCGGAACTTTCGTCAATAAAATAATCAAACCCATGGAGAATATATGTTTTTACATGATGTAAAAATCGGCACGAAATTATTTCTGGCGTTCGGCTTTTTTATTGCGTTAATGGTAGTGAGTTCCTGTCTGTCTCTCTTCAGCCTGAACCGCGCGAATAACGGAATGCAAGAGATTGTGCACGAGGATTACCCAACCACGGTAAAAGCGAATCAGCTTATTGATAATTTCCAGACCTTTGTCAGCACCCAGCAACTGATGCTGCTGGATAGTGACGGCAAATGGACCGGTGAGTCGCAAAAGCAGCTTGCTGAGATAAGCTCCCACATTACCGCTCTGCTGGAAGATTTATCAAAAAACCTGCGTGATGATAAATCGCAGAAAATCCTCGCCGACATCCGCACCGTGCGCCAGCAATACCTCGACTCACGTTTCCGCATTCTCGATGCCGTTAAAAATAACGACCGCGCGGGTGCGATTCAGGAGATGATGACCAAAACCATTAACATCCAGAATGCTTATAAAGAGCGGGTGTTGGCGCTGATCGCCATTCAGGATGGGCAAATGCGTGCGGCGGGCGACCAGGTGCAGAACGATTTCAGTTCTAACCGCCTGATGCTGATTCTGCTGGCGATTGTTAGCATCGGCATGGGCAGCCTGATTGGCTGGTATATCGTACGGATGATCACGCGCCCGCTGAGTGAGGCGGTTGCCTTTGCTGAAGCGATTGCCGATGGCGATTTGACGCGTACCATCGATTCTCGCCACCGCGATGAAACCGGCGTACTGCTGCGTGCGCTGATGGAGATGAAAAACCGTCTTGTTGAGATTGTCCATCAGGTGCAAAACGGCTCAGAGAGTATTTCCAGCGCGGCGGCGCAGATTGTGGCCGGTAACCAGGATCTGGCGGCGCGTACCGAAGAGCAGGCCAGCTCCGTTGAGCAGACGGCGGCGTCCATGGAGCAGATCACCGCGACGGTGAAAAACACTGCCGATCATACCTCCGAAGCGACCCACCTTTCTGCCGATGCGGCGACAGTCGTGAAGAACAACGGCGAGATGATGAAGCAGGTCACCGAGAAGATGCGCGTGATTAACGACACGTCCAACCGTATGTCCGACATTATCAACCTGATTGACGCAATTGCCTTCCAGACAAACATTCTGGCGCTGAACGCGGCGGTCGAAGCGGCGCGCGCCGGTGAACACGGTCGTGGTTTTGCGGTTGTGGCGGGTGAAGTTCGTCAGTTAGCCCAGAAGAGCGCTTCCTCTGCCAACGATATTCGCCATCTGATTGAAAGCTCTACCAGCCAGACTCGTGAAGGCATGGCGCTGGTCGAAAAAGCCAGTGCGCTGATTAACGGTATGGTCAGTAATGTGGAAGAGATGGATGTTATCCTGCGCGAAATTGGTCAGGCGAGCCGCGAGCAGACCGATGGTATTTCGCAGATTAACAGTGCGATTGGCCTGATTGACTCCACCACCCAGCAGAACTCCAGCCTGGTGGAAGAGTCGGTGGCTGCAGCAGCGGCGCTGAACGATCAGGCGTTACATCTGCGCGAGCTGGTGCAGGTGTTCCGCCTGCGCGACGTGCCACAGGCAGTTTAATCGAGTTGTGAAATCTCCAGCGCTGCGCGGTCGATAATGCCAATTATCTGTTTAAGCTGCGTGGCGCTGACTTCCCCCTGATTCACCCGTAAATCCAGCACCGCTTTAAAGTTCTCCAGCGCCCGTTTCATCTGTGGGTTTTTGCGCAGTTGATAGCCAACGTTGCGTGCTTTAATCCGCTCTTCAATCTGTGCCAGCGATGGCGCATTTTCCGCCAGCCACTCCGTGCCCTGCGGCGTAATGGCGATCATTCGGCGTCCGTTTTCTTCATCGCTAACGGTAATTAACTGCTGCGCTTGCAGAGCATCCAGAGTGGGATAAATCACACCAGGGCTGGGTGTGTAGTTGCCCTGCGTCAGCGCTTCAATGGCTTTGATCAGCTCATAGCCGTGGCTGGCGTTTTGGCTGAGCAAATGCAGGATCACCAGACGTAATTCGCCGTGACCGAAAAAGCGCTGGCGTCGGCCGCCGTGTCCGTGGTGGTGCTCCCTGTCGGTATTGCCGTGATGATGACGCATAGCTGCTTACTCATTTAATTTGATATATCTAATTTATATCTAAAATAACCAACTTAAACAACACTGACGGTGTTTTTTACTTAATTGAATGATTTTTAATGACTTTATTTCCTGATTTAGCAACCGGTGCGCTTTCGTGTGGCTATATCTTAAAAAGATCTTGCCTTCTGCCTAATCAACAATCATTATCATTTGCACAACATTTAGATATATCGTATTCACGTTCACGAAGGCCGATTATGACAACCCACTCTCAACGCTATCCCCAGCGCGTGCGCAATGAGCTGCGCTTTCGCGAGTTAACTGTTTTGCGCGTCGAGCGTCCGGGTGCGGGCTTCCAGCGCATTGTGCTCGGCGGCGAGCAACTGGATGGCTTCACCTCCCGCGGCTTTGACGATCACAGTAAAGTCTTCTTCCCGCAGCCGGGTACGCACTTTGTACCGCCAGTCGTGACCGATGAAGGTATCGTCTGGGGCGATGGCCCGCGCCCGGCTTCCCGCGACTATACGCCGCTGTACGATGCCAGCCGCCACGAACTGGCGCTGGATTTCTATATTCACGACGGCGGCGTAGCGAGTCGCTGGGCGATGCAGGCGCAGGTGGGCGATAAATTGACTATTGGCGGGCCGCGCGGTTCGCTGGTGGTGCCGGAAGATTACGCCTGGCAGTTATATGTGTGCGATGAATCCGGTATGCCGGCGCTGCGCCGCCGCCTTGAAGCGCTCAGCCAGCTTGCTGTACGCCCGCAGGTCACAGCGGTGGTGAGCATTGCGGATGTTGCTTATCAAGATTATTTCGCGGATATAAACGGCTTTGATATTCAGTGGGTGGCGGGGCATCACCCGCAGGCCGTTGCCGACAAACTGGCGGCGATAAGCGTGCCGGAAAACGACTATTTTATTTGGCTGACCGGGGAAGGGGAGGTAGTGAAATCGCTGATGGATCGCTTTGAATCTGCCGACATCGATCAACAACTGGTGCGCGCGCAGGCCTACTGGCACAAGAAATAAACACAAAGCCCGGTACGATTACCGGGCTCGTTGCGCTCAGGCCACTTCGTCGTACTCGGCTTCGCTGACCTGCTGCTCCAGCGTCTGGCGGATCTCGGCCAGCGCTTTCTCCTGCTGGCGGAAGTAGGTTTCCCTGTCGCCAAGCGTGGAGATCAACTGCCAGGATTCCTCTTTTTCCAGCGTCGCCAGCTCTTCAATCAGGCTGGCAATATGCTGTTTGACTTCAACAATGCGCTGGCGCAGACGCTGCAGATCGTTGAGACGATCGCTCGCCATTAATGGCTCCAGCCCTTTTTGCAGACGGGTCAAAATCGAGCGGATGGCGCTCAGATCGCCGCGCTGGCGCGCCTGGTTAAGCTGCACCATCATGCTGTGAGCGTCGTTTTTCAGTTCGTTATCCACCAGGTCCGGGTGGCAGAGCTTACTGGCCTGGCGCCACAGGCGTTTTAGCTCATGACGTTCGTCTTCGCTCATCTTCTGCTCGAAGCTAAAGCGTTTTTCCGCGTCGTGCTGCTGCTCTTGGTAGCTTTCATACTCCTGCCGCGCTTCGTCGCGCGCCTGGCGCGTGGGCTCTTCCTCCCGCGTGAGGCCGCGCTCCAGTTCCTGCGCTTCGGCGAGCAGCGAGGCAATCAGCTCGCTTTGTTGTTGCAGATGCTTGCGCGCTTCCGCCGCCTGTAATGAGTGCGGTGGCATGCTCTGCCAGCGTTGCGTCAAGGTCACTAAAACGTCCACGGCTTGCGACAGGTATTTCTGGCAGCGCAGATAATCCGCCTCGCGACGGCGCGCTTCCGCTTCCTGGCGACGCACCGCCGCTTCGGCCAGCGTTTTACGCAGCCGCAAAATTTGCGACATCAGTGGCCCAAGGCGAGTTAAGTAGAGATCGTTGAATTCATCCAGCAGCTGGATACGCGCATTGCGTTTATCAATGAGTTCGCGCATTTGCTCTTCCAGCGCTTTCAGTTCCAGCTTACTGGCGGCCACTTGCGGATCCTGCCAGCTGACCACTGAACGCTGGTTTTGCAGCCAGACGGTGATGGCGCGCATCGCCTCGCTGTAATTTTTCTCTTCAAGTGCGTGAACGATAAACGCTAACTCCGGGTCCGTAACTTCATTTTTGAGTAAAGGAAGCTGGCTGAGGATGATGCCGTCATCCTCCAGTTCAATGGCGTATTTGATGATTTCAAGCCGTTTTATAGGTTTGTTCATGGCGTTTCGTCAAAGCGCGTTGAGTGTGTTAAAGGGAGTTGTTAATGCATCAAATCTGGACCATGGATGCAAATCTCGCAATAGCCCGGAGCCATATTACATGGGACATATTTCAATGCGTTAGTGTTTCTGTGAAAATTGCGTTTATGGCGCCTTTTTGCCGCGAAATGAGCAAAAAATTGCTTTATGGCGGGGTGTTTGCCCCGCCTGCAACGATTTACCTCTCTGCAACATAACGACGCGATTCCTCTCCCAATCGCGTACCGATCATGCCGATGCGGTGCTGTCTGGCAGCCCGCGAACCCGGATGGGTTCCTCAATGGCATTAGCCGCGAGCAAGCGTTGTAATGCCGAGATCGCCGTGTCGGTCAATTCGTGCCCTTTGGTCAGCACCATTAAGCCATTGGTGGTGCGGATATCTTCGTCTACCACCCAACCCGGCATCAGCTCGCGTATACGCGCAGAGCGCACGCCGGTCACATTGGAGCGGAAATCTGACAGGGATTTAATGATGTATTCAGGTAACGGTGGGTGCGCCGCCCGTAAAATTTCCCATGGCCGCTCCAGGCTCCATCCCCGCGCCGCATGTCGCTCCAGCTCAAGGGCTGCGCGCAGCAGATGGGCACCGCGTAAAACCTCAAGCGGCACATTCGGCGCCGGCTCTTTTGCCTGGTGGCGAATGATCCCGGCGACCAGTTCAAGACGGGGAATATTTTCCACCAGCTTTCCCGCGACGTCGGGATGCCCCAGCAGCAGTTTTTTCTCCTCCTCGGAGAGTTTGCGCTGAGCGGCATCAGCCTGAACGATATCGGCGGGAATACCAACACAGCCAATTTGGCTTAATGACGCGGCAATCGTGTAAATCCACTCATCTGGCCACTCCAGCTTCGGCAGTGCGTGGCGAACACAAGATTGGGCGAACGCCGCCCGCTGAAACGCCCACGGTGCGACCATGGCAAGCACTTCCGTCAGCGTTTTGACCGAGGCGGTGAGGGTGGTTGCCAGCAGCTCTTTTTCTGCGCAGACGAGACGATACTGGCGCACAGCGTCATTAAGCGCTGCGACCAGTTCTTCCTTCGGACACGGTTTGCAGAGATAGCGGAAAATGGCGCCTTTATTGATGGCGGCGATAGAGGACTCCACATCGGCCTGCCCGGTAAGCAGGATCCGCACGCTATCGGGCGAGAGTTCCCGCGCTTTCGCCAGAAAGGTGGCGCCATCCATGCCGGGCATGCGCATGTCGGACATGATTACCGCAAAGCGCTCTCCCCAACGAACAGCGTCCAGAGCGGCTTCGCCGCCTGGGGCCACCACCACATCAAATTCGCCAAACAGGTTTCGTTCCATCGCGGCGAGCACGTTAGGTTCATCATCTACGCACAGCACCCTGGGCAAGGCGGTATCAGTCATGAAGTGTGTCCTGTAGGTTAGCGAGCATCTGTTGCCATAAGGGGAGCTGGTCAAGCACGCCTGCTTTTTCAAGATAATCGCGATCGGGGGGGCTGTTGTTGGCCAACGCCACAGCGACATGCACCACACCAGACGCTCCGAATGCATCATGTGCGAAACGTGAGGGCTGGGCCTGCTCCGCCACTATTTCGACGATCTCCAGCGGTAATCCCCATACCGCCAGCAGGTAAGCGCCGACTGCTGAATGCATGGGAATAGCATTACATGTGGTTGTTTCGCTACCGATCTCGCTCATTTCGGGGATCAGCTTCCCAATATTCGCGAGTAGCGCGGCGGTGGATTCCAGCCCCTGATGGCCCGTCATCCGGGCGGCGAGTGAAGAGGCAAGAAGAGAGACCCGGCGTAACTCGCTGACCAAAGGATCCCTTTTCGCATCGGTAAAACAGTGTGACGCCAGCACCAGCAATTTCACCTGATCCATGCCGAGAAGTGTAATAGCGCTACCGATATCGTGGATTGGCGAACCTCTGTTGAACCAGGCGGAATTCGCAAGCTGCATGATTTTGGCGCTCAGCGCCGGGTCGCTGCCCAGCAATTCGGCAATCTGCCGGGTATCGCTCTCTGGGTTATTGAGAAGATGTTGAACGTCAGTGAACACCTTCGGTGCGGCGGGCAACTGATTGATTCGACCGACCATATCGAGCACCGCCGGATCGTTGAACATGGTGCGCAGAGAAAGCGCGCTTTCAATTATCGCTATTAACGTCGCGCTGTCGCAGGGTTTCGAGACAAATCGATGTGCAACTTCCAGCATACGCTGGGTGGCGCCGGGTTCTGAGTAGCCGGATAAAATGATACGTATCGTACCCGGCCAGCGGTTGCGCACCTGCGCCAGTAACTCTGCGCCATCCATAAAGGGCATACGCATATCAGAGACCACGACATCCGCCGGTGTTTCTTCCAGCATGGTCAGCGCTTCAGGGCCGCTGTTGGCGAAGCGGCACTCCCAGTCGATATCTTGCAACATGATGGCGCGCTCAATGCCTGAAAGCACCCGGCTTTCGTCATCAACGAACATCACTTGCATGCAGGCTCATCCTCGTTGCGGCAATGGAGCGGAAATTGCAGGATAAACGTGGAACCCACGCCTTCTTCTGACTCGCAGCGAATCTTCCCATTATGTTTGTCCACCACGGTGGAGTAGACAATCGCTAAGCCTTGTCCAGTCCCTTTACCCACCGCTTTAGTGGTGAAGAACGGATCGAAAATGCGGTCGCGGATCGCTGCGGGTATGCCACTGCCATCATCCTGGACGTGGATTTCTAGATAGTCGCCGTTCTGTAATGCTGAAATAACGATGCGGCCTTTCTCTTTCACTCCTTCCTGCAGGGTATCCGCAATGGCGTGGGCGGCATTGACCACCAGGTTGAGAATGGCCTGGCCGACCATGTCACGCAGGCAGGGGAGCTGCGGTAAGTTGTCGGCGATGTTAGTTTCGAGCTCCGCCACATATTTCCACTCGTTGCGGGCCACAGTGACCGTGGTATTAATCACATCGCGCACATCTATCCGCTCTTTCACATTCTTCGAAGGGTGGGAAAACTCCTTCATCGCGGCGACAATCCGCGCAATATGCTCAAGCCCCTCCAGAGACTCGTCCAGCGCGCCTGGAATTTGTCGACGCAGAAAATCAATTTTTGTGCGTTTGAGCGTCGTATCGAACTCTGCCATCACCGGATCATCGGCCATTTTTTTGCGCGCAACGTCCGCGAGCGCGAGGGCGGCATTCAGCAGTTTTAGCAGCGAGTCCGTGGCACCTTTGATGAAGCCGACATTATCGGCAACATACTGCGTCGGGGTGTTGATTTCGTGGGCGATACCGGCGGCGAGCTGACCGATAGACTCCATTTTTTGCGCCTGAAGTAGCTGGGTCTGCGCCAGACGCAGCTCGGCCAGCGCCTTTTCCAGCTCATGCCGTTCGTTTTCCAGTTCCATTGTCTTACGCGCGACCACTTTCTCCAGCCCGACATTTTGTTCGAGAATGGCAAATGGTGTGGCGTGACTGTGCCGGGCTTCCTGGGCGATGCGGCGTTTCAGCACATCAATGGTTTTATCCCTGGCTGCGAGTTTGCGCTCGTAGTCAGCAGGGGAAAGAGGCAGGGTAGAGGCTTCGGAAAAGAGCGACATGATATTTACCCTCCAATGGCGACACCGGTAAATGTCTGGTTGACATGCAACCCGTTGTACTGCTCACCGTAGGTTGAAAACCCCACCACCCGGTTCTGCACCATGATTTCGCCGATCTGCTGTTCCAGCCCCTCTTTTTCGAACTGGAGACGGCGCAGGATACAATCGCAGCCGATGATGACGGCAGGGTTTGGGATCGTCTCGTGCACTTTTTCAAACGCCTGGCTAAACGTCTGGATCGGATCTTCCGCTTTGCCGATCGAGACGATCAACCCCTCTTCGATAGCGCAATAACAGGTAAGCGAGAGATCGTCGTTCATTTTCTGAATGGAACGGACGTAAGGCTCATCGCCGAAAGAGAGCACCAGCGGGTTGCGGGAAAAGACAGTTGGTGTCAATTCATCGACGGTAAGACCAAGGGATTCGGCATAGATCTGCGCGGCGGGTTCACCGTTGATCTCCATAATGAGCCGTTTTTCCGCGTCCGCCTCGGTGATAACCAGCTCGACATCGCTGGGTACAAAATGCTGGATCTTAAACGTGGCGACCGGTGAACTGGTTTCGATAACCGCGAAAACGGCAGCGTCAGAGATAAAATGACCATCGCCATCATATATAAAGCTTTTTTCGAAACGCAGATCGTCACCGGCAGAGCCGCCAATGAGGGGCACATTACCAATCTGTTGATAAAGGTTTGCCACCAGCCGCTCTTCGGCCATCGACAGGCCATCCACCAGCAGCAGACCAAAACGATGCAGGTTTGGTCTCTCTTCGCTATCGCGGCGAATGGTTTCTGCGATATCCGTAATGACCGAGGTGTATTCAAGCAGAGGATGAATGATAAACGCGCGGGCGTGAAAACCATCGCTCAGCCCGAGACCCAGCAGCCCAGAATGCTGAAAGCCTTCAGTGCCAATATGACCGGAAGAGGTACAACCGATGCAGGGGCAGGAGAAGGTGTTTTTTAATTCGCGGCCTAACACCTCCAGATCGTAATCCGGAGAGCAAAAGAAAAGGATGGTTTCAACATCGTCATGACCGATTTGGGCGGCAAACTGGGCAACGGCTTCGACCGGATCAGGAGATTCACTGCTGGCATATCTGGGCTGGAAACTCACGGCAAATTCTCCCACTCTGTGCAGCGGTTTTCGCCTCTGCGGTAGCATGACCCAATGCATTGCTCATTGGTCTGATGAAGGAAGATTAGGAGGTGGGTGAGTAAATATCAAATCGGCAGGTTGATAATTTGACAGGCTTTTTACTTCGCTTTTCTTTTTGCATCGGTACGGTAAATTCCGCGCATTTCCGCCGGTACAGACGCGGCTGAAGAATTAACTTTTTTAAGTGCAGAAGCTGCTCGGCGAAGAGATGAGAAACTTGTTGATTAGGTTATTCGGGGCCTCGAGTCAGGTCGATATGCTGTGGCGTGTGGGGGCAATTATTCAAAGAAATCAGCGCTTAGCTCATTTCGAACGCCACTATTTCATTCCTCGCTTACTGTGGCGGGATTATTGGCAATGGGCGATCAGATTATTGTGCTGGTCATATGAGGCCGAGCATTTCTGCGCCGTTGCCGGAACCACCAATTCGACAGTTTGCTGCGTATTTTTATACCGGCAAACAACGTAGAGCGATGTTTTATGCTGCCTTGCTTCGTCCTGATAATCTGCCAGGGTCCAGGCAGTGTCTTTATCAGTATCCGGCATGAGTTCGACCTGTTCTTTTGGCGGCCCGACAAACAAGCTGGCATCCGTCAGGGCATGTTGCCTCATCGTCAGTGAGGGGAATTGCGGGCACTGAATGCTGTTTGCCTGCGCAATTCTGGCTAACGACAACACGGCTAAAGTGAAAAGAGTGCGTTTATTCCACAACTTCATAATTATCCCCGTTGTTTGCCGTGTATGATTCATGATGAACACGAATTATACGTTTGCTGACAGGATAAAGTGCAGCCACTTTTTTACCAGAGGTAATGTTCTGCGAGAAACTGACTGTAACCTCCTGCCCTAGATATATAGCCGGATGAGAGAACCCATCGGCATGATTACCCCAGTCTTTTTTGGCGGAAGTTTTTGGTATTTATTTAACATCAGCCGCCATTTTGGCGACTCGCCAGGATCCAGAAACAAAAAAGCCACTTCAATCGAAGTGGCTTAATTATATGATTTTAAAGATAAAATTTGGTGGCCCCTGTTGGGTTTGAACCAACGACCAAGCGATTATGAGTCGCCTGCTCTAACCACTGAGCTAAGGGGCCGTGGCGGGGAATTATAAAGTAACTTACCCCTGCAATCCAGCAGGAATCACCTGGCTGATGTTTTTATAAACAACGCATTTTCAATCTCTTATACTGGAGTTTATCGCTTTTGTACGGGAGTTAAGCATGATCCACGATATTCTGGCGCCGGGACTGCGGGTGGTGTTTTGTGGCATCAATCCGGGTAAATCATCTGCTCATACCGGTTTCCATTTTGCCCATCCGGGGAATCGTTTCTGGAAAGTTATCCATCAGGCCGGTTTTACCGACCAGCAACTGCGCCCCGAAGATGAGCGGCATCTGCTGGATACCCGCTGTGGCATCACTATGCTGGTTGAGCGCCCAACAGTGCAGGCCACGGAAGTCGGGTTGCATGAGCTGCGGAACGGCGGCAGGGAACTGGTCAAGAAAATTGAGGATTATCAGCCCGCTGCGCTGGCGGTGTTAGGAAAGCAAGCCTTTGAGCAGGCGTTTAGTGTACGCGGTGCGAACTGGGGTAAGCAAAATATGACGATCGGCGTGACGCAGGTCTGGGTGCTGCCAAATCCCAGTGGGCTTAATCGTGCAACGCTGGATAAGCTGGTGGAAGCGTATCGTGAACTGGACGAGGCACTGGTGATGCGCGGCCTGTAACGGCAACTAGTGGGTAAAAAAAAGCTCCCGTGCGGGAGCTTTTTTATCGCCTGACGAATTAATCGTCGAGGAAGCTACGCAGCACTTCAGAACGGCTCGGATGGCGCAGTTTACGCAGCGCTTTCGCTTCGATCTGACGGATACGTTCGCGGGTCACGTCAAACTGTTTACCCACTTCTTCCAGCGTGTGGTCGGTGTTCATATCGATACCGAAACGCATACGCAGAACTTTCGCTTCACGGGCGGTCAAGCCAGCCAGAACGTCGTGCGTTGCGGCGCGCAGACTTTCAGTGGTTGCAGAGTCCAGCGGCAGCTCGAGGGTGGTATCCTCGATGAAATCACCCAGATGCGAATCTTCATCATCACCGATTGGTGTTTCCATGGAGATAGGCTCTTTCGCGATTTTCAGCACCTTACGGATCTTATCTTCCGGCATCAGCATACGCTCAGCCAGCTCTTCCGGCGTGGGTTCACGGCCCATTTCCTGCAACATCTGGCGGGAGATACGGTTGAGCTTGTTGATAGTCTCAATCATATGCACCGGAATACGAATGGTGCGCGCCTGATCCGCGATGGAACGGGTGATCGCCTGACGGATCCACCAGGTTGCATAGGTGGAGAATTTGTAACCACGGCGGTATTCGAACTTATCAACCGCTTTCATCAGACCGATGTTGCCTTCCTGAATCAGATCGAGGAACTGCAGACCGCGGTTGGTGTATTTCTTGGCGATAGAAATAACCAGACGCAAGTTCGCTTCCACCATCTCTTTCTTCGCACGACGCGCTTTCGCTTCGCCGATAGACATACGACGGTTGATGTCTTTTACTTGCTCAATGGTCAGGCCGGTTTCTTCTTCAATCTGTTGCAGTTTCATCAGGCTGCGTTGAACTTCTTCTGCCACTTCATGCAGTTTTTCCGACCACGGTTTGTTCATGGCCAGCGCAGCGTTAAACCAGGTTTCGTTGGTTTCGTTGCCGGTGAACAGCGTAATGAAGTTTTTCTTCGGCATTTTGCACTGTTCAACACACAGTTTCATGATGATGCGTTCCTGGGTACGTACGCGATCCATCATGACTCGCATGCTGTTGACCAGGTAATCGAACTGTTTTGGCACCAGACGGAACTGTTTGAACACTTCAGACAGCTTCAGGATCTCTTCCTGCGCGGCAACGTGGCTGCGTCCTTTGGCTTTGATAGTGTCGCGAGTCAGTTCGTACTGGGTACGTAGCTCAGCGAATTTTTCACGCGCCAGTTCAGGATCGATGCTGTTGTCATCATCGCTGTCGTCGTCTTCTTCATCTTCTTCGTCTTCATCATCATCCATCTCTTCGCTGGAGAGTTCAGAACCGACGTGGGTCGCGGTTGGCGCCATGTCTTCTTCAGCGTTTGGATCGACAAAGCCGGTGATCAAATCTGAGAGGCGAGCCTGTTCAGCTTCAACGCGATCATACTGCTCCAGCAGATAGGTGATCGCTTCCGGGTATTCGGCAACGGAGCACTGAACCTGGTTGATGCCGTCTTCGATGCGTTTAGCGATGTCGATTTCGCCTTCGCGGGTCAGCAGCTCAACGGTGCCCATTTCGCGCATGTACATGCGCACCGGGTCAGTGGTTCGCCCGATTTCAGATTCAACGCTGGAAAGCACTTGTGCGGCGGCTTCTTCCGCATCTTCGTCAGTGTTGTTGGAGTTTTCGGCCAGCAACAGATCATCGGCGTCCGGTGCTTCTTCCATCACCTGGATGCCCATGTCGTTGATCATTTGGATGATGTCTTCGATCTGATCGGAGTCGACGATATCTTCCGGCAGATGGTCATTGACCTCGGCATAGGTCAGATAGCCTTGCTCCTTACCACGGGTGACAAGAAGCTTCAGCTGTGACTGCGGGTTTTGCTCCATAAGACGGTATCCACACTTAATTCATGAGGGTTGGTGTCGGTCGGCGAAATAAACCGCCAACATTTAACGCGAGGGTGTATTTATATTTTTGCCGCTGGCCCTCATCGCGGCTGTCGGGATCTTCCCGATCGGTTATCGGCACTTAAGCCGTTGAATTCACTTTTTTGCCAGTTCCTGGTTCAATTGCCAGAGTTCCCGGCGTTCTTCGCTGCTTAAACCATGTGTGCGGTCACGAGCTATTAACTCTTCTTGCCGCCGTTCAAGCATCGAATCAAACATATGATTGAGCGCGTCGGTGAACGTTTTTTCAGCGATGTCTTTATCTGCTATATCGTCCCACATCGACAGTTTTTCAAGGGTTGCGGCCTCTTTTGTGCCGCGATAGTGCTCAAGCAACTGGCCAGTAGTCAGGCCTGGCTGTGACAAACAAGTGTTGACCAGTTCTGTAAATAAGCCAAGCCCGGCAAGCCTTGAGTGATCCAAACCCTCTAACGGCGGCACCTTCGGAGCCAGTTCCGGGTTCTGGATCAATAACCCTATCAGTATACGCATGGTTGTGCGTTTTAGCTGCGGAGCGGGGCGCGGCGTTGCGCTTTCCACCTGTTTTGGCATTAATCGATCAAGTTGCGCATCGTCGAATATGCCAATTTTATTCCCCAACAGCTGGCGCAGCTGGATGCGTAGCGTTTCGCCCGGCACCTGGTTGATTAACGGCAGCGCTAATGCGGCAAGCTGCGTTGTACCATCCGGTGTGGTTAAATCCGCCTGCGGCAACAGGCTGTTGAACAGAAACGTGGAGAGCGGCAGAGCCTGCTCCATCCGCGCTTCGAACGCCTCTTTGCCCTCTTTACGCACCAGCGTGTCCGGATCTTCGCCATCCGGTAAAAACATAAAACGCAGCTGACGGCCATCGCTCATATAAGGCAGCGCGGTTTCCAGCGCTCGCCATGCGGCATCACGGCCAGCACGGTCACCGTCGTAACAACAGATAACATTTTTAGTTACGCGAAAAAGTAACTGAATATGATCCGCCGTTGTTGACGTTCCAAGCGACGCCACCGCATAGTTGATGCCGTATTGCGCCAGCGCCACCACGTCCATATAGCCTTCGACGACTAGCAGTCGCTGAGGCTCGTCATTGTCCTGCTGCGCTTCATAAAGGCCATACAGCTGACGGCCCTTATGGAAAATATCTGTTTCCGGGGAGTTCAGGTACTTAGGCGTATCGTTACCCAGAACGCGCCCACCAAAACCAATCACCCGGCCACGTTTGTCACGAATGGGAAACATGACCCGTTCGCGGAAACGATCGTAACTGCGTCCCTGATCGTTTGTGACCAGCATGCCCGCATCAATCAATGATTTACGGTTTTCGCTGTTGCCGCCAAAACGCTTTAATACGTTGTCCCAGCCGGGTGGCGCGTAACCAATGGCGAACCGCTCAATGATTTCGCTGCTCAAACCGCGTCTGGACAGATACTGGCGTGCAGGCTCTGCGGCAGGTTGTGTCAACGATTGCTGATAAAACGCGTTTAGCCCATCCATTAATTGATAGAGCGTTTGCCGTTGATGGCGCTCTATCAGGCTGGGTCCACTGCCTGCTTCAAATGGCACTTCAAGGTTGTGCATTGCCGCCAGTTCTTCGACGCTTTCGACAAACTCGAGCTTGTCGTAGTTCATCAGGAAGTCGAGGGCGTTGCCATGCGCGCCGCAGCCAAAGCAGTGGTAAAACTGTTTTTCACCGTTCACGGTGAAAGAGGGCGTTTTTTCGTTATGGAAAGGACAACACGCGTGATAGTTCTTGCCCTGCTTTTTCAGCTTTACACGCGCGTCGATGAGATCGACGATGTCGGTGCGCGCCAGCAGGTCATTAATAAAGACACGTGGAATTCGTCCAGCCATAAGCCCCGTTTTGATCTTTTATAGCCGTTGTTTTCCGGGCCAACATAATGCGACCGAAATCCGCAGGTTATATCAGGTTATAAACGAAAATAAGCCGCGCATTCCTTTCGGAAGCACGGCCTTACAACTACAACTCGGTCTAAACGAAAGGGCGCTTGCCCTGACAGATTAGTACAGACGAGTACGGCGTGCGTTTTCGCGAGCCAGTTTCTTCGCGTGACGTTTCACTGCGGATGCTTTAGCGCGTTTACGTTCGGTAGTCGGTTTTTCATAGAACTCACGACGACGAACTTCCGCCAGAACACCTGCTTTCTCGCAGGAACGTTTGAAGCGACGCAGAGCTACGTCGAACGGCTCGTTTTCACGTACTTTAATTACCGGCATGTGCCTCTCACCTTTGATTAATTCGGTTTGCCGCTGGCGTTCACGCCAGCTTATTTCAAAATGGTGCGGAATTTTACTGCAAGTGCTGCTGCTTTGTAAAGCACCGCCGCCCTTTTTGAAAGGGGACTTTTGTAAGGGTGAGGAGTATACACGAACTCCGCTGCAGGAGTGAGCAAAGTTTTACTTCGACCCGCATTCGCCCTACACTGCGCGCTATTGCAAAGAGGTAAACAGAGTCATGCGCATACTGGGCATTGAAACATCCTGCGATGAAACCGGCATCGCAATCTATGACGATCAACAAGGGCTGTTAGCCAACCAACTGTATAGTCAGGTAAAACTTCATGCCGATTACGGCGGTGTTGTGCCAGAGCTGGCTTCGCGCGATCACGTGCGTAAAACCGTACCGCTGATTCAGGCCGCGTTGAAAGAGTCCGGATTAACTGCGAAAGATATCGATGCAGTGGCTTACACCGCAGGGCCTGGTCTTGTCGGTGCGCTGCTGGTTGGCGCGACGGTTGGCCGTTCGCTCGCTTTCGCCTGGGACGTTCCCGCCATCCCGGTTCACCATATGGAAGGGCACTTGCTGGCGCCAATGCTGGAAGAGAATCCACCGGCGTTTCCATTCGTTGCGCTGCTGGTTTCCGGTGGGCATACGCAGCTTATCAGCGTAACCGGCATCGGACATTATGAGCTGCTTGGTGAGTCGATTGATGATGCCGCCGGGGAAGCTTTTGATAAAACGGCTAAGCTGCTGGGGCTTGATTACCCGGGCGGGCCGATGCTCTCAAAACTGGCGGCTCAGGGCACGGAAGGCCGTTTTGTTTTCCCGCGTCCGATGACCGATCGTCCGGGGCTGGATTTTAGCTTCTCCGGTCTGAAAACTTTCGCGGCGAACACCATTCGTAACAACGGTTCTGACGATCAAACCCGCGCCGATATTGCGCGTGCGTTTGAAGACGCCGTAGTCGATACGCTGATGATCAAATGCAAGCGTTCGCTGGATCAAACCGGTTTTACGCGTCTGGTTATGGCCGGTGGCGTGAGCGCCAACCGTACGCTGCGCGCGAAACTGGCGGAAATGATGCACAAGCGTCATGGCGAAGTGTTCTATGCACGCCCGGAGTTTTGCACCGATAACGGCGCGATGATCGCCTATGCGGGAATGGTGCGTCTGAAAGCGGGTAATGATGCAGGGCTGGGTGTGACTGTGCGTCCACGCTGGCCACTGGCGGAGTTGCCTGCGGCGTAAACCGTGATGGCCCGGTAGCACACTGTGCGCCGGGCGATATTATGACGCTTTTCCTTTCTCTTCTTTTTTCTTCTTCAGCTTCGACCAGATTTTGCCTTCCTGATGTCGCCACAGCCGCTGAATATTGTCGTGATGGCGTAGCAGGATCAGGCAGGACAGCATCGCGACCGGGAAAGTGAACTGCGGTTTGAACCACCAGACGTAAAATGGCGCGATCAACGCGCTGACAATCGCCCCCAACGATGAATAGCCGCTCAGCAGCACCGTTAACAGCCAGGTTCCCGCCATCACGCCCGTTAAATCCCAGCCGATAGGTGCGATAGCGCCAAATGCCGTCGCCACGCCTTTACCGCCTTGAAACTTAAAGAAAACCGGCCAGATATGACCCAGACAGGCGGCAATCGCGATAAGGCCGAGCCAGAACGGTGTTACGCCAAGGGCATACGCGCCCCACACCGGCAGCATGCCTTTTAAGACATCAAAAATCAGTACCGTTAGCGCGGCACCTTTGCCGCCAATGCGTAATACGTTGGTCGCTCCGGGATTACCGGAGCCACTCTCGCGCGGATCGGGCAGACCGGCGATGCGGCAGACCAGAATGGCGCTGGAAATAGAGCCACAAAGGTATGCAAGGAGAATCATCCCAGGCGCGATTGCACTCATAACGCTGTTCCGTTGTGAAAATGTCGTTTTATTCTCTGCATCCATGGATAATACGCATAAATGATGGAAAGTGGTATCCAGGTTTTGCGCAAAATCTGACAGGCAGCCAATAAAGATGCGGCCTGGCGGCGGCAATGACGGGGCAAATAGCAGGCGAGGTGAAATGGACATTGTATTTATAGAGCAACTTTCGGTTATCACCACCATTGGTGTTTACGACTGGGAACAGACCATTGAGCAGAAGCTGGTGTTCGATATCGAAATGGCCTGGGATAACCGCGTGGCGGCGAAAAGCGACGATGTGAATGATTGTCTGAGCTACGCGGATATCGCTGATGTGATTATCGGCCACGTCGAAGGCGGGCGTTTTGCACTGGTTGAACGCGTTGCGGAGGAAGTCGCTGAGCTGCTGCTGGCTCGTTTTAATTCGCCCTGGGTACGTATCAAATTGAGTAAACCAGGCGCGGTTGCGCGCGCGCTGAATGTGGGTGTGGTTATCGAACGTGGCCTAAATCTGAAAGAAAGTATTTAAATTCATAATAGTTAAACCAAGCGCTAGTATTCAGGTCATAGATCTCGGTCTTTCGCGGCTTCTCCACGGGATAAGCCGTTTTTTATATCTTTTTAGGGGTTTATTTGATGGGCGATATGCATTCATTGCTGGTAGCAGCCATTCTGGGTGTCGTTGAAGGTCTCACAGAATTTCTGCCCGTATCCAGTACCGGTCACATGATCATCGTGGGGCATTTATTAGGCTTTGAAGGTGATACGGCAAAAACGTTCGAGGTGGTGATCCAGTTAGGTTCGATCCTCGCGGTGGTGGTGATGTTCTGGCGACGTTTGTTTGGCCTGATTGGCATTCATTTCGGCAGGCAGCCGCATGAAGGGACTGGCACCGGCCGCCTGACGCTGATTCATATCCTGTTAGGCATGATCCCGGCGGTGGTGCTGGGGCTGGTATTCCACGATACCATCAAATCGCTATTTAACCCGCTCAATGTGACCTATGCGCTGGTAGTCGGAGGTTTCTTGCTGATTGCCGCCGAAGTGCTGAAGCCGAAAGTCCCGCGCGCGCAGGGCGTGGATGATATGACCTATCGCCAGGCGTTTATGATTGGTTGTTTCCAGTGTCTGGCGCTGTGGCCGGGTTTTTCCCGCTCCGGGGCGACGATCTCCGGCGGCATGTTGATGGGCGTTAGCCGCTATGCGGCGTCCGAGTTCTCTTTCCTGCTGGCGGTGCCGATGATGATGGGCGCGACGGTACTGGATCTCTACAAGAGCATGGGCTTTCTCACCGTGGGTGATATCCCGATGTTCGCCGTGGGCTTTATCACCGCATTTATCGTTGCGCTGATCGCTATCAAAACCTTCCTGGAGCTGATTAAACACATCTCCTTTATTCCGTTTGCGATTTACCGTTTTGTGGTCGCAGCAGCGGTTTATCTGGTCTTCTTCTAAGGCTTGCGCCCTCAGTCTTTCGGCTGAGGGCAGCGATGTTCCTTCCAGACCGCCAGCGCTGCAATCCGTCGACGCGTCAGCTCTTCCCGCACTTCTGCTCCCGTAAACCCTGCCTCTATGACTGCTTTCGTTGGCACGGCGCGCGCCACTTCCCAGGCTTCACGCAGTAAACGCCCCTGCGAATAGTCGCAGGCTTCAAAACCGGTGCGCCCACGCACGTCCGCTTCGCTGGTCAGTGCGATTTGCTCGACACGCTGCGGTTTACGCCATGCGTCGATGGAATCGAACAATTTGACGATGGTTTTCGGCTGCAAAATGGGGAAGGTATGGATCAGGTCGTGAAACTCCGCCACCAGTTTGGCTAAATCGCGGATCTCGTTGGGTACGCGCAGCCGCTGGCACAACCCCTCGACCAGTTTAACGCCCGCCGGGCCGTGCCCATGATGGCGCGGCCAGAGCGCTTTTGGCGTCAGCGCTTTGCCTAAATCGTGGCACAACGTGGCGAAACGCACATCCACCTGCGGGCTGAGCATCGCCGCCATCGAGAGCGTCATTAACGTGTGCACACCTGTATCGATCTCCGGATGCCATTTCGCCGGTGCCGGTACGCCAAACAGCGCGTCGATCTCCGGGAACAGCACTTTCAGCGCACCGCAATCGCGTAGCACCTGGAAATAAACCTGCGGATTGCGGGTTTGCAGCGCGCTCTCGGTCTCTTTCCACACCCGTTCGGGTGTCAGGTGTTCAAGTTCACCCGCATCGGTCATCGCGCGCATCAGAGCCAGCGTTTCATCGGCGATACGGAAGCTAAGGTGCGCGTAACGGGCGGCAAAGCGCGCGACGCGTAACACGCGCAGCGGATCTTCACCAAAAGCGGGGGAGACGTGGCGCAGAATGCGGTTACGCAGATCCTGCTGGCCGCCATAGGGATCGATAATCTCGCCCTGGCTATCTTGCGCCAGCGCGTTCACGGTTAAATCACGGCGCAGCAGATCCTGCTCCAGCGTCACATCTGGCGCGGCATGACAGGTGAAACCGGTATAGCCGGATCCAGATTTGCGCTCGGTACGCGCCAGCGCATACTCTTCGTGGCTTTGCGGGTGGAGGAATACAGGAAAGTCGCGGCCTACCTGCTGGTAGCCCGCGTCGAGCATCTCTTGCGGCGTCGTGCCGACAACAACCCAATCTTTGTCTTTGACCGGCAGGCCCAACAACGTATCACGAACTGCACCACCGACCAGATAACTCTTCACGCCGCCACTCTCCTCTACACATTTGCCGACAGATAATACGTAAGTGTAGAGAAGATGGCGAATCTGCTTAGTTCATCCAGCGATCTTTGCGTTTACGGGTGGGGATCATATGCGGTAACAACAGGCCGAGGATCAGGCCCGCGCCCAGCACGCCGCCGCCATACATAAACCACTGCATAATGATGGTGCGCTGTTTGTCATCGAGTTGCAGGTTCGCGGCATTCACCTTCTTCTGCGCCACGATTAACTCATTTTTGAGCTTTTGATTTTCATCTTTCAGACCGCTAATCACGCCATCGCTCTGGGCGACTTTCTGCTGCATCTCAGCGGTTTTCTGGTTCCAGGTATTATCGATATTGCTCAGTTTATCGGTCAGCGTTTTCACCTGGTTTTCCAGCTCTGGCACGCGGGTGCGCAGACTTGGCTGGCTGTTCAGCTCTTTCAGTGGGATCCACGCGGTACGCCCGGTGCTATCGCGCACCTGGCCGTAATCACTGTTTTCCTGCAACAGCGTGACTTCCTCGCCGGCATTTACCGTGCCGACAAGGCGATAATTATCGCCCGGGCCGCTACGTACCCAGGTATTCAGTTCATCGGAAACATAACGTTTTTCTTCGGCGTGGGTACCAACAGACACGCTAAGTGCAAAAAGGGTTAATCCAATCAGGCGTAATTTTGGCATCAGGCAGTCATTATTTTCATTAAACGTGAGTGATAAACAGTGGCAACAGTCTGACGACACCCGGCTGCTGGCATCAATCGGAATCTTCCAGGTCAAACTGCGCACTTACGCGAACTTTTGCACCCGTCAGATTGCGCATTGCATGGCAATTTGACGCAAAATACTATCTACTGACAAACATCGGGCGCGTTAGTTCGCCGAAATTTTCACTGATGTGACATAACCATAAGTGCAAGGCCATGGCTCAGGAAATCGAATTAAAGTTTATCGTGAAGAGCGATAGCGTGGAAACGCTTCGTCAACATCTGCACACGCTGACCGAAGAACATATCGCGTCCAGCCAGTTACTCAACATCTATTACGAGACGCCGGATAACTGGCTGCGCGGCCACGATATGGGGCTGCGCATCCGCGGTTTTGACGGTCAGTACGAGATGACGATGAAAATCGCCGGGCGGGTAATTGGCGGTTTGCATCAGCGGCCTGAATACAATATTCCGCTTACCCAGCCGGAACTCGATCTGGCGCGCTTCCCGGCGGAAGTATGGCCTGATGGCGTACTTCCGCAAGATTTACAGGCGCGAGTGCAGCCGCTGTTTAGCACCGATTTCTACCGTGAAAAATGGCTGGTTAACGTTGGCGAGAGCCGCATTGAGATTGGCCTTGATTTAGGCGAAGTCAAAGCGGTTGAATTTGTTGAGCCGATTTGCGAACTGGAGCTGGAACTGCTGAGCGGTTCTCCGGCGGATATCCTCAAGCTGGCGCGCCAGCTGGTGAATGTCTCCGGGCTGCGTCAGGGTAGCCTGAGCAAAGCGGCGCGCGGTTACCACCTGGCGCAGGGCAATGCCGTGCGTGAACGCCGCCCAACAGCGATTCTGCAAACCCCTGCCAAGGCCAGCGTTGAGCAGGCTTTTGCCGCCGCGCTGGAACTGGCGTTGTCGCAATGGCAATACCATGAAGAGCTATGGGTGCGTGGAAATGAGAAAGCGAAAGCCGATGTTCTGAGCGCCATTGCCTTGCTGCGCCACACGCTGGCGCTGTTTGGCGGTATTGTCCCACGCAAAGCGAGCGCTCACTTACGTGATCTGCTGACCCAGTCTGAAGCGACCATTACGTCTGCCGTTTCAGCGAATACGGCGGTGTGGAGCGCGCAGTCAGCCCTGGCGAAACTGGTGCTCACCGAGTGGTTAGTGACGCAGGGCTGGCGAACCTTCCTTGATGAAAAAGCGCAGGCCAAATTCGCCGACTCCTTTAAACGCTTTGCCGATGTCCATCTGTCACGCTGCGCCGCCGAGCTGAAAAAAGCCTTTGCCCAGCCGCTGGGCGACAGCTATCGCGACCAGTTGCCGCGCCTGGCGCGTGATATCGACAGCGTGTTACTGATGGCCGGGCATTACGATCGCGCACGCGCCGTGGAGTGGCTGGAAAACTGGCAGGGGCTTCAGCACGCCATTGAAACGCGCCAGAGAGTCGAAATCGAACATTTCCGTAATACCGCGATTACCCAGGAGCCGTTCTGGTTGCACAGCGGAAAACGTTAACGAAAGGATATTTCGCATGCCGCACCACGCAGGATTGTTGCAACACTGGCAAACGGTTTTTTCTCGTCTGCCGGAAGCGATCACCGCGCAGCCACTGAGCGCGCAGGCGCAGTCAGTGCTCACTTTTAGTGATTTTGTTCAGGACAGCATCATCGCGCATCCTGAGTGGCTGGCAGAGCTTGAAAGCGCGCCACCGCCGGCGAACGAGTGGCAACACTATGCGCAATGGCTGCAGGCGGCGCTGGAGGGTATCACCGATGAAGCCTCGCTGATGCGCGCGCTGCGGTTGTTTCGCCGTCGCATCATGGTGCGCATCGCCTGGAGCCAGGCGCTCCAGTTGGTGGCGGAAGAGGATATCCTGCAACAGCTCAGCGTGCTGGCGGAAACCCTGATTGTTGCCGCGCGCGACTGGCTCTATGACGCCTGCTGCCGTGAGTGGGGAACGCCGTGCAATCCGCAAGGCGTGCCGCAGCCGATGCTGGTGCTCGGTATGGGCAAACTGGGCGGCGGCGAACTCAATTTCTCATCCGATATCGATTTGATTTTTGCCTGGCCGGAAAATGGCGCAACGCGCGGCGGACGCCGTGAACTGGATAATGCGCAGTTTTTTACCCGCCTTGGTCAACGGCTGATTAAAGTCCTCGACCAGCCAACGCAGGATGGCTTTGTCTACCGCGTCGATATGCGCTTGCGCCCGTTTGGCGACAGCGGCCCGCTGGTGCTGAGCTTTGCCGCGCTGGAAGATTACTACCAGGAGCAGGGGCGCGACTGGGAGCGCTACGCGATGGTGAAAGCGCGCATTATGGGCGACAACGACGGCGACCATGCGCGAGAGTTGCGTGCAATGCTGCGCCCGTTTGTTTTCCGCCGCTATATCGACTTCAGCGTGATCCAGTCCCTGCGCAACATGAAAGGCATGATTGCCCGCGAAGTGCGTCGCCGTGGCCTGAAGGACAACATAAAACTCGGCGCGGGCGGGATCCGCGAAATTGAATTTATCGTCCAGGTTTTCCAGCTGATTCGCGGCGGTCGCGAGCCTGCGCTGCAATCGCGTTCGCTGTTGCCGACGCTTGCGGCCATTGATCAACTGCATCTGCTGCCGGATGGCGACGCAACCCGACTGCGCGAGGCGTATTTGTGGCTGCGACGGCTGGAAAACCTGCTGCAGAGCATCAATGACGAACAGACACAGACGCTGCCGGGCGATGAACTGAATCGCGCGCGCCTCGCCTGGGGAATGGGTAAAGAGAGCTGGGAAGCGCTGAGCGAAACGCTGGAAGCGCATATGTCGGCGGTGCGCCGGATCTTTAACGAACTGATTGGTGATGACGAGACTGATTCGCCGGAAGATGCACTTTCTGAGAGCTGGCGCGAACTGTGGCAGGATGCGTTGCAGGAAGAGGATTCTACGCCTGTGCTGGCGCATCTCGCAGAGGACGATCGCCGCCGCGTAGTGGCGCTGATTGCCGATTTTCGCAAAGAGATGGATAAACGCACTATCGGCCCGCGCGGGCGGCAGGTGCTCGATCACTTAATGCCGCATCTGCTCAGCGATGTATGCTCGCGTGACGATGCGCCAGTGCCGCTGTCGCGCCTGACCCCGCTGCTTACCGGGATTATTACCCGCACCACATACCTTGAGCTGCTGAGTGAATTCCCTGGCGCACTGAAACACCTCATTTCCCTGTGCGCCGCCTCGCCGATGGTTGCCAGCCAACTGGCGCGCTACCCGATCCTGCTCGATGAACTGCTCGACCCGAACACGCTCTATCAACCGACGGCGATGAACGCCTACCGCGATGAGCTGCGCCAATACCTGCTGCGCGTGCCGGAAGAGGATGAAGAGCAACAGCTTGAGGCGCTGCGGCAGTTTAAGCAGGCGCAGTTGCTGCGCGTGGCGGCGGCGGATATCGCCGGTACGTTACCAGTAATGAAAGTGAGCGATCACTTAACCTGGCTTGCGGAAGCGATTATTGATGCGGTGGTGCAGCAAGCCTGGGGGCAGATGGTGGCGCGTTACGGCCAGCCGACGCATCTGCACGATCGCGAAGGGCGCGGTTTCGCGGTCGTCGGTTATGGCAAACTGGGCGGTTGGGAGCTGGGTTACAGCTCCGATCTGGATCTGGTGTTTCTGCACGACTGCCCGATGGATGTGATGACTGATGGCGAGCGTGAAATAGATGGCCGCCAGTTCTATCTGCGACTTGCGCAGCGCGTGATGCACTTGTTCAGCACGCGCACATCGTCCGGCATTCTTTATGAAGTCGACGCGCGTTTGCGCCCATCTGGTGCTGCGGGAATGCTGGTGACCACTGCGGAATCGTTCGCTGATTATCAGAAAAACGAAGCATGGACGTGGGAACATCAGGCGCTGGCCCGCGCGCGCGTGGTGTATGGCGATCCGCAACTGACTGCCGAGTTTGATGCCATTCGCCGCGATATCCTGATGACGCCGCGCGACGCCACTACGCTGCAAACCGAAGTGCGCGAAATGCGCGAAAAAATGCGTGCCCATCTTGGCAACAAGCACAAAGATCGCTTCGATCTGAAAGCCGATGAAGGCGGTATCACCGACATTGAGTTTATCGCCCAATATCTGGTGCTGCGTTTTGCCCATGACAAGCCGAAACTGACGCGCTGGTCGGATAACGTGCGCATCCTTGAAGGGCTGGCGCAAAACGGCATCATGGATGAGCAGGAAGCGCAGGCATTGACGCTGGCGTACACCACATTGCGTGATGAGCTGCACCACCTGGCGCTGCAAGAGTTGCCGGGACATGTGGCGCTCTCCTGTTTTGTCGCTGAGCGTGCGCTTATCAAAACCAGCTGGAACAAGTGGCTGGTGGAACCGTGCGCCCCGGCGTAAGTGTGATATCATCGCGCGCAAATTTTGTATCTCTCAGGAGACAGGAATGAAAGTGACGCTGCCAGAGTTTAAGCAAGCCGGTGTAATGGTGGTGGGTGATGTGATGCTGGATCGTTACTGGTACGGTCCAACCAGCCGTATCTCTCCGGAAGCGCCAGTCCCGGTTGTGAAAGTCGATACCATTGAAGAGCGACCGGGCGGT
The DNA here is from genome assembly GCF_027109175.1 of Kosakonia sp. SOY2. NCBI lineage: Bacteria > Pseudomonadati > Pseudomonadota > Gammaproteobacteria > Enterobacterales > Enterobacteriaceae > Kosakonia > Kosakonia sp. SOY2. The sequence continues at coordinate 178,752 of NZ_JAPVXH010000002.1, forward strand.
GCGGCAAACGTGGCGATGAACATTGCCTCGCTGGGCGCAACGGCGCGTCTGGTTGGTCTGACTGGCATTGACGATGCGGCGCGCGCGCTGAGCAAAGCGCTGGCGGATGTTAATGTTAAATGTGACTTCGTTTCTGTTCCGACGCATCCAACCATCACTAAGCTGCGCGTGCTGTCGCGCAACCAGCAGCTGATTCGCCTGGATTTTGAAGAGGGTTTTGAAGGGGTTGATCCGCAACCGCTGCATGAACGCATTAGCCAGGCGCTTGGCAACATTGGCGCGCTGGTGCTGTCGGATTACGCTAAAGGGGCGCTGGCAAGTGTTCAGCAGATGATCGCGCTGGCCCGCAAAGCCGGTGTGCCGGTGCTTATCGATCCGAAAGGCACGGATTTTGAACGCTATCGCGGGGCCACGCTGCTGACTCCGAACCTGTCCGAGTTTGAAGCGGTGGCCGGGAAGTGCAAAAGCGAAGATGAGATCGTGGAACGCGGCATGAAATTGATTGCCGATTACGAGCTCTCTGCGCTGCTGGTTACCCGTTCCGAGCAGGGGATGACGCTGTTGCAGCCGGGCAAAGCGCCGCTGCATATGCCGACCCAGGCGCAGGAAGTGTATGACGTCACCGGTGCGGGCGATACGGTGATTGGCGTGCTGGCGGCGACGCTGGCGGCCGGGAATTCGCTGGAAGAGGCGTGCTACTTCGCCAACGCGGCCGCAGGCGTGGTGGTCGGTAAACTCGGTACCTCAACCGTGTCACCAATCGAGCTTGAAAATGCCGTGCGTGGCCGTGCGGAAACCGGCTTCGGTGTGATGACGGAAGACGAACTGAAAGTCGCTGTCGCGGCGGCGCGTAAGCGCGGCGAGAAAGTGGTGATGACCAACGGCGTGTTCGACATTCTGCATGCCGGGCATGTCTCTTATCTGGCGAATGCGCGCAAACTGGGCGATCGCCTGATTGTTGCGGTTAACAGTGATGCGTCCACCAAACGCCTGAAAGGAGAAACCCGTCCGGTGAACCCGCTGGAGCAGCGCATGATTGTGCTGAGCGCGCTGGAAGCGGTGGACTGGGTGGTGTCGTTTGAAGAGGATACGCCGCAGCGTCTGATTGCCGGGATCCTGCCTGATCTGCTGGTGAAAGGTGGTGATTACAAACCCGAACAGATCGCGGGCAGCGAAGAGGTGTGGGCGAACGGCGGGGAAGTGCTGGTGCTCAACTTTGAAGACGGCTGCTCAACCACCAACATCATCAAAAAGATCCAGAAAGACAGCCAATAACGGCGCTGCTGGTGAATGGTGAAAAGAAAAAGCCCTCTTTATGAGGGCTTTTTACTATTGTTCATCAACCGGTGGAATGGCGGGGGCCGGTTTCACTTCGGTGACGTTGCCGCTGCTGCGGCTTTCCAGCTCGCTGAGGCGCTGTTCCAGCAACGCCAGTTTTTCGCGGGTGCGCAGCAGAACCTGCGTCTGCACGTCAAACTCTTCGCGGCTCACCAGATCGAGGCGGGTTAACTGCGATTGCAGCGTCTGACGGATTTTCTTTTCAACGTCTTCCCCAAACTCACGGATCCCTTTCGGCATGGATTCGTGAACCTGTCGCGCAATCTGTTCAATTTTCTTCGGATCAATCATGTTGGGGTCCCTGTTCGGATAGGCTCATAGGGTTATTGTAGTGTGATAACCCCAGGTGATAAACCAGAATTGTTTGAAGCTTATGCATTGCCGAAGATTATCAATGGCGTTATAGTTATCGCGCTTATTCTCAGGGCGGGGCGAAATTCCCCACCGGCGGTAAATCAGCGCATGCTGAAAGCCCGCGAGCGCTTCAGGTTAACGCCTGAAGGTCAGCAGATCCGGTGTAATTCCGGGGCCGACGGTTAAAGTCCGGATGGGAGAGAGTAACGAATCTGTCGGGCAATGACGCCCGCTCGCGTTATTTTTTTGCCGCATTGCGACACTCCTAAGACTGCCCTGATTCTGGTAACCATAACTTTATTGAGGTCTTTTACCATGAATCAGACGCTGCTTTCTTCTTTTGGCACGCCTTTCCAACGTATTGAACACGCGCTTGCCGCGCTGCGCGAAGGCCGCGGTGTGATGGTGCTCGATGACGAGAACCGCGAAAACGAAGGCGACATGATTTTCGCCGCCGAAACCATGACCGTTGAGCAGATGGCACTGACCATTCGCCACGGTAGCGGCATTGTTTGCCTGTGCCTGACCGACGAACGCCGTAAACAACTCGATCTGCCAATGATGGTAGAGAACAACACCAGCGCATTTGGCACCGGTTTTACTGTGACCATTGAAGCGGCGCATGGCGTAACCACCGGCGTTTCGGCGGCTGACCGTATTACTACTGTTCGTGCGGCGATTGCCGATGGCGCAAAACCGTCCGATTTGAACCGTCCAGGCCACGTGTTCCCGCTGCGCGCGCAGCCGGGTGGCGTGCTGACCCGTGGTGGTCACACAGAAGCGACTATCGATTTAGTGACGCTGGCAGGCTTCAAACCGGCGGGTGTGCTGTGTGAATTAACCAATGATGATGGTTCAATGGCGCGTGCCCCGGAATGCATCGCGTTTGCGAAACAGCACAATATGGCGGTAGTGACGATTGAAGACCTGGTGGCTTATCGCCAGGAACATGAGCGCAAAGCCAGCTAACAGTTAACCTTCTCCGTAAAAATCCGCAGCCAAGAGCTGCGGATTTTTTTTGCCTGTCCTGCATCAAAGTTTGGCGCGCTTCTGGTCATCACGCATTGAAAATGAATTGTTCTACTTATAAAGTGGTAAGCGCTAAAGCGAGTATTAAAAGGGATTTGAGATTTTTCTAACTCGTTCAATTTAAGTGGCTTTGTAATTAATTTGTGAAGCAATTTTTGCCGAATATATGACGGAGGCAATGTGTTCATTTCCTGGTATTGGATTGTGGCTGTTGTTGTGATTGTCTTTGGTTATATCCACGTGCTTAAACGTAATTGCAAAGCCTGCCGTCATGATCGGGAAGCGATATATAAAGGTTATTTACGCGTGGTGGAGGAGTTGAAAAAACACCGGCGCGTTGGGCAGGGCGATTAATACACCGCTGCCCGTCATCACTCTGACTTACCCGCCAAACCCCATCGCCTGTAACGCCACCAGGCTTAATCCCATCACCGACATGCCGCACAGCACGCCATAGCTTGGGTTGTTATTGGGATCGATCTCTTTTGCCAGCGGCATCAGCTCATCGACCGACAGCGCTACCATGATCCCGGCGACTGCAGCCATAATCGCCGCCATCACTACCGGTGATACCAGGCTTCCCAGAATCAGCCACGCCAGCACCCCACCAAGGATTTCCGCCATACCTGAAATACCCGCCCAGAAAACCGCACTGCGTTTTGACCCGGTCGCCGCATAGACCGGCCCTGCAACCGCCAGTCCTTCAGGAATATTGTGTAATGCGACCGCAAAAGCGATGCCAAAGCCGAGTTCCAGGTCGTTACTGGCGGTAACGTAAGTGGCGATCCCTTCGGGAAAATTATGCAGGCTGATACCGAGCGTCAGCAAAATGGCGGTACGGCGAATGCCGCGCGGAAAAGTTTGCTGTGTGCCCTGCATTAAATCTTGCGGATGCGCGTGCGGCAGCAGGCGATCCAGTGCGAAATAGCCCAGCAACCCGACCACAAACATGCCGTAGCCGAGCATGGGCGACATATTTTCCGTTGCCAGCGCGGCGGGCAGCATCTCCATCAGTGAGATAAGCAGCATGATCCCGGCGGCAAAGCCGAGTGAAAACGCCAGTACGCGGTTTGAGGGCTTCTGGCCGATAACACCAAGAAGCGCGCCAATAAACGTCGCCGCGCCTGCCAGGATGGTCAGAATCAAAGGTACTGACATAAGTTACTCCTTTATGATAATCATTCTCATTAATCTAAGATTTTGTTGCAAAAAAAGCGAGACGGAGTGGCGACCTTTACGCATTCCTTACATTCAAAATTACTGATGATCTTCATCATGGTTATCTGAGTTCTTCACCCGCCGAAAAAGCGTAATCTACGTTTATCAAAATAGACACACTCAGTAAGGATATCACCATGTCAGCACCTCGCATGCCTGCACTGTTTTTGGGCCACGGCAGCCCAATGAATGTGCTGGAAGATAACGTTTATACCCGCGCCTGGAGCGCTCTGGGCGAGACGCTGCCACGCCCGAAAGCGATTGTGGTGGTATCCGCGCACTGGTTTACTCGCGGAACCGGCGTGACCGCTATGGAAGCGCCGAAAACTATCCATGATTTCGGCGGTTTCCCGCAGGCGTTATACGATACGCATTACCCTGCTCCGGGCTCGCCGGAACTGGCGCAACGCCTGGTGGAATTACTCTCGCCAGTGCCGGTAACGCTGGATAAAGAAGCCTGGGGTTTTGACCACGGTTCATGGGGCGTGTTGATTAAAATGTACCCGAACGCGGATATTCCGATGGTGCAGCTCAGTATCGACAGCACCAAACCGGCGGCATGGCACTTCGAAATGGGGCGCAAACTGGCGGCACTTCGCGATGAAGGTATTATGCTGGTGGCCAGTGGTAATGTGGTACATAACCTGCGTACTGCGCGCTGGCATGGCGAAAATACGCCGTATCCGTGGGCCATTGCGTTCAATGATTATGTGAAAGAGAACCTGACCTGGCAGGGGCCAGCCGAGCAGCATCCGTTGGTCAATTATCTTGACCATGAAGGCGGTTCGCTCTCTAACCCGACGCCGGATCACTTCCTGCCGTTGCTGTATGTGCTTGGCGCATGGGATGGCAGGGAACCTGTGTCGATACCGGTCGATGGTCTCGAGATGGGATCGCTCAGTATGCTCTCGGTGCAGGTTGGCTAAATGAATGGCGCGTTATGCGCCATTTTTTTTGCCTGAAAATGGAAAACTTCGAGGAGGATCGCAAAAAAAAGCACCTGAAATACGGTTTTTTTGAAAATAAAAAGAGCTTCGCTACAAAAATGAAACGCCGTGCTGAATTTCGGCTCTTTTTGTGAACATCATCGTCGCAATAACCCACCTGAGTGACTACGCTTCAGAAGGTCTGTTTTTCAGACATACCCATAAAAACAATCCGGTGTAATGCCACGAACATTCTGTTCGCGGTCGGTCTTTTGCGCCTAAAAAATAAACCCTCTGGAGACACGGAAATATGAACTCAGCGAAAACCTTACTGAAAGTCTGTATTAGTTCCGCTCTGCTGTTTATCTCCCACGCCTCTGTCGCCCAAACCTTTCGCGCTGCCGATGTTCACCCCGCCGACTACCCCAATGTGGTGGCGGTAAAACATATGGGGGAAAAGCTCAGTAAGGCGACAGACGGTCGGCTGGATATTAAGACCTTTCCAGGCGGCGTATTAGGCGATGAGAAGCAAGTCATTGAACAGGCACAAATTGGCGCCATTGATATTATTCGTGTCTCTATGACGCCAGTGGCGGCGATATTACCGGAGATAAATGTCTTTACGCTGCCCTATATTTTCCGCGATGAAGACCATATGCACAAAGTGCTGGATGGCATGATCGGCCAGGAAATTGGTAACCGCCTGTCGGAAAGCAGCAAATCACGGCTAATTTTCCTGGGCTGGATGGACGCCGGGACGCGTAACCTGATCACCAAAGCGCCAGTCACTAAGCCGGAAGATCTTAAGGGTATGAAGATCCGCGTGCAGGGCAGCCCAATTGCGCTCGATACCCTGAAAGCGATGGGCGCTAACTCGGTGGCGATGGGGGTCAGCGAAGTGTTCAGCGGAATGCAAACCGGCGTGATCGATGGCACGGAAAATAACCCGCCTACTTTCGTTGCGCATAACTATTTACCGGTCGTCAAAAATTATACCTGGAGCAAGCATTTTATTATTCCCGAGCTTTTTTTGTTCTCAAAAGCCAAATGGGACAAGCTGAAAAAAGAGGATCAGGAATTAATTCTGAAACTGGCGAAAGAGGCCCAAGCTGAGCAGCGAGAATTATGGAAAACCTATAACGAAAAATCGCTGGAAGCGATGAAAACGGGCGGCGTGCAGTTCCATGACATCGATACCAAAGCGTTTTTTGAAGCGACACAACCGGTTCGTGATAAATACGGCAAAGAGCATCAGGAGCTGATTACCCGCATTCAACAAGTGCAATAACTTTTGCCGGGCAGGCGCGTTTTGTGTTCTGCCCACTTGCAACTTTCACCGGGAAAACTGCTATGGCTGAACGCTATTCGTTGTTGATGGATATTCTGTACCGGATATCGATGTGGATTGCAGGTCTGGCGCTGTTAATTATGGTGGCGATTATTCCGGTGGGCATTTTCGCCCGCTACGTCATGAACAGCGCGTTATCCTGGCCGGAGCCGGTCGCCATTATTTGCATGGTGACCTTTACCTTTATTGGTGCCGCCGTGAGTTACCGCGCGGGTTCGCATATTGCAGTCAGTATGGTTACCGATCGTTTAAGCGAACCGCTGCGCAAAATCTGCTTTGTGATTGCGGAGGTGATGCTGCTGGCGATCAGCGTTTTTATTCTCTGGTACAGCACTGCGTTATGCGCGGAATTATGGGAACAACCGGTCGCCGAATTCCCGCTCTTTACCGCAGGAGAAAGCTATTTGCCGCTGCCTGTCGGTTCTGCCATTACCATCTTGTTTATTATCGAAAAAATGCTTTTTGGCGCGCAATATCACCGCCCGGTGGTGATGCTGGGTTCGTCGAGCTAATCCCCGATCACATCCCGTAAGGAACGTTTATGGATGCATTTATTCTGCTCTTTACGCTGGCTATTATGCTGGCGGTGGGTGTACCGGTGGCTTACGCCGTGGGCATTAGCGCGGTGCTGGGCGCGTGGTATATCGATATTCCGCTGGAAGCGGTGATGATCCAGCTGACGAACGGCGTGAATAAGTTCTCGCTGCTGGCGATCCCGTTTTTTATTCTCGCGGGCGCGATCATGGCCGAAGGGGGTATCGCCCGGCGGTTGGTAAATTTCGCCTATATCTTTGTCGGCTTTATTCGCGGCGGGCTGTCGTTAGTAAATATTGTCGCTTCCACATTTTTCGGCGCAATTTCCGGATCGTCCGTGGCAGATACCGCCTCGATCGGTTCGGTGATGATCCCGGAAATGGACAAAAAAGGGTATCCGCGTGATTTTGCCGCCGCGGTCACCGCCAGCGGCTCGGTGCAGGCGATCTTAACGCCGCCGAGCCATAACTCGGTGATCTACTCGCTGGCGACGGGCGGTACGGTTTCTATTGCCGCGCTGTTTATCGCCGGGATCCTGCCGGGGCTGTTGCTCAGTTTTACACTGATGGTGATGTGCGTAGCATTCGCCCATAAACGCGGCTATCCAAAAGGGGAGCGCGTGCCGTTTCGCCAGGCGTTGAAGATCTTCGTGGATACGCTGTGGGGGCTGATGACTGTGGTGATCATCATGGGCGGCATCCTGTCCGGGATTTTCACTGCGACAGAGTCAGCGGCGATCGCCTGCCTGTGGGCCTTTTTCGTCACCATGTTTATTTACCGCGATTACAAATGGTCGGAACTGCCGAAGCTGATGTACCGCACCGTTAAAACGGTGACGATCGTGATGATCCTGATTGGTTTTGCGGCCGCGTTCGGGGCGGTAATGACCTATATGCAATTGCCCGCTCGCATTACGGAAGCCTTTACCCAAATCTCGGATAACAAATACGTTATTTTGATGTGCATTAACATCATGCTGCTGTTGCTTGGCACGCTGATGGATATGGCACCGCTGATTTTGATCCTGACACCGGTGCTGCTGCCGGTGACCAATGCGCTGGGCATCGATCCGGTACATTTTGGCATGATCATGCTGGTGAACCTGGGAATTGGATTGATCACCCCGCCTGTCGGATCGGTGCTGTTTGTCGCCAGTGCGGTCAGCAAGCAGAAGATCGAACAGGTGGTAAAAGCGATGTTGCCGTTCTATCTGATCCTGTTCCTTGTATTGCTATTGGTGACCTATATTCCGGCGATCTCGCTGTTCCTGCCGAAGCTGTTTGGCGTGTTGTAAGGCAATAAAAAACCCGGCCTGTGTTGCCGGGTTTTCTCTTATTCCACAAAGATATGCGGATAGAAGCGGGAGAGATCCTGCGTTATCAATGCGCGATCTTCGCGAATGCCGATCCCGGCGGGTTGATCGTTGATAAGCCAGCTGCCAATCAGCGTATAGCTGTCGCCGAATTTGGGTAGCGGGCAGAACTGTTGCACGATCATGCCTTCTTCGCCATACGGTCCTTCAACGGCTTCGACCGTTTTGCCATTTTCAATGATCGATACATTAGCGCCTTCGCGGGAAAAAATAGGTTTAACAACGTATTTTTCCATCTCCGGGTGCGCGTCTTCGGCAAAATAAGCCGGCAGCAAGTTCGGGTGATCCGGGAACATTTCCCACAACATCGGCAACAGGGCCTTGTTGGAAATAATGCTTTTCCAGGCGGGTTCCAGCCAGCGTACGCCTGCGTCTTCCAGCTTGGTCGAGAACATTTCGCGCAGCATATATTCCCACGGATAGAGCTTAAACAGGTTACCAATCACCTGGTCTTGCAAATCCGTGAACTGACCTTTTTCCCCGAGACCAATATCTTCGATATAAAGGAATTCGGAGGCCAGCTCTGCTTCTGTCGCACAATCCTGCAAATATTGCACCGTACCGCGATCTTCGACCGTATCGCGGCAGCAGGTGAAATGCAGCAGCTGAAAACCGTGCTGCTCACGCAGTTCGGCAAAGCGCTCAATCAGCTTCTCTTGCAGGCTATTGAACTGATCGCTGCCTTGCGGCAGGTTGCCGGCGTTGAGCTGATCTTCCAGCCAGATCCACTGAAAAAACGCTGCTTCATACAGCGAAGTCGGCGTATCAGCATTGTTTTCCAGCAGCTTAGGTTCGCCCACGCCATCCCAGGCGAGATCGAGGCGCGAATACAAAGAGGGCTGATGCGTGGCCCATGACTGGCGCACAAAACTCCAGGTGTGCTTAGGAATGCGAAACTTCGCCATCAGCTCATCACTGGCAACGACTTTCTCCACCACCTTCAGGCACATCTGGTGCAATTCTGCGGTGACCTCTTCCAGCTTTTCAACCTGTGCAAGCGTCAGCTTGTAATAGGCATCTTCACACCAGTACGGCTCGCCGTACATGGTGTGAAAGTTGAAGCCGTACTCGGTGGCTTTTTCGCGCCAGTCCGGGCGCTCGGTAATACTGATTCTTTCCATGGCGCTTAGCCGCCCATTGAACGGGTGGTTGTACCGCTGGCGCTACGCTGCATGGTGTTCTGTTTCGCCACAGACTCACCAAAGCCGCCGCGCGTTACCGTGGTAGTGGTCGCCGGTTTCGGTGCCATCGCCGTTTTCGGCACGTTAATGGTACGGCCAGGCTGCGCTGCGCCATAGCCTTTACCGGAAGCATCGGTGTACTGACCGTAAGCCGGGCTGGCCGGGTTACGCGAGCTGAACAGCGGCTGCTGCGCAAAGCCTGCGCCGCCACCCATCATACGGCCCATCATGTAACCGGCCATCAGCGGCATCCAGAAGCTGCCGCTGGACTGCGCCTGTGCCTGGTTTTCCGGCGCTACGCCAGCCTGCACCGGTGCAGCCTGGCACTGACCTTCACCGAACTCGGCAACGCAATCTTCACGCGTGGCATATTTCGGTGCGGTACGCTCGGCTTCTTTCAGCGCGTTGTTATATGCGGCGGTACATTCCGCGCTTTTCCCCGGGTTCGCCGATGAGCAATCATCCGCGTTTTGATACAGGGAAACTGTCTCGTCACTTTTTTCACAACCCGCCAGCATAAAAACGGCGGTAACCGCCAGCGCGACAGGCGTCAGATGGCGCGCGCTCCAGCTTTTGCGGAACGTCGCGTGTTGGATGTTTTTTGTCCGTTTCATTGTAATATTCCTGGACTCCAAAGGCATGAGTAAACGCTCAGGATAGAGGATGCGGGGGGGAAGTTAAAGCAAGGAGGGGAGGCCTTTACGTTGCCTTACGTAAAAACGGGGGCTGGATGCCCCCGTTGTCGAAAAGTACTGCTTAACGTTTCACGCTGGTGCGTGCGGCGGCAGGTTGCGCGTTGCCGTTGAAGTTATCAACGCTGGCTGCCTGCTGCGCATTTTCAGGCGCGACGCTTTCCGGCGAGGTATCGACCGGTTTACCCAGCGTGCTGTTCAGCGCCAGCAGATCCTGCTCGTTCAACGAACCCAGCGCGGCTTTGATGTTCAACTGGTTGATCAGGTAATTGTAACGTGCGCTGGAGAGCTGCTGCTTGGCGTTATACAGCGTGGTGGTCGCGTCCAGCACATCGACGATAGTACGCGTACCCACGGAGTAACCCGCTTCCATCGCATCCAGAGAACTCTGGGCAGAAACCACTGCCTGTTTGTAGGCGTTGATGCTGCTGATGGAGGCATTCACGTTGTTAAAGGAGGAGCGCACGGTCTGCACCACATTGCGGTGCGCGCTTTCCAGTTGCTCGCTTGCGCCAACAAAGTTGTACTGCGCCTGTTTGACCTGCGAACTCACCTGGCCACCCTGATACAGCGGCAGGGAGAAGCTCAAACCCACTTTATTCTGGCCAGCGTCAACATCCGGGTTTTGCGCGCTTTTGGAGCCGCTGTAAGAGGTGTTAGAAACACCTGTCGAGGCGGTTAAATTCAGCGTTGGCAAATGACCATCCTGCGCCTGGCGAATTTGCTCGCGCGCCAGATCCTGGCTCAGACGCGCCTGCAACAGCGTCAGGTTACGGTTTTCCGCTTCCTTCAGCAGCGCATTAACGGCTTGCGGTTTATCGGTCTTGAAGTTGTCGACGTTCAGCGAGGCCAGTTGCGGGTAGTAATTACCGGTGACCTGACGCAGCGCTTCCACCATGTTGTCAAGGTTGTTGCGCGCGGTCACTTCGTTCGCCAGAACGGTATCGTACTGCGAGCGGGCGTTTTGCACGTCGGTGATGGCGACCAGGCCAACGTTAAAGCGTTGGGTGGTTTGATCCAACTGGCGGTAGATAGACTGTTTCTGTGCTTCGGTGTAGGAAAGCGTATCAATGGCGCTCAATACATTGAAATAGGCGGTGGCCGTATTCAAAATCAACGTTTGCTGATCGGTCTGCCAGGTGACGTCCTGAATACCGGCGGTTTTTTCCTGCAGCGTCAGGGCACGCCATTTTGACATATCAAAAATGGTTTGCGTTAACTGCAGGGAAGCGCTGGTGACATTCGAATTGACACCTTTGCTGTCACGGTAGCCATTGGAATAGTCATAATCTGCACCCAAACCAAGCTGAGGCAGTAACGGGCTACGCGCTTCGTTAATCTTTTCAAAAGCAGCATCGCGGTCAGCGGCGGATTTACGCAGATCCGGGTTGCTCAAACGCGCCTGCTGATAAACCTGTAACAGGTTTTCTGCCTGGCTCATGGCGCTGAAGCCGGTCAGGCTCAGGCCGATAAGGAGGGGGAGCAATTTCTTCATTTGCATTCCTTGTTGTGAAGCAGTATTAGCGCTGGTCTAAATTAGAAAAAATAATCGCCGATTCTACCAGATAGTGGCACCGCTTCAGCTTGGCGTAACGTGCCATCGGCGTAAATATGCATCAATCTATCACATAGCACTTGAAACGATAGCTATACAGGCTTGAAATCAACTGTTTTGTCATTATTTCAAAAGAGACGCCGCCCATGAGTAAGCCAGTAACATCCGCAGTGACTTTCACAAAAAACGATGTAGAAATTATTGCACGGGAAACACTCTATAGCGGTTTTTTTTCGCTCGATCTATACCGCTTTCGCCACCGTTTATTCAATGGCGAAATGAGCGGTGAAGTCCGCCGTGAAATTTTTGAACGCGGTCATGCCGCAGTCTTGCTACCCTTTGACCCAGTGCGCGACGAAGTTGTGCTGATCGAACAGATCCGCATTGCGGCGTTTGATACCAGCGAAACCCCATGGTTACTCGAAATGGTGGCCGGCATGATTGAAGAGGGCGAAAGCGATGAAGATGTTGTGCGTCGCGAAGCCATCGAAGAGGCCGGTCTGCACGTTGGTCGTGTGAAAAGAATGTTGAGTTATTTGGCAAGCCCTGGCGGCACCAGTGAGCGTTCCGCCGTGTTGGTGGGCGAAGTGGATGCCACGCAGGCCTCGGGTATTCATGGTCTGGTGGATGAAAACGAAGATATTCGTGTTCATGTGGTGAGCCGGGAACAGGCTTACCAGTGGGTAGAAGAGGGGAAAATCGACAACGCAGCGTCTGTCATTGCCCTGCAATGGCTGCAACTGCATCATGAGAGCTTACGAAACGAGTGGAAAAAATGAAGCGTTATACACCTGACTTCCCAGAAATGATGCGCCTGTGCGAAACCAATTTCGCCCAGCTGCGCCGCTTGCTGCCGCGTAATGACGCAGCGGGCGAAACGGTGAGCTATCAGGTGACCAACGCGCAGTACCGGTTAACGATAGTCGAGTCCACCCGCTACACTACGCTTGTGGAAATTGAACAGACCGCGCCATCAATTAGTTACTGGAGCTTGCCGTCAATGACGGTGCGCCTTTATCACGATGCGATGGTGGCTGAAGTGTGTTCGAGTCAGCAGATCTTTCGTTTCAAAGCGCGTTATGATTATCCGAATAAAAAGTTGCATCAACGCGACGAAAAGCATCAAATTAACCAGTTTTTGGCCGATTGGCTGCGTTACTGTTTAGCACATGGAGCAATGGCGATTCCGGTTTGTTAGCGTCGTGAAACCTAAGGACACCATTTGGAAAGCCTGTTAAACCTCTCTCTGGCGGGTGAGCCCAGAGTGAGGGTATTACAAATAACTGATTCTCACCTGTTTGCCGAAAAGCATGAAACGTTGTTAGGGGTGAATACCTGGGAAAGCTATCAGGCGGTACTGGAGGCTATCCGCTCTCAGCAGCGTGAATGCGATCTTATTGTCGCCACCGGCGACCTGGCACAGGACCATACCGCTGCGGCTTATCAGCTTTTCGCTGATGGCATCGCAAGCTTTGACGCGCCTTGTGTTTGGCTGCCGGGTAACCACGATTTCCAGCCCGCCATGTACAGCACGCTGCAGGATGCGGGGATCTCGCCAGCGAAACGCGTTTTTGTCGGCGAGCACTGGCAAATTCTGCTGCTGGACAGCCAGGTGTTTGGCGTACCGCACGGTGAATTGAGCGAGTTCCAGCTTGACTGGCTGGAAAAGAAACTCACCGACAGCCCGCAGCGCCACACCTTATTGCTGCTCCATCATCATCCACTCCCTTCCGGCTGCAGTTGGCTCGATCAACACAGCCTGCGTAACGCGGGTGAACTGGATAACGTGCTACAGCGTTTTCCGCAGGTGCGGTATCTGTTGTGCGGGCACATTCACCAGGAGCTGGATCTCGACTGGAACGGCCGCCGTCTGCTGGCGACGCCATCGACCTGCGTCCAGTTTAAACCGCACTGCGCCAACTTTACGCTTGATACCATCGCGCCCGGCTGGCGTTGGCTGGATCTCTACCCGGACGGAACGTTGCACACAGAAGTTTGCCGTCTGGAAAGCACCCAGTTCAGGCCGGATACCGCTTCAGAAGGTTACTGATGTCCACGCTCCTTTATCTGCACGGGTTTAACAGCTCGCCGCGTTCCGCCAAGGCGACGCTGCTTTCGCAATGGCTGGCGCAGCATCACCCGGAGATCAACGTGATTGTGCCGCAACTGCCACCTTATCCCGCTGCGGCGGCAGAATTGCTGGAATCACTGGTGCTGGCGCAGGGCGGAAAACAGCTCGGTATCGTCGGCTCTTCGCTCGGCGGCTATTACGCCACCTGGCTTTCGCAATGTTTCATGTTGCCTGCGGTGGTGGTGAATCCCGCGGTGCGACCATTTGAATTGCTGGCAGATTATCTTGGCAATAACGAGAACCCCTACACAGGGCAGCAATATGTGCTAGAGTCTCGCCATATTTACGAGCTCAAAGTGATGCAAGTTGACCCGCTCGAAGCGCCGGATTTAATCTGGCTGCTACAACAAACCGGGGACGAAGTGCTGGATTACCGCCAGGCGGTGGCATATTACGATGCCTGCCGTCAGACAGTGGAAGAGGGCGGAAACCATGCTTTTGTGGGCTTTGAGAATCATTTCACACAGATTATCGATTTCCTTGGGCTGCATTGAGCCATCAGGGAAACGATGCGGTCACTATCTACGAACAAACCATGACGCAATCCTACAACGCTGATGCCATAGAGGTACTCACCGGGCTTGAGCCGGTTCGCCGCCGTCCGGGGATGTACACCGATACCACGCGCCCTAACCATCTGGGCCAGGAAGTTATTGATAACAGCGTCGATGAAGCGCTGGCGGGCCACGCTAAGCGCGTGGACGTGATCCTGCACGCCGATCAGTCGCTGGAAGTTATCGATGACGGGCGCGGTATGCCGGTGGATATCCACCCGGAAGAGGGCGTTCCGGCCGTTGAGCTGATCCTCTGTCGTCTGCACGCGGGCGGTAAATTTTCCAATAAAAACTACCAGTTCTCTGGTGGCTTGCACGGCGTCGGCATCTCGGTGGTTAACGCCTTGTCCCGCCGCGTGGAAGTGACCGTCAAGCGTGACGGCCAGGTCTATAGCATCGCGTTTGAAAACGGTGAAAAAGTGCAGGATCTGCAAGTGATCGGCACCTGCGGTAAACGCAATACCGGCACCAGCGTGCATTTCTGGCCGGACGAATCCTTCTTTGATAGCCCGCGTTTTTCCGTTTCCCGTTTGACGCATCTGCTGAAAGCCAAAGCCGTACTTTGCCCGGGCGTCGAGATCACCTTTAAAGATGAGGTGAACAACGCCGAGCAGCGCTGGTGCTACCAGGATGGCCTGAACGATTATCTGTGTGAAGCGGTAAATGGCCTGCCGACGCTGCCGGAGAAACCGTTTATCGGCAATTTCTCTGCGGAAACGGAAGCGGTGGATTGGGCGCTGCTGTGGCTGCCGGAAGGCGGCGAGCTGCTGACGGAAAGCTACGTCAACCTGATCCCCACCATGCAGGGCGGCACGCACGTTAACGGTCTGCGTCAGGGATTGCTGGACGCGATGCGCGAGTTTTGCGAATACCGCAATATTCTGCCGCGTGGCGTGAAGTTGTCGGCGGAAGACATCTGGGATCGCTGCGCTTATGTGCTGTCAGTGAAGATGCAGGATCCGCAATTCGCCGGGCAGACCAAAGAGCGATTATCTTCCCGTCAGTGCGCCGCGTTTGTTTCTGGCGTGGTGAAAGACGCATTCAGCCTGTGGCTGAACCAGAATATTCAAACGGCGGAACTGCTGGCGGAGATGGCGATCTCCAGCGCCCAGCGTCGTATGCGCGCCGCCAAAAAAGTGGTGCGTAAAAAGCTGACCAGCGGCCCGGCGTTGCCTGGCAAGCTGGCGGATTGCACCGCGCAGGATCTGAACCGCACCGAACTGTTCCTCGTGGAAGGTGACTCGGCGGGCGGCTCCGCGAAACAGGCGCGCGATCGTGAATACCAGGCGATCATGCCGCTGAAAGGTAAGATCCTGAACACCTGGGAAGTCTCTTCGGATGAAGTGCTGGCCTCGCAGGAGGTGCACGACATTTCGGTGGCGATCGGCATCGATCCGGACAGCGACGATCTGAGCCAGTTGCGTTACGGCAAGATCTGTATTCTCGCGGATGCGGACTCCGATGGTCTGCACATCGCTACTTTGCTGTGCGCATTGTTCGTGAAGCACTTCCGCTCCGTGGTAAAAAACGGCCACGTCTACGTGGCGCTGCCGCCGTTGTACCGTATCGACCTTGGCAAAGAGGTTTATTACGCGCTCACGGAAGAAGAAAAAACCGGTGTGCTGGAGCAGTTAAAACGCAAAAAGGGCAAACCGAACGTGCAGCGCTTTAAAGGGCTGGGCGAAATGAACCCGATGCAGTTGCGCGAAACCACGCTGGATCCGAATACCCGTCGCCTGGTGCAACTGGTGATTAACGACGAAGACGAGCAGCAGACCAACGCGATGATGGATATGTTGCTGGCGAAGAAGCGTTCAGAAGATCGCCGCAACTGGCTGCAGGAAAAAGGCGATATGGCGGACATTGAAGCCTAATCCCGTCTGGAAGGCTTGCCCGGCTCGCGAATGCGCGGGTCGGGTAAGTCAGTTAAGTTTGCAACGCAGCCACTTTCACCATCAGTTCAGTTTGGGATAGTAGCTCTTCTCGTAGCGATAGATATTGACCAGTGCGCGGCCGCAGTTCGGGCTGCCGTGGCGCAACCCATCTGACAATGCAGTTTTCAACTGCGACAGTTTCATTAACGCTTGCTGAATACGTTGCGGCAAGAAGTCGTTGAACTGATTTACCGCTTCGTTAACCCCCCTCGTTACGCCGACAGTCAGCCCGATTTTTCCGGTATTGCAGCGGCGTTTCGCCAATGCCTTTCTTAAACGCGCTGATAAAGTAAGTGACATCTGAGAAGCCCACTTCGCTGGCGATATGATGAATGGCCAGCGCGCTATGTAGTAGCAAGTCGCACGCTTTGCGCAAGCGCAACGTGTTCAGATACTGGTGGATAGGTTCGCCGGTCTCAAAATGGAAACGGCGCGAGACATAGCTGCGGGATTTTCCTAACTCCTGCGCCAGCTGCGCAAGACTGAATTTCTGCCGGTAATTCTCCTCCAGCCAGAACATCACCGGTGTGGCAATGCCGTTGCGTTCATCCGGCAATTTCTGCTTATCTTCCGGCAACATACTCAACAGATTAAGCAACAAACAGGCGACCTGTTCGCCATTCAGACTGTGGTTTTCGGCAAGCCTCGCGTAGCTGCTAAACAGGTGGTCGATATGCGGGTGAATAGCCGCGACATCCATCACCACCGCCGCGCCACCGCGTAAAGCGAGATGCTGCAAACGCTGGTGATTGTGCGGGAACGCGCGCAGGTTTTGCAGCACGGCATGGTGATCAACGTGAATAATGGTGCGCCGATAAATGGCCTGCGCTTGCTCATCCACCATCACTTTATGGATGGTGAAAGGCGGAAAGAAAAAGAGCCGCCCAGGGCGCATGGTGTACTGGCGGTTATCAACCATCACCACGCCAAAACCCTCTTCAACGTACAGCACCTCCAGACACTGGTGCCAGTGGTGATAACGCACGGTATTGGCGAACAGGCGGCTAAACGACACCACCGCATCGTTTAACGTGATCAATTCAAGCCGTTCGTTCTGCAATGGTGTCGTCATAGTGCAACCCATCTCAATTTTTAACCCGCAGGGTCCATTTATAAACCACGGTTTTAAATTTTTTCAACAGCGGGTTCGGGCAAAGCATGCCGATGTGACAAAGCTAACATTTCCGGCGGTTGTTCATTCACTATCCTTCAGCCACACCATGAAGGAGAGAACGCTATGCAGGCGGCGGAAGTGAAAACATCAAATCCATTGTCATCCCGCGACGATGTGGTCGGCGCGCTGAAGCAGATGCTGGCGGCGCTGGATAAACAGTTTCCTGAAGGGGCGTCGCATTTCTCGCTGGGAGCCACCAGCGCGCATTACAGCGATGCGATTGCTGAAATGGAAGGGCTGTCCCGTGCGTTGTGGGGGCTGTTTCCGTTAATGGCCAGCGGCGACGCAGAACCGTTCAGCCACAAATATCTGGCAGCGATCAAACGCGGTGTCGATCCACACAGCGCGGGCTACTGGGGCGCAACGGAACCCTACGATCAGCGGTTGGTGGAGATGGCGGCTTATGGTCTGGGGCTGGCGCTGTTGGGCGATAAATTCACTACGTTGATGAGCGAAGCTGATGTCCGCAATCTGCACCAGTGGCTGAACCAAATCACCGACGCGCAGATGCCCGACAGCAACTGGAATTTTTTCGCCATCATGGTGCAGCTCGGTTTTAAACGCGCCGGATTACCCTGGGATGCCGCAGCCATCGAACGCCGTTTTCGCATGATGGATGCCTACTACCTGGGTGACGGTTGGTATTCCGATGGCCCGGGCCGACCAAAAGATTACTACATCTCGATGGCATTCCATTTTTACGGGCTGATTTACGCCACGCTGAACGCGGAAGACGATGCAGCGCGCGCGGCGACGCTCCGCGAGCGGGCAACGCTTTTTGCCGAAGATTTTATCTATATGTCAGCGGCGGGGGGCGAATCCGTGCCTTTTGGCCGCAGCCTGACGTACCGTTTCGCAATGGTCGCTTTCTGGAGTGCGGTTGCCTTTTCCGGGCTGGCGGTGTTTTCTCCTGGCGTGGTGAAAGGGATTATCCTGCGCCATTTGCGCTGGTGGTTACAGCAGCCGATTTTCGATCGCGACGGTATTTTAACGCTCGGTTTCGCCTACCCGAACCTTGCGATGTGTGAAGACTACAATTCGCCGGGCTCACCATACTGGGCGCTGAAAGTTTTCCTGATTCTGGCGCTGCCGCAATCAGACGATTTCTGGCAAGCACCAGAACTGCCGTTGCCTGCGCTAAACACGCAGCGCACGATTGCGCCTGCCGGACAGATTATTGTCCACAGCGATCGCTCGCGGCATGTCTGGATGCTCACCGCCGGCCAACTGGAGCTGAACAATTACGTCAATACCGAGGCGAAATACACTAAGTTTGCCTACTCAAGCCGTTTTGGTTTCACCATTGAACGCGGGCGCTACGGAATTAAACACGCCGCTTGCGACTCAATGCTTTTGCTCAGCGACGGGGATAACTATTTTCGTGGCCGCCGCGAGTGTGACGACGTCGTTGTGACAGAACAGGCGATTTTCTCGCGCTGGTCGCCATGGTCAGACGTGCATATCGCAAGCTGGCTTATACCGTGCGGCGACTGGCATCTGCGCGTGCATCGCATTGATTCCGCCCGTCATTTACAAAGCGTGGAGGGTGGATTTGCGGTGCTGAAAGCGCCGCATCGCAACGAGCAGGGCGGTAGCCTGGTGTGCGCGGAAAATGGTGTCAGCGGCATCTTTGAATTACTTCCCACCGCGCCGCGTGAAGCCGACAGCGTAGTCACACCGCCCAACAGTAGCATTATGTTTTCTCCTTGCGCGTCAATTCCGCTGCTGCGTGGAAATATTGCGCCGGGCAGGCAGTGGCTGGCCTGTGCCGTTCAGGCGGCTATTACCGAGCAGGCTTTTGATTTTGTCTTACCGCAGTTGAATATCGAAGAACAGGCGCTGGTGATTAAAAAACCGGGGCAGAAAAATAATATTGTTATTGCCTTTTAATTCCCGGCTACGGCCGGGCTATAAACTCTGAACCCTACATGCTTTCGTCGAGGATAGTATGGAAAAGATCGCGATAAATAGTAAAGCCGAATATTACAAAATCAGTAGCTTTATCTTTCTCTATTTTTTTACCTGGTCGGCAAGTATCGGCTTACTGGCTATCTGGCTAGGGCAAAAAGCCAATCTTAGCGGCACAGTTATTGGTACGGTGTTTGCCATTAACGGGATCTTTTCCGTTATTTTAAAACCGATTTACGGTTACATTCTGGATAAAATCGGCATGAGCAAATATTTGCTCTATTTTGTAGTGCTGATGTCGGCATTAATGGCACCCTTTTTTATCTACGTTTACCAGCCGTTATTAATTTCAAATACCCTGCTGGGCATTATTGTTGGCGCTATCTATTTAAGTTTTGCCTGGTATGCGGGCGTCGCCGCCTGTGAATCTTATACCGACCGCTACAGCCGCTTAAACGGCATGGAGTTTGGTCAAATCAGGATGTGGGGCTCGCTCGGTTGGGCGGTGGCATCCTCGTTCTCCGGCCTGCTGTTTAACCTCTCACCGGCGTATAACTTCATCATGGGATCGGTCGCGTCGCTTATCATGCTGGCGGTGCTGCTGAGCCTGAAAGTCAACGTTAACGCCGCCAACGCCAGCGAGGTGCTAACCAAAGAGAAAATCGCCCCGGCGGATGTCTACGCTCTGCTGCGTAACCGCAAATTCTGGGCATTCTGTCTCTATGTCGCCGGTGTGGCGTGGATGATGTTTATCGCCGAGCAGCAGTTCTCCCGCTATTTCGTCACTTTCTTTGATGATGTTCATCAGGGCAACGCCGTGTTTGGTTATCTGGGTACGGTGCAATCCGGCATGGAATTCGTCATGTATATGGTGATCCCGCTGTTTGTGAATTTCATCGGCGCGAAACGCGGATTATTGATTGTCGGGCTGGTGGTGGGTGCGCGGTTGATTATTTCCGGACTGTGCGAATCGCATCTGCTTATTTCAGTATTAAAACCGTTATACGGTCTTGAGATTTGTCTGCTGCTGGTGTCAGTCTTTAAATATATTGCTGAGCATTTCGATAAACGCGTTAATGCCACCATGTATTTATTAGGCTACCAGGCAATGTTATATGTCGGTAATGTCGTGGTCTCTTCCCCAGCCGGTATTTTGTATGACCGCATCGGTTTTGAAAATACCTATATTATTATGGGCTGCGTGGCACTGACCTTCACATTAATTTCGCTGTTTACGTTATCGGCCTGCCAAAGTAAATGGCGTCAGCATCGCGCACTGGATATCGCGGGAAATAACTAGCGCGTTAACGGCTATTTTAAATTACGCACCAAAAAGGAACCGAAATATGTTAAGTAAAATCGTTGAGGAAACGTTACGCGATTATCCCGGCGCACCTGTGGATGCGCAGGTATTTAAAGATGAACTTGATTCGGCGCGTAGCCATACCCTTGAACTGATTCGCCGTCATTTAACGGAATTCGGTGAACGCTTTCCCGCCGAAACCTGCGTGCAGGGTTATTACCCGTTAACCGACAATATTGAGTGGACTACCAGTTTCTGGACCGGGCAGCTTTGGCTGGCATGGGAAATGAGCGGTGATGAGCAGTTCCAGGCGCTGGCAGAGCGCCATGTGCGCTCGTTCGGCCTGCGCATTGCCGGGCGCAGCGACACCAACACCCACGATCTCGGTTTCTTATATACGCTTTCGTGCGTGGCAAGCTGGCGGCTGACCGGCAATCGCGATGCGCGCGGTTTCGCCCTGCTGGCGGCAGAAGCGCTGCTGGAACGCTTCCACCACAAAGCGCAGATCATCCAGGCATGGGGCGATCTGCGCGATCCCGAACAAGCCGGACGGATGATCATCGACTGCAATATGAACCTGCCGTTGCTCTACTGGGCAACTGAACAGACCGGGGATCGGCGCTTTGCCGATGCGGCGCAAGCCCATGTGCGGCAGGCGGCGAAATACCTGATTCGCGAAGATGCCTCCACGTTTCATACGTACTATATGGATATCAATACCGGTGCGCCGCGTTACGGCAATACGCAGCAGGGCTACGCGGATGATTCCTGCTGGTCGCGCGGGCAGGCGTGGGGGATTTACGGTTTTCTGCTGAGCTTTATCTACACCGGCGATCAAACGATGGTAGCGCTGTCGAAACGGCTGGCGAACTACTTTCTCAACCGTTTGCCGGAAGATGCGGTGTGCCACTGGGATCTGGCGCTGGTCGGCACCGATGCGCTGCGCGATTCGTCATCGGCGGCGATTGCTGTCTGCGGGCTACTGGAGCTGGTTAAGCATCTGCCCGTTACCGATCCGGACAGAGAACGCTACCAGCAATGGGCAATGCGCATAATGTCATCGCTTAATAAGCACTATCTGGCGGGGAAAAACGAACCGACCAACGGGCTGCTGAAACATTCCGTATATCATCTGGCGAGCAATAAAGGCGTTGATGAGTGTAGTAGCTGGGGGGATTACTTCTATGTGGAAGCGCTGATGCGCTTTTCGCAGAGCTGGAAACTCTACTGGTAAAAGCAGTGTCCCTCTCTTTAAACGGAGAGGGACAAACGCTTAGAGACCCGCTTCCAGGATGCGGATATGCGTCTCAAGCACGTCGCCTTTTACCGCTTCGCTCCACGCTTTCATATGCGGTGTTTGCAGGTGCGCTTCAAGGTGCGCCACGCTTTCCCACTGTTCCACCATCATGATCGAGTCCGGCGCGGTCGCCTGGAAACTCACATTCGCGACGTGATCGACCAGCGGCGCGTAGCCGTGGCAACCCGCTTCCTGCAACACGACCGGCACAATCTTCGCGAACTCATCGAGTACCGCCTGGCGGTGATGCTGTCCTGGACGGGTACGGATTTCTGCAATAACTGTCAACATGATTAACCTACTCCCTATAAGTCCAGCTTCACAGTTAAGCAAAAATCTCACCGAGATGCTTGCGATATTCTGCGATATAGCGCGGCACATCCGGCATTTTAATCACGTCGTTAACGATAAAAGTCGGCAGCGCTTCCATGCCAAGGAACTGGTTCGCTTTATGGAATGGCAGATAAACCCCGTCAACCCCGACGCCGTGGAAGAACTGCTCTTTATCCGTAAATGCTTCCATTGGCGCGTTCCAGGTCAGCGACAGCATATAGGTTTTGCCCTGAATCAAACCGCCGGAACCGTATTTTTTCGAAGCGTCAGAACGTGTGCGACCGTCGCTGGCGTACAGCGAACCGTGGCCTTCAGTAAACACATCGTCCATATATTTCTTAACGGTCCACGGCGCGCCCATCCACCAGCCAGGCATTTGCCAGATAATGGTGTCGGCCCACAGGAAGTTTTCCACTTCCGCTTTGATGTCGTAATCGCCGTCGGTACGTACGGTTTTAACATCATGTCCGGCGTCGCGCAGAAAACTTTCCGCGACCTCGGTCAGGGTGTCATTGAGTTGACCGTTAGAGTGCGCGAATTTCTTCGCACCGTTGATAATTAAGATATTGCTCATTAGAAATCCTTGGTTAAATGCGTTTGACCGCGATTTTAACCGTATCAACGGTGCGGAAAAATTGGCAAAACGTGCAAAGACTTTTGCTTGAGCCGCAATAAACGCCGCTACCAGCTTACCTGCGCGATAAAACCGCCTTGCGGATGATTGCCAAACGTGACGCGCAGGTGATGCAGGCGGGCAATGCGTTGCACAATTGATAACCCCAGCCCACTGCCGGTTTGCGTTTGTCCCGGCGGGCGATAAAAACGCTCGCCAATGCGCGCCAGCGCTTCATCGTCAATACCGGGGCCATTATCGCGAACGCTAAAGGCGGTGGCGTCCAGCGTTACATCGACCACGCTGCCTGGCGGGCTGTAGCGAAGAGCATTATCCAGCAGGTTACGCACCAGAAGGCTAAGCAAAAGCGGTTGCGCCTGGCGGCTGACAGCAGGGGCATTGAGATGCAGGCGTATATCAATACCTGCTTGCTGTGCTGTCGGGTAAATCTCCATTACCGCCGATTGCAGTAGCTCCGCCAGAGAAACCGTTTGCAGATCGTCGAGATCATCAAGCGAGTCGAGCCGCGAAAGGGTAAGCAATTGATCCACCAGGCGCGTGGCGCGATCGATACCCACGTGCAACTGGGCAAGGGCTTTTTGCTGTGCGGCGGGATCGTCATCGGAAAGCTGTGCGACCTCGGTTTGCACTTTCAGCGCCGCCAGCGGGTTGCGTAACTCATGCGCGGCATCAGACGTAAAGCGGCGTTCACGCTGCATCATTCTGTGCGTGCGGTCAAAGAGTTGGTTCAGCGCATCCACTAACGGGCGCACTTCATTGGGAACGCCCTCGTTACTGAGCGGATCGGCACGATCCGGCGCCCGTGAGCGCAGCGCCTGCGCCAGTTTTTTCAGCGGACGCAATTCCAGGCTCAGCAATACGATTAACAGCACCAGCATCAAAGGCAGGGCGATAAGCCACGGTGTGAGCTGCGAGGTGATGATCTCCAGCGCCATCTCGTGGCGATAATCCCACTCCTGGCCGACCACCACACGGAATTTCCCGTTCGGCGCAGTAAGCCACAGAAAACGCCATTGGTCGTCGTCATCACGTAGCTGTCCGTTCTCAAACCCTTCCCGCCGGTAGTTATAGGGGATCGCTTTGCCGTTTTCGCCATCGTTCAGCAGCATGTTGCCGTCGGTTGAGTAGATAGCGAAAGCCAGCGCGTCATCATCCAGATGGCCGTGTTTGATCTTCTTTTTACCGAGCGACGGCGCGGCGTTTTTCAGCGGCTCAAACTCCATCACGCTCAGCCGTTTGGCGAACAGCGTTTGCTGGGTATCAAACAGTTTGTCGAGTTTATCGCGGGTTTGTTGCCAGGCAACCAGACTGGCGCTGAGCCAGGCGACCATCGAGAGCAGTAAAAAGAGCATCGTCAGGCGCAGGCGTAAACTCAGCGGGCGGGTCAGTTTCATGCGTCTCCCAGGGTATAACCGATGCCATGAACGGTGCGGATAAACGTCGTACCGAGCTTGCGGCGTAAATGGTGTACATGCACTTCCACCGCGTTGCTGGTGACCTCGTCGTCCCAGGTATAGAGCTTCTCTTCGATTAATTTACGCGGCAGCACGCGCCCGGCATTACGCAGCAGCAGTTCCAGCAGGGCGAACTCTTTCGGTTTTAGCGCCAGCGTTTCGCCGTCAAGCGTGGCGACCAGATTACCGGGATCGAGCGTGACGTTGCCATGGCGCAGCATGCTGTGCGTCTGCCCGTGGCGGCGGCGAATAAGTACTTCGAGCCTTGCCGCCACTTCAACCAGCGCGAACGGTTTGCACAGATAATCATCTGCGCCCAGCCGCAGCCCCTCAACGCGCTGGTCGATGGCATCGCGTGCGGTGAGGATTAACACTGGTTCCACGCGCTTTTGCTCGCGCCAGTCGCGCAGAATATCCAGCCCGTCGATGCCGGGCAGCGTTAAGTCGAGGATCACTGCATCATAAGGCGCGCTAAACAGGGCGGCCTTGCCTTGTTTGCCATCGGTAAACCAGTCGACGCTGAAGCCTTTTTTGCCCAGCCCGGCTTTTAAACCGTCGCCGATGAGCGTGTCATCTTCCACCAGTAAAATGCGCATTTTGCCTCCTTTCACTCCGTGTTATTGGCAGTAAAACCGCTGCTGGTCGACAATGTACAGCGGAAAATAATCTTTTTTCCCGTTAAGAAGTCGTTAAGGAGTGACGGGTTAAATGGACGTTAACCATCGTAAGGGAGATAAAACATGAAAAAGATTGCTGCACTTGTCGCTGTTCTCACACTCTGTTCCGCACCCGTTTTCGCGGCGAATACGGGCGGTTTCACCGGGCCGGGCGCAACCTCGCAGAGCGGCGGTTTTACCGGGCCGAACGGCAGCAAAGCCACTGTTGAAAGCGCGAAATCACTGCGCGACGACGCCTGGGTGACGCTGCGCGGTAATATTGTCGAGCGCATCTCTGATGATACCTACCTGTTTAAAGATTCGACCGGCACCATCAATATCGATATCAACCACAAGCGCTGGAACGGCGTGACCGTTGGGCCACAAGATACGGTAGAGATCCAGGGCGAAGTCGATAAAGACTGGAATTCGGTAGAAATAGATGTCAAAGAGATCCGCAAAGTCACTCAGTAAGCGCTAAACGCGCGTGAAAAAATCGCTCATCGCTATGACTCCTCGCCGCAGATAAGGTAGTATCTGCGGCAATATTGCCGCCGCACAGGCGGGCGCATACGTTGAGGAATCACGATTAATGAGCGATATGGCAGAGCGCCTTGCGCTGCATGAATTTACGGAAAACGCATACCTGAACTACTCCATGTACGTCATCATGGATCGTGCGTTGCCGTTTATCGGTGATGGCCTGAAACCCGTTCAGCGTCGCATCGTTTACGCAATGTCAGAACTGGGGCTGAACGCCAGCGCGAAGTTCAAAAAATCCGCCCGTACCGTGGGTGACGTGCTGGGTAAATACCATCCGCACGGCGACAGCGCCTGCTATGAAGCAATGGTGCTGATGGCGCAGCCGTTCTCCTACCGTTACCCGCTGGTCGATGGCCAGGGCAACTGGGGGGCGCCGGACGATCCGAAGTCCTTCGCGGCGATGCGTTACACCGAATCCCGTCTCTCCAAATATGCCGAGCTGCTGCTGAGCGAACTGGGGCAAGGCACCGTTGACTGGGTACCGAACTTCGACGGCACGATGCAGGAGCCGAAAATGCTGCCTGCGCGCCTGCCGAATATCCTGCTCAACGGTACCACCGGTATTGCCGTGGGGATGGCGACGGATATTCCGCCGCATAACCTGCGCGAAGTAGCCAACGCGGCGATTACCCTGATTGAGCAGCCGAAAACCACGCTCGATGAGCTGCTGGATATCGTGCAGGGGCCAGACTACCCAACCGAAGCGGAAATCATCACCTCCCGCGCTGAGATACGCAAAATCTACCAGAACGGTCGCGGTTCGGTGCGTATGCGCGCGGTGTGGAAAAAAGAGGATGGCGCAGTGGTCATTACTGCGCTGCCGCACCAGGTTTCCGGCGCGCGCGTACTGGAGCAGATCGCCAGCCAGATGCGCAATAAAAAGCTGCCGATGGTCGATGATTTGCGTGACGAATCGGATCATGAAAACCCGACGCGTCTGGTGATTGTGCCGCGCTCCAACCGCGTGGATATGGAGCAGGTGATGAACCACCTGTTCGCCACCACCGATCTGGAAAAAAGCTACCGCATCAACCTGAACATGATCGGCCTGGATGGCCGCCCGGCGGTGAAAAACCTGCTGGAGATCCTCACCGAGTGGCTGGCGTTTCGCCGTGATACCGTGCGCCGCCGCCTGAATCACCGGCTGGATAAAGTGCTCAAACGCCTGCATATCCTCGAAGGTTTGCTGGTGGCGTTTCTCAATATCGACGAAGTGATCGAAATCATCCGTACGGAAGATGAGCCGAAACCCGCGCTGATGTCGCGTTTCGGTCTCAGCGAAACGCAGGCGGAAGCGATCCTTGAGTTAAAACTGCGCCACCTCGCCAAACTGGAAGAGATGAAGATCCGCGGCGAGCAGGACGATCTTGCAAAAGAGCGCGATCAATTACAGGCGATCCTGGCCTCTGAGCGCAAGATGAACAACCTGCTGAAAAAAGAGCTGCAAGCCGATGCCGACGCATTTGGCGACGATCGTCGTTCACCGCTGCACGAGCGCGAAGAAGCGAAAGCGATGAACGAGCACGATATGCAGCCGTCTGAACCGGTGACCATTGTGCTGTCG
Organism: Kosakonia sp. SOY2; assembly: GCF_027109175.1. NCBI lineage: Bacteria > Pseudomonadati > Pseudomonadota > Gammaproteobacteria > Enterobacterales > Enterobacteriaceae > Kosakonia > Kosakonia sp. SOY2. The sequence goes on from NZ_JAPVXH010000002.1 coordinate 205,784, forward strand.
CAAATGGGCTGGGTGCGCAGCGCCAAAGGCCACGACATTGACGCGCAGGGGCTGAGCTACAAAGCGGGCGATAGCTGGAAGTCTTCCGTGAAAGGCAAGAGCAACCAACCGGTAGTGTTTATTGATACCACCGGGCGCAGCTACGCCATCGACCCGATTACGCTGCCTTCCGCACGCGGCCAGGGCGAGCCGTTAACCGGTAAGCTGACGCTGCCGCCGGGGGCGACCGTTGAGCATATGATGATGAGCAACGAGGACCAAAAACTGCTGATGGCGTCCGATGCGGGTTATGGCTTCGTTTGTACCTTCAACGACTTAGTGGCGCGTAACCGTGCCGGTAAGACGCTGATCAGCCTGCCGGAAAACGCCAAAGTGATGCCGCCGCTGGAGATCGAGAACGACAGCGACATGCTGCTGGCGATTACAGCTGCGGGCCGCATGTTGATGTTCCCGGTCAACGAGCTGCCGCAGTTGTCGAAAGGTAAAGGCAACAAGATTATCGGTATTCCTTCCGCTGATGCGGCGACAGGGGCAGATAATCTTGCGCATCTCTATTTGCTGCCGCCACAAAGCACGCTGACCATCCACGTGGGCAAACGTAAAATCAAACTGCGTCCGGAAGAGCTGCAAAAAGTGCAGGGCGAGCGCGGACGTCGCGGTACGCTGATGCGCGGCCTGCAAAAAATTGATCGCGTCGAGATTGACGCGCCTTCCCGCCCGGGTGCGGGCGACAGCGAAGAGTAATCTTCGCCGCCAGGCTCCCCACCTTCCCGGTGGGGAGATCTTTCTGAGAAAATTTCCCGTAAAAGCGTTGTTAATTCGTGCATTGCGATTAACAATACGTTTTTTTAAAGGCCGCACACCCTACTGCGGCCTTTAAAAAAATAGCCCAGGCCCGTTGCGGGTCGACGGCGACACAGCCAGTTTCAGCGTGATGGCGCTGGCGTGTATATAATGCTCAAAGGTATGGGCTTCAGAGGTTTGTTATGCTATTCATTTTTCGCGTCATTATTGTCGTCATCTACTCCATTCTGGTGTGCGTATTCGGCTCTCTCTATTGTTTATTCAGTCCGCGTAATCCTAAACACGTTGCTACCTTCGGCCATATGTTCGGTCGCCTTGCGCCGGTCTTTGGTCTGAAAGTCGAAACCCGTCTGCCGGCAGGCGCGGAAAAGTTTGGCAACGCTATCTATATTGCTAACCACCAGAGCAACTACGATATGGTGACCGCCTCCAGCATTGTGCTGCCGCCAACGGTCACTGTCGGTAAGAAAAGCCTGCTCTGGGTGCCGTTCTTCGGGCAGCTTTACTGGCTGACTGGCAACCTGCTCATCGATCGCGATAACCGCGCAAAAGCGCACGGCACCATTGCCGAAGTGGTGAAACAGATCCAGAAACGCAATATTTCCATCTGGATGTTCCCGGAAGGCACCCGCAGCCGCGGTCGCGGTTTACTGCCGTTTAAAACCGGTGCGTTTCATGCGGCGATTGCCGCCGGTGTTCCAATCATTCCGGTGTGTGTTTCCAACAACGCAAACAAAGTTAACCTTAACCGCCTGCACAACGGGCTGGTGATTGTCGAGATGCTGCCGCCGGTTGATGTTTCGCAATTTGGTAAAGATCAGGTACGCCAGCTGGCGACGCACTGTCGCGAACTGATGGCGGCAAAAATTGCAGAGCTCGATAAAGAAGTTGCAGAACGCGAAGCAACCGGCCGGGTTTAATCTGTTTTATTTCGCAACACCGGAGGAGCGAAAACCTCCGGCGCATTGAGTCAGTTTTACACGGAGCAAATATGTCACTCAGTCGGCGTCAGTTTCTTCAGGCATCCGGGGTTGCGCTTTGTGCAGGCGCGGTGCCGCTGAGGGCAAATGCTGCCGGGCCGCAACCGCCGTTACCCATTCCTCCGCTGCTGGAATCCCGGCGCGGTCAGCCGCTGTTTATGACCTTACAACGCGCGCACTGGTCGTTTGCCACCGGCACTCGGGCGCAAGTTTCCGGCATTAACGGGCGTTATCTCGGGCCGACGATCCGCGTCTGGAACGGGGATGACGTTAAGCTGATTTACAGCAACCGGCTGGCGGAAAACGTGGCAATGACCGTGAGCGGTTTGCAGGTGCCAGGCCCGCTTATCGGCGGCGCGGCGCGTATGATGACCGCCAATAACGACTGGGCGCCGGTACTGCCGATCCGCCAGAGCGCGGGGACGCTCTGGTATCACGCCAATACGCCGAACCGTACCGCGCTGCAGGTGTATAACGGGCTGGCCGGAATGTGGCTGGTCGAAGATGAGATCAGCAAATCGCTACCGATTCCTAAGCACTACGGCGTGGATGATTTCCCGGTCATTATTCAGGACAAACGGCTGGATAATTTCGGCACGCCGGAATACAGCGAGCCGGGCAGCGGTGGATTTGTCGGTGATACGCTGATGGTCAACGGTGCGCAAAGCCCGTATGTCGAAGTCTCTCGCGGCTGGGTGCGTCTGCGTCTGTTAAACGCCTCAAACTCCCGCCGTTATCAATTGCAAATGAGCGATGGTCGCGCGCTGCATGTGATCGCCGGCGATCAGGGTTTTTTACCCGCGCCTGTTTCGGTTAAACAGCTTTCACTGGCACCGGGTGAGCGGCGCGAAGTGCTGGTGGATATGACCAATGGCGATGAAGTGTCGATCACCTGCGGTGAAGCGGCGAGCATTATGGACCGCCTGCGCGGCTTCTTTGAGCCGTCGAGCATTTTGATCTCCACGCTGGTATTGACGCTGCGACCGACCGGCCTGCTGCCGCTGGTCACCGACACGCTGCCGATGCGCCTGTTGCCGTCCGACATTCAGGCCGGTACGCCAACCCGCAACCGCGACATTACCCTGGGCAGCGATCCGGGCATTAACGGCCAGTTGTGGGATACGCAGCGTATCGATATTACCGCCCAGCAGGGCACCTGGGAGCGCTGGACGGTGCGAGCGGAGATGCCGCAGTCGTTCCATATTGAAGGCGTCATGTTCCTGGTGCGCAACGTGAATGGTGCGATGCCTTTCCCGGAAGATCGGGGCTGGAAAGATACGGTCTGGATTGACGGGCAGGTTGAGTTGCTGGTGTGGTTTGGTCAGCCTTCGTGGCCGCACTTCCCGTTCCAGTATCACAGCCAGACGCTGGAAATGGCCGATCGCGGTTCGATGGGGCAACTGCTGGTGAACCCCGCGCCATAACTAAGCTGGCCTGGTGGCTGCGCGCTTATCAGGCCTTGACAAAATCCTCCTTCATTTCATGCAAGTTTACGGCGTATAATCGCCGCCCTTTGATGATTTTTTTACCACCTTTGGAAGCAAGATGAGCGCAATATCCCTGATCCAACCGGATCGTGACCTTTTCTCATGGCCCCAGTACTGGGCGGCCTGCTTCGGCCCCGCGCCGTTTTTGCCAATGTCGCGCGAAGAGATGGATCAACTTGGCTGGGATAGCTGCGACATCATTCTGGTGACGGGGGATGCTTACGTCGACCACCCGAGTTTCGGCATGGCGATTTGCGGCCGTATGCTGGAAGCGCAGGGCTTTCGCGTTGGCATCATCGCCCAGCCGGACTGGAACAGCAAAGACGACTTTATGCGCCTCGGTAAACCGAACCTGTTCTTCGGCGTGACCGCTGGCAACATGGACTCGATGATCAACCGCTACACCGCCGATCGTAAGCTGCGCCATGACGACGCTTACACGCCGGATAACGTCGCCGGTAAACGTCCGGATCGCGCGACGCTGGTTTATACCCAGCGCTGTAAAGAAGCGTGGAAAGATGTGCCGGTGATCCTCGGCGGCATCGAGGCCAGCCTGCGCCGTACCGCGCATTACGATTACTGGTCCGATACCGTGCGTCGATCGGTGCTGATCGATGCCAAAGCTGACATGCTGATGTTTGGCAACGGCGAGCGCCCGCTGGTGGAAGTGGCGCATCGCCTCGCTGCCGGTGAACCGATCGGTGAAATCCGCGACGTGCGTAACACCGCGATCATCGTCAAAGAAGCGCTGCCGGGCTGGAGCGGCGTTGATTCCACGCGCCTTGATACGCCGGGCAAAATCGATCCGATCCCACATCCGTACGGCGACGATCTGCCGTGTGCCGATAACAAACCGGTTGAACCGAAAGCGCAGGAAGCAAAACGTGTTACCGTTCAGCCGCCGCGGCCGAAACCGTGGGAAAAAACCTACGTGCTGCTGCCTTCTTTTGAGAAGGTGAAAGCCGATAAAGTGCTCTACGCGCATGCGTCACGCATTCTGCACCACGAAACGAACCCAGGCTGCGCCCGTGCGCTGATGCAAAAGCACGGTGACCGTTACATCTGGATCAACCCGCCAGCGATTCCGCTCTCAACCGAAGAGATGGACAGCGTTTTTGCGCTGCCTTATAAGCGCGTGCCGCATCCGGCATACGGTAACAGCCGTATCCCGGCTTACGAGATGATCCGCTTCTCGATTAACATCATGCGCGGCTGCTTTGGGGGGTGTTCTTTCTGTTCGATCACCGAGCATGAAGGGCGCATTATCCAGAGCCGTTCCGAAGATTCGATCATCAACGAAATCGAAGCGATTCGCGACACGGTGCCCGGTTTTACCGGCGTTATCTCCGATCTTGGCGGGCCAACCGCCAACATGTATATGCTGCGCTGCAAATCACCGCGCGCCGAGCAGACGTGCCGTCGTCTCTCCTGCGTTTACCCGGATATCTGCCCGCACATGGACACGAACCACCAGCCGACAATCGATCTCTATCGTCGTGCCCGCGATCTGAAAGGTATCAAGAAGATCCTCATCGCTTCCGGTGTGCGTTACGATCTGGCGGTGGAAGATCCGCGCTATGTGAAAGAGCTGGCGACGCATCACGTTGGTGGTTATCTGAAGATTGCCCCGGAGCATACCGAAGAGGGGCCGCTGTCGAAGATGATGAAACCGGGGATGGGCAGCTACGATCGCTTTAAACAGCTGTTCGACACCTATTCTAAAGAGGCGGGTAAAGAGCAGTATCTGATCCCGTACTTTATCTCTGCGCACCCCGGCACGCGCGATGAAGATATGGTGAACCTGGCGCTGTGGCTCAAGCGTCATCGCTTCCGCTTAGACCAGGTGCAGAACTTCTATCCGTCGCCGCTGGCTAACTCGACGACCATGTATTACACCGGGAAAAACCCGCTGTCGAAGATCGATTACAAGAGCGAAGAAGTGGTGGTGCCGAAAGGGGATAAACAGCGCCGTCTGCATAAAGCGCTGCTGCGTTATCACGATCCGGCCAACTGGCCGCTGCTGCGCCAGGCACTGGAAGCGATGGGTAAAAAGCACCTGATTGGTTCGCGCCGTGAATGCCTGGTGCCGGCGCCTACGCTTGATGAAATGCGCGAAGCGCGTCGCCAGAATCGCCAGTCGCGCCCGGCACTAACCAGGCACACACCGATTGTGCATCAGCGCAGCAACGGCAAAAACACTGGCGCTGCGCCAGCGAAGAAAAAAGCCTCCCGCGTGCGCTAAGCATATAAAAATCCCGGCGAGATGCCGGGATTTTTATTTTCTTGAAACAAAAAGGCCACAACGACAGCGCTATGGCCTTTTAGAAAAACTTAACCCCCAAACTGATCCGGGTCCGGCCCCAGCCGTTTACCGGCATCCAGTTTGGCGATCTCTGCCAGCTCGTCTTTATCCAGGCGGAAATCCCAGACGTTAAAGTTCTCGGCGATACGTGCAGGTGTAACCGATTTCGGGATCACCACCAGGCCGTTATCAAGATGCCAGCGGATCACCACCTGAGCAGGCGTTTTGCCGTATTTATCCGCCAGATCGCGAATAATTTTCTGATCAAATACCCCTTCGCCGCCCTGCGCCAGCGGGCTCCAGGACTCGGTCTGGATTTTATGCGTCGCGTTCCAGGCATGCAGTTGCCGCTGCTGCATTAACGGGTGCAGTTCGATCTGGTTGATAACCGGGATCACGCTGGTTTCATCAATGATCTTTTGCAGATGGTGGATCTCGAAATTACACACGCCGATACTTTTTACCAGCCCCTGTTTTTGCAGCTCGATCATGCCTTGCCAGGCCTCAACGTAATGATCGATAGCCGGAACAGGCCAGTGCATCAGATACAGATCGACGTAATCCAGTTGCAGCTTTTTCAGGCTGGTTTTCAGCGCTTCGGCGGGATGTTTTTGATCGTCATTCCACAGCTTGGTGGTAATAAACAATTCCTCACGCGGCACCCCTGCATTGGCTAAGGCTTTGCCAACGCCCTCTTCGTTCTTATAGGCGGCGGCGGTATCAATGGAGCGATATCCCACCTCCAGCGCCTTTTGGATGGCGGTTATCACTTCCTCGTTGCTCGCTTTCCACACGCCAAGACCCAGTTGCGGCATCAGGTTGCCGTCAGAAAGCTTAATCACGGTTGGATGTGTCATGCATTTCTCCTTTGAATAAGCTTACCGGGACGCGCCCGGTAAGGTGATGTGCATTAAGTGTGGTCGAAAAAACCAAAAACGGAAGGCGGGGCAAGGAGACCTTAACGTGCCGCTTCGTAAATACGACGGCTCACATCCAGCGTGATATCCTGGCGTTCGCCCAGTTTCGTCATGCCGTGCTCTTCCAGTTTCGCCAGCAGCGCTGGAATGGAACTGCCGTCCAGACCATAACCGGAAAGGCGGGTCGGAACGCCCATCTGCTCGAAGAAGTTGCGCGTGGCTTCGATAGCCGCGTCAATGCGCTCGTTATCGGAACCTTCTTTGATGTTCCAGACTCGCTCTGCGTATTGCAGCAGTTTTTCGCGTTTGGTATCGCGCTTCTCATTCCACAGCGCAGGCAGAACCACCGCCAGCGTCTGGGCGTGGTCAAGACCATGTATCGCGGTCAGTTCATGACCCAGCATATGCGTAGCCCAATCCTGCGGCACGCCAGCGCCAATCAGGCCGTTCAGCGCTTGTGTCGCCGCCCACATCACGTTGGCACGCACGTCGTAGTTTTCCGGCTCCTGCAGCGCTTTCGGGCCTTCTTCAATCAGCGTCAGCAGAATACCTTCGGCGAAGCGATCCTGAATTTTGCCATCAACCGGATAAGTGACGTACTGCTCAACGGTATGAACAAAGGCGTCGACCACGCCGTTCGCCACCTGACGCGGCGGCAGGGTATAGGTGTAGACCGGATCCAGTACCGCGAAGACCGGCTGAACGAACGGGGAGTGGAACGCCTGTTTGTCGCCGGTCGCTTTACGCGATACCACTGCGCCTGCGTTGGACTCGGAACCGGTCGCCGGCAGTGTCAGCACGGAACCCATCGGGATGGCGCTTTTAATTTCGCCGCCCCGCGTTTGCAGGATATGCCATGGATCAACGCCCTCGGCATAGTGAGCCGCTGCGGCGATAAATTTGGTGCCGTCCAGCACGGAACCACCGCCTACCGCCAGCAGAAAGGTGATGTTTTCGTCTTTAACGACCTGTACCGCTTTCATCAGCGTTTCGTAGGTCGGGTTCGGTTCGATGCCGCTGAATTCGCGCACATCCAGCCCTTGCAGCGCGCTGTAAACCTGGTCGAGCACGCCGTTTTTCTTCACGCTGCCGCCACCGTAGGTGATCAGCACGCGTGCGCCAGTCGGGATTTGCTCACGCAGATTGGCAATGGCACCTTTGCCGAACAGGATGCGGGTCGGGGTATGCAGATTAAAATTGTTCATTGCTCGTTCCCTTCTTATTGAGGTGAAAAAAAGTGCGGCGGTGTTTTGCCCAATGGCGATTATTGTGGGCGCGGGTACGCGCGCTCTCAATGCACATTCCTGCCGATGTCTTGCCTGTTTCTCCTTGTGGCTGGAGAAAAAGCCCAAAAATTTGCACACTGTACGGGTCGAAATAGTCTACCGGAGTGGCGAAAAATGAAGCGTGAAGAGATTTGCCTGCAGCTCACTGAAAAGATTAAACGATTGAAAGTGAATGAAAATAGGCTCAATGCACTGCTGCCGGATATCCGCTTGCTGTACGGTACTCAGCCGGGAACCCGTACGCCGGTGATGTATCAGCCGGGCATCGTTTTTCTCTTTTCTGGTCACAAAATTGGTTATATCAATGAAAGGGTCTTTCGTTATGACACCAATGAATATTTACTGCTGACCGTGCCGTTACCGTTTGAGTGTGAAACCTTCGCCACGCCGGAAGTGCCGCTGGCGGGGATCCGTTTGAATGTCGATATCCTGCAACTGCAGGAACTGTTGATGGATATCGGCGAAGATGAACATTTTCGCCCGGATGTGGCGGCAAGCGGCATTAACTCGGCGGTGCTTTCAGAAGAGATCCTCTGTGCTGCTGAGCGTTTGCTGGATGTGATGGAGCGTCCGCTGGATGCGCGTATCCTTGGCAAACAGATTATCCGCGAAATGCTCTACCACGTGCTAACCGGGCCGCGCGGCGGGGCGCTGCTGGCGTTAGTTAGCCGCCAGACCCATTTCAGCCTCATAAGTCGTGTGCTCAAACGCATTGAAAGCCAGTACACGGAAAACCTCAGCGTTGACCAACTGGCGGCGGAAGCCAATATGAGCGTCTCGGCGTTTCACCATAACTTTAAATCGGTGACCAGCACGTCGCCGCTGCAATACCTGAAAACCTACCGCCTGCACAAAGCGCGCATGTTAATGGTGCATGATGGTATGAAAGCCGGGGCGGCGGCCATGCGCGTTGGCTATGAAAGCCCGTCGCAATTCAGCCGTGAGTTTAAGCGTTATTTTGGCCTGACGCCGGGAGAAGATGTGGCGAGAATTCGCATGATGCAGGGAATGTAAAACGTCCCCTCTTCATGGCGAAGAGGGGAACACGTTATGCGCTGCAGTACTTTTTCTTCAGCACTACCGTGACGGCGCCAACCAGGCCGACCACCAGCAGGAACACCGGCAGCAGCATCAGGAATGTCATGACCTGATCTTCATGGCGCTTCACAAACGGGATCATGCTGATGGCGTAGCCCAGCGAGGTCACCGCGCTGACCCACAGCAGCCCGCTGAGCCAGTTAAATAACTGGAAACGGCGGTTAGAGAGGCCGGAGATGCCCGCCATCGTCGGCAGCAGAGTGCGGATAAAGGCCAGGAAACGCCCCGCCAGCAGTGCCAGCAGACCGTGACGGTCAAACATATAGGTCGCCCGCTCGTGATATTTCACCGGTAACTGCGATAGCCAGCTTTTCACCACGCGCGTATTCCCGAGCCACTTGCCCTGGATATAGCTCAGCCAGCAGCCGAGACTGGCGGCGGAAGTGAGGATGGCTAACGTCGCGACGAAATCCATGCAGCCGCGCGCAATCAGCGCACCAGCCAGCAGCAGCAAACTGTCACCGGGTAAAAACGAAGCAGGAAGCAGGCCGTTTTCTAAAAAGAGGGTGGCAAACATTACTAAATAAACAACACCCACAACATGTGGATTTGCCAGCGCAGCAAAGTCGTGATGCCAGAGCGCAGCAATAATATCTTGAATAACAGCCATGGACTTTCCCGTGGAACCGCGTAGAGGAGGCTATTGTACTCCAGTTCGCCTGAAACACCTTGATCGGGGGCGCAAGAAACGAGAATTTTCTGAATACTTACGCCCGTAAGCCAGGTTTACACGATGCGCTGGAAGCCCGCCACTAAATCCTCAATCAGATCGTCAACATTCTCTAAACCAATGTGCACTCGGATTAATGTGCCGGTGAAATCCACTTCGCCGTCCGGGCGAATCGCCGCCAGTTGCTCCGGCTGATTGGCGAGTATCAACGACTCGTAACCGCCCCACGAATACGCCATGCTGAACAGCGAGAAGTGGTCGAGGTAGTTCGCTAACTCTTCATTGTTCAGACGTTTATTGAGCACAAACGAAAACAAGCCGCTGCTGCCACTAAAATCCCGCTTCCAGTACTCGTGGCCTTTACTGCCGGGAAGCGCCGGGTGATTCACGCGCGCCACCTGCGGATGTGCCGCCAGCCATTCGGCAATTTTCAGGCTGCTTTCGTGGTGCTGACGCAGACGAACGCCCAGCGTACGCAGGCCACGGCTGGTCATATACGCCGTGTCGGCATCCACCATTTGCCCCATCAAATAGGCGTTTTCGCGCAGTTGTTCCCAACAACGGGCATTGGACACCGCCGTACCAATCATGCCGTCGGAGTGGCCAATCAGGTATTTGGTCGCTGCCTGAATGGAGATATCAATATCGAATTCCAGCGCCCTGAACAGCACGCCCGCCGCCCAGGTATTGTCGATCATAATGATGGCGTCTGGCGCAACGCTTCGCACCGCCTGCACAATCGCCGGAACATCGTGGACTTCCATGGTGATTGAGCCGGGAGATTCCAGGAACACCACTTTGGTGTTCGGCTGAATCAGCCGCACGATGCTGGAGCCGATCATCGGGTCGAACCAACTGGTGGTGACACCCAGTTTGGTGAGAATTTTGGTGCAAAAATCCTGGCTGGGTTCATAAGCGGTGTTGGTCATCAACACATGATCGCCTTGTTCAACAAACGCCAGAATGGTGTTTGCCACCGCCGCCGCGCCGCAGGGGAAAAGCGCGCAGCCCGCGCCGCCTTCCAGTTCGCACATCGCGTCTTGCAGCGAAAAGTGCGTGAGCGTGCCGCGACGCCCGTAAAACAGCTCGCCGTTGGCACGGTTACGCGTCGCGTGTTTTTTGGCTTCAACGGTGTCGAATACCAGTGAAGAGGCGCGCTGGATGACGCTATTCACCGACCCTTGCGTGTATTTTTTGCTGCGCCCTGCGTTAACCAGAGCGGTATCAAGATGCTTTGCTGTCATTCTCGCTCAACCTGTTTTTATACGTCTGGATGTCCAGACTACCATGATTGTTGGCGGATGCCTCGCAGTGTTATGCCGGTGAGTGAATTTTTTCCAGAAAATGTTCAATGGTGTCTGTTTACTGCTTAAGCGCAAAGAAAATGACTTTTAATTCAGGCACTCTGCAAATACTAATGAGAACTACTATCAATTCGACGACTTTTTGATATCATGGCGCACAGATTTTGTGATTTGCGTCTCGGAGATACACTGTGGGTAATAATTTGATGCAGACGGATCTATCCGTGTGGGGCATGTACCAGCATGCCGACATCGTTGTGAAGGTGGTGATGATCGGCCTGATTCTGGCGTCGGTCGTCACGTGGGCGCTTTTCTTCAGCAAAAGTGTTGAGATGATTTCGCACAAGCGCCGCCTCAAGCGTGAGCAGCAGCAGTTGGCTGAAGCCCGCTCTCTGGATCAGGCGAGTGAAATTGCTTCCGCTTTCCACGCCCGCAGCCTGAGCACAATGTTAATCAACGAAGCCCAGAACGAACTGGAGTTATCCGCCGGCAGCGAAGATAACGAAGGCATTAAAGAGCGCACCGGTTTTCGTCTGGAACGTCGCGTTGCCGCCACCGGTCGCCATATGGGGCGCGGGAATGGCTATCTGGCAACGATTGGCGCGATCTCGCCGTTTATTGGTCTGTTTGGTACCGTCTGGGGCATCATGAACAGCTTCATCGGCATTGCGCAGACGCAAACCACCAACCTCGCGGTTGTCGCGCCGGGCATCGCGGAAGCGCTGCTGGCAACGGCTATCGGCCTGGTTGCTGCTATCCCGGCGGTGGTGATTTACAACATTTTCGCCCGTATGATCGGCAGCTATAAAGCGATCCTTGGCGATGTTGCCGCGCAGGTTCTGCTGCTGCAAAGCCGCGATCTGGATCTGGCCGCCAGCAACGCTCAGCCGGTTCGCACCGCGCAAAAATTACGAGTAGGTTGATTCGTCATGGCAATGCGTCTTAATGAAAACCTGGACGATAACGGCGAAATGCACGAAATCAACGTCACGCCGTTTATCGACGTGATGTTAGTGCTGCTGATTATCTTTATGGTGGCCGCGCCGCTTGCCACGGTTGATGTAAAAGTTAACCTGCCGGCTTCAACCAGCCAGCCGCAACCGCGCCCGGAAAAACCTGTTTACCTGTCGGTAAAAGCAGATAACACCATGTTTATTGGTAACGATCAGGTTACCGATGAAACGATGGTTAACGCGCTGAATACGCTAACCGAAGGTAAAAAAGACACCACCATCTTCTTCCGCGCGGATAAAACCGTGGATTACGAAACAATGATGAAGGTGATGGATACGCTGCATCAGGCGGGATATCTGAAGATCGGTCTGGTGGGCGAGGAAGTCGCGAAAGCGAAGTAATGCCTAACACAACAAAAAAGCTGGCGGATGCCAGCTTTTTTTATGCCTGTTATCCAAGGTGCTCGCCGCCCGTCACGCCATGCACTTCGGCGGTAACGTAGCTTGATTCCTGGCTCGCCAGATAGACATAAATCGGTGCCAGTTCCGCAGGCTGGCCGGCACGCTTCATTGGCGTTTGTTGGCCAAACTGCGGCAGTTTCTCCTGCGGCTGACCCCCGGCGATTTGCAGCGCTGTCCAGATTGGCCCCGGGGCTACGATGTTAACCCGAATCCCTTTTTCCGCGACCTGCTTCGCCAGTCCCCGGCTGTAATTGAGGATTGCCGCCTTGGTTGAGGCGTAATCCAGCAAATGCGTGCTCGGTTGATACGCCTGAATAGACGAGGTGGTGATGATGCTCCCGCCCGGTGGCAGCAGCGGCACGGCTTCCTGGGTGATCCAGAACAGTGCAAAAACGTTAACGGTGTAGGTTTGGGTAAATTGCTCCGTTGTCAGGTTGGCAATCTCTTCCACGGCAGTCTGTTTGCCTGCCACCAGCGCCAGGATATCCAGCCCGCCAAGCTGCTCTTTTGCCTTGTGCGGCAAAGAGCGGGCAAAAGACTCATCGGTCAGGTCACCGGGAATTAACACCGCTTTGCGCCCGGCGGCTTCGATTTGCGCCTTCACCTGCTGCGCGTCTTCCTCTTCCGCAGGCAAATAGTTGATGGCGACATCTGCGCCTTCGCGCGCATAGGCAATAGCCGCCGCGCGACCAATGCCCGAATCGCCGCCGGTCACCAGCGCTTTGCGATCTTTTAGCCGCCCGCTACCGACGTAGCTGTTCTCGCCGCAGTCGGGAACGGGATCCATCTTCGACTGTACGCCTGGCGTTGGTTGCCGCTGTTTCGGGTATTCGCCAGTGTAATACTGCGTGGTGGGATCCTGCATTTTCGTCTGGTTATTCGCCATTACGTACCCTCCATATCGGTTGTTGAGTACTTAAGGGTAGAAGCCTGAGCTGAAAATGCAGACTAATTCAGGATTATCTTGAGGCAAAGGTGTACAAGCGAGGGAAAGGTAAAGGGCTATTTTGTGTTGGCGGATCGCTTTGCCGCCGCTTCTTCTTCCAGTGCCACGGTCGTTACATTCGAGGTGCGGAATTCGCCATCGCTTAGTTTGCGACTCAGGCGTAACGTCGCGGTTTCGCGGCTCAGAATGTACTGATAGTTCGCCTCCAGGCGACCCATGATTTTGTCCCGTAATTCTGGTTTTTGCGCGATGATGGCGTCGATCACCGCACCATAAATCTCTTCTTTCACCTGCAGCGGATAAATTTCGCGACGGTTCTGCCATTTCAGGCGCACCAGCGCCGCAGGAATAGAAACCAGTTCACGCGCGATTCGCTGAATAGTCTCGTTTTTACTTAATATCAGGGCTTCTTTATTTTGCTTTAAGATAAATTCATCGCTTTTTTTCTCTTCCAAAGCTAAATAAACGTTATTATTATCGACCTCGTTCACGTTATTCATCCCCGAACTTATAAAACATTGGCGTATCTTTTTCTCGGGTAATGAGGTTAAGCCAAATCTCATTACCTGCTTCATTTATTTGCTGAGTTTTATCCGCAATTATTTGGCTTAATGTTTGGGCATCTATCTCGCCTTCCGCTTGTAAATCATTAAGTAAACGCGCGAAGGTCTCGATTTTTACCACACGCAATAGCCGCTCTTTTATATGGCGGTCGCGTTCTTCCAGCAGCATATTTCTCGACTGCCCGGTACGGCTGGCATTCGCTAATATATCGTTAGCATGTTCAGCGAGTGTTCTTTTACCCTGAGTTAAATTAGGCTCTTTTCCTTCTTCTCCAGGCTTGGTTTCAACGGCAGAAATGTGAAATCGTGCCGGGACAAGATTCTCGGGAAGCATTTCCAATGTCCTTTAATATCAACAGGGAAGAGGGTGTTCAGGCGTGAGGTTCGTTGACAATATCATGGCGCACTTTTAAAATCAAAAAAAAGGAGCCTGCTCATGAACAGTATTTTTTATTCTGTTATTGCTTTATTGCTGCTGACGGGCGGCGTTCTTTTATTGATGCGTGAGTACAATAAAAAAGCTCCCCTTAGTGAAATTGACAATCCGCCTTTACCACCGCAACCGTTGTCAAAAGAGGAGGGGGAAGATCATTTCTCCGCGTTAATGAATGCGATTACTCCAGTGTGGTACTGGCGCGTTAATCATGAATATATAGATTTTCTTCATGCGACAATTAAGCGCATGAATATGGCGGAATTAAATAGTACGCCTGGGTTATTTGAAGCGCAGCGTCGCTGCAGCGATCTCAATTCAGCGGTGTATAAGTATTACGACAATATAAAAAAGCGCTGCGTAAATGGTGAAAAAGTACCGCATTCGGATCTGGATGTGCTCAACCTGCGCCAGTGTTTTCGTGAATTCAGTATGGAAGCGTATCCCGCGCTGGTCGTGCTGGTATGGCCAGAGAACCAACGTCCCTGGGTCAATCCCGAAGAGGTGTAGCGCCGTGTTGCTTTAGTGTTGCAAATTGTTTGCCTGGCTGGGATATACTGAACGCCGGTTTAGCAATCTGAAGAGACTTTACGCAACATGGAACGCTTTCTGGAAAACGCAATGTACGCTTCGCGCTGGTTGCTCGCCCCGGTTTACTTCGGCCTCTCCCTCGCCCTGCTTGCGCTGACGGTAAAATTCTTCCAGGAGATTTTTCACGTCCTGCCCAATATCTTCAATCTGGCGGAAGCGGATTTGATCCTGACACTGCTGTCGCTGGTGGATATGACGCTGGTGGGTGGTTTGCTGGTGATGGTGATGTTTTCCGGCTATGAAAATTTCGTTTCGCAGCTCGATATCGCCGAGCATAAAGAGAAGTTGAACTGGCTTGGCAAAATGGACGCCACATCGCTGAAAAATAAAGTGGCGGCGTCGATTGTTGCCATTTCGTCGATTCATCTGCTGCGCGTGTTTATGGATGCCAAAAATGTCCCGGATAACAAACTGATGTGGTATGTGATTATCCACCTGACGTTTGTGCTTTCTGCTTTTGTGATGGGCTACCTGGACCGATTAACCCGCCACCAACACTGAGTTGATTGCCGGGCCGCGTTCTGCCGCCCGGCATTACCGTTTTACTTATCTGAAGAAGCCTGCCACAGATTCAGCTCGCCATCAGCAACGTGCTTGTCGATTTGCGCTAACTCTTCGCGACTAAAACTCAGGTTGTTCAACGCCTGAACGTTCTCTTCCAGCTGTTCCGGACGGCTTGCGCCAATCAGCACCGACGTGACTCGCGCATCTTTTAACAGCCAGCTCAGCGCCATTTGCGCCATCGACTGTCCACGGCGCTGCGCCATGTCATTGAGTAAGCGCAAGCTGTTGAGGTTGCTCTCTGTCAGCATTTTCTCCGTCAGACCACGCACTTTTTTGCCTTCACGCTGCATACGTGACCCTTCCGGAATGCCGTTCAGGTATTTGCCGGTCAGCAGCCCTTGTGCCAGCGGGGTAAAGGCGATGCAACCCACGCCATTATCTTCCAGCGTATCCAGCAGACCGGTTTTATCCACCCAGCGGTTCAGCAGGTTGTAAGAGGGCTGATGGATAAGCAGCGGGATTTTCCACTCGCGCAGCAGGGCTGCCATTTGTTGTGTACGTTCGGTGGAATAGGAAGAGATGCCGACATACAGCGCTTTACCGCTCTGTACCGCCTGCGCCAGCGCAGATGCCGTCTCTTCCATTGGCGTTTTTTCATCAACCCGATGCGAATAAAAGATATCAACGTACTCAACGCCCATTCGCTTCAGGCTCTGGTCGAGGCTGGCGAGCAGGTACTTACGTGAACCGCCGGAACCGTACGGACCTGGCCACATATCGTAACCGGCTTTGGTGGAGATAATGATTTCGTCGCGGTATGCGGCAAAATCCTCACGCAGCAAGCGGCCAAAATTTTCTTCCGCGCTGCCGGCTGGCGGCCCGTAGTTATTGGCTAAATCAAAGTGGGTAATGCCGAGGGAAAATGCTTTTCGCAGTAAGGCGCGCTGTGAGTCCAGGGCGTGCCCGTGACCAAAACTGTGCCACAAACCGAGCGAAAGCGCGGGCAGTTGCAGGCCGCTTTTGCCGCAATATCGGTACTGCATCTGTTCGTAGCGATTCGGGTTGGCGAAGCCAGGCATGATGTCTCCTTTCTTTTTAATCTTATCGATGAAAATTCGAAACAACGTTTCTATCTTACGTCTGTTTTCTGTACATCAAAAGGTGAGGTTGTGTCTGGATGTTTTTTGAGCGAAAAGCGGAGCGCTATGCTTTGCTTAGAGAGGCATAAAAAGGGGGAGATAACCGATGACGCGTTTAACGGCGAAAGATTTTCCGCAGGAGTTGCTCGATTATTACGACTACTACGCACACGGCAAGATCAATAAGCGAGAGTTTTTACAGCTGGCGGGCAAATATGCGGTGGGCGGCATGACGGCGCTGGCGCTGTTCAACCTGTTGAAACCGAACTACGCGCTGGCAACGCAGGTGGAATTTACCGATCCGGACATTCATCCTGAATACATCACTTATCCGTCGCCAAACGGGCATGGCGAGGTGCGTGGCTACCTGGTCAAACCGACAAAAACGCAGGGCAACGTGCCGGCAGTGGTGGTGGTACATGAAAATCGCGGGCTGAACCCGTATATCGAAGATGTGGCTCGCCGCGTCGCCAAAGCAGGCTATATAGCGCTGGCACCGGACGGTTTAAGTTCTGTGGGCGGCTATCCCGGTAACGATGATGAAGGTCGCGCATTGCAGCAGAAAGTTGACCCGACAAAGCTGATGAATGATTTTTTTGCCGCCATTGAGTTTATGCAAAAGCATCCGCAGGCGACGGGCAAAGTGGGGATCACCGGTTTTTGCTATGGCGGCGGCGTGTCAAACGCAGCGGCGGTGGCTTACCCTGAACTGGCGTGCGCGGTGCCTTTTTATGGCCGACAGCCTCCAGCGGCGGATGTTGCGAAAATCAACGCGCCGCTATTGCTGCATTACGCTGCGCTGGACAAGAACATCAACGACGGCTGGCCTGCTTATGAGCAGGCGTTAAAGGCCCATCGAAAAGTTTATGAAGCGTGGGTTTATCCCGGCGTTAACCACGGGTTTCACAACGATTCGACGCCGCGATACGATAAAGCCGCTGCCGAATTGGCCTGGCAACGCACCCTCGATTGGTTCAAAACGTATCTCACCTAGCGGCTGTTGCACTGGCAGGGATGCCGGAAAACATAAAAAAGATGAATATGTCGCATTGGGTTTATTTATCTGTGTGAGTTAACGGCATAAGCCATACTTACCAGGTTTTTACGTCGTAAATGCAGAAGAATCGATAATTAACGCAATGCCTTTGGTTTTCTGGCTTTTACTGGCAGGCAAAAGCGCGTCTTTAATTTACGTTAGGCTCCCGTTCTTTCTGCGAAAATTCCTGGGAAAGCGGCTAAAAAATCGGCGCGACATAAATCGTTGCGGGCTATTCATAATATTTATCAATGTATACAAAAATAATCCTCTGTGGAGGTTTTGCCCTAACCGCTAACGCAGGGCATGGCAAAGTGCGTAAGGTGCCGTACCTTTACAGAGCGCTATATGACTGGGTTTTACCCTTTCACCCTGCACCGTTAGCTGCCTGACTATCGGGTTGTGTTGCGTAAAAAAACATCTTTTTTAACATTACTTCACAGGTGTTTAAAGGTTACTTAACTCTTATTTTTTTTGACTTTTCTGGCCAATGATTAGTGATATTTATCGGTGTTTTTCAAACGGTGATAATAACTATTATCGCTCTGTTCAATCGTTTTTTTAATATCGTCATCCGCTGATGAACTTATTTGATAATTGTGGTTTTTACTTTTCTGGCACGGCGTTTTAATAATTGAATGTTTCCGCGTTTGTGATATTTGTGGTTCTTTTGATTATAGATTTATAAAAATAAATATCTTTTATTATTAGCTGGTTATGCGCTTTTTTATAAGCGGTATTGCAATACTGTTAACAAAATTCATGCTGAAGTAAAGTTAGCAGAATAAGCGTTTTAGCGGCGACTCAAGCGGCAGAAGAAGGAGAAAAGGTCAACGCTGTTCTCATACAAAAATTTTTAGCCAGACATTTAATATTTTCCGCACCTTGCCGATAAATGGAGATAACTCTCGCCCGCAGGCGAGAAAGCACCATTACCGCAAGGACAATATTATGAATATGCTTCGTAACTTTACTATACGAGCCGTGATGCTGGTGATCCTCGGGATCTTCGGTGTGCTGTGGTCTGGCGTCGGCTTATATAGTGTTTTTTCTCTGTCAAAAGTCGCTGATGGCAATGACGTTGATCGCCAGCTTGTGACGCAAATGACCCTTCTTAGCCAGGGTAATGATCAGTACTTCCGATTTGTTACTCGTCTTAGCCGTGTGATGGAAGCCAAAGCTGCGGGTGGCTCGCCAGATATGGCACCGGTGCAACAGGCGCTGGATACCATGTCGCGTAAATTGACGGAGTTTAAAGCCGTATCGCCGGGCCCGATGGATCCCAAAGTATCTGAACAAGTGATTGCCGCCTGGCAGGCGCTGCTGGATCAAGGGGTAACTCCGCAGATGCAGCTGGCGCAGCAAGGTACGCCAGACGCGTACCGCCAGCAGGCTAATAATGTTACGCCGGGTTTGAGCCGCAGCTTTGGTACGGCGACAGAAAGTTTTAATAAAGCGGCCAGTAGCAGCCTCGATGAAACACGTGTGATGGTCGATGCGCGCACCAGCACCACGCGCGTCGCGATTATTACTGCGATGGTGATTGGCTTGCTGATCCTGCTGTTCACCGACCGCTATCTGGTCGCCATGCTGGTGAAACCGCTGAACCGTATTCGCGCGCACTTCCGTTTGATGGCGCAGGGCGATCTCAGCCAGCCGCTGGAAGATATGGGGCGCAACTGCGTGGGGCAGGTGATCCCGCTGCTGTTAGCAATGCAGGATAGCCTGCGCGAAGCGGTGAGCAGCATCCGCCACGGCAGCGAGAATATCTGGCGTGGCGCGTCCGAGATCTCTACCGGTAATAACGATCTCTCTTCCCGCACGGAAGAGCAGGCCGCCGCACTGGAACAAACCGCTGCCAGCATGGAAGAGCTGACCTCAACGGTAAAACTGAACGCGGATAACGCCAACCAGGCCAGCGAACTGGCTGAAGTGGCGTCGACCACCGCCAGCAAAGGCGGCGCACTGGTAAAAGAAGTGATCAGCACGATGGATGGCATCTCCGACAGCTCGAAGAAAATCGCCGAAATCACCAACGTAATTAACAGCATCGCCTTCCAGACCAACATTCTTGCGCTTAACGCCGCCGTGGAAGCCGCGCGTGCAGGTGAGCAAGGTCGTGGTTTCGCAGTGGTTGCGGGTGAGGTGCGTAACCTCGCCAGCCGCAGTGCCGGCGCAGCGAAAGAGATCGAAACGCTGATCGCGGATTCCGTTTCCCGCGTGGAGAAAGGCGCGAAACTGGTCAATGACACCGGCACCACCATGGAAAGCATTCTGCGTTCGGTGAGAGAGGTGACCACCATTATGAAAGAGATCGCTTCTGCGACGGATGAACAGAGCAAAGGCATCTCTCAGGTGGGCGTGGCGATTACCCAGATGGACAGCGTAACGCAGCAGAACGCCGCGCTGGTGGAAGAGATTTCCGCCGCCGCCGCCGCGCTGGAGCGCCAGACCGAAGAGTTGCAGCGTTCCGTTCAGCAGTTCCGCCTTTCCAGTGACGAGCAGCAGAAACCTGCGGCCACCGCGCTGGTAAAACCGGATTTATCACGCGGAGGATCGCGTAAAGCATCAACCTCTTCGGATGAGTGGGTCGCGTTTTAATCAGCGCTATCGCCGTCACGCGAGATCGTTATATAATTTTTTATATAACGTTTGTGGGGGTGATAACGATGGACAACCATTTTGGTAAAGGCTTGATGGCCGGGCTGAATGCGGCGCAGGCGGACAGCGCCAGTAACGTGACGCATTTCTGCCCGGACTATAAGCGTGGTTTTGTACTCGGGTTTTCGCATCGTATGTTTGAAAAAACCGGCGATCGTCAACTCAGCGCGTGGGAAGCAGGCATTCTTACGCGTCGCTACGGGCTGGATAAGGACATGGTGATGGATTTCTTTCGCGAGAGTCACTCCAGCACTGTGATCCGATTTTTTATGGCGGGTTACCGTCTCGAAATCTAAAAATAAGCTTTGCTCAAAATGTAGTTCTCTTTTGTGAAGGTCACTTTTGTCGAGGGTGACTTTCATTTTTTTTGCCGTTTTGTGCCCCTAAGCCCCTCATTTTTCTGTGACTACTGCAACACTCTCCGCCTTTTTGCATAATACCCTTGTTTTTTATGTGATTATTTGTCGGGGCGATCGCAGCATTCATCTGCCCAATGGGTGGAGAATAATCCTAGTCCAGGCTAAGGGATAACAATAAATGGCAGGAGAGAACCAACAATTTGCGTCTCATGGCGTGAGCCGTCGTGATTTTATGAAACTGTGTGCTGCACTGGCGGCGACCATGGGGTTAAGCGGTAAAGCCGCTGCCGAAATGGCCGAAGCCGTCAGTCACCCTCAGCGTCCACCCGTTATCTGGATTGGCGCGCAGGAGTGCACAGGCTGTACTGAATCACTGCTTCGCGCGACGCACCCCACCGTAGAAAACCTTGTGCTGGAAACCATTTCGCTGGAATACCACGAAGTGCTTTCTGCCGCGTTTGGTCACCAGGTTGAAGAGAATAAACACCGGGCGCTGGAGCAGTATAAAGGCCAGTACGTGTTGGTGGTCGATGGCTCGATTCCGATGAAAGACGGCGGGGTTTACTGCATGGTCGCCGGCGAACCGATTGTCGATCATATACGTAAAGCGGCAGAAAACGCGGCGGCGATTATCGCTATTGGCTCCTGTGCCGCCTGGGGCGGCGTGGCGGCGGCGGGCGTTAACCCGACCGGTGCAGTCAGCCTGCAAGAGGTGCTACCTGGCAAAACGGTGATCAACATTCCCGGCTGTCCGCCGAACCCACAAAACTTCCTTGCCACGGTGGCGCATATCATCACCTTCGGCAAACCTCCGGCGCTTGACGCCAAAAACCGTCCCCGCTTTGCCTACGGACGCTTAATTCACGAGCACTGCGAACGTCGACCGCATTTTGACGCCGGGCGCTTTGCGAAAGCGTACGGCGATCAGGGGCATCGCGAAGGCTGGTGCTTGTACCACTTAGGTTGCAAAGGCCCGGAAACCTGGGGCAACTGCTCAACGTTGCAGTTTTGCGATGTAGGCGGTGTCTGGCCCGTTGCCATTGGTCACCCGTGCTACGGCTGTAACGAAGAAGGGGTTGGCTTTCACAAAGGCATCTCCCAGCTTGCGCATGTGGATAACCCTACGCCGCGCGCCGCGAAACCAGACGTCAACCTGAAAGAGGGCGGCACCGTGTCGGCAAGCGCAGTCGGTTTGCTGGGTGGCGTCGTCGGCCTGGTGGCGGGTGTCGGTGTGATGACCGTGCGGGAACTGGGTCGCCAGCAGAAGAAAAACGACACGGATTCACAGGGAGACTAGCCGTGAACAGACGTGATTTTCTCAAAGTGGCGTCCGGCGGGGCGCTGCTGGTGGGGGGATCGTCCGCGAGTTTTGCCGCCGCGCAAAACCGCCCGCCGATCCCCGGCGCGCTGGGGATGTTGTACGACTCCACGCTCTGCGTCGGTTGTCAGGCCTGTGTGACGCGTTGCCAGGAAATTAACACACCGCAGCGTAACCCACAGGGCGAGCAAACCTGGTCGAATAACGACAAACTTTCGCCTTATACCAATAACATTATTCAGGTCTGGCACAGCGGCAGCGGCGAGAACAAAGACCAGCTGCGCGACGGTTATGCCTATATCAAAAAGCAGTGCATGCACTGCGTGGATGCCAACTGTGTTTCCGTCTGCCCGGTGCAGGCGCTGAAAAAGGACGCCAAAACCGGCATCGTTCACTACGACGCCAGCGTCTGTACCGGCTGCCGTTACTGCATGGTCGCCTGTCCGTTCGATGTGCCGAAGTATGACTACAACAACCCCTTCGGCGCGCTGCATAAGTGTGAGCTTTGCAACCAGAAAGACGTGGCGCGGCTGGATAACGGCGAGTTGCCCGGGTGTGTGGAAGTGTGCCCGGCGGGCGCGGTAATTTTTGGCACGCGCGAAGAACTGCTCGCCGAAGCCAAAAAACGTCTCGCGATGAAACCCGGCTCTGAGTACCGCTACCCGCGCCAGACATTGAACACCAACGACACCTACGTGCATAACGTGCCCAGCTACTACCCGCATCTGTACGGCGAGAAAGAGGGTGGCGGCACGCAGGTGCTGGTGCTGACCGGGGTTCCTTATCAGGAGCTGGGGTTGCCGGAGCTGGACGACCTGGCAACCGGCGCACGCTCTGAGCATGTTCAACATACGGTCTACAAAGGCATGATGTTGCCGCTCGCCGTGCTGGTTGGGCTGACTGCACTGGTACGCCGCAATACGCGGGACAACCATGACGGAGGCGATCATGAGTCATGATCCACAAGCGATGGGCGGCAAACTGCTGAGTAAACCGGTGCTGCTGTTCGCCCCGCTGATCGTGCTGTGCGCGATCTTTATCCTCAAGCGTTTGATCTTCGGGCTCGGATCGGTCTCGGATCTGAACGGTGGTTATCCGTGGGGGATCTGGATCGCGTTTGATTTGCTGATCGGCACCGGCTTTGCCTGTGGCGGTTGGGCGCTGGCGTGGGCGGTGTATGTCTTTAACCGGGGCGATTACCACCCGCTAGTGCGCCCGGCGCTGCTGTGCAGCCTGTTCGGTTATTCGCTGGGCGGCTTGTCCATCACCATCGATGTCGGACGTTACTGGAATCTGCCTTACTTCTATATTCCCGGCCATTTCAATGTCAATTCAGTGCTGTTTGAAACCGCGGTCTGTATGACGATTTACATCGGCGTGATGGCGCTGGAGTTCGCCCCGGCGCTGCTGGAAAGGCTTGGCTGGAAGGTTTCGCTGCGCCGTCTCAATAAAGTGATGTTTTTCATTATCGCACTTGGCGCGCTGCTGCCGACCATGCACCAGTCGTCGATGGGCTCGTTGATGATTGCCGCCGGATATAAAGTTTATCCGCTGTGGCAGAGCTATGAAATGCTGCCGGTTTTCTCGCTGCTGACCGCGTTTATTATGGGTTTCTCGATTGTCATTTTCGAAGGCTCATTAATGCAGGCCAGCCTGCGCGGCAACGGGCCGGATGAAAAACGTCTGTTTAGCAAACTGATTAACATCCTGAGCGTGCTGTTAGCGCTGTTCCTGGTGCTGCGGTTGGGAGAGATCACGTGGCGTGACAAATGGCATTACGCCTTTGCCGGTGATTTTTACAGCCTGATGTTCTGGCTGGAAATGGCGCTGCTGGCCTTGCCGCTGCTGATCCTGCGCGCGCCGCGTCTGCGCCGTGATTCCCGCTTTTTGTTCCTTGGCGCGTTGAGCATGCTGCTCGGCTGTGCGCTGTGGCGGCTCTCTTATTCGCTGTTGGCCTTTAATCCTGGCAACGGCTACCACTACTTCCCGACAGCGGAAGAGTTATTGATTTCCATTGGTTTTGTGGCAATTGAAGTCTGTGCGTACATCTTACTGATACGTCTGTTGCCGATTATTCCTCCGTTAAAAACATCTGCGCGACATGAGGCGAGTAAAGCATGAGTCAACGTATCACCATTGATCCGGTTACCCGTATTGAGGGTCATTTACGCATTGATTGCGAAATTGAAAACGGCGTTGTATCAAAGGCCTGGTCGTCAGGAACCATGTGGCGCGGGATGGAAGAGATTGTCAAAAACCGCGACCCGCGCGACGCATGGATCATCATGCAGCGCATTTGCGGCGTTTGTACGACGATCCACGCCATTGCCTCGGTGCGGGCGGTAGAAAGCGCGCTGGAGGTGAAGGTGCCGCGCAACGCCCAGTACATCCGCAACATCATTCTGGCCGCCCACTCGATTCACGATCATATCGTCCATTTTTATCAGCTTTCGGCGCTCGATTGGGTCGATATCACCAGCGCGCTGAATGCCGATCCGGCGAAAGCCGCCGCGCTGTTACAAGGGCTTTCCGACTGGCCGCTTAACAGTGAAAACGACTTCAAAGCGGTGCAGGAGAAGATCAAAGCGCTGGTCGCCAGCGGCCAACTGGGCATTTTTGCCAACGGCTACTGGGGCCACCCGGCAATGAAGTTGCCGCCGGAAGTAAACCTGATTGCCGTCGCGCACTACCTGCAAGCGCTGGAGTGTCAGCGCGACGCTAACCGCATTGTCGCGCTGCTCGGCGGTAAATCGCCGCACATTCAGAACCTGGCGGTGGGCGGGGTTGCCAACCCGATCAATCTTGATGGTATCGAAGTGCTGAACCTTGAACGCCTGATGTATCTCAAGTCGTTTATCGACAAGCTGGAAGGGTTTATCGAGCAGGTTTATAAAGTCGACACGGCGGTGATTGCGGCGTTTTACCCGGAATGGCTCACGCTCGGTAAAGGCGCGGTGAACTACCTGAGCACGCCGGAATTCCCCACCGACGCCAACAACGGCAGCTTCCTGTTTGCTGGTGGCTACATTGAAAATGCCGATCTTGCGACCTACCGTGAAATCAACACCCACACCGATCCTTTCCTGATTAAAGGCATTCAGGAGAGCGCGAAACACGCCTGGTATAAAGACGAGGCGCCGCAGGAGCCGTGGCAGGGCACCACGCTGCCGCAGTACACCGGCTGGCAGGAAGAGGGCAAATACTCCTGGGTTAAATCGCCCACCTTTTATGGCAAAACGGTCGAAGTGGGGCCGCTCGCCAATATGCTCTGCAAACTGGCAGCGAAACACCCGGCAACGACGGAGAAATTGCACGATATCACCGCCATTTACCAGAAACTCACCGGTAAAACGGTGGCGGTGGAGCAACTGCACTCCACGCTGGGGCGCATTATCGGCCGCACGGTTCATGCCTGCGAGTTACACCAGGTCTTGCAGCAACAGTATCAGGCATTGATAGACAATATCGGCAAAGGCGATGTGCAAACTATCGCCCATACGGAAATCCCGACCAGCGGCGAGTTTAAAGGCGTCGGCTTCCTTGAAGCGCCGCGCGGCATGCTCTCCCACTGGATCGTTATCAAAGACGGTAAAATCGATAACTACCAGGCGGTAGTGCCGTCAACCTGGAACGCCGGGCCGCGCAACTTCAACGACGACGCCGGGCCATACGAGCTGTCACTGGTGGGAACGCCAATCGCCGATCCGCAAAAACCGCTGGAAGTGGTGCGCACCGTTCACTCGTTCGATCCGTGTATGTCGTGCGCGGTCCACGTGGTGGATGCCGACGGCAACGATGTTGTCGCGGTGAAGGTGCTGTGATGTCGATTTTAGTGTTAGGCGTGGGCAACATTTTGCTCACCGATGAAGCGATAGGCGTGCGGGTGGTGGAAGCGCTTGAGCAGCGTTACCACCTGCCCGCGCATGTCGAGGTGCTGGACGGCGGCACGGCGGGTATGGAGCTGCTTGAGGCGATGGCTAACCGCGAACATCTGATCATCGCCGATGCGGTGGTCAGCCGCAAAAGCGAGCCGGGTACAGTCATTTGCCTGCGCGATGACGACGTGCCAACGCTGTTCAGCAATAAAATTTCGCCGCACCAGTTGGGGCTATCGGATGTGCTGTCGGCGCTGCGTTTCACCGGCGAGTTTCCGAAAAAACTGACGCTGATTGGCGTTATTCCGTCCTCGCTGGAGCCACATATCGGCATGACACCGGTGGTGGCGGCGAGCCTGGACACCGCGCTACAGACGGTGCTGGCGGCGCTGCGTGAATCCGGCGTGGAGCCTGTTTTACGGGAGACCGAACATGCAGGATGAGGTAATGGGGTTCGACGTTTCGCCGCACCGCGAAGTGCAGGCGGCTTTTATGGCGATAGCCGAGCAGGAGATGCAGGGTCTGCCATTTATCCATGCAACCATGCCGGCGTATGTCACGCCGTTCACCCGCTTTGAAGAGCAGTGGCTGGGTTGTGTGTTGACGCCGTGGATGCTGAGTCTGCAAATCTACCCCGGTCCGCAGCAGTGCTGGCCTCGCCGCCCGGTGAGCCAGCGGCTGGGGCTGCGATTGCCCTATGGCGAAATGACCTTTACCGTCGGCGAATTACCCGCATTGGGGCAATACCTGAGCTGCTCGCTGATGTCGCCGCTCGATCGGGGATTGTCTGTGGATGCTGGCATCGCGCTTGCCGATAACTGCCTGAAAATGGCGCTTTCGTTGCCGGTTACCGATGTCGCGCTAAGCCGTCGCGCGTTACTGCAAGGGCTACGGGACAAAGCGCATGCATGAGTTATCCCTGTGCCAGAACGCGGTGGAGATCATTGAACAGCAGGCGCGGCAAAACGGCGCGCGGCGCGTGACGGGCGTATGGCTGGAAGTGGGCGCGCTGGCTTGTGTGGAAGAGAGCGCGCTGCGGTTTGGTTTTGATATCGCCTGCCGCGAAACGCTGGCGCAGGGTTGCACATTGCATATCCTCCATAAACCGGCGCAGGCCTGGTGCTGGAATTGCAGCCAGACAGTGGAAGCCGAGCGGCACGATGAATGCCCGCTCTGCCACTGCCCGACGCTGCATATTGAGCGCAGCGACGGCGTGCAGATCAAAAGTATCGAAGTGGAGTAAAGCAACGATGTGTATAGGCGTACCGGGGCAGGTGGTGGCCGTTGGCGACGATTTTCATCAACTGGCGCAGGTGGATGTGTGCGGCGTGCGCCGCGACGTCAATATCGCGCTGGTGTGCGAGGATTCACCGCGTGAATTGCTGGGACAATGGGTGCTGGTGCATGTCGGTTTCGCGATGAGCGTGATTGATGAACACGAAGCGCTGGCAACACTGGAAGCGTTGCGCAACATGGAGATCGAAGCGTTTGCCCCTCAGCGCTGAAGCGCGTCGATGTTCGCGTCGGTCACCATCTGCGTGACCTGCGCCAGATTGCCGATCTTCGCTTCGCTGGCGCGATAGAATTTACTCTTATCAATCAACAGCAATGATTGCTGTGCCCGGCGTAACAGCTGGGCTTTGAACGCCGCATTGTGGCGGGTGGAATCCCACATATCGCCGCGCGCATCCACGCCTTCGCAGGAGAAGATAAACAGATCAATCTCCAGCGATTTCAGAAGGCTTGCGAGAGCCGGGTTCACATAGCAGCGCTCCGTGCGCGCCAGACGGCCACCCGAGCAGATAAGTTCAATCTGTTCGCGGCGCGCCATCTCCTGGCACACCGGCAGACTGTTAGTCAGCACCGTCAACGGGATATCCGGTAACTGCCGCGCCAGATGAAAACAGGTAGAGCTGGCGTCCAGCGCCAGCGTCATCCCGGCTTCTATCCAGTTCAGTGCGTGGCGGGCGATGTCGGCTTTATCCGCATAATGGCTTTTTAGCCGGGTGCGAAACGGTTCCCCGCCATCATGCGATGCTGCGTGCAATGTACGCGCCAGACCGTGGCGACGCACAATTTTCCCCGCCGTTTGCAGCGCGTTGAGATCGCGGCGAATGGTTTCAATACTGACATTCAGCTGCGCCGCCAGCGCCTGGGTTGTGATGCTGTGCTGGCTGGTGAGAAGCTGCAGAATCGCTTGCTGGCGCGCGTGCTTCATGGCGTTTCCTCATGCCGTGGCGAGAGCGAAATCAGTATTTTGCCGATAGCCGCGCCGTTTTTACCGGTGTGCTTAATGTGATACATCGCGCGATCGGCACGCATCAGCGCATTAACGAAATCATCCCCGGCTTGCACTTCATCAATGCCTATCGATGCGCCTACCGACGCCTCGCCATTATCCAGCTCGAAGGGGCTGAGAATGGCACGCAAACAGCTATGCGCTGTGCTGTTAATCAGCAGGCTGTTGAGCGCAAAGGGCAGCAACAGAACAAATTCATCGCCGCCAAGCCGCCCGATGACGGTTCCCTCCGGACAGGAAGCACGCAGGCGCTGGCTGAGCTGGATCAGCAACTCATCGCCGCTGCGGTGACCAAACGTATCGTTTACCGCTTTGAAATCATCGAGATCGATAAATGCCACACACAGCGGCCCGGCGAGATTGAGTTCAGCGAAGTGTTGCAACAGTGCGTGGCGGTTCGCGAGGCCGGTCAGCGGATCGTGGTTTGCAAGCAGAGCCAGTTGCTCTTCGTACTGCTTCTCTTTGGTCATATCAATGTGCGTGCCGGTCACTTTCAGCGGCGCGCCGCTGGCGTCCCGGTCGGTGACGCGACCGCGATCGAGCACCCAGGTCACGGTGCCATTTTTATGCTGCATGCGGTGCAACGCTTCGTAAAACGGGGTTTTGCCGTGCAAATGGTCATAAAACGCATCCAGCACCCGTTGCCGGTCATCTTCATGCAGGTGTTCGCGCCAGACATCAAAATGGGCGCTCAGTGCTTTGGGCTGATAGCCAAGCATCGCTCCCCAGCGGCGGTTAAAGATGATGAGCTTGCCGCTTGGCACATCCAGTTGCCACAAACAGAGTCCGGTGCCGTCGAGCGCGGCGCTGAGTTTATTGCGCGCATCGCGCGCGATCCGCACCAGCCGGGCGTTGTGCTTCTTCAGATTCTGGATCTGCTGTTTTAGCGCGTTTTCAGACATTTGGCGGGCTACGGGTAAATAAAAGGCATTCTTACGAGTTATTTCTGTTATGTAAATATGGTGTGAAAAAAAGAGCAGAAGGTGTGGAGAAAGGCGGGAGAAACCGGGCGGAATGCCGCCCGGTGGGCAAGATCAAGCGTTGCGTTTATCTTCAGTTTGCGTGTCGAAATCGCTGGCGTCGTGGCGCTCGTGCAGTTGCTCACTCGGCTCGCCGAAGGTGCGGTTAACCATGCGCCCACGTTTCACCGCCGGGCGCTCTGCAATCGCTTTCGCCCAGCGCTGGACGTTTTGGTAGCTGCCCGCGTCGAGGAATTCCGCCGCGTTATAGACATTGCCCAGCACCACGTTGCCGTACCACGGCCAGATGGCCATATCGGCGATGGTGTACTCATCCCCGGCTACAAATGTGTGCTGTGCCAGTTGCTTATCCAGCACGTCCAGTTGGCGTTTGGCTTCCATGGTAAAGCGGTTGATCGCGTACTCGATCTTCACCGGCGCATAGTTATAGAAGTGGCCAAAACCGCCGCCGAGGAAAGGTGCGGAACCTTGCAGCCAGAACAGCCAGTTCAGCGTTTCAGTGCGTTTTGCCGGATCTTTTGGCAGGAAGTGACCGAATTTTTCCGCCAGATAGAGCAGGATCGCGCCGGATTCGAACACCCGCGTCGGCGGTGTGGTGCTGTGGTCGCGCAGCGCCGGGATTTTGGAGTTCGGGTTAACCTCGACAAAACCGCTGGAGAATTGATCGCCTTCACCGATGCGAATCAACCACGCGTCGTACTCTGCGGCACTGACGCCTTTCGCCAGTAACTCTTCCAGCATGATGGTCACTTTCTGGCCGTTCGGCGTACCGAGCGAATAGAGCTGTAACGGGTGTTTGCCGACCGGCAATGTTTTGTCATGCGTTGGGCCGGAAACCGGGCGGTTGATATTGGCAAACGCGCCGCCGCCGGATTTATCCCACGTCCAGACTTTGGGGGGCTGATAGTTGTCTGACATTTTGGCCTGCCTTTTCGTTGATGTGTTGAAGAAGTTAAGCGCCTGCAAAGCAGTGTAGCAGTCGCCTCAGGCGAGAATACGCTGCGCCCAAACGTTGATATCGTCGCCGCTACCGAGGTCGGCCTGCACCAGCCCGTTAACCATAAAGGTTGGCGAAACATGGATGCCATTCTGGCGCGCGTATTTGCTGTGCCATTTGATCTCGGTTTGCAGTTCCGGGCGGGCAAAAGCCTCTGCCAGCTTCACCCCGCTGTACTGTTCGATGCGTTCAATAATTTGCTGGGGCGTGGCGTGCATATTCGGGCCGCTGCAGTGGTCGGTAAATTCAAACTCTTCGCGATGATCGGCAACCGCTTGCAGTACTTTGTGCGCGGCGTTTTTGCCATCTGCAAGCGTCGAGGCCGCAAGGATGCAGCGGACAATTACCCCGGAAAACAGGTGCCACGGCTGCGATTGCAGGCGGATTTTTACCGTGACGTTATCCTCGCCGACCTGTTGTAGCAGCGCGTCCAGTTTGTTAAGCGCGCGTACAGAAAAAGGGCAAGTAGGTTCGATAAATACCTCGAACGTGCGTGGGCCGTGACCCCAACTGAGCGGGGCGGCATGTAGCGGTTGTTGGCTCATTTTTCACTCCTGATATTTTATATTTTTTCGCGTTTCAAAGAGTAGCAGCATGCCGCAGGCAGGGGAAAGTCGCTTTGCCGCCGATGCGGTTAAGCAGTAAAGCGGTTGCGTTATTTTGCCGATGCGGGTGTTAAAACGTTGCGCGCTGACATGGACATTCGTTTGTTAAAATTTAGTGATAAAAATGGGCGGCGCTTCTGCTTTTAATTATATGCCCTGACTTAACGTATATTTTTTAATATCAAACTGATTTAAGTAAAATTATTGTTTTATTAAATATCGCGTGCTTATTTAATTTTTGTATGTAAATCATTCAGCTTCAGCGCTATTTGTTATTAATCTGTTTCTTTTGCCTGTCGATAATCGTTATGAGGATCTTTTTTTCGGCTCAGGCAGAGTCATTTGGCGGAATATCTGGTCATTGATAGCGGAGATAATGATGCAGGAGATTCAGGCGATTCAGGCAAGCCCGCACCTTGCCACAACAAAAGAAAACACAAACCATAAATCGGCGGCTCATACGGATAACGGCGCGGCAAATAGCGCTTCGCATGATGAGAGCACCAAAGTGACGCTCTCCAGCCGCGCAGAAAAGCACAAACACAGCAACGAGATAAAAGCCGAGCAGCAGGTTCAGGAAAAGAAAAAGGTGGAAAATCATGAAATTGATTATTCACTGGCGATGACCGGTATTCCGCAATTCGGCGGACGGCTGGTGACCATTGTTAAATATCCGGACGGCAGAACGGAAATGGTTGATGCGTTTTCGGGTAAAAAAGTAACGCAACAAGAGTTAGCCGCCGCGCAGTTACAGAAAGAGAAACGCGTGGCTGAACAACACAAACAGGACGCGAAAGCGGTCGTGCAGCAAGAGCAGATAACGGCGGGCGAATCTGAACCGACGGATATGCAATAAAAATCTCCCGTAAAACCTGTCTTATTTCAGGGGTATTAACGTTAGCGGTAGTAATCCGGTATCTATATCTGGGCCTTATATTTAGCGGTTGTTGATTCAATATATCTTATATTACGCATTCGCTGACCGGAAAATAGAATAGCCTCAGTCATCTATTTGGCTTAAGGCAAAAATAGCACGATATATTTTCAGCAAAATAATGGCTGAGGATATCGACTTGTTTGCGTTTTATTGGGCATGAATAAAACGCAATGTGCCGCCTGAAATACAGGCGGCACATCTCATCAGAACAGAACGGAATAATTCAGGCCAAACGTACGGCCGCGGCCTTTATAGGTATATAAACCCGCTGCGCCGTAGGTTGGGCTGTATAAACCCGGTGCGCGTTGTCCCCACGCGGTGGTGTAATCTTCGTCCAGCAGGTTTTCAACGCTAAAACTCAACTTACCGACGGGCAGAAGGTAGCTGCTGAGCAGGTCAACGGTGTTGTACCCGTCAATATGTTTCCCATCGGCGTCAGAAAGATCAAAGGTCTGCGTGCTTTGCAGGCGTAACGTCCAGTCGCCTGGCGCCCAGTTGACCCACGCGCTCATTTTCGACGGGCTGGCGCTATCCACGGTCAGTTTCCGCCACTTGCCATCGACGCGGGTTTGCGACTTGATGGCGTTAAAGTTTGCACCGGTGCTCCACTCGCTGTTGCTAAAGAAGTAATCGACCTGACCTTCCACACCGTAAATACGACGCTGATCATCTTCAATATTGATGGTCATGTCGCTTTTGTTGATGTTGATGGTTTTATCCGAAAGCGAGTAGTACGCGGCGATCTGCGTACGCAGGCTATCGCCGGTGAAGCGCCAGCCCAGCTCGTAGGCATTCACTTTAATGCCGTCCAGCTTCGAATCGTTCACGTTGACGCTGTTAACCAGACGGTAGTGGCCATTTTCGAGCTTGTAGGTGCCGGAACCGTAATATTTCGCCAGGTCCGGGATTTCAAAGCCTTGCGAGAAATTAAACCACACCTGCTGGCGTTCGCTCAGATGACCGAGGATGCCGGCGTTGAACAGCAGATTGTTGTAATCCGTTTTGCCGCCTGGCACCGCGTCTGCCGAGGTCGCCTTGCCGGTGGCGATGGCTTGCTGCTGCGCGTAGCCCACAAAGTCGTCGACTCTGTTTTCCGTGTACTGGTAGCGCACGCCACCGCTCAGGGTGATGGCCGCAATGTCATAGCTGCTTTGCAGGAACGGCGCGAGGTTCGTGATGCTGTAGCCGGGATAGCGCCCGACGTTATAAGCGTTATCCAGTTTCATCCCACCGCTGGCGGCGGCGTTGCTGAGATTGAAAAATTGCTGGTTGGCATCGAACGTTTCATGTTCGGCGTCCACGCCCCAGGTCAATGTCAGATCTTCCAGCGGTTTGCTGTTGAGAGTGAGTTTGCCGCCGTAGAAATCGGTTTTTTGCTGCGATGCGCCAATGCTGGTCACCGAGCCGCCGGAAAGCGTCGGGAAGGGATAATAGGTCAGGCTTTCGTCACGGTAGTAAATCTGCGCCAGTAAATCCTGGCCCCAGAAATCGCTGTTGGCGTATTGCAGGTTAATTAAGTGGCGTTCGGTGCCGGGGATGCGGTCGGAATCAAGATTGCTTTTGTTGTAAGCGTTGCCGGAGCCGCGCACCGCCGAGAAGTTTTCGCCAAGGAAAAGGCCGTGCTTACCGTCAGACTGGCTTTTGTAATACTGCGTGGTGAGCTGTAACTGCTGATGATCGTCGATATTCAGCGTGCCGGTACCCATTACATCCAGGCGGTCTGAGTACTGCAAACCGGTTTGCGTGTTATCAATGATCACTTCATTGCCTTTGCCGTCGTACCAGCCGCCATAGCGCTGGTACGCCACCGAGAGGCGACCCGACGCGTTATCGTTACCACCGCTGACCGCAGCCGCGATGTTCTCGTCGTGATCGTTATGGCTGTTAAAACCGCTTTTCGTGCCGGTCTGGAACTCAACCTCGGTTTCCGGCTGGCCTTTTTTGGTGACGATATTGATTAAACCGCCGGTACTGCCACCGCCGTACAGCGATGTCGCGCCGGAAATCGCTTCGATGCGCGCAATGTTAAACGGATCAATAGCATCGAGCTGGCGGCTATCGCTGCGGGACGAGTTCAGACGTACGCCGTCGACCATCACCATCATTGAACGGCCGCGCAAATTCATGCCGTAATTGGTGCGTCCCTGGCTGCTGACGTCCATCCCGGGAATTAGCTGCGCCAGCACCTCTTTTAACTCTTTTCCGCCCTGAACCTGCTGCTCAATTTCAGCCTGTTCAATGACCCAGGTGGTTTGCGCCATATCCGTAACGCTGTGGTTTGCGCGGCTGGCGGCAACCACCAGTGTCTCTTCTTTTTGACCTTCCGCCGAGGCGTGAGCGGAAAACATCATCAATAAACAAGGATTTAATGCCCAAAGATAACGAGATTTCATTGTTATGGTGATCCTGATTTAACAGAAGTACGGCGGCGCTGATCCTCCCGGCCGCAAGCAATATCGCTATTTGTTGATAGCGATTATCAAGATGATATGAATTATCGTTACCATGTAAACGCTTTGTGTAAAAAAATGTTGGAATAACCCGGTGATTTCCATGATATTTTTAGGGTTTTTGAACGTGAATCTGAACAGACAAAGGGCGGGGAGGGCACCGGGTTCGATAACGATACCGCCCGGTATAATAAGGTTGCTGGTATTTATTGCTTGATGCGTTTACGGCAAGTGAAAGGGTATTTTACCGGGGGTTAGCGCTTCGTTTTGTTATGTTTTTCTTTAAAACCCGCAATCGCCTGATTGATGTTATCTGTTTCGATGGCGTCCACTTTTTCGCCTTCGAAAAAGATTTCATAGTGGCCTGAAACATATTTAAAGGTAAATATCTTACCCTGATAACGCACGCGCTTTTCTTTTACAGACAATCCCCTGCTGCGCATAGCCACTTTTGCCATTGTATCTATCTTTTTATTTTTCATAATAATTTGTCTTACCTGTGCAGGTTGTTTTGCGATGTTTGGTATTAAACCCACTCAATCTGATGTTAATTTGTTATTCATGGAAAAGATAGCCACGGTTGTCTGATTCGCTGGATTGATAATATATGAAACATTTAACCTGATGTTAAGGTTGTCTTAATCTTCTGCGTATCCTGCAATTGTGAATTAGTGGATTAATTCATTTTTTAATTTTTGATGATATTTAATTTCAAACTCATTCTTCTGATAATAGTTTTGATTCTCATTTCATTTCCGCTACGATTAAAATCCAGCCCGGCTCGTATGTGCTGACTGTTACACATAATTTAAAAGGAATGATGATGAAGAACCGCTTTTTGCCGCTCTGTTCACTTGCACTGGTCATCTCTTCAGTTTTTGCTGCTCCCGCGGCGCTCGCCGCCGATAACGACGACGGTATCGTGGTCTATAACGCGCAGCACGAAAACCTGACCAAATCCTGGGTCGACGAATTCACCAAAGAAACCGGCATCAAAGTCACGTTGCGTAACGGCGGCGATACGGAGCTGGGTAATCAACTGGTGCAGGAAGGCAACGTTTCGCCAGCGGATGTGTTTCTGACGGAAAACTCCCCGGCGATGACGCTGGTCGACAACGCCGGGCTTTTTGCGCCGCTCAATGCGGATACGCTGAAACAAGTTCCGGCGCAGTTCCGCCCGGCGCATGGTCGCTGGATTGGTATTGCCGCGCGCAGCACTGTTTTTGTCTATAACCCGGCGAAACTCTCCGCCTCGCAATTACCTGCGTCGATCATGGATTTAGCCAAACCGGAATGGAAAGGCCGCTGGGCGGCGTCGCCTTCAGGCGCTGATTTTCAGGCCATTGTCAGCGCGATGCTGACCCTGAAAGGCGAAAAAGCCACGCTGGACTGGCTGAAAGCGATGAAAACTAACTTTGTGCCTTACAAAGGCAACAGCACGGTGATGAAAGCGGTCAATGCCGGACAAATCGACGGCGGCGTGATTTATCACTACTACTACTTTGTCGATCAGGCGAAAACCGGCGAGAACAGCAAAAACACCCAGCTTCACTACTTTAAACATCAGGATCCGGGCGCGTTCGTCAGCATCTCTGGCGGCGGCGTTTTAGCGTCCAGCAAACACCAGAAACAGGCGCAGGCGTTTATCAAATGGATAACCGGCAAGCAGGGCCAGGAAATGCTGCGTACCAACAATGCGTTTGAATACGCAGTAGGGGAAGGCGCGGCATCTAACGAAAAACTGGTTCCGCTGGCGCAATTAGACGCACCGAAAGTGGAACCCTCTGCGCTTAACAGCAAAAAAGTCAGCGAGTTAATGACCGAAGCCGGTCTTTTGTAATCACGCAGGAAAGAGTGCCTGATGTCCAGTTTAAGTCTCCCGGCGGCTAGCAATGCGGCCAGCCATGCCGCCCGGCATCGCCCTTCGCGGGTGCTGGTGGTATTTGCCCTTTTTGTCGCGGCACTGGCCTTACTGCCCGTTGGTTTTGTCATCGGTGTCGGTATTGATACCGGCTGGGCGACGGTGCAGGCGCTCATTTTTCGCCCGCGTGTGGGTGAGTTGCTCGTCAATACCTTCTGGCTCATTGCACTTGCTGTACCCGCCAGCGTCGCGCTTGGCACGTCGCTGGCGTGGCTCACTGAACGAACGTCGCTGCCCGGCCGGCGCATATGGGCCGTGCTGGCGGTTGCGCCACTGGCGATCCCGGCGTTTGTACAAAGCTATGCCTGGGTGAGCGTTTTGCCTGGGTTTAATGGATTACCCGCGGCGGTGTTTATCGCCGTGCTGGCCTATTTTCCGTTTATTTATATGCCGGTCGCGGCGGTGTTGCGCCGCCTCGATCCCAGCCTTGAGGATGTGGCGGCATCGCTTGGCACCCCGCCGTGGCGGATCTTCTTTCGCGTGATCTTGCCCCAGCTCCGGCTGGCGCTTTGTGGCGGTGCGCTGCTGGTGGCGCTGCACTTGCTGGCGGAATATGGCCTGTTTGTGATGATCCGCTTCGATACCTTCACCACCGCGATTTACGATCAGTTTCAGTCAACTTTCAGCGGCCCGGCCGCCAATATGCTCGCCGGTGTGCTGGCGCTCTGCTGCCTGGCGTTGCTGCTGCTGGAGACGGCGGCGCGCGGCAAAGCGCGCTATGCGCGGGTGGGATCAGGGTCAGCGCGCAAGCAACAACGCCGCGCACTTGGGCGCTGGGGCTGTGGGCTGGGGTTATTGCTGGCGGCGTGCACGGTGGCGCTGTCATTCGGTACGCCGATTGCCGTGCTCAGCCGCTGGTTGTGGCTCGGCGGGTTCGATAACTGGCACCGCGCGGATCTCTGGCTTTCACTGCGCCAGACTCTTTTTCTGGCCGTTTGCGGGGCGCTGATCACCACCGCGTTCGCCATTCCGACGGCGTGGCTCTCGGTGCGCCATCCGCGCCGCGTATTTCGCTTTCTCGAAGGCTGTAATTACATCACCAGCGCATTGCCCGGCATTGTGGTGGCGCTGGCGCTGGTTACCGTGACCATTCATTACGCGCGCCCGATTTACCAGACCGAAGTGACGCTGTTTCTCGCCTGGCTGTTGATGTTTATGCCCAGAGCATTAATCAACTTACGCGCCGGGATTGCGCAAGCGCCGGTCGAGCTTGAGCAGGTGGCGCAAAGCCTTGGCACCTCGCCTGGCAGAGCGCTGGTGAGTGTTACGCTGCGGCTGGCTGCACCGGGTGCTTCCACCGCGACGGCATTAGTCTTCCTGGGTGTGAGCACGGAACTGACCGCCACGCTGCTGCTTTCCCCGCTTGGTACGCGCACGCTGGCCACAGGGTTCTGGGCGCTGACCAGCGAGATCGACTACGTGGCGGCGGCACCTTATGCGTTGCTGATGATTTTGATCTCTTTGCCGTTGACCGGCCTGCTGTATAAGCAATCACAAAAACTTTCGGGTCTTTAAGATGTTAGAACTGGCAACAATTTCGAAAAGCTTTGCCGCCGCGCGCGTGCTTGATGATGTGAATCTGGTGATTCCTGCGGGTAGCCGCACGGCGATTGTCGGCCCGTCCGGGTCGGGGAAAACCACGCTGTTGCGTTTGATCGCCGGGTTTGAAATGCCGGACAGCGGGCGTATTGAGTTGCAGGGAAAAACCTTGTTTGGCGATGGCCAGTTTGTCCCGGCTCACCAACGCAACATTGGCTTTGTGCCGCAAGAAGGCGCGCTGTTTCCGCACCTTCGCGTCGGCGAAAACATTGCCTGGGGGCTTAAAGGTTCGCGCCACGAGAAGCAACGCCGTGTCGATGAATTAATGGCGATGGTGTCGCTGGACAGCAAGCTGGCGGCGCGCTGGCCGCATGAGATCTCCGGTGGTCAGCAGCAACGTGTGGCACTGGCCAGAGCGCTGGCGCAGAAACCGGCGCTGATGTTGCTCGACGAACCGTTTTCGGCGCTGGACACTGGCCTGCGCGCCGCCACGCGTAAAGCCACGGCGGATTTGCTGACTGAAGCCGGTGTTGCATCCATTCTGGTTACTCACGATCAGAAAGAAGCACTCTCCTTCGCCAGCCAGATTGTGGTGATCCGCCACGGCCGCTTTGCGCAGGTGGGATCGCCGTTCGCGGTCTATTCGCAACCGGTTGATGAGGAGACGGCGCTGTTTTTGGGTGATGCGCTGATTCTATCTGCTGATGTGGCACAAGGGCGTGCGCACTGCCTGCTTGGCGATGTGGCGGTGGATAACCCGGCGCTTTCTGGCGCTCATCGCATTATGTTGCGCCCGGAGCAGGTAAGTGTGGTGCCGTGCGATGAGCATCAAACCTACCCGCAGGCACAAATTATCGATATGGATTTTGCCGGATACCTTTCGTCATTGACGCTGCTGTTTTCGCAAACCGGCGAACGCCTGACATTACAAGCCATCACCCGCCCGGACTGGCGACCTGGCATGAAAGTGAATCTGCAGGTTAACGGTAGCGCCCGCGTATTCCCCCGCTGAATGTAATGCCCGGTTAACGCCGGGTTTTTTTATCAATTGTCATATTCTTGAGAGCGATCTCAAAACGATGTTTTCACATGTGTAAAACTTCGTTTCGTTTTGTATCGCCATAAAAATAAAGCCTTTGTTGACTCGTAATGCCTGATGGCGTTCACTCTTGGCCACATTTTCCAGAAACAGAAACGCGCGATTACACCGGTGCAGCCTGCCGGGAGAACCTGTTTCAGGAGAATGATCCATGCAATACCCTCTGGGACTTAGTGTGCTGTTTTGTTGCCTGCCAGCGATGGCGAATGCGGCAACGATACTTGAAGGCGCGGTTTTCGCCGACGCGCCGCTGGCGGGCGCTCCGGTAACGGTGACCGACAGTTCAGGCAAGCGCCTTACCACCAAAACGCGCAGCGATGGACGCTATTCGCTGGCGGTTGATGCCCTCACACCGCCGTTAACCCTTTCCACCACCCAGAGCACGGGCGGCGCTGAGTCGTGTTTGCGAAGCGATGAACCGCGGGCGCGCTGTATGGCCTCGCTACGGATTACGCTGCAAAAAGAGCGTCGTAATACCGCTAATATCACCCCCTTTACCGACAGGCTGGTCTCCGAAGTGGCCGGTCAGTTGGGCTATATCGGCCCGCAGCAGTGGGTTGAACGCGGTGATAACAGCAAGCTGAATGCCGGTTTGCTGGCCGGGCCGCTGGCTAACTTTCGGCATGGCATGGCCGACGCGTTGCGTTTATCTGGCCTGAATGCGCAAACCGCCGATCCGGTGCAGACGCCCATTCGCACCGGCAACGGTATGGCGCGGATTTTGTCGGTGATTAACCACAATCGCAACTATGACAACAACAGCGGCGAGGCGGGCGCGGCAGTGCTGACCGACAGCGCCTTTCGTCCGATTGTCGGTTTACAGAACAGCGGGCCGTGGGAACCGTTAGATTTGCCGCGTGCGCTACGCGACCGGCAGGCTATCAGTAGCGCGAAAACGCGTATTTTGCTGGTCAGTGACTCCACCGCCGCTACCTATGAAGTCGCCCGTTTACCGCGCATGGGCTGGGGGCAAGTTTTCCAGCACGTGTTTCGCGCCGACAGCGGCGTTGTGGTGCTTAACGGTGCGCGTTCCGGGCGCTCCAGCCGCGATTTCTACAACGAAGGCTGGTACCAGCAAATGGCGCGTGACTTGCGCCCTGGCGACTATGTTTTTATCGCCCATGGTCATAACGATCAAAACTGCGATGGCGATAAAGCGGTGCGCGGCGCGGCCGACGTGAAAAACCTCTGCACCTATCCCAATGATGCCAGCGTCAATCCGCAGTTTCCGCCGGGGGAACCATTGTTGTCGTTCCAGCACTCGCTGGAGCGCTATATCACGCTGGCGCGTGCAGCGGGCGCGACGCCGGTGCTGTTGACACCAACCACGCGGGTAAAAAACCGCGCCGGGAAAACGGCTTTTCAGCAGGGTGCCGACGATGTGGTGGTCAGCACTCATTACACGGTGAAAAAGCCGGGTTACCGCTTTGCCGGAAACTACATCGACACCATCAAACAGACCGCCCAACGCAACCATGTGCCGCTTATTGATCTGGAAAAAGCGACCATCGATTTCGCCAATGCTCACGCCAGCGACTGGATGGATTACTGGCTGGCTGTGGATGTGAACGACCCGCGCTACCCCTGGTATAAAACGCAAACTTCCGGGATTCGCAGCAATCCTGATACCACCCATTTCCAGCAACAAGGTGCAGAAGCTGTCGCATCGATGGTAGCTGATCTAATCCGAACGACCCCTGAATTGAGCTCGCTTGCTGACAAACTAAAACCCTAAGGAGAGACCGATGAAAACACTGCACTGTTCACTGCACTATTCCGCGCTGTTGCTGGCGTGTATCAGCGTTTCCGCTCAGGCGAGCGAGTGGAACGCCATTGTCTCCACCGCGCCGCAAGCCGGTGAGTTCGCCACCATCAGCCAGGCGCTGGCCGCCGCGCCTGACAGCGGTACGCCGTGGCGGATCCTGGTCAAAGAGGGGCGCTGGAACGAACGGCTGGTGATTGAAAAACCGGTCACGCTGGTGGGGCAATCCAAAGAGCAAACGCAGATTGAAGCGAATACGCCCGCCGGTGCATTAGGCAGTGACGGACAGAAGCTCGGCACCGGGCGCACCAGCACGGTGGAAGTGCGTGCCTCTGGCGTGACCATTGAGAACCTGACCATTCGCAATAGCTTTGATTTCCCGGCCAATGCCGCGCTGGCGGATGGTGATGCGAAGAAGCTGAAAGACACGCAGGCGGTGGCGCTGATGGTGTCGGAAAATGTCGATAAAGCACGTTTCCGCCATGTCCGGCTCGAAGGTTACCAGGACACCTTTTACAGCAAGAGCGGAAGCCGCAGTTATTTCACCGATTGCGAAGTGAGCGGGCACGTTGACTTTATCTTTGGCCCCGGCATTGCGGTGTTTGACCGCTGCGAGATTATCGCCCGTAACCGCAATGATATTGCCCCGCCGTATGGCTATATCACCGCGCCGGCGACGCAGGCGGATGAGAAGTTTGGCTTGTTGATCATTAACAGCAAGCTCAGCAAAGAAGCGGGCGTTCCGGCGAAAAGTTTCGCGCTGGGTCGCCCGTGGCATCCGACAACACAATTCAGCGACGGGCGCTATGCCGATCCGAACGCCATTGGCCTGGCGGCGTTTATCAACTGCGAAATCGACGACCATATTTACGGCTGGGATAAAATGTCCGGCAAAGATAAAGCCGGGGAGAAGATCTGGTTTTATCCGGAAGACAGCCGTTTTTATGAGTTTGATAACCGTGGTCCGGGCGCCGGGCAGGGCGGTACGAAATACCAGTTAAGCAAGGCGGACGCCGCGCAATATAATCTGGCGGCGATGTTCAGCGGCTGGGATAACGCGCTGCTGGAGTAAAGGATTATGCCCCCGTGAGCGGGGGCAATTTATGAAGATCAGTTGCCGTATTTCACGTTAAACCCGAGCGTATCGCCAACGGTCGTGTATTCACGGAAATTGAAAATCAGCGGTTTCCATTTGCCTGAATTAACAATGCCATTTTCATTTAACAGCGCGTTTTCAACCCATAAGTTCACGATATCCAGTTCAGCCAACATAAAACGGCCTTTATCGCTGGTGGAAACTAAGCGGCATTCCGCCTGGATTGGGCACTCGGCAACGCGCGGCGGCGCGACATCGACAGAGGCTTCTGTGTGTAACCCGGCTTTGGTGAATTTATCGTGGCAAATTTCAACACCCCACTTGGTTTGGTTTTCCGACAGGCTATCGCCGCCGGTAAGTTTGCCGATTTGTTCCACTTTTTCCCAAAGCGTGTGATCGGGAATATTGATCACGGCGTCTGAACCGGCCAATAAATTATTGTAGGTTTTACCGCCTTTGCTGATGCCAATAATCAGTTTCTCACCCAAAGAAATAGAGGAGGATGCCGCTGAAATATTTGTGTTGCCATCTTTATCTTGCGTAGTGACTAAAAAAACGGGAAAGCCATAATAAAAAGAATTGAGTTTGGATTTGCTTTTCATTGCGCGTTGATTCCTGCTTATAAATAATTATCTGTCATTTTTCCCCCGTCATGGTGTATTTATCAATAACCCTTTCTGAGTAACAAAATTCAGCGGAAATAACCCCTAAAAAAAGTAGTCCACAAATTATAAAACAGGTATATCATATGCAACAAATGCTTTTCCCCCTCCCGGCAAACCTGCTTTGCTGAGACACAAAGAGGATGAAACATGCAACGAATTGCGATACCCGCGAACTATGTCCACACCCGTTCGACGCCGTTCTGGACCAAAGAAACCGCCCCGGCGTCCATCTGGAAACGCCATCTCGACGCCGGAACACGGCAGGGCGTCTACCCGCGTTTGAGTGTGCTGCAAGGGGCGATCCGCTATTACGGTTACGCCGATGAAACCAGCCCGCAACCGGTAGAGACATTAACGATTAATGCCGGTGAATTTGGCGTTTTCCCGCCGGAAAAATGGCACAACATTGAAGCATTAAGCGACGATACGATATTTAGCGTCGATTTCTATGTTGACCCGAAAATTTTGATTGAAGGCTGAGGTAATTCTGATGACGACTGAAAACAAAGGTTATTCTTTAGCAGTTTCTAACCGTGCTAACAATGAGACACAGGAAAAGGTCTATCTCAAGCCAATGTCGTTATATGTTCCTGATGTTGCTGTACAGGCGGTTGCGGAACTGATTGCGGGTCTTACTGACGCTAAAGAAAGTTCCAGTGAAATTATCCTGACGGTGACTAACAATAATAACGGGGTTTCAGTGGATAAAGAGTTTTCCTCGCTTAATGAGCTGAAAGATCCGCTTAATGCCGCAGACGCGGTGAAAGAGTTGATTAATATCGTTCGCGGCTATGAATCGGACGAAGAAACTAACGTGTGCGGCTGGTAATCGAAGCGGTCTCAGGAGGTATTATGGCGCATCAAATTCCTGTTCATTTCCGTCATACCCGCTCAACGC
This sequence comes from Kosakonia sp. SOY2, assembly GCF_027109175.1. Taxonomy (NCBI): domain Bacteria; kingdom Pseudomonadati; phylum Pseudomonadota; class Gammaproteobacteria; order Enterobacterales; family Enterobacteriaceae; genus Kosakonia; species Kosakonia sp. SOY2. The sequence continues at coordinate 248,720 of NZ_JAPVXH010000002.1, forward strand.
CTTTCTGGACGAAAGAGACGGTTCCACAGGCGCTGCTCACCCATCACAACACCAAAAAAGGGGTCTATGGTCGTTTGTCGGTGATGCAGGGGGCCGTGAAATATTTTGGTTTTGCCAGTGAGCATGACACCACGCCGGAAGTGGAAGTGGTGATTGAAGCCGGGCATTTTGGCATTAGCCCGCCGCAATACTGGCACCATATTGAACTGTTAACCGATGACACCTACTTCAATATCGATTTCTTTGCCGACCCCAACGAAGCGCTGGAAGGGAAGGGGATTGGCCAGGTTGTGAATACCCATCGCAGCTAAACAGTTCACGCCCGCTTTGCGGCGGGCGTTTTTAAAAGTTCTCAATAAACCGTTTTACAGCAGGCGATCGCTCGAACTTGCGCCACGCCAGCGCCACATCCGTTTTTAATGTCTGTTCCGCCATCCGGTGAAATGTCACTTGCGGGTGGCTGAAACAGGCCATGGATTGCGGAACGATGGCGAAACCGAAACCCGCGGCCACCATGCTCAGCGAAGAGGAGAACTGCGACGCTTGTTGCTGATTTTCCATATCAATACCCGCGCGCAGACAGGCGTTGTACACCAGTTCATACAGACCCGGTGCGACCTGCTGAGGGAAGATAATGCACGGTGTTTGCTGCAATTCGTTAAGCGAGATATCTGCTTTCGCGGCAAGCGGATGCGAACGGTGTAACGCCAGCACCATCGGCTCTTCATCGATCAATTTCAGGTTGAACATTTTGCTGTTTTCGCACGGCAGGCGCACAAAGGCGACATCAATCAGCCCCTCTTCCAGCTCCTGCATCAGCGTCGCCATATTGTCCTCTTTTTGATACAGCACCACTTGCGGATAGCTTTGCTGAAACTGGCGAAGCGCGGAAAAAATCTGCGTGTGAAACGCATTGGAGCTGGTCACGCCAAGGTATAATTTTCCATTAATTCCCCGCGCAATTCCTTTCGCTTTTTCCATTGCCGCATCGCTCAACGCGATGATTTGGCAGGCATCTTCATAAAACGCTTCACCCGCTTCGGTGAGCTCAACGCCGCGAGTTTGCCGGTAAAAAAGCGGCGTGCCCACTTCCTGCTCAAGACGACGAATTTGCTGACTTAATGGCGGTTGCGACATGCCCAGCATTTCTGCGGCACGGGTGAAATGTTGCGTCTGCGCAACGGCAACAAAATAGCGTAGATAACGGAGTTCCATATTAAAAACATCTCAAACCCTGATGCTTTGTATATTGGAATCTATCGCTGAATCGCGTCAATAATTAATCAGCTTTTCTAAACGACTGCTCAGCGAGGTAAAGGATAATGAGTCATCTAACCGGTTGTTCTTGCGAGGAAAGTCTACAGGAAACATTTCGTGCCTTTTCAGAAACTCGCCCAGAATGTGTGATATATCAAACATCGCTAATGAGTGCGCTATTAAGCGGTGTTTATGAAGGAAATACCACGATTGAGGATTTACTTAATCACGGTGATTTTGGTCTTGGCACCTTTAACGAGCTGGATGGCGAATTAATTGCGTTCAACAGTGAGGTTTACCAGTTGCGTGCTGATGGCAGTGCCCGTGAGGCTAGCCCACAGCAAAAAACGCCGTTCGCGGTAATGACCTGGTTTAAACCGCAGCATCGCGTTGAGCTCGACAAACCAGCCAGCCGCCAGCAACTGCACGACATCATCGATAAAGCGATCCCCTCCGATAACATTTTCTGCGCGCTGCGTATTGATGGCCATTTTCGCCATGCACACACTCGCACCGTTCCACGCCAGACGCCGCCTTATCGCGCTATGACCGATGTGCTTGATGATCAACCGGTGTTCCGTTTTAACGGGCGCGATGGCGTGCTGGTCGGGTTCCGCACACCCCAGCATATGCAGGGCATTAATGTGGCCGGCTATCACGAGCACTTTATTACGGACGATCGTCACGGCGGCGGACACCTGCTGGATTACCAGCTTGAAAGCGGCACGCTGACATTTGGAGAAATCCACCATTTGATGATCGACCTGCCTGCAGACGCGGCGTTTCTTCGCGCGAATTTACACCCGGATAATCTGGATGCTGCCATCCGTTCGGTTGAGAGCTGAGAGCCATTTAAAGGAGTAAATGATGAACAAAGAAAACCGTAAACATCAATGGTCGCACGGTGCGGATATGGTGGTGGCACAACTGGAAGCGCAGGGAGTGAAACATGTGTTTGGCATTCCTGGTGCCAAAATTGACAAAGTGTTTGATTCGCTTCTTGATTCAACCATTCAAACTATTCCGGTGCGCCACGAAGCGAACGCGGCATTTATGGCGGCGGCGGTCGGGCGTATCACCGGTAAAGCTGGCGTCGCGCTGGTCACTTCCGGCCCCGGCTGTTCCAATTTGATTACCGGTATGGCGACCGCCAACAGCGAAGGCGACCCGGTGGTGGCGCTGGGCGGCGCGGTGAAACGCGCGGATAAAGCCAAGCTGGTGCACCAGAGCATGGACACGGTGGCGATGTTTAACCCCGTCACTAAATATGCGGTAGAGATAACCTCCTCCGACGCGATTGCCGAAGTGGTATCTAATGCATTTCGCGCCGCCGAGCAGGGGCGGCCGGGCAGTGCGTTTGTCAGCCTGCCGCAAGATATTGCCGACCAACCGGCGAGCGGCACTATCTTGCCCGCCAGCGGTGTGCCGCAGTTAGGTGCTGCGCCGGATGCGGCGATTGACGAGGTGGCGAAACTTATCGCGCAGGCGCAAAACCCGGTGTTTTTGCTCGGGCTGATGGCAAGCCGTGAAGAGAATATTTCGGCGCTGCATCAGTTGCTGGAAAAAAGCCATATTCCGGTTACCAGCACGTATCAGGCGGCAGGCGCGGTTAATCAGCAACATTTCACCCGCTTTGCCGGACGTGTGGGGTTATTTAATAACCAGGCCGGGGATCGGCTGCTGCACCTGGCGGATCTGATTATCTGTATTGGTTACAGCCCGGTGGAATATGAGCCATCAATGTGGAACACCGGTGACGCGAAACTGGTCCATATCGATGTGCTTCCTGCTTATGAAGAACGCAATTACGTGCCGGATTGCGAACTGATTGGCGACATTGCCAGCACGCTCGACAAACTGGCCGCGAAAATCGAAAAACCGCTGATCCTCACGCCGCGCGCCTCAGAGATCCTGATTGAGCGCCGCAACCAGCGGGAACTGCTCAGCCGTAAGGGCGCACAGCTCTGCCAGTTCGCTATTCACCCGCTGCGTATTGTGCGGGCGATGCAGGACATCGTGAATAACGACGTCACACTGACCGTCGATATGGGCAGTTTCCATATCTGGATTGCGCGCTATCTCTATAGCTTCCGCGCCCGTCAGGTGATGATTTCCAACGGTCAGCAAACCATGGGCGTTGCGCTGCCATGGGCGATTGGCGCCTGGCTGGTCAACCCGGGCCGCAAAGTGGTGTCGGTTTCCGGCGATGGTGGCTTTTTACAATCGAGCATGGAGCTGGAAACCGCTGTGCGCCTCGGGGCGAATGTGCTGCATATCATCTGGGTCGATAACGCCTACAACATGGTGGCCATTCAGGAAGAGAAAAAATACCAGCGCCTTTCTGGCGTTAATTTTGGTCCGGTCGATTTTAAAGCCTATGCCGAAGCGTTTGGCGCTAAAGGGTTCGCGGTCGAAAGCACGGCAGAACTGGAACCCACGCTGCGTGCGGCAATGGATACGGACGGCCCGGCGGTGGTCGCCATCCCGGTAGATTACAGCGATAACCCGCTGCTGATGGGCCAGCTCAATCTTAGCCAGATTCTTTGAAAACCAAGGAGATATGATGAAAAAAGTTGCATTTGTGACCGGAGCGGGTCAGGGAATTGGTAAAGCCATTGCGTTGCGTCTGGCGAAAGATGGCTTTGCCGTCGCTGTGGCCGATTACAACGCCGCAACGGCAAAAGCGGTGGCTGACGAAATTAATAGCAGCAATGGCAGCGCGATTGCGGTGACGGTGGATGTCTCTGACCGCGACAAAGTGTTTGCGGCGGTAGAGGAGGCCAGAACCAAACTGAACGGGTTTGACGTGATTGTGAATAACGCCGGTGTTGCGCCTTCGACACCGATTGAGTCCATCACGCCAGAAGTGGTGGATAAGGTTTATAACATCAACATAAAAGGCGTGATTTGGGGTATCCAGGCAGCGGTAAAAGCCTTCAAAGCGGAAAAACACGGCGGCAAAATTATCAACGCCTGTTCACAAGCCGGGCATGTCGGCAACCCGGAACTGGCCGTGTACAGTTCCAGCAAGTTCGCCGTACGGGGGCTCACGCAAACCGCCGCGCGGGATCTCGCGCCGCTTGGCATTACCGTTAATGGCTACTGCCCGGGCATCGTGAAAACACCGATGTGGGCGGAGATTGACCGCCAGGTCTCGGAAGCGGCCGGTAAACCGTTGGGGTATGGCACGGAGGAGTTTGCCAAACGCATTACGCTTGGGCGTCTTTCGGAACCAGAAGACGTTGCCGCCTGCGTCTCGTACCTCGCCGGGCCGGATTCCGACTATATGACCGGTCAATCCTTGCTGATCGATGGCGGTATGGTCTTTAACTAATTTTTATGGCTCGGACACAGCCTTGCCCTTGCGACAACGCAGGGGCTTTTTTGTTGATGAAAGTCATTCTCATCTCCACACAGTTGTGATAAGTTGCATGCAAAATACATGTTATGGTGAGGAGAGTCCGATGGCCGACAGTGATAAAGCAGGGCATACCTTTTTGGCGAGCCTCGGGAAAACGCGTTTGCGCCCCGGCGGGGTGGAAGCAACCGAATGGTTGTTTAGCCAGGTACCGCTAAATGAGCAGAGCCGGGTGCTGGAAGTCGCCTGCAATATGGGCACCACCGCGATTGAACTGGTGCAGCGTTTTGGCTGCATGGTCGACGCCATCGACATGGATAAAAACGCGCTCGCACAGGCGCGGCAAAATGTGATTTCTGCCGGTCTCGACAACTCTATACATCTTAGCGAAGCCAATGCGAATAAGCTGCCGTTCGACGATAACACCTTTGATGTGGTGATTAACGAAGCAATGCTGACCATGTATGTGGACAAAGCGAAAGCAAAACTCATCAGCGAATATTATCGCGTGCTGAAACCCGGCGGCCGTTTATTGACGCACGACATTATGTTTATGCGCAGCGGGCTGACGACAGATAACCAGTCACAACTGGAGCAGGTAGTGAAATCGAATGTCAGCCCGCTGACAGAAGCGGCATGGAAAACATTGTTTATCGACAATGGCTTTGCCGCGGTAGATACGCGCCACGGGGCAATGTCGTTGATGTCGCCCGTTGGGCTGATCCGTGATGAAGGTTTCGCGCGTGCACTGCGCATAGTTTTTAATGGCTTACGCACACGTGATAACCGGACGCGTTTTCTAGGCATGTTCCGCTTTTTCCGCGCAAATCGCCGCCAGTTAAACTACATTGCCTGCTGTTCGCGCAAGGCGTAACACCTCAGCTTTTGCGCGCCGTCCAGCCATGGATCAGCAGCGACTGGAAAAAGCGCTGTGGCGGGGTAAAACCAGCCTGTTCAATCAGTTTTTCAGTGGTTTCTGCGGGCAACAGCAGCAGACGCTGCGACAGTTGCGCTTTGATTTCCGCCATATCGCGCGGTGCCTGGCTGGCGGTTTCGTGCATGGTTGTCCACACTTCGAGCTGTTCATCAAACGCCGGGCTGTGCATGTCTCCGGCGATTTCCGCCGTGATCACACGTCCACCGTGTTTTAACTGGCTCGCCATTTGTGAATAGATGCCATCGCGCTGCGGATGTTGAATAAAGTGAGTCACCAGCAGACAGAGTACCGCATCATAATCGCCGCTGGCGGGAAGCTCATTAAGATAACCTTCATGCAACGCACAGCGGTCGGCAATGCCCGCCTGGTCGAGCTTTTGCTGGCAGACTGCGAGCATATCCGGCGAGGGATCAATGCCGGTAAAGCGCCATTGTGGATGGTGCTGCGCAAGGCGGATGATTTCGCTGCCGGTGCCGACACCAACACAGAGAATTCGCGCTTGATGCGGCATTTTTTTCAGCAACAAAGAGATAAGCAGGTGCAGATTATTGGCTATTTCGCCCAGCCGCTCGTTGTAAGCATCGTACTGGCGCGAGAATTCGCTGTTAAAAATGTCGTTCGTATTCTGCGCCACGTTATCTCCGGGATAGCTGCCGATCATGTAACTTAAAATATTACATGAAATGGGATGGCGCAAGCCAAATGCGTTTTTCGGCAAACCAGTGCAAAAATGATCGTTTTGGTTATGGCGCGCTTTGCGTTTAACTGAGCTCGTCAACCTTTGCTGGAGAACGCGCTGATGAAGACATTGCTGCAACAGTGGCTTAATCGCCTTACCCCGACGCTGCCATTACAGACAGAAGAGGGGGAATATGACTCGGGGCGCCATGTTGCGCTGCTGATCCCGTTCGGCCTGCTTTATGGTCTTGATTATCATCCTTCTGTATGGATTTACGATGAAAAATGAGCGCTTTCACCTGGTGATGCGCTATAGCTACTGGAATGAACTGTGCGCTGAAGCGTAAAACCCGCCTGATATCAGACGGGTTTTTTGTTTGCGCTGCGCAGGATTTTCGTCACTTCACAAGTGTATTTTTTTAACTGTTCTTTCGATCCCATTTCTCACTTTTTTAGAATTTACGAAGGCGATTTTTTCTGGCTTATGCCTGAGGTCACATTTTCGACAATTCAACTTGTATGGTAGTAGACATAAATTCCCCAAGGGATATAACGTGAAGGCTGCGATGTTTTCCGGTGGCAACAGGCGGCCGTTATTAGCGGAGCCGTTCTGGCACAAATAATTCTCTGTGGAGTTTTTATGTCCATGATAAATAAAGAACATTTACAGCCTGAGAGGCTTATAAAGCTGAGCAGTTGCGGGGGGGGGGATATGACCCGTAAAAACAGAAAAGTGACGATTCCTGTCAGCATTGGTTATGGCATGACAGACATAATGGGCGGTGGCGCTTTTACGGTAATTGGTGCCTGGCTGCTATTTTATTACACCACCTTTGTCGGTTTATCACCGATTCAGGCGGCGTCCATTGTCGCGATTGCAAGGATTGTTGATGCTATCGTGAGCCTGTTTATGGGCAGTTTTACCGATCATTTTTATAAGAATTTTTTAGGCAAGAAATTTGGCCGCCGCCGTTTCTTTTTGCTTATCGGCGCGCCGCTGATGCTGGTTTATATTTTGTTATGGCTTAATGGCATGAATTTTTGGTTTTATCTTGCCGTTTACCTGGCGTTTGAAATTATTGCTGCCATGGTCTTAATCCCGTGGGAAACATTGCCCTCGGAAATGACCAAAGATTTTAACGATCGCACCAAGCTTTCCACTTGCCGCATGTTTCTTTCTGCGTCCGGCACGTTTCTCGCGACCTTTATCCCCGGTGTGCTAATTGGCTGGCTGGGTGAAAAAAACGCCGATGCTTATTTGATTAACGGTGTGGTCTTTGCTGTGTTGTTTATGGTCTGTGTATTTATTTCCTGGAAAGTAAGCTGGGAGCGAGAAATCACACCAGAAATGATGCAGGAGATGGAGAAAAAAAGTCAAACTGGCAATGCGGCGCAAACACTCACCGGCGTGATTAAGTTATTTAAGGATTATGCCTCGACGCTGAAAATTCGTGCGTTCCGCAAGCATCTGGCTATTTATCTTTTCTCTTTCACGGCGAAAGACATTTATAACACGGTGTTTGTCTTTTTCTGTGTCTATTGTTTGCATGTCTCGTCTTCTCTGGCAGGAACCTTGCTGTCGATGAGCATCGTCGGGCTGCCGGTAACGCTCGCCGCGGGCTTCGCCATTATTAAATATGGCCCATCCCGGCTTTATGTTTTTGCCTACAGCATGATGTTGCTGTGCCTGGGCGGTTTCTTCCTGGTGTATCAATTCCCCCCGGAAAACAAAGTGGTGCTGCTGGTTATCCTTGCCGGGTTTTACCAGGTTGGGCGCTGCGTTCTGGAATTCACGCCTTGGAACGTGTTCCCGTTTATTCCTGACATTGACGAAATGGTTACGCGTCAACGCCGCGAAGGGCTATTTGCTGCTGTGATGACGTTTTCACGTAAAACTACGGTAGCAATTGCAACCTTTGCCGTGGGGTTGCTATTGCAGAGCGGCGGTTTTGTGAAAGGCAGTCTGCAACAGCCTCAGGAAGCAATCACTACCATTGTGATGCTGCTGTTTATCGGCACCGCCGGGCTTCTGCTGGTGGCAATGTGGCAAGCGCTGACCTTCCATCTCAATAAGCGCACGCACCGTATTTTTGTCGATGAACTTGACCGCCTGAAAGCTAACGGAAATAAACAGAGTGTGACGCCTGAAGCACGTAAAGTTGTCGAAGATTTGACAGGTTACCGTTACGACACGCTTTGGACTGATGCAACAGTAGACGGTGAGGTGATATCCACTGCCGGATTAAGTAAAAGTTATATGCCGAAATAAGATTAATTTTTCGCTATATATTGTGCTGATGTCTTTAAAAACGGATTGGCTATTTTTCAAAGTCATTCATTGATGAAGCAATATCGTTTTGAGTCAGCGGAAAATTCTCGGTGCGGGTAATTTAGCGGGTAGAAAAAATAACTTACATAATGTTGCATATCTGTCATATGAGGGCTGCGGTTTTCGTGTTTAATAGCCGTGGCTACTGTAACTCAGTGCGTTCCTTCAGAGCGCGCAGAGTTGCAAATTTTAACCGTTAGGTTAATTCACCTTTATAAGGTTTGCTTAGACCTCCCGATTGCGATCCGGAGGTCTTTTTTTGCTTGTTGTGCCGCCTTTTTTTATTTTTCACCGTTGACACAAAATTGTCATAAATTCGCTCTATGCTGCCGTGGCTCTTAATATTATTCAAAAATTTAATCACTATTTCGATTCGGAGAGACTATGGCAATGCTTAATGCGTCAGTTCGCCTGATGGCTGCTGCTCTTGCACTTTCTACGACTACTGTTTTCGCGGCAACGAATGTGACGGGTGCTGGTGGTACTTTCCCGGCGCCTGTGTATGCAAAATGGGCAGCTGAATACCAGAAACAGACAGGATCTCAGGTGAACTACCAGGGGATCGGTTCTTCCGGTGGCATCAAACAGATTATTGCGAAAACCGTGGATTTCGGCGCTTCCGATGCCCCGATGAGTGATGATGATCTGGCGAAAAACGGCCTGTTTCAGTTCCCGACCGTCATTGGCGGCGTGGTGCTGGCGGTTAATATCCCTGGCGTAAAATCCGGCGAACTGACGCTGGACGGTAAAACGCTGGGCGATATCTATCTGGGCAACGTTAAAAAGTGGAACGACCCGGAAATCACCAAACTGAACCCGAAAGTCAAACTGCCGGATACGAATATTAACGTGGTGCGCCGCGCAGATGGTTCCGGCACCTCTTTTGTTTTCACCAGCTATTTATCAAAAGTGAATGCTGACTGGGCAAGCAAAGTGGGTAAAGGCTCAACGGTGAACTGGCCGGTTGGCTTAGGCGGCAAAGGTAACGATGGTGTTGCCGCGTTTGTGCAGCGTCTGCCGGGCTCCATTGGCTATGTTGAATACGCCTACGCTAAGCAGAACAACCTGACCTGGACAAAGCTGTTTGACGCCGATGGCAAAGTGGTTGAGCCGTCGCAGCAGAGTTTCAGCAACAGTGCCAAAGGGGCAGACTGGAGCAAATCGTTCGCTCAGGATCTCACTTTCCAGAAAGGCAAAGATGCATGGCCGATTTCGTCCACTACCTTTATCCTGGTGTATAAAAAACAGGATGATGCAGCGAAAGGCGCCGAAGTGCTGAAATTCTTCGACTGGTCTTACAAAAATGGCAACACCATCGCCAGCGATCTGGATTACGCGCCTCTGCCGGATTCCGTTACCGCTCAGGTTCGCGCTGCATGGAAAGCCAATGTACAGGACGCTTCTGGTAAACCGCTGTTCTAATCTCACTATCTCTTAAAAATAAACCCGGTACGCTACCGGGTTTTTTTTATTAGCCCGCAGCTATTTTCTTACGTAACGTTGTTTATTTTATTAAGTTAATCGATGAAGAGTTGTATTAAGGAGGTTAATAATATTGACGTTTCTTATATTGGCTTAAAAGACAGTTCTGTATCGATATTTCCATTCTCTTAATGCTTTTAAAAATATTCTAAATGATGCGCGTTGAATGTTTATTTATCACCCGACACGCTAGCTGAATCCTCTGATTTTGAAGTGTCGTGTATTGTTCTGGTTCTCAACCCCTGTTATTTTCTCACGCGGCCTTGTTTTATTCCCCTGCTTGCGGGTACTGTTCTATTCAATCCTGATGCTTTTGCTTTCACAGGCTTTATAGAAATTCAGATTTCTTGCGAGGTGCCAGGTTTCCACTTTTATTCCGAACTGGTATCCATAGTGTTGTTTACCGGTGAATTTGTTCGAATAAATAAAATACAATCCTGGTTCATGAAGCAAGGTCGAGAACGTTTTATTTCAAATTGGTTCTGAAAGTTAATTAAAGGGAAGCAAAAGCGTGATTAATCCGGAAAAGAAAGTTCAACGCCTTGTGAGAACTCAGTTGGCCCCGTTGACGGTAGCAATGATATTGGCATTACCTGCTGCTGCGTATTCCGCTGGTTTAAATATGAAAAATGGCACGCTATATAATGCGAATGGCGTGCCGGTCGTGGATATTAATAAGCCTAACAGCAATGGCCTGTCACATAATGTCTGGGACAACCTGAACGTCGATAAAAACGGTGTTATTTTTAATAACAGCGGTTCAGCATCCAATACAGTATTGGGCGGCGCCATCCAGGGTAACAGCAATCTGGCATCCGGGTCGGCAAAAGTTATTCTCAATGAAGTCACATCCAAAAATGCATCGATAATCAACGGCATGATGGAAGTGGCGGGAGATAAAGCCGCGTTGATTATCGCCAACCCCAATGGCATTACGGTTAATGGTGGCGGTACGATCAATACCGATAAACTCACGCTGACCACCGGTACGCCAGATATTCAGAACGACAAACTCGCGGGTTATTCCGTAAATGGCGGCACCGTTACTATCAGTAAACTGGATAACGCCAGTCCAACTGAAATTCTGTCACGCAATGTAGTGCTTAGCGGGAAAGTTACCGCTGACGAACTGAATATTGTTGCGGGTAATAACTACGTTAATACAGACGGCCAGGTGACCGGCACTGTCACTGCGTCAGGTTCACGTAACAGCTATAGCGTTGACGTTGCGCAAGTTGGCGGTATGTACGCGAACAAAATTAATCTTATCAGTACCGAAAGCGGCGTCGGTGTGCGTAACCAGGGGGTTATTGCCGGTGGTACTGGCGGCATCAGCATTGATGCCAATGGCCAGCTACTGAACAGTAATGCGCAGATTCAATCGATCGGTTCAACAAAGATTAATACCAACGGCAAGTTGGATAACACTACGGGCGTTATTACTTCTGCTGGTGCTATTTATCTCGATACCAATAAGAACGCAATTGTTAATGCCCGTTCAGGTACGATTTCCACTACGGCAGATATCTACGTTAATAGCGGCGCATTTGATAACACCAACGGCAAAATTGCCGCCAGCGGTATGCTGGCTGTCGATACCAATAACAATACCTTTACCAATGCCGGTAAAGGGAACAATGTCGGCATTGAAGCGGGGATTGTCACCTTAAAAACCGGTACGTTAAATAACAGTAACGGCCAGATACATGGCGGCTATCTGGGGCTGGATACCGGCGCGATTAACAACAATAGCGGTATTCTGGAAACATCAGGCGACATGGATATTGCCAGCCTTGGCAACATCGATAACAACAAAGGTTTAATCCGCTCTGCTGGCGGCCATATCAAAATCGCTGCCGGTGGCGCGGTTAACAACAGTAGCACCAAAACAGCGGATACCGTCAGTTCCGACTCCTTAGGCATCGCGGGCGATACCAGTGTGGAGATCAATGCTAATAGCATCAATAACAGCGGTGGTCAGATCGCATCAAATGGCGATGTTTCGCTAAACAGCAAGGGGCTGGTCAATAACGATTCCGGCAATCTTCTTTCCAATAGCAAAGTGATTGTGAAGGGCGACTCCTATCGTAATGACTACGGTGGTATCGGCGGCAAGAAAGGCGTGGAGGTCTCGGTCAACGGTAACCTGAGCAACTATGTTGGCGTTGTGAGTGCGGAAGAAGGTGATATCTCACTGAGTGCGAATGCGGTAGATACTCACGGCGGTTTCATGTTGGGGCAAAATATCGCCATCGACGCGAAAGCCGGAGTAAACGCCACCCGCTCACTGGTATTAGCCAGTAAAAAACTGACCATCCATGCAGGCGGGAATGTTGATAACCGCGATGGTAATAGCTTTGGCAATGACTTTGGCGTCTATTTCGGCATGCCGCAACAGATCGGTGGCTTGATCGGTAAAGGCGGCGTTGAGATTTCCGGGCAGAATATTTACAACAATAACAGTCGCATCATTGCAGAAAATGGGGCAATGAGCCTGCAGGCGAAAGGGAACATTGATAACACGCGTGCGCTGATGGTCAGCGGGGCTGATACCGCCATTAAAACTGGCGGGGCTTTCTACAATAACTACGCAACGATTTACAGTGGAGGCAACCTCACACTCGATACCGTTTCCCTGGAAAACTACAGCAACGGTACGCTTATCGATAATAACGCCACAGGTTTTATCACCTCAGATAAAGATATTACGCTTAATGTCGACAACAATTTCACTAACTACGGCTGGATCAGTGGTAAAGGCGCAGTGGCGCTGAATGTTGTGAAAGGGGCGTTTTATAACCGCAATACCATTGCCGCTGATAAGTCACTCGCGATCAAGGCCCTGAACGGTATCGAGAACATTAAAGATATCTCCGCAGGTGGCAGCCTGACGCTGGATTCGCAGCGTCATGTGACAAATAACAACAACAGCAATATGGTCGGTAACGGGATAACGATTAACGCGGTAAACGATATTAATAACCGCGGTAATATTGTTAGCGATGGCGATATTAGCGTTGTGACCAAAGGTAATCTGTATAACTACCTCTATATGCTGGGTGGTGGTGATATCTCTATTACCGCAAACAACGTTACCAACAATAATTCCCTTATTGAGGCTGGAGGTGATCTGACAATTACCTCTAATAGTAATGTAGGTAATAACCGCGGTACGCTGCGCTCCCTGACGGGTGATGTAAATGTGACGGCAAAAGGAACGGTTGATAACTATAGCGGTAAGATTATCTCTGCTGGCGATGTCGGAATTAGCGGGAACTGGTTACGTAATGATTATGGACAGATTGCTGGCGGTACAAATATTGACCTTATCATGGCGGGCAATTTCGATAACTACCGGGGTTCAGTAACCTCGTTGGTGGGTGATATCAAGCTGGTTGCTAACTCGGTGGATAATAACAATGGGTTAATCGCAGGTGAGAACATCTCCATTGATTCCCGATCAAGTGTCTATAACAACACGGCGCTGATTGCGGCAAATAAGTCACTCACCATCAATGCTGCCGGCAGTATCGAAAACCGTGATGGCAATAACTTTGGCCGTAGCAACAGTGAGTATTTCGGCGTAGCGAGTGATGTGGGCGGTATGGTTGGTAAAACTGGAATGTCGCTTTCCGGGCAGAACATCTACAACAACAACAGCAGCATGATTGCCGAAAATGGTCCGTTGAGTCTGTTGTCCAGAGGAACGTTTGATAATACCCGAGCGATGCTAATGAGTGGCGCCAATGCCCTGATTAAGGTCGCCGGTACTTTCTACAATAACTATGCGATGACCTACAGTGCAGGCAATCTTGATATCAGCGCCGCTTCGCTGCAAAACTACAGCAACGGTAAGCTGGAAGATGGAACAGCGACAGGCGTTATCGCTTCGGATAAGAACCTGAACCTGAGCGTGGATAACAGCACTACCAACTATGGCTGGATCAGCGGTAAAGGCGATGTGAATTTCAGCGTGCTGAAAGGTGTGCTGTATAACCGCAACACCATCGCCGCTGATCACGCGCTGGCGATTAATGCCCTGAACGGTATCGAGAACTTCAAAGATATCCTGGCGGGAACCAGCCTTACCCTCACTACCCAACGGCATGTTATCAACAACAGCAACAGTAATATGCTTGGGCAAAGCATTGGGATTAATGCGGTAAACGATATTAATAACCGAGGCAATATTGTCAGCGATTATGCATTAACCGTGAAAACAGACGGTAACGTGTATAACTATCTCAATATGCTGAGTTATGGCACCGCGAAAGTGACCGCAAATAAAGTCACCAACAGCGGTAAAGACGCGGTTCTGGGCGGTTTTTACGGCCTTGATCTCGAATCGAATACGCTCACCAATACCGGCACCATTGTGGGTCTGTAAGTCGCAACAAAAGGCAGCGGCAATCGCTGCTGCCTTTCCTGATTTGATACCCGCCCACTGCCTTACGCGATCAGCGTAATCACATGATTTTCCGCGATAAGATACAGACCAGTAAACTGGCATCCTTGTCTGCGCTCAGGCGTCAGCGGCTGCGTTAGCTCAAGGGTAATGCTATGTACCGAAGTATCGATACGACAGATTCGCGCCGCTTCAAAACCGAAAAAACATTTCACCTCAGGATAGAGCGCCTTAAACAGACTCTCTTTGGCGGAAAACAGTATCAGCAACGCCGTTTCATACGCTAAGCCACAGGCGGCAAGTAATCGCCGTTCCTCAGGGCTGGTGAACATCTCCGCCGTCTCCCTCATGGTCTTTGCGTCGAACATTTCAATATCAATGCCTGGCGTTAACCCTGCGTTACGGGGCGCAATAATCGCAATAGCGTGACCACTGGTATGAGAAAGGCTGCCGCACCAGCCCGCAGGCCAGACGGGCTCCCGGCCTGAAGACGTACCCACATGACCATCACAGCCGGCATTTTGTAATAATTGTCCGGCGGCATAGCGAGCCGCAAGGTACTCCGCGCGCCGTTTTACTACCGTTTTATCAAGCACCGAAGGAAAAGGGATGCCATATTCGCTAAAAAGGGCATCCCGGTAAGAGGCCGCGTCGAATGTGACCTTACAGTAAGCTATTGCAGGGAATTGCGTGATGCACCCAGTTTCTGACTGCATCACGAAAGCAGAAGTGGAATGACGTAGTTGTGGGGTAAACATATTTATCTATCATTAAGTTAACGATTAAGTACATCGGTAAACGTGTTGTCAGCAAACGCAATCAGTGTACCGCAGGTGGTGTCGTCGTCACCTATTTCTTTCGTAACAGGAATGCGATGGTGGAGAATCATCTTGAGGAAATCACACTATTACCATTCATCAACATCAAGGGTTTCTTTTATATTGTGGTTTATCTATCCATTACATGAATAATTGTGCGGAATAATAAAATAAACTCTTCTCGGAATTTTTCGTTGCAGTGATAAACGTAAATGTGAAACGGTTTTTTTGTCAAATTAAAAATAATAACATCTTTATTATCAAGCGTATGGTGCTGTATATATCAATGAAGTGCTGTCAAGGTGATATATTTTCTTGCCATAAAGACGCAAAAGGTATTTATTATTGTTAACTGCAAGGGTTATTACTCGCTACAGATCGTTTAATATCAAGGGAATAACGCCATGAGTGAGCGGATGGGACTGATTTATGGTGTATTTTATATGATGTCAATCTTACGTAATGATTTCCCCCGGTATTATTACGTACTTTTTTAAAATGGCTATATCTGGTGTTAAGAGTGGACGGTTACACTAATTGATAGGATTGTCGTTAAGACACATTCAGTTTTACCTCATACGGTTCACGGCGTTGACGACAAAGCATCCAGGGGGACAGTGGATAATTAGCCGTTCATTTAAGGATAAAACATTCATCAGGAATATTATTTGATGGTGCCCTGTTTTGCGGAAATAAGTGTGCTGTCAATTAATTACGACGATTTGGCTTTCATTAATTAGGTTGGAATATATGGACATATCTCCCAATAATAGATTTTTAGACAGTGCATGGGTGGCGGAAGAGTGTACAGCGTTTCCAGCGTCGCCATTTCCATTGAGTTCAGATCAGCAAGCGATTTGGTTCGCTCAGACGCTGAATCCTGAATTAACAAATTACAATATAGGGAGCGTGATGATCATTGATGGCAATATCGTTCCCGATATCATAGTTAAAGCGTTTGATTCCGTCATTAAGCGGCATGATGCATTTCGTCTGCGTATGGTTGCCGGTACGTCGCCAGCACAATATTTTGACTCTTCCGCTTTGCCCTTAATGGAATTTAAGGATTTTTCGGCAACGGATAATCCAATAAATGAAGCTGAACAGTATGTGAATTTAAACTTTACGCAGCCATTTAATTTGGCTGAAAGGTTATGGCGCAGCGCATTAATCTATGCCGGCAATAACCGCTGGTATTGGCAACTGTGCTGTCACCATATTATTGCCGATGGAACGAGCCTGAGCCTGCTTAATGCAGAGTTGAGCGAAAATTATAGTCGTCTTATTCGCGGGGAGCATTTATCTGAAAGCGCATCGTTATCCTATGCCGATTTTGTGGCCAGTGACGCGGCTTATCTGGGGGCGAAGCAGTGCATCAAAGACCAGGCTTTTTGGCTTGAGCGATATACGGCATTGCCGCCGCAATTATTCCAGCCTTTGATGACAGCGCGGACTCCGGCATCATATCTGCCTGAGCCTGTAAGCTGGATGTTTGAGGAAAGCCTTTTTCAGCGCATTGAACAGGCGGCTTCTTTATATGGGTTGTCCGTATTGCATTTCATGTATGCCCTTTTTGCCTGTTATTTTAAAAGAGTAAAAAACGTTGATGATATTGTTTTTGGTATCCCACTCCATAATCGAAAAAATGCCCGACAAAAAGCGGCGGTGGGAATGTATGCCTCTGTTATCCCGGTTCGCATTAGATTAACGGAGAAGGATTCCTTTTATGATGTAATGCAAAAAGCAGCCGATGAATTACGTATTTGCTATAAACACCAGCGGCTGCCGATTGCGGAAATTAACCGGAGAATAAAAAAACAGCAACATACCGACAGGGCGAATGTATTTGATATGTCGTTATCCTATGAACCTTACGACGTTAACATTCATCTGGAAGGGGCGACAATACAAACCATCAAACCTCATCACCGGGCGCAATATCCTTTAGCGATAACCATTAATCAGTACGCCATCACCAGCAATAATAAACAGAGCAAATCGGTCTGCGTTGAGTTTAATTATTCCCTCGACTATTTCACACCTGCCGATATTCAGGTTATGCAATCTCGCCTTGCTGTATTACTGGAAGGCGCGTTGCAGAATGTTGATACGCCAGTGTCTCTCCTGCCGGTTTTATCGCCATATGAGCGCCAGCAACTGCTGCAGCCTGCTCATGCTATAGAAAGTGGCGCTTCTAACCTATTAGTCCACGAAATGTTTGAAGCACAAGTCCGTCGCTCGCCACAGGCTACCGGGTGAAGATGGACTTCAGCCGTGAAGATGCGGAGCCGGGCTACAACTACCTGTGGATACGCCAGGCGAAGCCCTGTTCCGGCGACACTTACGGCTGGCACACGCCGCTGACTGACGGCACGGAAGTTGGAATTGCCTATGAAGACGGTGATATCGACCGCCCGTATATTGCCTACGCCTTCCACGATTCAGAACATCAGGACATCGTCACCCGCGATAACCGCAGCCAGAACATCCTGCGCACGGCAGCAGGCAACGAGCTACGAATGGAAGACCTGCGTGGGCAGGAACATATTGCACTCACTACGCCATTCGGCGGCACACAGCTCAACCAGGGCCATATCTCTGATGAGCAGAGCAAACAGCGGGGCTCCGGTTTTGAACTCAGAACGGATGAATACGGCGTCATCCGCGTGGCGAAAGGGCTGTTTATCACCGCTGACGGTCAGCAGAAGGCGGTGGGGGAGGTGCTGGACATGGAAACGGCGCTGAAAGAAATCGACGTCTGCCAACAGCAACTGAAAGCTCTGGCTGCTGCCGCAGAGCAGGCGCAGGCACTTGAAGCCGATATTGCCAGCCAGAAAGCGATGTTCGACCAGCGACTGAAACCGCTGAACGGGATGATTCATTTCCATGGCCCACAAGGCGTGGCCTTCACCAGCGGCGAACATCTGCAACTGGCTGCAGGTCAGAATGTGGCAGTGAACGCGGGGGGAGATTTCAGCAGCGGAGCGATGGGGAATGCGGCAATTCTGGCCGGAGAAGGTGTCGGTCTGTTCGCTCGAACGGGTTCACTGATGCTGAACGCCAGCGAAGGTCCGGTGCAGATCCAGGCACAGAACGGCGCAATGCACTTATCCGCAGAACAAAAGCTGAGCCTGATATCAGCGAGCGACATACTGTTCGCCGGTAAGAAGAAGGTGACGCTGATCGGCGGCGGCAGCTATCTCGTCATCGACAACGGGAAGATAGAGTACGGCACGGATATGACCTATACGCGGAGGATAAAGCGGACGTATCTGACAGCACCAGCATCCTTGAGCGGAATGATGCCTTCGTTTAGCCAAAGTGGCATATGTTTGAGTTGTCTTCTTGAAGCAGCAGAAAATGGTGCGCCGATACTAATTAAGGGAGAATAATAATGAAGCATTCAATAGTAGACCGTCTGAAAGAAATACAAAATGAAAGCGATAAAAGAAAAATATATGCTCTTGTGGATGGTGCTCAGTATGATCGTTTCTGCACAATAGAATTATTTAAACGCAATGGTGTCATGCCTTTATTTGATAGTTGGGAGGATAGATGTCTCGCATTTGCAGGACCTTGGCTATTGGCTTTGGAGAGTATTGATAATGATCTTTTTTCCATATTAAATAATTTAGAGTTGAAATACCCTTCTGTTTCCTGGATTTTAAGTTCGTCATCTTTTGATGATCTCTTTTTTCATTTGAAAAATAGTCTGGAAGTAATTATGCCAAATAATCAGGTGGCAATGCTGCGGTATTATGATCCTCGGATTCTTATCTTTCTGCCAGAGGTTTTAACAGACAAACAATTAGATGTGTTTTTAATGTCAATCATAAGCTGGGGCTGTAAATATAACGGTGAGGATTATTTTATAAAATAATTTTTTCGTTGGTTTCGCAATAGAGGATTGTTTATGGGAGTGAAAGTGAGGGTTCAAAGCCCCTCAGAAGTAGCACGGTGCGAGGACCCAGCCATCAGTGCGACTTTACCTTGTACATCTTGCTGGAGTAAAGACTATGCCAAAGAAATTAAGGTGAATCCTGTAAAAAGGTATTCAGATCAGTTAAACGCTGAAGGTAAATCGTATGAATATAATTTTGGTACGAGACAATATAAATTAACAATTTACTGTAAAACTTTAAAGAAAGTTAGTGTGGAAATACGATTGAAGATTGAGCCAGATAAAGGTGTAGACGAAACTATTATTGAGAAATCAAAAAAATCCTTAATAAAAGGTATTAAAGAAAATTGGGATAATAAGTTTTCTTTAAAAACGATAGATCCTAAATGTGGAGTTAAAATATTCCCAATAGAATTCAAAGTGGAGTTTGTAGCGTCAAATGAACATTATGTTTTTAGAATTCATAAACAATATAATCGTGAGGGGGTTACTGGGAAGTTTCTTGACGTGTCTACAGATACAGGGTCTTGGGTTTATGCTCATGAGTTTGGACATTGTTTTGGGTTACCAGATGAGTATGGTTATAAAGCAGGCGTACAGAAAAAAGACCAGGTTGTTTACTACAAGCCTGATGGCAAGCTTGATGCGCCATTTTCGGTTCCCTATAATGGCGGGAATCCGGCAGAACCGTCGTCGACAATTATGGCTGCGTACGGAAATACTACTATATTGAAAAGGCATGGTTGGCTCATTGCTATTGAAGCAAGAGATTTACTTAATGAGCCAGGTTTAGGAAGAAAAATTGAATGCGACATAATATAGTACTGGTGTTTTTTATTTGTATTTTTTCTCCAGCCTTATACTCAAAAGGGTTTGAAATGATTGAAAATAACTACTTCATTATCAGTACAAATTGTGAAAGACAAGAGGAATGTGTTTACAATAATGAAAGAGAGATCCCTGTTGTTGTTACTATCAAAAATATTAGTTCAAAAGGATTTTATATCCCCCTGAAGTTCATAGAAAAAACTGGACCTGGTGTTGAACTCATTGATCGTCGAACAAAAAAAAGCATGCCCTTGAGACCAAATATTGCTAATTGGGATTTAAAGAAAGAAATGACATATATTCCAGTTAATGGAAGTGTATCATTTAAATGGGCTATTTTAGATGCGGAAATATCTTCCTTTATTGTTGCTGGCTCTGTTGATGTTGTCGCGGTTTTTTCCGTTCTAACCAATGTGTATGATTCAGAAAGGACAAATGTGGGTGAATTCATCTCATCAACAAAATTAATTATTACTGGTGAAAATTTGGATGAAGATAAGCACTGATCAATTAGTTTTACTGGATTTTTATTCTAAAAATGCTTTCGCCAATGAGTTGTCGGAACATTACAAAGAGATATTCCCTTTTATTTATAATGAATTAGGTGCGAAAAAATTAAAGATTAGTCTTGCAAAATTAATTAACAAAGCTAAGGAATTAAACATAACGCAACGTGGCCCTCTGCAATTATATATTGACATGGCGATAGTGCTTGGTTATGGGTTTGACACCGATCCAATGTATTCTTGTTTTAGCTCTGTAAATGAGCAATATTCATCAGGCACAGAATTAGAAAGATCTCTACAGATATATGATAAGTTTAATGGATATTTAAAAGATGTTATGGGAGAGAATAATTTACATATTTTAGGTTTTAAAAATAAGCTTGCGAATGAAAAATTTGATGGCTTTAGTAACATTAATTTCAGTGATCAAATATTTGACTTGTTAAATGATCTTTATCCACAAAAGTGTAGATATTTGGGTTGTGATAAAGTAAAAGAGCTCATATGTCTTGGGCTTGAGAATCCGGATACATACTATCTTAATTTAGGTTCTCGTGCCGTGTTTGTTCTTGTAATGTTTGTTGTGGGATATAAATTTCAATCAGATTGCTTTCATTTGTATGAAGGCTTTTTCTCTGAAGAAACGGGTGGCGACGATCAGTTTTTAATTTACAAGGCAAAAGAATTTTTAACGAAGTATATAGACGCAATGGTGACTTGATTAAATCAATCCCATGTTGTTCGGCTTAATAAGCCTGCTATTCAGCTACGCTACCGAGTTGATGCCCGGCTATAAATACCTGTAGATACGCCAGACCCCATACCTGCGATACTTACGGCTGGCCACCGCCGCAGAGCAGACGCAGGCACTTGAAGCCGATATTGCCAGCCAGAAAGCGTTGTTCGACCATCGCCTGAAACCGCTGAACGGGATGATTCATTTCCATGACCCACAAGGCGTGGCCTTCACCAGCAGCGAATATATACAACTGGCTGCCGGTCATAATGTGGCAGTGAATGTGTGTGGATATTTCAGCAGCGGTGCGATGGGGAATATGGCAATTCTGGCCGGAGAAGGTGTCGGTCTGTTCGCACGAACGGGTTCACTGACGCTGAACGCCAGCGAAGGTCCGGTGCAGCTCCAGGCACAGAAATAAATTTGATGGGGCGGGATATTGCAGGAGTTCTATGAGTGAAATCGAAGGGACTTTTCCGTTACCTGCCGGAAGTGGAGCGTGGTCGCTGGCAGATGTGTTGACTTGCTGTAAGGATTAATAGTCCTGAATACCCACGCATATATATAAAACCGGAAAGCGCAGGGTGTTTGATAAAAATGGAATATAAAGAATGGGATTATTTAAACTGTTCGGCAAGGTTGATAACGCTGTAAATCGCGGCTATGCCCGTTGGGGAAAATGGATTTGGGCAGCGCTGATTGCGCCTTTTATTATTTACGGTGCCTGTATTGTCTGGGCGTCAATCTGGGGGCCGCCAGTCGGGCCGGTCACGCTAATTATTCACAGTGAAATTGACCGGCCAATTTTGGGATTTAGTGTTAATGGTGTGGCGGGACCCAATGCGTTTGCTCACGGAGGTGGGAAGGCAACATGCTGTGGCAGTATCAGCGGGAAGACGGCCGAAGTTATCTGGACGCTGGACATCACCCATGAACAGTATCTCAAAGGGATGCGCCTGGAAAAGCGTCGTGTCGTGATGCCATTACCGGAACGAAAGTGGGGGGAGAACGATCTGCATGTTCACTTTTTACCCGGAGATAAAGTTCTGCTGGGCTGGAGTGATAATGCCTGGTCACCTTATGAAAAACGTCCCGATATTCCCGGAAAAGCTGTAAAGCATGAGCACAACTGATGGATATCGAAAGCATTATTGCAGCTGCGAAACGGGCACAGCAGGCAGAGGATGCCGGGCTGGGAAATTGTTCACGTACCTGGCATGTTGGTTTCTTTTTTGATGGGATTCACCGCAATATTGATCAGGATGCATCAGAGCAACGCCTTAGCAATGTGGCGCCATCAAGCGGCTACAATTGTAAATCAACCCGGAAGTGAGACTGGCCTGGAGCGGGGTTTACAGGGGCCACTGACAGGAGAATATTGAGAGCTGCAGGGCACTTTTGTACAGCCAGTGCGGCGGGTTACATTAATTAAAAGTAATATATTGATTTTTTTGGAAAAAATATTGTGTTGCGGAATGAATTCCTGTTGCAAAATTTAATGCCATTTCAATAAATGCATCCTTATATCCATTCATTTTTATCTCTGTAGGAAGATAATCTATATACTTATTCGACTCAATTTATGATAAAACCGGAGGATTTATCTGTCGTCGAGCAAGTGATTGCATTATTTTTGCGGAAATTTAACGGAAGAGGCAAATATCTTTGCCGATCATGGTAAAATCATCATTTTCTATAAATTTAAATAATTTGCACAGGTCATTGTAATATTGATCGCCAATGATAATAACTTTATCGCCTGCCTTTGTGAAAAAGGCTTAGAGCTACCAGCACCAGAAAATGTATTTCCAGATAGGAATTTGGGTTGTTATGGTAGTTTGCAAGGCGATATGGCGTTTTGGTTAGATATATGCTGGAGACCTTTTTCGGATAGTTTAACGGGGGATGAAGAAATTCACTATCTCAAATGAAAAAGGTTTCTAAAGATAAAATTCAATTTATTAAATGTCATCGGTAATTAATAATAGATATGGAAAATAGTTCACCTTCATTATATGAAACGCTTTACGGCAATTTCACCGGCGGGCTTGATCTCCATCAGGTCAATGAACAAAACCAGGCAATTTTGTCTGTACTCGACAATATGCAACGTATCCTCAATTGTCGCGCCGGGACGCTGAAGCATCTGCCGGATTATGGATTACCGGATATGACAAAAATTCTGCAGGGTATGCCGGGTACCGCTCACCAGTTGTTGCAGGTATTTTCTGACGTGCTACTCAAATACGAGCCGCGCCTGAAAAAAATAACCGTTGTGCTTCTCGATCAGGAAATCCCCGGTGAACTGCGCTACGCCATTGATGCTGAACTTAATGGTATTGGCCTGGTACGCTATGGCACAGTGTTTATGCCTGAGGGGCGTGTTTTGCTTCGTCATCTTAAACAACAGCAGTATCTTGATGAGAAAGATAAATTATAAGGATTTAGGGTTGTGGATATTTTTACTCAGAATCTATGTGCCGACACTGCATCATCATCTTTTATTCAATAAAGTCGCAATAATATGAAAGGGTAAGACATTGTTAGCGTAATTAATATATTAATGGTGCGCCTGGGATAATACTCATCGTTCAATTTCTTTTATAAAAGAGACTCATCGCCTCCAGCCCGCAGGCGCATATTACTTCGTTAATTAAACTGGCTGACACCGTCTATAAAGGTGTTACTGCATCCTGGGTTTTATAGTGCTGATCTGGCAGCACAGCAGTATCCGCAATCTTTCGAATATGCAGAAAATGAAGCTGTATAAACAATAATCTTCCACCGTTGTAGACCCATCAGATGGATACCTGGTCATGAATGACATTTCCCCCCGTAAAATCAAAACCGGTTGCGACCCGCGTACTCTTGCGGATTATGCCATCCTGCGCGATGAGTTGAGCAAACTGACCCATCCGGCGCGCCCGGACGTGAACTGGCGGTATGTAGAAAAACTCTGTCTCTCACTGTTTGAGCAAAATGGCGTGGAATTGCAAACGGCCGCCTGGTATACGCTTGCCCGGACTCAACTGGCCGGATTATTCGGTCTGAATGAAGGGCTGGCAATACTGGAGGCCCTGATAAGCCATCAGTGGGGAGTGCTCTGGCCGCAGCCTGTACACGCCCGCATGGAAATCCTCAGTAATCTGAGTCAACGCCTGCAGCAACGGATGCGTACGCTACCGCTGAACTACAGCGACCTCAGCCAGCTATACCGGGCGGAACAACTGCTAACGAGTCTCGGCGCGGTGCTACAGCGCCTGGAGTTAAAACATCTGAGCCAGCTCGATACGTTGCGATCGATGATACATAACAGTGCTGTTCGGCTGGAAAATAGTGACGGCGCATCCGACTCTGATGCAACTATTCAGGCTGGTATCGTGCTGCCTGCACCAGTAATGAATAGCGCCGGAATATTAAGTGATGCTCTGCCGGGTATTCCTGTTACCGAAAAGCGCGAACCGGCCAACACGGTAAATTGGGTTTATGTTGCCCATCCCGAACATCAGCCGAACGTGGATGTACTGACGGCGATACCGGTACAGGTAAAAAAGTGGAAACCTTTTGCTGCCGGGATGTGCATCATGCTGATAATAAGTGCGGCGACGGTGTGGGGCTGGCATGCCTTGCATCGACTTGACCCGCTACAGACTCAGCTTGCTGCATCGCTGGCACCTTTTCCTGCAATACTCACGCCCGCGCAACTTGATACGCTGCGTCAGCACGCTCCCATACCGCAAACCATGTTCACAGCTACGCAGCAGCAGCTCGTGCGCTTAGGTCAGTTGCCACCGGACTGGAATATTGACTACAGCCGTCAACTGGTCGAGCAGGCGCAGTCGCTCTGGCCTGAACAGGCGAAACCACTGGCACAACGGTGGTTTCGGCAGTTGAATGCAGCCAGCATACCGACAGAAAATCTGAGTGGCTGGCATCAGGGGATGACGAAGTTACAGCAACTGAGTAACCGGCTGAGTGGGCTGGATGGGCACAAGGGTAAATACATGACGGTCAGTGAGTTGAAGTCATCCGTCTTTGGCATGATGACCAGCTTTCAGCAGACTGAACCGACGGAGGAGCAGCTTCGTCAGATTAATTTATTGCCCGTCGCTTCTCCTCTGCGTCAGCAACTTATCCGGCAACTGGAACAGCATCTCCGGGCACAGATTTATACACTGGGGCAGATGAAAAACAGCGCACTTGTAACGAAGTTGCTGCGCGAACAAGCGGTAAATCCCAGCCCCCTGAACGATTAAGGCAACGACTTTTGGTGAGGAGTATGATGTCCGGCTCACCATGCCGAAGGTTGCGCCATATTTGGCAACGTTTAAGTGCGGTGTAACAAGAGCGACCTTTTGCCCGGGGTTGATGATGAGTTGGATCTGATGGGCTGCTGCACTGATTTTGGGGCTGTAGCAGTTTGACCAGGAGTTCAAAAAATGCAGGGAATTCAGGTGGGGCTATTTATATTCGCAGTGATTTTTTATAAACCTATTTGCGCACCGTAACACAGCAATTGCTACTGATTATGGCTATGCGGTGTTACGGGAACCTTCTGGTTAATCCTGCTTTTTCGTTGCGTTATCCGCTTTCGTATTACGCTTTTTTTTCAGCGCCATATAAATAAAGGTAACCAGTGCTGCCCCGATGATAAATCCTAATGTATGCATGTTTTAACCTTTCCTTCAGTTTCATACTGTTCGCAGGAGCGTGACTGAACGCCCTGCGAGCGTGCTTTTTCGCGACAAAATCCTGGCACAGATTTCGGTGTTATTCGACAACTTTTAACGATCATTCTTAAAGGGCAGGGGCGCGTCCTTTATTCAACGCACTTTGCATTATCAGTTCTGAATGGAGCGTGAGGTTCGCAGCGAATAATCGAACGCAGTTCGATGGAGAGCCCGTATCCCCAAAAGCAAAAACCCGCCTTTTGGGCGGGTTCTTTAAATTAGTGGTGCCCGGACTCGGACTAACGCCGTCAGGCGTTGAACAGCGCGTTTGTCGCGCTGGCCCCGAAGGGGGGAGCCGCTTGCGGCGAATAATCGAACGCAGTTCGATGGATAGTCCGTATTCCCAAAAGCAAAAACCCGCCTTTTGGGCGGGTTCTTTAAATGAGTGGTGCCCGGACTCGGAATCGAACCAAGGACACGGGGATTTTCAATCCCCTGCTCTACCGACTGAGCTATCCGGGCAACGGGGCGCATTAAACCTGATTCGCCGCGCTCCGTCAACGAAATTTCTTCAATTCGTTGCGGACTGCACAATCTATCACCACTTTGCGCATAATGCACGTTCGCTCAGGCAAAAAATGCTGTCCACAGGGCAGAAATCGGCATCGCGATCACCAGCGCGGGCAGCATATTCGCCACGGCAAACATCTTAATACCGCAGATGCGCAAGCCGGTCGCCAGCAGCAGAATGCCGCCTACGGCGGTGAAATCGCCCATCATTGCGGGCGTGGTCAGCGGCAGGATCAGCGTTGCGCAGGTGGCGAGGGTAAGCTGGATAATCAGCATCGGCACGGAAATCATCGCGACAGCAAAACCGAGTGAAGTAGCGAAAATCACGGCGGTAAAGAAATCGAGAAAAGCTTTGGCGATAAGAATACTTGGATCGCCGGTCATCCCTTCACGCATGGCGCCAAAAATCCCGGTGCCGCTGGCACAGAACAGAATAATGATTGCCACCAGGCTCTGAATAAACGACTCGTGAGCACTGTTGGCATCACCATCTTTGCGTTTTTGCAGCAGGTTACGTAGCGCGTTAACACCACCGCTGATACCGCGCTCGACATAACAAAGCTCGCCAATCAGCGTACCGACAAGCGTGGCGAGCACCATCACCGGCAAATTCACACATTTGATCACCAGCAAAATACCGATACCCAGCGATGCAAGGCCGAAAATCGAAGGCATGGAGGAACGGATACGCTCGGGGAGGCGGTGGCTGAGCAACGCGCCAAGGGTGCCGCCAATTAATACCGCAGCGGCGTTAATAAAAGGACCGATAAGCACGAGTCACTCCTGTGTTTCACATAACTGAATAATATGCCGCGTAGAATAGCATTTTTATGCGCGACCACGCCCGGCTTGGTTGCGCCTCTTTAGGAAAGGTGACATGATTGCGCGAATTTTATTCCGCCTTACGGGAGCCGCCAGATGACGCACATGACTGCTGTTTGTCACGCATTTTGCACCTGCATGCCTTCGCGCACCCGTATCATTTTCCCCCATACTTCACTCACCATGCGGTGAGGTTAACGCACGCTCACTGTAGGACAACAGTAAGATCAGAAGCTGTCTGCTTTTACTGATGTCTGGCGGTCGGAGCTGGTTCCAGTCAGACACGTTCGTTGGGCGAAGCAACTGCTTTGTCCGGGGTCTTTTACTCCCCTGAAACGGGTATTCGTGCTTATGAAATCAATGAAAATTGCCGTCAGCCGCGAGCTGATATCTGCGCTTTCCACCCACCGCGAAGTGGTGACGCTGGACAGTACCGATTTTACGGATGTGGCGGCAGTCGTCATGACATTAGCGGAGAGTCGCAGCGGCATTCTTGCGTTACTCAAACGGACGGGGTTTAACCTGCCGGTTTTTTTGTTCACTCAAGAGCCGGAGAGTGCGCCGCAGGGCGTGACAGCGGTGATCG
Source organism: Kosakonia sp. SOY2 (assembly GCF_027109175.1). Classification (NCBI taxonomy): domain Bacteria; kingdom Pseudomonadati; phylum Pseudomonadota; class Gammaproteobacteria; order Enterobacterales; family Enterobacteriaceae; genus Kosakonia; species Kosakonia sp. SOY2. The sequence continues at coordinate 276,603 of NZ_JAPVXH010000002.1, forward strand.
GCGGTAAAGATCAGGACTGGCTGGAGCTGGAAACCGCCGCCTGTGACTATGAAGACAATCTGTTGCCGCCATTTTTCGATACGCTGCGCCAGTATGTCGAAATGGACAACAGCACGTTTGCCTGCCCCGGTCATCAACACGGCGAGTTCTTTAAAAAGCACCCGGCGGGCCGCCAGTTTTACGAATTCTTCGGCGAGAATGTTTTTCGCGCCGACATGTGCAACGCCGACGTCAAGCTTGGCGATTTACTGATCCACGAAGGTTCGGCCAAACACGCGCAGAAGTTTGCCGCAAAGGTATTCAATGCCGACAAAACCTATTTTGTATTGAACGGCACTTCTGCCGCCAACAAAGTGGTGACCAATGCGCTGCTAACGCGGGGCGATCTGGTGCTGTTCGATCGTAATAACCATAAATCCAACCATCATGGTGCGTTGATCCAGGCCGGTGCAACGCCGGTCTATCTGGAAGCGGCGCGTAACCCGTTTGGTTTTATTGGTGGCATTGACGATCACTGCTTTGATGAGGGTTATCTGCGCGAGCTGATCCGCGAAGTCGCGCCGGAAAAGGCAGACCAGCCGCGCCCGTTCCGTCTGGCGGTGATCCAGCTTGGGACTTACGACGGCACGATCTACAACGCACGGCAGGTGATCGACAAGATCGGCAGTCTGTGCGATTACATTTTGTTTGATTCGGCGTGGGTAGGGTATGAGCAATTTATCCCGATGATGGCCGACTGCTCGCCGCTGCTGCTGGAGCTAAACGAGAATGATCCGGGCATTTTTGTCACCCAGTCGGTGCATAAGCAGCAGGCCGGGTTCTCACAAACCTCGCAGATCCACAAAAAAGATAACCATCTGCGTGGACAGACACGTTTTTGCCCGCATAAGCGGCTGAACAATGCCTTTATGCTACATGCATCAACCAGCCCGTTTTATCCGCTGTTTGCCGCGCTGGACGTGAATGCCAAGATCCATCAGGGTGAGAGCGGACGCCGGCTGTGGGCAGAATGTGTGGCGCTGGGCATTGAAGCGCGCAAAGCGATCATCGCGAACTGTAAGATGATCAAACCCTTTGTGCCGCCGGAGATCGCCGGGCGGCCGTGGCAGGATCACCCGACGGAAGTGATCGCCCGCGAGCGGCGCTTCTTCAGCTTTGAGCCGGGTGATAAATGGCACGGTTTTGAAGGTTATGCGCACGAGCAATATTTTGTTGATCCCTGCAAGCTGCTGTTGACCACGCCAGGCATCGACGTGGAAACGGGCGAATATACCGAGTTTGGTATTCCGGCCACCATTCTGGCGCATTACCTGCGTGAAAATGGCATTGTGCCGGAGAAGTGCGATCTCAACTCGATCCTGTTCCTGCTGACGCCAGCCGAAAGCGCCGAGAAGATGGCGCAGCTGGTAGCGATGCTCGCCCAGTTCGAACAACATATTGAAGATGACACGCCGCTGGCCGATGTGCTGCCAACCATCTTTAATAAATATCCGGTGCGTTATCGCGACTATACGCTGCGTGAGCTGTGCCAGGAGATGCACGATCTGTATGTGAGTTTTGACGTAAAAGATCTGCAAAAAGCAATGTTCCGCAAAGCCAGCCTGCCAGCGGTCGTGATGAACCCGCAGGATGCAAACAGTGAGTTTATTCGCGGCAATGTTGAGCTGGTGCGCATCAGTATGGCGGAAGGGCGCATCGCCGCCGAAGGTGCGCTGCCCTATCCGCCGGGCGTGCTCTGCGTGGTGCCGGGAGAAGTGTGGGGCGGGGCGGTGCAGCGCTATTTCCTCGCGCTGGAAGAGGGCGTCAATCTGCTGCCGGGCTTTTCACCGGAGCTACAGGGCGTTTATTCCGAGACCGACACCGACGGCATCAAACGCCTGTACGGCTATGTACTGAAGTAGACTTTAGCCCCTCAACCGCACGGTGAGGGGCCATCTCACGCAGCCACCCGGCGGTACATGCGCCTCGGGTGGCCAATTTTCCCGTACTGCATCTCCACCGCCAGAAACCCGGCTTCCACGCAGTGTTCCAGATAGCGCCGGGTGGTGGTTTTGCTCAACCCCGTTTCGCTCACCACTTCATCGACGGAAAAACAGCGCGCCATCTCGTCGGCAAACAGTTTCTGAATCAGCGCCAGCGTACTCTCTTCAATGCCTTTACTGCCGTTATCCTGGCGGAAATTTTTTGCCTGTAACTGGTAAAGTGAGTCCACATTCTGCTGGTCGACAATTTTCCACACGCGTTGCTGCTCGGCGAATTGCACAAAGCGCTCCAGCGACTGGCTCAGCCGCTTCCACGACACGGGTTTGAGGATATAGTCGAACGCGCCATTGCGGATTGCCTGGCTACAGGTGTCCATATCGCTGGCGGCGGTAATAAAAATCACCGAGCAGTTCGCGCGAATAATCTGCGGATCGTTAATAAGGGTAATGCCTTTGCCATCCGGCAAATAGTTATCCAGTAACACTAACTGCGGCTGCATGTTGCTCAATAACTCGCGCGCTTCGGCAAGCGACGAGGCAATACCAACCAGGCGCAGGCGCGGGTGTTTGCTGACCAGTTCCGCATTAAGCTGCGCAAGCGTGTTTTCATCTTCTACTATCAGCACGTCTATCAGTTCATGTTGCATAATTCTGATCTTCCAGGGTCGGCACGGGACACGGTACGTTACCCGTTTCAGGAATAAACAAAGAGAAAATTGTGCCGCGAGGCGTGTTAGCGGAGACTTCAATCGATCCGCCCACCTGCGTGACATAGCTGGCGATCAGGTACAGACCAATGCCATGATCGCCACTGCGCTTGGTGGTCATCCCGCGTTCAAAAATATGATCGCGAATCGCCGGATCAATGCCGATACCGCGATCCGCCACTTCAATAATCAACTCCCGTTCGTTCAGCAAAATCAGCACTTCAACCGGTTCGTGAGGCAGCGTGGCGCGCTGGGTTGCTTCAATCGCGTTATCTAACAGATTACCGATGATGGAGATAAGCTCCGCTTCACCCAACAACCGGCAGGCTCTCTCCATCTGACACAGCGGATCAAAGGCCAGTTCGACACCTTTTTCACGGGCGCGCGCCGCTTTCCCCAGCAGCAAACCGCACAGCGTCGGCGAGCTAAAGCGCGAAGAGATAAAATCCAGCAACTCCTGCGCGTGCTCTGACTGCGCCTGAATGTAGCGCACGGCTTCATCGTAGCGCTCCATATGCAGCAGGCCAGAGAGCGTGTTCATGCGGTTGAGTTGCTCGTGGCGCATAATGCGCAGGTTATCAACGTAGCGCTTCACCTGGCTGAGTTGCGCGCTCAGCGTGTCTATCTCGTTGCGATCGCGAAAGGTGATCACCCAACCCTGCAATTTATTCTCCAGCATGATGCGTACCCGGCTGGCAATCACCGTTAACTGATTAAAACGGCAAATCTCATCATGCGTATCGTTTTCCAGCATCATCGAACGGTCAAAAAACGGCACCGGGGCAATGACTTCATCGATAGTTTGCCCGCGGAGCTCGCGCGTTGGCTGGCTTAACCCCAGAAGTTTGCGTGCGGCCTGATTGATCACTTCAATGTGCAGTTCGCTGTCAATAGCAATCACCCCTTCGTAGATCGATTCCATCATCGCTTTTTGTTGGCGCACCAGCAGGCCAATCTCCCGCGGCTCAAGGGAGAAGATCTGTTTTTTAATGCTGCGGGTAAAGAACCAGGAAAAAATAAACAGCGCTGCCAGCAGCAATACAGCGGCAATAAAAATGTTGATCACTTTACCGAGCGTGATGGTATCGAGATAACTGGTCAGATACCCCACTGACACAATCCCGATAACGCGCCCGGCATCATCAAAAATCGGCGCTTTACTACGTAACGAAATACCCAGCCCGCCTTTACGGATAGTGGTGATGCTTTTCCCGTGCAACACCTCGGTATTATCGTCACCCACTAATGTTTTTCCGACCACATCAGAATGGACTGAATGAAATAAATGCAGGCCTTTGTCATCGCCAATAACAATAAAGCTTGCGTCGCTATGCGCCACCACTTTATGCATAAATTGCGCGATGGCTCGAATATCTTTATTGGCAACCGATTGGCGTAAATTCGGAATAATCGCTATTTCCTCAGCCTGTATTTTTGCCCGGGCACTCATTTCCTGATATAGCTGACGGCCGACATCCTTATAATAATAAACGCCAAGCAGAACGAACAAACCGGAGAAAAAAAGCACCAGCGAAATAAAAAGTTTGATTTGGAAAGAGACTTTCATGACGGTTCGCACAGCAGCCAGCAAAGCGCCAATGTAGCATCTTTTTGCGCACGCGTACGCAGTTTACTGGAAACTTGTGATCCCTTGCACAGCCAGCGCTGAAGCGGAAAAATGGTCTGTTAAATATTCTTTTTTGGAAATGTTATTAACTTGTGTTTCTATTTAAAAAAACCATAAAAACCACGCCAATAATTAAGGCGTAAATCACACAAAATAAAAGAAACCATAAAAACCATAGGAGCCATTAAAACTCCGGTTTTAATATGCTATTCCTCACATAAAGTACGCATTTAGCCCTTTACTCTACAGGCACAAAATAACCAAGGGGCTTAATTATGAGCACAACTGACGATTCATTCTCTGTTACCTCTGAATCGCTGGCGATTCAAAAAACATCACTGAAGGATAAGTGGTGGCACATTATGGATACGTGGAAAGTTGGGATTATTCCACTGCCATTATTCCTGCTGGCCGGTGCGTTAATTGCTATCGATTGTCTTGGCGGCAAGTTGCCGAGCGATATCGTCGTGATGGTGGCGACGCTGGCGTTCTTCGGCTTTGCCTGCGGTGAGTTCGGCAAACGTCTGCCGATCGTCGGCAAACTGGGCGCAGCGGCGATTTGTGCCACCTTTATTCCTTCAGCAATGGTTTATTACGGTTTGCTGCCGGACGTGGTGGTCGAGTCCACAACGAAATTCTACAAATCAACCAACATCCTCTATCTCTACATCTGCTGCATCATTGTCGGCAGTATCATGAGCATGAACCGCACCACCCTGATTCAGGGTTTCCTGCGTATCTTCTTCCCGATGGTTTGCGGCGAAGTGGTTGGCATGCTGGTGGGGATGGGCGTAGGCCTGGCGCTGGGTATGGAACCGTTCCAGATCTTCTTCTTTATCATTCTGCCAATTATGGCGGGTGGTGTAGGTGAAGGTGCGATTCCGCTCTCCATTGGTTACGCCACGCTGCTGCACATGGATCAGGGCGTCGCGCTGGGCCGTGTACTGCCGATGGTGATGCTGGGCGGTCTGACCGCAATCATTATTTCCGGCTGCCTGAACCAGTTGGGTAAACGCTTCCCGCATCTGACTGGCGAAGGCCAACTGATGCCTAACCGCAGCAATGGTGATGAGCAAGCACCGGCTGCCCCTGCGTTTTCCGGTAAAACTGATGTTACTACCATCGCGGCGGGCGCACTGCTGGCAGTATTGCTGTACATGATCGGCATGCTCGGCCACAAACTGATTGGCCTGCCTGCACCGGTCGGCATGCTGTTTGCCGCCGTGCTGGTTAAGCTGGCGCACGGTGTTTCTCCGCGCCTGCTGGAAGGTTCTCAGGTGGTGTACAAATTCTTCCAGACCTCTGTGACTTACCCAATCCTCTTCGCCGTGGGCGTTGCCATTACGCCGTGGGAAGAGCTGGTTCACGCTTTCACTCTCGATAACTTGCTGGTGATCGTGAGTACCGTTTCCGCACTGGTTGCCACTGGTTTCTTCGTAGGTAAAAAGATTGGCATGCATCCGATTGATGTCGCCATCGTTTCCTGCTGCCAGAGCGGCCAGGGTGGTACAGGGGATGTTGCCATCCTGACTGCCGGTAACCGTATGAGCCTGATGCCGTTTGCACAGATTGCCACCCGTATTGGCGGTGCGATCAACGTGTCGGTATCGCTGCTGGTTCTTGGCAATTTCCTCGTCTGATTAAGCACTACAGGAACTGATATGAAACTCGCAAGCTTTGTCCATCAGGGGATCCGTAGCTACGGCATCGTCAAGGCTGATGGCGTTATCAATCTGGGTCAGCGTCTGGGAGACCGCTACGGTGATTTGAAATCGTTGCTCGCGGCCGACGCGCTGAGTGAGGCACAACAGCTGAGTGGTGAAGCGACGGATCTGCGCTTTGACGATCTCAACTTCCTGCCGGTTATTGAAAACCCGGGGAAAATTCTCTGCGTCGGCATGAACTACGCCGAAAAACGCAAAGAGTTCGATCAACATAACCCGGCACCGACGCTGTTTGTGCGCTTCGCCGACTCGCAAACCGGGCATAACGCACCGGTGCTGAAACCGCGCCACTCCAGCGAATTCGACTACGAAGGTGAGCTGGCAGTGATCATCGGTAAGGGTGGCGAAAACATCTCTCGTGACGTGGCGTTAAGCCATGTCGCAGGTTACAGCTGCTATATGGATGGCTCTGCGCGTGACTGGCAGCACACCTGGTTCACCGCCGGGAAAAACTGGCGGCAAACCGGCGCGTTCGGCCCTTGGATGACCACGGCTGATGAGATCCCCGATCCGCATCAGCTCACGATCCGCACGTGGTTGAATGGCCGCATGGTGCAGGACGACAACACCGCCAGCATGATCCACAAGGTCGCCGAGCTTATCGAGTACATCAGTACCTTTACCAGCCTGACGCCGGGCGACGTCATCATCACCGGCTCACCGGGCGGTGTTGGTAAAAAACGCAATCCACCGCTGTTTATGAAAGCAGGCGATCGCATCGAAGTGGAGATCGAAAATATCGGTCACCTCAGCAATGTGATCATTGATGCGCCAGCCCATGCGCTGACAGCAGCGCACTAAGGACGAAGGCAATACAATGCAAGCACGACCCTCCATCGACTTCCGCGTTGCGGAAGTCAACGGCAATACTCAACGGCTGGCCTCTATCCGCGCGCTGCTCGCTGACAGTGGTTTAGGTATGGACAGCGATATCACCACCTTCGTTGAAGCCTGGTCGGGAAACCGGCTGGTGGGTTGTGCAGGTCTCGCCGCCAACGTCATCAAGTGTGTAGCGGTTGAAGAGCAGTTGCGTGGCGAAAACCTCAGTGCGCGGCTGCTGGCAGAAGTTGAGCATCTGGCGCTGGCGCGTGGACATTTTCATCTGTTCCTGTGCACGCGCCCTTGCAATCGTGAGCGTTTCCAGCACAGCGGCTTTTGGCCGGTTGCCCAGAGCGGCAACAATGCGATATTGATGGAAAATACGCCGTCTGGCATTCAGCGTTACTGCCGCACGTTGCAGGCGCGCCGCGTTGCCGGAAAGCGCATTGGCTCTATTGTGATGAATGCCAATCCCTTCACGCTTGGCCATCGGCATCTGGTGGAGCAGGCTGCACAGGCCTGCGACTGGCTGCACCTGTTTGTGGTGCGGGAAGATGCCTCGTTCTTTCCTTTCTCCGCACGGCTGAAAATGGTGAAGGCGGGCGTGGCGCATCTGCCTAATGTCACGGTTCACGAAGGCTCTCAGTACATTATTTCCCGCGCTACCTTTCCGGCCTATTTCCTCAAAGAGACCGGCAAAGTGCAGCAGGCGTGGAGCGAAATCGACCTGCTCATCTTCCGTAACCATATTGCCCCGGCGCTCGGTGTTACCCACCGCTTTATCGGCAGCGAGCCGTTTTGCGATATCACCCGCCAGTACAACCAGACTATGCATCAGTTGCTGGCAGGTTCAGTCGAGGTGGTGGAAGTTCCGCGCATTAAAGCGACCGGCACCGCCATCTCTGCTTCGGAAGTACGCCGTTTACTTAAAACACACCAGTTTTCCCGTATTCGGGAAATTGTACCGGATACCACTTTTGCGCACCTTGAGTCTCATTACAGCGCGGAAGTCGCTTAAAAATCAGGAAAATAACTATGAAAATTGTAAGGGAGGCGCTGGCCGGGACGATGGAGTCCAGCGACCTGATGGTGAAAATAGCCCCCGCAGAAGGCGAGCTGGATATTGTTATCCATAGCGAGGTGATGAAGCAGTTTGGCGATCAAATCCGCAAGGTGGTGGATGCCACGCTGCGCGCGATGGAGATCCGCCAGGGCTTAATCATCATTGAAGACAAAGGCGCACTGGACTGCGTAATCCGAGCCCGTCTGCAAAGCGCCATTCTGCGCGCCGCCGAAGGCACCGAAATCGACTGGGGGAAACTGCTGTGAAAAAACTACGTCGTAGCATGCTGTTCCTGCCAGGCGCCAACGCCGCCATGCTCTCCACCGCTTTTATCTACCGCCCTGATTCGATCATGTTCGACCTGGAAGACGCGGTAGCGCTGCGTGAAAAAGACACCGCGCGCCTGCTGGTGTTCCACGCACTGCAACACCCGATGTATCAGGATATGGAAACCGTGGTGCGTATTAACCCACTGAACACGCCGTTTGGCCTGCCTGATCTGGAAGCGGTAGTGCGCGCCGGTGTTGATGTGGTACGCCTGCCGAAAACCGATACCCCGGAAGATATCTACGAGCTGGAACGTCACCTGGAGCGTATTGAACTGGCTTGCGGGCGTGAAGTGGGATCGACCCGTGTAATGGCGGCGATTGAGTCGGCGGTTGGCGTCATTAACGCCGTTGCGATTGCACGTAGTTCGCAGCGCTTAATTGGTATCGCGCTGGCCGCGTTTGACTACGTGATGGATATGCAAACCGAACGTGGCGACGGCACCGAGCTGTTCTACGCGCGCTGCGCTGTACTGCACGCCGCGCGTGCCGCCGGAATTGACGCGTTCGATGTGGTGTGGTCAGACGTCAATGATGAAGCCGGTTTCCTGCGTGAAGTCGATCTGGTGCGCAAAATGGGTTTCAACGGCAAATCGCTGATCAACCCACGCCAAATCGATCTGCTGCATAACGCCTATGCGCCAACCCAGCAGGAAGTTGACCACGCGAAAGTGGTTATCGAAGCGGCGGAAGAGGGCGAACGCAATGGCCTCGGCGTGGTTTCGCTGAACGGCAAAATGATTGACGCCCCGATTATTAATCACGCGCAGATGGTGCTGGAACGTGCAGCTGCGTCCGGCGTGCGTCGTTAAGGACAGAACAATGAATCAAACAGAGCTTCTTCACGTTAATTTTCCCCATCTGCGTGATTTAAAACCCTTTGAAAGCGCGCATGCGGCAACACCGTGGCTGGCGGATATCAACACCAAACACACGCGCAAACTGTGCGCGACGCTGGAAGACGCGATTGCCCGCAGTGGTCTGAAAGACGGCATGACCATCTCTTTCCACCATGCATTTCGCGAAGGCGATCGTGTGATCAACAACGTCGTGGCAACGCTGGCGCGTCTGGGATTTAAAAACCTGACGCTGGCTTCCAGTTCGCTGATGACCTGCAACGATGCGCTGATCGAGCATATTCAGAATGGTGTGATCTCACGCATTTACACCTCCGGGATGCGCGGCAAGCTGGCGGATGCAATCTCTCACGGCCTGATGGCGGAACCGGTTCAGATCCACTCACACGGCGGCCGCGTGAAGCTGTTGCAGGATGGCGAGCTGAACATTGATGTCGCTTTCCTCGGCGTGCCGTGCAGCGATGAGTTCGGTAACGCCAACGGCACTCAGGGGAAATCCTGCTGTGGCTCGCTGGGTTACGCGATGGTGGATGCGCAGTTCGCCAAAAAAGTGGTGTTACTGACCGAAGAGCTGGTGCCGTTCCCGAACATGCCTGCGAGCCTTGGTCAGGATCAGGTTGATCTGATCGTGCAGGTAGAAAGCGTGGGCGATCCTGCGAAAATCAGCGTCGGTGCGGCCCGCGTCACCAGCAATCCGCGCGAGCTGATGATTGCCCGCTACGCGGCAGATGTCATTGAACATTCGGGGTATTTCAAAGACGGTTTCTCCATGCAGACCGGCTCCGGCGCAGCAGCGACCGCAGCGACGCGCTTCATGGAAGAAAAAATGGAGCGCCACGGGGTGAAAGCCCGCTTCGCGCTTGGCGGCATCACCGGTAGCCTGGTGGATCTGCATGAGAAAGGGCTTATTGAAAAACTGCTGGATACGCAGTGTTTCGATGGCGAAGCGGCGGCTTCGCTGCGCCGTAACCCGAATCATGTCGAGATCTCCACTAACGTCTATGCCAACCCGGGCGGTAAAGCTGCCAGTTGCGATCAACTGGATGTGGTGATCCTCAGCGCGCTGGAGATCGATGTCGACTTCAACGTTAACGTTATCACCGGTTCTGATGGCGTGATGCGTGGCGCATCCGGCGGTCACTGCGATGTCGCGGCAGCTGCCAACCTCACCATTGTCGTGGCTCCTTTGCTACGCAGCCGCATTCCTACCGTTGTAAAACGCGTGACCACATTGCTGACGCCAGGGGAAAGCATCGACGTGCTGGTCACCGATCATGGTATTGCTGTTAACCCGGCGCGTCCGGATATCCGCGAGCGTTTGCTGGCGGCGGGCCTGAAAATCGTCGACATCGAAGCGCTTTATCAGCGTGCGATTTCACTGACCGGCGAACCGAAACCGATCGCTTTTACTGACCGCATTGTTGGTGTAATCCGCTATCGCGACGGCAGCGTGATCGATGTGGTTCGTCAGGTTAAAGAGGACAATCTATGACCACACTGACGCCCGTGAGAGCGGGCGTCAGCCTCGAAGCGCTGCTGGCGGCGAAAGATAGCCGCGCGGCGCGTCAGGCTGACTGGCTCACTCATTATCAACAACCCGTTATTTCGCTGACGCTGGTTACCCCCGGAGCGGTAAAAGACAGTATTCGTTACCGCAATACCATGGGCGTGGCACTCCAGGCCTGCGACCAGTTGTTGTGGCAAAACCGCTGGCGCGTGCTGGACAGGCAGGTATTGTGGCTGCCAACCGGCGCAGAAGCGTTGTGGTGCGTGGAGCACCCGGCGGTGGAAATCAAAGCGCAGTGCGTGGAGATGGAACAGACCCATCCGCTTGGCAGATTGTGGGATTTCGATGTGTTTTGCCCGAAAGCAGGGCAGGTGGGGCGGCATTCGCTGGATCTAAATACTCGCCGCTGTCTGGTATGTGATGAACCTGCACACGGCTGCGCCCGTTCGCGTCGCCATTCGTTAGAAGATGTAGTGGCTCGCGTGGAGAAATTAATTGATGGCTGGTTTGCTCGCGACTAAATCCGCCATTGCTGATGTGCCTGAGCTTGCGGCGCAGGCGTTGCGTCTTGAGCTGGATTTAACCCCCAAACCGGGGCTGGTGGACAGAGCCAATAACGGCTCGCACCAGGATATGGATCATGCGCTGTTTTTAAAGAGTATTGCGGCGATTACGCCGTGGTTCAGGGTCTTTGCCGAAGCAGGAAAAACCCATGCGCAGAAATCGGCCAGCGAGCAGCTACGGCTGCTGCGCCCGATGGGTATCGCCTGCGAGCAAGCGATGTTCACGGCGACAGGGGGCGTGAACACCCATAAGGGCGGCATTTTTTCGCTTGGTCTGCTCTGTTTCGCCGCCGGGCGTTTGCAGGGACAAGGGCGCAGGGTTAGCGCTGACGCGCTTTGCCAGCAGGTCAGTGAAATCTGCTGTGGATTAGTGGCGCGTGAGCTTGATGGTCGCCCACAGGCTATCACGGCGGGTGAAAAACAGTTTCGCCAGTATGGGCTGACGGGGGCACGCGGTGAAGCCGAGCAGGGGTTTATCACTGTGCGCCGCGCGGTGTTGCCGTTCTGGCATCAGGAGCAAGGGGAGCGGCGGTTACACAATGCGCTGCTGCGCCTGATGGCCGCGAACCGCGACAGCAATCTGGTATCTCGCGGTGGTATTGAAGGGCTGCACTACGTACAGGATTATGCGGCGAGGTTGCTGGTAACTGGCTGGGATAGCGACACGCTGCGCGATATGGATAAGGCGTTAATGGCTCGTCGGTTAAGCCCCGGCGGGAGTGCCGATCTGCTGGCGGTAGCCTGGGTTCTTGCCGGGCTGTAAGTAGGTTATAAAAAATCATCTGTATAGCAGATGGTATTGATCGCGCCCAGGAGACGAGCGCTAAAAGCATTAATAAAAGCCTCAGCCTGTTCTGCACGATTTAAAGCAAAAGTTAATAAGCCAACGCCTGTTGCTGACCACCTTCGCAAAAAGAGATGGTCAAATGGTCACAAAAAACCCGGCGCTCAGGCCGGGTTTTGTCTTTGCATCGTTAACCACCTTCAGGAGATGGTTATCAGTTTCAGGCTTTCTGCGCCACGCCTTCTGGCTCACGCACGTGTTTATACTTAAACAGCATCACGAAGGCGAAGGCCAGCACCAGTGAGTAACCAGCGAAAATCAGCCACACGGTTTTCCAGTCGGTGATGCCCGCAGTGGTGTAAATCTCCACCACTTTGCCGCTCACCATCCCGCCGAGGATACAGCCGAAGCCGTTGGTCATCATCAGCAACATACCCTGCGCACTGGCGCGGATAGCCGGATTCACCTCTTTCTCCACGAATACCGAACCGGAGATGTTGAAGAAGTCGAATGCACAACCGTAAACGATCATCGACAGAACCAGCAGTACGGTACCGAACGGCGTCGGGTCGCCATAAGCAAACAGACCAAAACGCAGCACCCAGGCGATGATACTGATCAGCATGACGTTCTTGATGCCGTAACGGCTCATAAAGAACGGGATCGCCAGGATAAATGCGGTTTCGGAAATCTGCGAAATCGACATCATCACCGACGCATGTGTCACGATGAAGCTGTTGGCGAACATCGGGTTCGCGTCAAAGCTGTGCAGGAAGGTGTTGCCGAACATGTTGGTGATCTGCAACTCGGCGCCTAACAGCATCGAGAAGATAAAGAAGATCGCCATGCGCTTGTTTTTAAACAGCGCGAAAGCGTTCAGGCCCAGCATTTCCACCCAGGTCTGTTTCTCTTTGCTTTTAGCAACCGGCATATGCGGCAGCGTCAGAGAGAACAGGCTCAGCACCAGCGACAGCGCCGCGCCAATGTAGAGCTGCATGTGGCTCAGTTCGAAACCGGAGAAGCTCACCGCCCACATCGCCAGAATAAAGCCGATGGTGCCCCAGATCCGAATCGGTGGGAAATCGGTCACGATATCGTGGCCTGCGGATTTCAGGCGGAAGTAAGAAATGGTGTTCACCAGGCCCAGCGTTGGCATGTAGGCCAGCGAGTTAAGCAGGATGATAGCGAACATTGCGCCTGGCGTGGTGACGCCTGCGGCGATAAATAATGTGATCGCGCCAACCAGATGGCACAGAGCATACACCCATTTTGCGCTCAGCCACTTGTCCGCAACGATACCGAGCAGCGTTGGCATCAGCAGTGATGCAATACCCAGCGAGCTATATACCGCGCCAATTTCCGCGCCCTGGAATTTCAGGGTAACGAACATATAAGAGCCAAGCGTAGTCAGCCAGCTTCCCCACAGGCAGAACTGCAGAAAGATAATGACTTTCAGCTGCAGCTTAAGATTCATGCTAATTTCCTCACAAAGGAGAGTGATAGATGTTGGAATGGGCACAATTGCGTTTGTTATGTGTCAGGATTCTACCATCTACGGGGTGGCGAATTTGTTATGCCCGACATAAAAATGCAAACTTCCTCTGATTGCATTTTTATATGGTGACGTATCTCACACTTTAGCGCAACCGTTTGCATCACTCACATGAATACCTTATGCCTCTTTCGTTGGTACAGACGAAAGAGGCAGCAGATTAGTTGCGACGGTAAGTTTTCTGCGCAGCGTTAACTTTGTAGAGATAGCGGCGGGATTCCGCCGAGGGGTGGCGTGTGGTCAGGGTTTGGTACACATCTCCCGGCGTCATGGTGTTGATGATATTTGCCGCCTGCACTTTATCGGCGGAAAAGACGCGTAACACGCTGCCGGCACCGCCGTTATAAGCGGTAATAACCGCATAGCGCCGCGATGTAGGGTTAGTAATACCGGAGAGATAAATATTGTTCAGCATCGCCAGATAGGCGGTGCCGGTATCGATGTTGCTTTGCGGATCAAACAGATAACTGCGATCGGGCGTACCAGATTTTCCCTGCGCGCGGAACACATCTTTACCGGCGCTGTGCTGCACAACCTGCATTAAACCGAGCGCATCGGAGCGGCTGACGGCGTATGGGTTAAAGGAGGATTCGGTTTGCATAATCGCCAGAATCAGCGATTCGTCGACGCCATATTTATGCGACGCTTTGCGCACCATACCGACGTATTTATGCGCGCGTTTATCCAGGTGGTTTGGCACCAGGTTAATGGTCACGCTGTAGATCATCCGTAAGCCGTTGCTGCGGCTTTTCAGACGTGTTTGCAGCAAATAGTCCGCAAACTGCGCTGCACGCCATTGCCAGCGAATGGCTTCGCCGTTGTTATCCACCACCTGGCCGTAGAGGAACGGCTCTTTCGAGATCTGAATATCATCGACATCGGAGTAAAGATCGATTGAACCCGGATCGTCGCCCATCAGCAGGGTTTTGATAATCGCCTGGCGCAAATGTGCCGCAGGTTCGGTGCCGGAGATAGTCTCGACGGTGATCGTCCCCTCATCGAAGTTGATGTGGCTGCGGGTTTGGTACTGGTCGGTGTATTTAACGTAGTCTTTCGGGCCTGCAATCAGAACCTCGTTAAATCCCCATAAATTCTCAATATTATGGGCAAATTGACCCATCAGGATGTCAAAACCGTTGGTGTCTTTAATCCAGGCTTCGTTGTAGTCGTCGCCTGTTTTATTCGAACTGGAACAAGAAATCAGCAACGGCGCAATAATCGCTAGCGCTAAATATTTTTTCATCATTCCGGGATGCAATTGTGTTGGTGTGTTAGCGCCGGTGTCTCTGCGCACTGGCAATGCCTTCCCATGCTTTCGCAGCATTACCAGTGATTGCGCGTGAACAGCGGCTTATTTTTTTTCTTGCGGCGTATAGCCTTCAATATGCACGTCTTTACCTTCAAACAGGAAATTCACCATCTCCTCTTCCAGCAGTTTGCGGTGCTCGACGTTCATCATGTTGAGTTTTTTCTCGTTGATCAGCATGGTTTGCTTCTGCTGCCACTGCTTCCAGGCCTCTTTCGAGATCTCGTTATAAATGCGTTTTCCGAGATCGCCCGGATAGAGCTGGAAGTCTTGTCCTTCCGCTTCACGTTGCAGGAAGGTACAAAAAATAGTTCTGCTCATAACATAATCCTCTTTGCTTGCGCGCCTAACGGACTTCGGCACGTAATTGCTGTATCAGGCGTTCCACGGGAGCCGCCAGACCGACGGATGGCGGTTGCGCTAAGTTATACCAAAGACCTGCGTCCTCATCCATGCAAGACGAGAACGAGGACACGCCAAGCCACATAGGCACAATATCCAGATGGAAATGGCTAAATGTATGGCGAAACGCCACAAGTTGGCTGAGATTATCGGCGCTAATCTTCCTCTGCGCCAGCCAGGCCCGCAGACTGGCCTCATCGCTGAACTGCGGGAAGCAGAATAACCCGCCCCACAGCCCGCTCGGTGGGCGCTGCTCAAGATATACTTCGCCTTCATGCTGCATCAGCAGGAAATATCCGGTGCGCTCGGGCAGCGTCTGTTTCGGTTTTTTACCCGGATATTGCGCCCAGGTGCCGGAAGCATAAGCTTCACAGCCCGTTTGCAGCGGGCAGAGCTCGCATTTCGGTTTCGAACGGGTGCAAACCATCGCGCCCAGGTCCATCATCGCCTGGTTAAAGCGCTCGACGCCCTGAGCCGGTGTGACGTCTGTGCTGATCTCCCACAACCGTTTTTCCACTTCTTTCTTTCCGGGCCAGCCGCCGACAGCGTAACAGCGCGCCAGCACGCGCTTCACGTTGCCATCGAGAATGGGAAAGTGTTTACCCAGCGACAAAGAGAGGATAGCGCCCGCGGTCGAGCGGCCAACGCCCGGCAGCGCGGCGACTTCTTCGAAGGTCTCCGGGAAGCGCCCGCCGTGCTGGTTAGCCACCTGCTGCGCGGCTTTATGTAAGTTGCGCGCTCGCGCGTAATAACCCAGACCAGTCCACAAATGCAGCACTTCATCCAGTGGTGCATTCGCCAGATCGCTCACGGTTGGGAAACGCGCCATAAAGCGCTGGAAGTAGGGGATTACGGTTGTCACTTGCGTTTGTTGCAACATCACTTCCGATAGCCATACTTTGTAAGGCGTTTTTTCAATTTGCCAGGGCAGTGTTTTTCGCCCGTATTTGTCGTACCAGCCCAGCACCTGGGCTGAAAATTGAGACGCTTGCATGGTCACCAGAATCACGTAATCAGGGGCGAAGATTGCAGCACAGAGGCGCTGAGCTGTAAACCGGAACTTTCCGGTGCTTGCATCGGGCGATGAACTTTGGATAATGCCCGTTTCCTGAACACTCTCACAAGCAGATCACTTTATGAATAACGACGTCATTTCACCGGAATTTGATGAAAACGGCCGCCCGTTGCGCCGCATTCGCAGCTTTGTCCGTCGCCAGGGCCGCCTGACGAAAGGGCAGCAACACGCGCTGGATAATTACTGGCCGGTGATGGGCGTTGAGTTCACTGAGCAGCCGCTGGATTTCGCCACGCTGTTTGGCCGCACAGCTCCTGTCACGCTGGAGATCGGTTTTGGTATGGGCGCGTCGCTGGTTGAAATGGCGAAAACGCGACCGGAGCAGGATTTCCTCGGCATTGAAGTACATTCGCCGGGCGTTGGCGCTTGCCTCTCCTCCGCACATGAAGAGGGCGTGGAAAACCTGCGCGTAATGTGCCACGACGCTGTAGAAGTGTTGCACAAGATGATCCCTGACAATTCTTTGAATATGGTGCAGCTCTTTTTCCCTGACCCGTGGCACAAAGCGCGTCATAATAAACGCCGCATCGTTCAGGTACCCTTTGCTGAACTGGTGAAAAGCAAGCTCAAGCTGGGCGGCGTGTTTCATATGGCGACTGACTGGGAAGCCTACGCGCAGCATATGCTGGAAGTGATGACTTCCATCGACGGTTACAAAAACCTGTCGGCGACAAACGACTTTGTGCTGCGTCCAGAGTCGCGCCCGGTAACCAAATTTGAACAGCGTGGCCATCGTCTTGGTCACGGCGTATGGGACTTAATGTTCGAGAGGGTGAAATAATGGCAACAAACCGCAGCCGTCGTTTGCGTAAAAAAATGCATATCGATGAATTTCAGGAACTGGGTTTTTCTGTTGCATGGCGCTTCCCGGAAGGCACCAGCGAAGAGCAGATTGATAAAACGGTTGATGACTTTATTCAGGAAGTGATTGAGCCGAACAAGCTGGCGTTTGACGGTAGCGGTTATCTGGCGTGGGATGGTCTGATTTGCCTGCAAGAGATTGGCAAATGTACTGAAGAGCATCAGGCCATCGTGCGTAAATGGCTTGAAGAACACCAGTTGACTGAGGTACGCGTGAGCGAACTTTTCGACGTTTGGTGGGACTAACTAAAACATAAGGGGCCAGCATTTGCTGGCCCGTTTTGTCTCTACAGGAGTTTTTATGATGCGCAAAACGCTACTGGCGGCGGCTCTAACGCTTACAGCATTCGCGGCTCAGGCCGACTATCAATGTAGCGTCACGCCGCGTGACGATGTGATCATCAATCCGCAAACCGTGCAGGTGAAAGGCGAGAACGGCAATCTGGTTATCACACCGGATGGCAACGTGATGTTCAACGGCAAACAACCGACCCTTAGCGCCGCTCAGCGCGAGCAGGCAAAAGATTACCAGGCAGAACTGCGCAGCGCGCTGCCGTGGATTGACAATGGTGCGCGTAGCCGCGTGGAGAAAAACCGCATTGCGCTGGATAAAATCATCGTCAAAGAGGTCGGTGAAAGCAGCAGCATGCGTAATCGCCTGACCAAGCTAGATGCGCAATTAAAAGAGCAGATGAATCGCATTATTGAGCATCGTAGCGATGGCCTGACCTTCCACTATAAAGCGATTGAGCAAGTGCGTGCGGACGGCCAGCAACTGGTGAACCAGGCGATGGGCGGCATTCTGCAGGACAGCATTAATGAAATGGGCGCGAAAGCGGTGCTGAAAAGCGGCGGTAACCCATTACAAAACGTCTTAGGCAGCCTCGGCGGTTTACAGACCGCTATCCAGAACGAGTGGAAAAACCAGGAAGCGGATTTCCAGCAGTTCGGGAAAGATGTTTGTAAGCGTGTAGTGACGCTGGAAGAGAGCCGGAAGGCGTTAACCTCAGGACTTAAGTAACCGCAATCAGCAGCCTTCTTTGTACGAAGGCTGTGTTTTTTTACCTTCCGCGCCACTCTTTCTCGCTGTGCCTTCATCCTGACGGCGTTGAGCGGCGGGATTATGTTCTGTGGTGACAGGGTATTCTTTGGAATTGCCTGATAATTATCTGGCTGGCTATTCCAATAACCGAACAGCCAGCACCGGAATTATTCGGCAAGAAATAGTTCCAGCATGGAATTAAGAAATAATTTACC
The DNA here is from genome assembly GCF_027109175.1 of Kosakonia sp. SOY2. Classification (NCBI taxonomy): domain Bacteria; kingdom Pseudomonadati; phylum Pseudomonadota; class Gammaproteobacteria; order Enterobacterales; family Enterobacteriaceae; genus Kosakonia; species Kosakonia sp. SOY2. Next base: position 295,015 of record NZ_JAPVXH010000002.1, read on the forward strand.
GTGTTCTGTTATCTGCCAGCTCTCTTCACTTTCCGTCAAATAATTCAGCTTCAGTGCTTCCTCAATTTGCGGGCGAATAACGCGCTCATCCAGGCCGGTATAGCGTGAGAAATCTGCACGCGGTGCGGGTTCAAGCAGGCGGAAACGGTTCATAAAGAATTCAAACGGTTTATCTTGCGTCTCCACATCGTGCTGCTTATCCAGGTAATTGCCCTGCATATAACCGCGTGGATGACGGGTTTTTGCCGTGCGCAGGATACGCCCATCCGGCAACGTCACTTTACCGTGCGCACCGCAACCAATCCCCAGATAGTCGCCAAAACGCCAGTAGTTGAGATTGTGCTGACACTGGTAGCCAGGTTTCGCGTAAGCCGAGGTTTCATATTGTTGATACCCGGCGGCGGTAAGGATCTGGTGGCCCTGTTCGAAAATGTCCCAGAGCGCATCGTCGTCTGGCAGCACCGGAGGGCGTGATCCAAACAGCGTATTAGGTTCAATGGTGAGCTGATACCACGACAGATGCGGCGGGTTGAGCGCAATCGCCTGGCGCAAGTCGTCCAGCGCTTCTTCCAGCGACTGATCCGGCAGGCCGTGCATTAAATCAAGGTTAAAGCTGCGTAGCCCCAGCCCGCTCGCCAGGTGCGCGGCGCGTTTGGCTTCCTGCGGGCCGTGAATACGCCCAAGGCGCTGTAACTTCGTTTCGCTAAAACTTTGTACGCCAATGGAAATGCGGTTCACGCCGGCACGCTGGTAGTCGACAAAGCGGTCGGCTTCCACGGTTCCGGGGTTGGCTTCCATGGTTATTTCTGCATCCAGTGCGAGCGGCAAACGCGCACGTACGCCGTCCAGCAATGTTTGCATTGCCGGACCAGAGAGCAGGCTCGGCGTACCGCCACCAATAAAAATGGTCTTTATTTCACGTCCCTGCGCGTAGGCGACATCGGCATCGAGATCGTTAAGCAAATGCTGAACGTAGTCGTCGTGTGGCACTTCGCCCTTTAATGCGTGGGAATTGAAATCGCAGTACGGGCATTTCTGTACGCACCACGGAATATGTATATAAAGGCTCAGAGGCGGCAAATCAGCCATTACGCAGTGCTTCCAGTAACAGTTTCAACGCTTGTCCACGGTGGGAGATCGCGCTTTTTTCTTCGCGGGTGAGCTCCGCTGCGGTTTTGCCCTCAGCAGGGACAAAGAAAATCGGATCGTAGCCAAAGCCGCCGTTACCGGCAGGCTGCCGCGTAATCACGCCAGGCCAACTGCCGTGGCACACCAGCGGGGTCGGGTCATCCGCATGACGCATATAGACCAGTACGCAATGGAATTGCGCTTTGCGCTCAGCGTCCGGCACATCTTTTAGCGCGTCGAGCAGTTTTTCCAGATTCTGCTGGTCGCTGGCATCAACGCCGGAATAACGGGCGGAATAAATGCCCGGCGCACCGCCGAGGGCATCGACAGCCAGGCCTGAATCGTCGGCAATCGCAGGCAGGCCAGTAACTTGCGCTGCGTGGCGCGCTTTGAGGATCGCGTTTTCAATAAACGTCAGGCCGGTCTCTTCGGCGGACTCGACGCCCAACTCAGTTTGTGCGACAACATCAAAGCCAAAATCATTCAGCAGCGAGGCCAGCTCGCGCACCTTACCGGCATTACCGGTAGCGAGGACAACTTTTTGCATAGCGGATCCTAATGTATCAGTGCCGCGACTTCCGTCGGGATCTGTTGCGGATGTGAGATTTTAATCTGTTTGTGGCGGCCCAGTTCGCCTTTTTCAATCACGACCTGGTTTTTCGCCACGCGGAACTGCTTAGCGAGGAATTTTACCAGGTGCGCATTGGCCTGGCCGTCCACTGGCGGGGCGGTGATGGCGACTTTTAACTCGTCGCCATGCAGCCCGATAATGGCGTCACGGCTGGCTTTAGGCTGAATATATAGCCGCAACACCAGCCCGTCTTCACAGGTAACAACGGCACTCATAGTGCCATCCACAGCCCCGGCAGCAGAATATCGCCGGTAGATTGCAGCAATTCCGCAATCCCCATATTCAGAACATACAGCAGCAGCACCAGAATCATCGGTGAAAAATCGATGCCGCCCATGGCCGGCAGCAGACTGCGGATTGGGCGCAGCAGCGGCTCGGTCAACTGCATGAGCACATACTCCACCGGGCTGCGTCCCTGACTGACCCAACTCATGATGGCCATAGCCAGCAGCACCCAGAAAATCATCAAGCCGATGGTTTTGAGTAAAATCAGCAGGGCGGAGGCCCAGATAATCGGCTGGAAGGTGATGACCATAAAGATCAGTATCGCTTTAATAAACGACAGAACAAAAGCAATCAGCAGCGAGGCGCTATCCAGCGGCCCCATCGCGGGCAGCACGCGGCGCAGCGGCCCGACAATCGGCTGCGTGGCCTTGACCACGAACTGCGAAAACGGGTTGTAAAAATCACAGCGTGCCCACTGCATCCAGACACGTAACAGCAGAACCATTGTGTAGAGTTCAATCACTGTCGAGAGCAGGAAAGTCAACGTCTTCATGGCGTTCCTCAGTTTTCCTTAATTTTTCGTGTAATCGCGCGCACCAAAAATGGCCGTACCAATGCGCACCATCGTGCTTCCCGCCGCAATGGCGGCGGTCATATCGTCGGACATGCCCAACGACAGGGTATCCACCGTCGGATAGCGTGTTTTCAACGCTTCAAATGCTACAGCCATTTGCCGTGCCACGGCAAACTGGCGTTCGTAATCAGTTTCCGGCGCAGGTATCGCCATCAACCCGCGCAGGCAAACGCCGGGTAGCTCGGCTACCTGAGCGGCCAGCGCATCCAGCTCGCTGAGCGCGATACCGGATTTGCTCTGCTCATCACTGATGTTGATTTGGATAAGCACATTCAGCGGCGCTAACGTTGCCGGGCGCTGCTCGCTTAAACGACTGGCAATACGCAACCTGTCTACCGTGTGGCACCAGTCGAAGTTCTCCGCCACCAGACGGCTTTTGTTGGACTGTAGCGGGCCAATAAAGTGCCATTGCAGACCCTGAACGCCCAGTTGCCTGAAGTGGTTAATTTTATCCACCCCTTCCTGAACATAGTTTTCGCCAAAAGCACGTTGCCCGGCGTCGATCGCTTCTGCGACAACGCTCGCAGGTTTGGTTTTGCTCACTGCAAGCAATGTCACTTCTTCTGAAGCACGGCCGCAGCGCGCTGCGGCGGCTGAGATTTTGTCCCGGACCTGTGCCAGGTTATGCGCAATATCGTTCATGATTCCAGGATGGCTATATGGATATAGAAGAAATAGTGGCGCTTAGTGTAAAGCATAATGTCTCGGATCTACACCTGTGCAGTGGCTCTGTGCCGCGCTGGCGGCAGCAAGGCCGTCTGGAACCTGCGCCGTTTGAAATAGCGGATCTCGCCGGGCTGATTGATTTGCACCTCAATACGGCTCAGCAGCGTCTGTGGCGAGAGCGGGGGCAGGTCGATTTTGCCCTGACGACAGCCGCGGGGCACAGGCTGCGGGCAGGAGCCTTTACGCGTCACGGAGGTGTTTCGCTGGCGTTACGCTTGCTACCGCAAAGCTGCCCACTGCTCAGCGAGCTGGACGCCCCTGCGCCCCTGAGCGAATTACTTGGGCGGGAAAACGGCCTGATTCTGGTGACGGGCGCGACCGGCAGCGGCAAATCCACCACTCTGGCAGCCATGGTGGATTATCTGAATCAGCATAACGATGCGCATATTCTGACGCTGGAAGATCCGATCGAGTTTGTTCACACCAGCAACCGCTGCCTGATTCAGCAGCGGGAAGTGGGTTTGCATTGCATGTCATTTGCCGACGGCCTGCGCGCGGCGCTGCGTGAGGATCCGGATGTGATCCTGCTCGGTGAGTTGCGCGACAGCGAGACCATCCGTCTGGCGTTGACCGCCGCAGAAACCGGACATCTGGTGCTGGCGACGCTGCATACGCGCGGTGCGGCACAAGCGGTAGAGAGGTTGGTCGATATCTTTCCGGCGCAAGAAAAAGATCCTGTGCGCAGCCAACTGGCGGGAAGCCTGCAGGCGGTGCTGGCGCAAAAACTTGAGGCGGACAAGCGGGGAGGGCGAGTGGCATTATTCGAGTTGCTGATCACCTCTCCGGCGGTGGCGAGCCTGATCCGCGAAGGCAAAACCCACCAGTTGCCCGGCGTAATGCAAACCGGGCAACAGGCGGGGATGCAAACCTTTGCACAAAGCCACCAACAGCGAGTGTTGCAAGGCTGGCTTTAGCGGATGTTTAGCGAGTAAACCGCAGGCAGCGCGCCCGCCGTTTTCAGGATCTCCAGCCTGACGCTTCGCACCGTCAGCGGTACTTCCAGCCTGTGCTGGCACACCGAGTGGTGGTTATTTTCTACCTCGGCCAGGGGCTCTTCATCGGCCCACAGACGGTAGTGGGTGATGCAATGCGGCGTTACAGCATAGTGGTGGCCCATCTGGACCGACTCCATCGCGTTATCGAAGTCGTTGTCCTGCACCAGCGTCAGATGCCGCAGCGTTTGCGGCTCCGCCCAGCGCCAGATGATCTCCGGGGCGACATCATCTGTGGCCGGTGTCCATGCGTTGATTTGCTGCTCCGGACGCAAGCGGCCATTTAATACATTCTGCGCACACCAGCCATTCAGTGGCTGGCTGAAACGCAGGGCGGGGAAGATCTGCTGCGGATGGCGGCGTGGCAGCCAGAAATCGAACTCGTCGACGCCATAATCGCCATCTGCGACCTGCCGGGTGTGTTTTGCCACACGGGCGTTAAGGCTGTTAAAGACCGTCATAAGGCCTGGCAGGTGGGTATTCGTGAGCGCAATTTCGATATTTTCCTGCGCTTCGAAAGCGACAAATACGTACTGATCGCGATCGCTTTGCCACTGGAAGGCCAGGGTGTGCTCTGCTTCGCCGGAGACCTGAAGCACGTTTTCGTCGTATTGATAGTCCGGGGTGAAGTTCCCGGCGCGTGCACTGCCAAGCAGCGAAACCGCCAGTGGCTGCGGTGTTGATGCCCGTAAACGCAGCGTCATTTCGGGCAGTTGCGCGCCTGCGCGTACGGGTAACAGTATCGCCATGCGCTCCGAAAGCGACTGCCAGTTGCCGTTGGGTTCCAGCTCGCTCAGTTGGTATTCGCTGCTGGCGCTGACGGTGGCGCCTTGCGCCGGGTCGTTCAGCCACTGGCGTGGGATATAACAGCCAGTGGCCTGTAAATGTTGCTGCAAAGCGCTGATATGCTCCCGCTGCGCCAGCTCACGCGGCAGCAGGTTAAGTGCTTTACACTGCGCAGCGGCGCGTCCGACAACTTCGCCCAGCAGACCGCAGGTACACATTACGCGGGCGCTGCCGAAGGCGACATGCGAGGCGGAGATGAGCCGCCCGGTAAGCAATAAGTTATCGAGCGAGCGGCTGTAGAGGCTGCGAAACGGAATGGTGTAGGTGCCTTTGCTGTGAAACTGCCGACAGCCGTCGTGGGTGCTGTACACGCCATCAGCCGGGTGCAAATCTATCGACCAGCCGCCATAACCCACGGCGTCATAGTGATCGCGTTGCTCAATAATGTCCTGCTGGCACAGCAAATGATCGCCAAGGAAACGGCGGCTTTCGCGTTTGCCGGGGATCGCGCCGACCCATTCGATAGTCATACTGGCAGCTTCAGGGAATTCGCCAGAGTTTTTAATATGATCCCAGACGCCCCAGACAATCTTCCACAGTTCCCATTTGATCTCTTCACTTTCGTGCACGGTATCGAGGCGGCCTCCCCATTCCAGCCACCATAAATCGCAGCCGTTCAGCGTTGACGTCAGGCGCTTGTAGCGCGGGATTGCGGTGATATCTCTCAGGGCGAAAGAGGGGGGAACAAAGTTGACCGGCCCGGCGGTTTGCTTCGTGTAGAAATAGATGGAGTGGCCCAGCTTATGGCCAAAATTGTCACCGGGCGCCATTTTTTCACCCAGTTCTTCCTCTCCTTCCGCGCCTTCACGGTATTCTGCGCCCGCCAGAAAACCGAGCACGCCGTCGCCGGTAGCATCGCAGAACTGCGCGGCGCTTACGCTGTAAAAGGTCTCGTTAATCGGGTTGAAGGCTTTTACCGCAGTGAGGGCATTTTCCGTTTTTTCGACCTCAAAGACGGCGGTATTGAGCAGCAATGTCAGCCCCGGCTGGCTTTTGGCAAGATCCAGCAACACGAGGTCGAACATCACCGGGTTTCCCTCTTTGTTCCGCCAGAGGTTCTCTTCCATGATTTCGCCCATGATGCCGCCTTCGCGTGCCCAACGGTTATTATTACCCATATGGGAGGTTGCGCCGTTGGCCCACAGACGCACTTCGCTGGAGGCATTTCCGCCAAGCACCGGTCTGTCCTGAACAAGCACCACTTGCAAGCCGTCTCGCGCTGCCGCCAGCGCGGCGCAAAGCCCCGCCAGCCCGCCACCCGCAACTAACAGGTCTGCGTGCAGTTGCTGCGTTGGAAATGTTCTGGCATCGGTTTGAGGAAAGATTTTCATAACCTTGTTTCCTTCTTTACTGGCGGTAAAATCGGTTTTTCGAGCAACCTGAAAAGTGAACCTGCAATGTCTTCACAACCCAATCAAAGCCTGATCGACGGCATTCGCTGCCTGCAGTATCTGGTTTCCAGCGATCGCGCCATTGGCTGTCGCGAACTGGCTCGCCTGATGGGCATTAACACAACCCGTGTAAACCGGTTGTTGATGACCATGGCTTCTATTGGCCTGACGATGCAGGACGCACAGCGCCGCTATCTGCCCGGTCCCGGTATCCATGCGCTGGCAGCGCAGGCTATTCGTGGTTCGGCACTGTTTTCCCAGGCGCTGCCACTACTGGAAAGCCATGCCCCGAAAGATATCGTGGTGGCAATGGGCGTGCTCTGGGAGGATCAGGTGATCTATATCTATCACTCCGAGCCCGGTAGCCAGGTCAGCCAGGCGCTGGCTGGTTTTCATATGCTTCCGGCCTGGCAGTCTGTCATCGGCATGGCCTTACTGGCGGCAGAAAGTGATGAAACCCTGCAACAGCGCTTTAGCGAAGAGCAGTGGCGACTGCTTGGTCCGCATGTTGCCGAGCAACGCGAGCGCGGCCATGTGGTCTGGCACCATGATGACGGAGAAGTCTCGATGGCAAAACCGCTTGGTGCGCACTCCGCCGCACTTGCCTTTGCCGGAATGTGGCACGTTGACGACACGGTAGTGGACACACGGCTGCAGGCACTTCACGCGCTGGTCGAACGCCTGACGGAAAAATCCTGACGCTGGCTAACGCCACTATGTTTCTTTTATAGAAACACGCGATGAAATGCAAAAAGCACAGCCAGAAACTGTGAGAACGATCGGCAGAAAGCCGCGAACAGGTCGCGGCTTTCGTCGGGTCAGGAACAGGGAGAACGGCTGGTCGGGACAGGTTCAGAAATGTTGTTCGAAGTAGCTCTCAAGGATGATGACTGCGGAAGCGGAATCGACACTTCCTTTGTCGAGCGCGCGAAAACCGCCGCGTTCAAACAGCCCGGCGCGGGCTTCTACGGTGCTTAAACGCTCATCATGCAGCGTCACCTGCACGCCAAAACGGCCATGAACTTTATTGGCAAAGTTACGGGCACGGGCGGTAAGGGGTTGCTCGGTGCCGTCCATATTCAACGGCAAACCCACAATGACAGACTCGGGCTGCCACTCTTTTAACAGCTTTTCGATAAGCTTCCAGTCCGGTGTGCCGTCCTGCGCTTTCAGCGCGCTGAGTGGGCGAGCGGTGCCCGTGATACGCTGCCCGATGGCAACGCCAATGCTTTTGGTACCGAAATCAAAGGCTAACAGGGTTCCGCTCATCAGGCGTGCCCTGCCACGCCAGGCATGGTTGAGATATCGATACCGATAAGTTTGGCCGCTTCACGCCAGCGATCGGCGATCGGCGTTTTAAACAGAATGTTGAGATCCGCAGGCGCAGTGAGCCAGGCATTATCAAGGATCTCCTCCTCGAGCTGCCCTTTCTCCCACGAGGCATAACCCAGCGCTACCAGCACTTCGCTCGGTTGCTCTGCCGTGCCAAGCGTCTCCAGCACATCGCGCGAGGTGGTGATCACGGTGTTATCCGACACGCGAATGCTCGACGAGAATGCCGCTGGTGGCGTGTGCAGAATAAAACCGCGATCTTCGGCCAGCGGGCCGCCAAGCAGCACCGGTTTATCCAGGCGGATTGCCGGATCGCGTTCTGTGGGCTGGATTTTGAGTTTTTCCAGAACACCTTCCACTTTCAGGTTTTCCAGAGGCTTATTAATAATCAGCCCCATCGCACCTTCATCGTTGTACTCGCAAATGTAAACCACGGAGCGACGAAAGAGGGGATCCTGAAGAGCAGGCATGGCAATAAGAAAGTGATGCTGTAAATTCATTGTCAGAGGTTCTGTTTCCTGGTTCAAAAAAGCGACAGCCTAGTATGGGGGGAAAGCGGAGTGCTGTCACTAGCCAAAGCTGGCGAGGGGCGGGATCCGTCCCGCACCTTTCTATGACAGTTATTTTCCGAGGCGTTTCTCGATAGCGTCCATCAACATACCGGTAATGGAGATCGGGAATTCCGCTTCGATTTCGCGAATGCAGGTTGGGCTGGTGACGTTAATTTCAGTCAGGCGATCGCCGATAATATCCAGTCCGACAAAGATCAACCCTTTGGCTTTCAGCACCGGCGCGACTTTACGCGCGATAGCCCAGTCGCTTTCGCTTAACGGACGCGGTTCGCCGCGTCCACCTGCGGCGAGGTTACCGCGAGTTTCACCGCCCTGCGGAATGCGCGCCAGACAGTAAGGCACCGGTTCGCCATCAACGACCAGCACACGTTTGTCGCCATCTTTGATGGCGGGCAGGTAGTTTTGCGCCATGCAGTAGCGGCTGCCCAACTCTGTGAGCGTTTCGGCGATAACCGAGAGGTTTGGATCGCCCTCTTTAACGCGGAAAATTGAGGTACCGCCCATGCCGTCCAGCGGCTTAAGAATGATGTCGGTGTGCTTCTGCCAGAAGGCTTTTAACTGTGCTTTGTTGCGCGTAACCAGCGTTTCCGGGGTTAACTCCGGGAACCAGGCGGTGAACAGTTTTTCGTTGCAGTCGCGCAGGCTCTGCGGTTTGTTAACGATCAGCGTGCCTTTTTCTTCCGCGCGTTCAAGGATGTACGTCGCATAAATATATTCGGTATCGAACGGCGGATCTTTACGCATCAGGATGGTGTCCAGCTCAGCGAGAGCAAGATCCTGTTCGCTGCCGAATTCATACCATTTGTCGTAATTGTGTTCGACGGACAACGTGCGGGTACGGGCGCGGGCTTCACCGTTAATCAGATAAAGATCTGCCATCTCCATATAGTGCAGCTCGTAGCCGCGGCGCTGAGCTTCCAGCAGCATGGCGAAGCTGGAGTCTTTTTTGATATTGATGTCCGCGATGGGATCCATCACGATACCGAGCTTGATCATTCTGCTTCTCCTTTCAACCCAGGTCGCCGAAGCGCACCTGAAGCGCGGTGATGGCGGTAAGCGCCGTAGTCTCTGTGCGTAGCACACGGGGGCCTAACAAAATATCTGTGAACTGATAACGCGCGGTCATCGCAATCTCGTCGGCGGATAACCCGCCCTCCGGGCCAATCAGTAAGCGCACGCGTTCAACGGGCAGCGGCAGCGTGTTAATGCTCTGGCTGGCGCGCGGATGCAGGTTCAGCTTTAAGCCTGTTTCCTCTTCGGCGCACCAGGCTTCGAGATCCATGGCCGGACGTATTTCCGGCACCCGGTTGCGGCCGCACTGTTCACAAGCGGCAATGGCAATTTTTTGCCACTGCTGAAGCTTCTTGTTCAGGCGTTCAGCATCCAGTTTAACCCCGCAGCGCTCAGAAAAAAGTGGCGTAATGAGGCTTACCCCAAGCTCAATCGATTTCTGGATAGTGAATTCCATTTTTTCACCACGCGACATCACCTGGCCGAGGTGAATATGCAGCGGCGATTCACGATCGTCCACTTCACTGCCAAGAATTTTCACCACCACGCTTTTTTTATCGGCGCGGATAATTTCGGCCTCAAACACCTGATTGGAGCCGTCGAAAAGCTGAATGGCCTGGCCTTGCCCCATACGCAGCACGCGGCCGACATGGTTAGCGGCATCTTCGCTGAGGGCGATATCATGGCCTGGCTGGATAAGTTCTGGGTGGTGGATGCGGGGAATGCGCATGGTATTTCGAATCCGCTTAGGTTGCAGCCCCGGCCGGAATTAACGGGCGGGGCGGACTGTAACAAATGCCGCTAGTGTAGGTTAGCTCTTTCGCGCCATGCAAGCGCGCTGCACGTAAGGGTTATGGTTGCCCTGCACGTTGGCGATGCGCTCGTCACGTTTGCACTCCCAGTCGGTTACCGGATAAAGCTTGTCCCAGGCGGTGAAAAGCTGCGTTTGCTGGCGTGAAAGGCTAAGTTGGTACTGGTCACGCATATAGAAATAGGTACGGGCAATCGCACCGCGAGCGCGTTCCGGCGGCTCGGCGAGTTTTTCTTTGAAATCGATTTTCATGCCGCACTGGCCATACTGGCTTTCACCGCCGTTCCATTGACCGTACATAAAGTTGCCGCGATCGCCGTTTACCTCGCCGACGGCGGGTTGCAGGTTGTGCATATCGCTTTCGATTTTACGGTACACCGGATCGTTGGCGCAGTTTTTACGCCCGCCATCCTGCCAGCACTGGCGCAGATGGCCGAACTGCCAGGCTGGCATGACATGTTCCCATTCGACCCGGCTGGCACGGTTTTCGTTTTTACGTACCTGATAGCCGCAAGACGCGAGGTCGATAACCCCTTTTTTACCCTGCCAGTTAATTTTACAGCCGCAGTAAAAATCTCCCGGCACATCGGCGTTAACTTTGACGCCCGCTGCTTTGGCCTGGGCAAAACTGTTGATGCCGTCCGCTGCGAAGGCGGGAACTGCTATCAGCGCGAAGAAGAGTGAGATAAAACGAAACATGGCGAACTCCCTGTCAAAACGAGTTCGCAACGTAGCGGAAGCTGTTGCCTGATGCAATCAGTTCGCGCGGAAAACTTCTTAATGGATTCAGTTACTCGCGCCAGCAGCCAGCGGCTCGCCGCAGTGTACGCAGCGGTAAACCGCCTCGCCGCGCAGCACGCGATTGTGTCGTCGTACCGTTAACTGGTGCTGCTGGCATTTGCAATGGTATGGGAAAGTATTGGGCCGCACAGATTCCAGTTCGAACTGATGTGTGCGGCGAGCGGGCACACCGAGCACGCTCTCCATCATCCACTTCCACTCTTTACCGTGCGGCGCGACACGACCAAAGTGCTTCCACACCAGCAAGTGGGCCAGTTCGTGAGGAACCACCTCTTCAATAAACGCCTGCTGGTTTTCGAGTAGCAATACGGGGTTAAGTCGGATCTCGTAATCAGCCAGCCAGGCGGTGCCTGCCGCCGTGCCGCGCTGTTGATATACCAGTTTCGGTTCCGGGTAGTTGCGCCCCAGTTTCAGGTTCGCTTGCGCGAGTTTATCCCGCAGGCTGCGCATCACGGCTTGCTGAAGAGCGATTGGAAGACGGGGAGTTTTCATAAGTGCAGAGAATAGGTGGGGCGGGGCTGGAGTGCAACAGGCAAAAAGCAAAGGCTTCCTCCGCAGAGGAAGCCTTTAAGGTTAGTTGTGAGAACCAATTTCGCGCAGCGGGCGGCCACGCATCAGGTTACGCTCGATGTGCTCCAGCGAAACATGTTTTGTTTCCGGCACCAGCCACAGCGTCAGCACGATGAACAAGACGTTCAGACCGCCGTAGACCCAGAAGGTGTTGGCGTTGCCCAGCGTGTTCAGCATGGTCAGGAAGGTTGCGCCGACAATCATGTTGGCAATCCAGTTGGTCGCGGTGGAGCAGGTGATACCGAAGTCGCGGCCTTTCAGCGGCTGAATTTCGGAACACAGCACCCAAATCAACGGACCGGCACTCATGGCAAAGCCAACAATAAACATCAGCAACATGGCAACAGCAAAGTATTGTGCCGATGGCGAATGGATACCCAGATGCAGCATGGTACCCAAAATGCCCATACCAGCCGCCATCACCAGGAAGCCCAGCACCAGCGTGGGTTTGCGTCCCCAGCGATCGACAAGACCGATGGCAATAAAGGTCGCCAGTACGTTAGTCAGACCGACGATCACCGTGCCCCACATCTGCTCGGTGGTATTGGTGTAGCCCGCCAGTTCAAAGATCTTCGGCGCGTAATACATGATGACGTTCATCCCGGTGAACTGCTGCATCACCTGCAACAACACGCCAAGGAACACCGCGCGGCGGAAGTTGCTGTTCTCTTTGAACAACGCCCAGCCGGTCTGTTTTACCTGCAGGCTTTCGCGGATCTCTTCCAGCTCGTTTTTCGCTTCGGCGCTGGTATCGCGCAGGCGCAACAACACGCGTTCGGCGTCATGGAAGCGGCGCTTGGCGGCAAACCAGCGCGGACTGTCCGGCAGGAAGAACACGCCAATCAGCAGCAAAATCGCCGGAATGATGATAACGCCCAGCATCCAGCGCCATGCGCCGCTATAGCTGAACGCGGTGTCAGAGAGATAAGCGCCCAGAATCCCGATAGTGATCATCAACTGATACATGGAAATCATGCTGCCGCGAATTTTTTCCGGCGCGATTTCAGAGAGATACAGCGGCGCGGTATAAGAGGCAATACCAACCGCCAGACCGAGCAGTACGCGGGAAATAATCAGCACTTCCACGTTTGGTGCGGCCGCAGAACAGAGCGAACCGATGACAAACAAGATCGCGCCAATCATCAGGCTTTTTTTACGCCCCAGGCGCCAGGAGAGCCAGCCGCTGCCGACGGCACCAACGGCGGCACCGAACATCATTGAGCTGACCACCCACTCCTGCGTGTGTGCGCTAATCTGAAAATCTTTGGTAATAAAGGGCAACGCACCAGCGATTACCCCAATATCCAGGCCAAAAAGCAGTCCTGCCAGTGCAGCGAGGAAACAAACAAAGAAGGTCATTGCCTTGTTTGAATACCCCTGTTTTTTATTGTCAGGCATTATGCCCTCCATTCATGTCATTGGTTTTTTCGATGTAAAGGTAGGCCACTCATCACTAAAAATACGTGATTTACATCACATGAGTGTAATCGGTTACATTGCAATAAGGCCGTCAATGTAAATAAAAGTGTTAATTATTATAGAATTGTTGGGCGGTAAAGGAGAGGGGGCGCGGTGAGTTTCAGACTAAACCGAAACGGAATGTAACAGTCATGTTATGTTCGTTTTTCAAAAGGAAAAGTCTGAAAAATCAGCGAAGCGCAGCGGTGTAATCGCTTTCAGATAAATGCGGTGCGGGATAAGTGAGTATAGGCGCTGGAAAAAATCGCGGCGGAATGAACCGGTGTCAAAAATAAAAAGGCCAGCACAAGGCTGGCCTGAACAGCAACGCGGCCAGAGAATTATTCCAGACCGGCAGCTTCACGCAGCAGCGCCGCTTTGTCGGTTTTTTCCCATGGGAAAGTTTCACGCCCAAAGTGACCGTATGCGGCGGTTTGTTTGTAGATCGGATGCAGCAGATCCAGCATCTGGATCAGGCCGTACGGACGCAGATCGAAGAACTCGCGCACCAGCAGCGTCAGCTGTTCGATGGCAATTTTCTCCGTACCGAACGTTTCCACCATGATGGAGGTCGGTTCAGCCACGCCGATAGCGTAAGAAACCTGGATTTCACAACGATCGGCAAGGCCAGCCGCAACGATGTTTTTCGCCACATAACGCGCAGCATATGCCGCAGAACGGTCAACTTTTGATGGATCTTTACCGGAGAATGCACCGCCGCCGTGACGAGCCATGCCGCCGTAGGTATCAACGATGATTTTACGCCCGGTCAGACCGCAGTCGCCCATTGGGCCACCGATAACGAAACGGCCAGTCGGGTTGATGAAGAATTTGGTTGAGGCGTTCAGCCATTCGGTCGGCAGGATCGGTTTGATGATCTCTTCCATCACCGCTTCTTGCAGGGATTTCTGATCGATCTCTTCTGCGTGCTGAGTAGACAGAACTACCGCGTCGATGCCGACGATTTTGCCGTCGTCATACTGGAACGTCACCTGGCTTTTCGCGTCCGGACGCAGCCACGGCAGCGTGCCGTTTTTACGCACTTCAGCCTGGCGCTGAACCAGACGGTGAGCATAGGTGATCGGTGCTGGCATCAGCACGTCGGTTTCATTGGTCGCATAGCCAAACATCAGGCCCTGGTCGCCAGCGCCCTGTTCCAGCGGGTCTGCACGGTCAACACCCTGGTTGATATCCGGAGACTGTTTACCAATTGCGCTCAGTACGGCGCAGGAATTCGCGTCAAAGCCCATGTCAGAATGCACATAGCCGATTTCACGGACAGTGTTTCGGGTGATCTCTTCGATATCTACCCACGCGCTGGTGGTGATTTCACCACCTACCAGTACCATGCCGGTTTTGACGTAGGTTTCACAAGCAACGCGTGCTTTCGGATCCTGCTCAAGGATAGCGTCCAGCACGGCATCGGAAATTTGGTCAGCGATTTTGTCAGGATGCCCTTCAGAGACGGACTCGGACGTAAAAAGGTGTTTTGCCATAGTAAGTTTTCACCCTGGAGTAATACGGTTAGCTCGAATTCTGTGTCCGGAGGTCTTCGCGTCTGGCGGACGCGGACTGCAGAAGGTGACACATGAAGTCTGCGTGTTAATCGGTCTGCGCATACATTCTTCACGTATGGACGGATTAACATCTGGATGGCTATTCTAGGTTAACTCTTGACCCTAATGCCAGCGTTTTTTGATGCTCGCCACAACCTGTCACAAATAGTGACGGAAAATTTTCCTGGCAATGCGGCAAACACAGCTTTTTTATTTTGCATTTTCACCCCGTTCTCGGTATAAAACGCCGCGCGCGGCTCATTAAAAAAGCGCACGGCAGAAACGCTGTGTCGCCACTTCCAGCCGGGTTAAGCAGTGAATTTAATGGCTTTGGCTTGTCGCGGGTCTTAACGGCTTGCGTGGAGGTGATAAGAGATAATGAAGCGCTGTTTTCTACAGGACCTGTCGCGTCGTTCTGACGTGCGTTTATTCCCCGCAACCTGCATTTCAAATCTGCAAACCTGCCGATGTTATACCCATTTCGGCGCTTCTCAGGACTCCAGAGCCGGTAAGGCATTGTGATAACTGAACAAGGGCTCTCCTGTTAGATCAGGGGTTTTCTCGTGGTTTCGCCGGGCTGTCATACTCGAGTCCCGATATGTGTTTTACAATGATATGAATAAGAAACCGGTCGCACAGTCGGTGCTTCAGCATATTGCGCTGAAAAGTCAGGCTGTTTATGGGTTGTTATCGCTATGTGTCACTGCGATAGTAGTCAACTATTTTATCCGTATGCATTTTTGCGCGGCCGCCTTTGGGCGTCGTGATGTGCACAGGGTATACACTTTCATCTATTGAGGTTCGTTATGTCTGACGACATGTCTTCGGTTTCGCCTTCGTCAGCAGGCGAACAAGGTGTACTACGTTCCATGCAGGAGGTTGCGATGAGCTCCCAGGAAGCCAGCAAGATGCTTCGTACTTATAACATTGCCTGGTGGGGCAATAATTACTACGACGTCAACGAGCTGGGCCATATCAGCGTTTGCCCGGATCCGGACGTCCCACAAGCCCGTGTCGACCTGGCGCAGCTGGTAAAAGCGCGTGAAGCGCAGGGGCAACGTCTGCCCGCGCTGTTCTGTTTCCCGCAGATCCTGCAACACCGTCTGCGTTCGATTAACGCCGCTTTCAAACGTGCGCGTGAATCCTACGGTTACAACGGTGACTATTTCCTCGTTTACCCGATCAAGGTGAACCAGCATCGCCGCGTGATTGAGTCCCTGATCCATTCCGGCGAACCGCTGGGGCTGGAAGCGGGCTCCAAAGCGGAACTGATGGCGGTTCTGGCGCATGCGGGCATGACCCGTTCGGTGATTGTGTGTAATGGTTATAAAGACCGTGAATACATTCGCCTCGCGCTGATTGGCGAAAAGATGGGCCATAAGGTCTATCTGGTGATTGAGAAAATGACCGAAATCGCCATTGTGCTGGAAGAAGCCGAGCGCCTGAACGTGGTACCGCGTCTTGGCGTGCGTGCGCGTCTGGCATCGCAGGGTTCCGGTAAATGGCAGTCCTCCGGTGGCGAAAAATCCAAATTCGGTCTGGCGGCGACCCAGGTACTGCAACTGGTGGAAATCCTGCGTGAGCGCGGACGCTTAGACAGCATTCAACTGCTGCATTTTCACCTCGGTTCGCAGATGGCGAACATTCGTGATATCGCCACTGGCGTGCGCGAATCGGCGCGCTTTTATGTTGAGCTGCATAAGCTTGGCGTCAATATTCAGTGCTTTGACGTGGGCGGCGGCCTTGGCGTGGACTATGAAGGTACGCGTTCCCAGTCCGATTGTTCAGTAAACTATGGCCTGAATGAATACGCCAACAACATCATTTGGGCGATTGGCGATGCTTGTGAAGAGCATGGTCTGCCGCACCCGACGGTGATCACCGAGTCTGGCCGTGCCGTCACCGCGCACCATACCGTGCTGGTTTCCAACATTATTGGCGTTGAGCGTAACGAATACACGCCAGCGACGCCACCGGCTGAAGACGCGCCGCGCGCATTGCAGAGCATGTGGGAAACCTGGCAGGAGATGCATGAACCGGGTACCCGCCGTTCGCTACGCGAATGGCTGCACGACAGCCAGATGGATCTGCACGATATCCATGTCGGTTACTCCTCCGGCACGTTCAGTTTGCAAGAGCGCGCGTGGGCCGAGCAGCTTTATCTGAATATGTGCCACGAAGTGCAGAAGCAACTCGATCCGAGCAACCGCGCGCATCGTCCGATCATTGATGAGTTGCAGGAGCGCATGGCGGACAAAATGTACGTCAACTTCTCGCTGTTCCAGTCGATGCCGGATGCGTGGGGGATCGATCAACTGTTCCCGGTTCTGCCGCTGGAAGGGTTGAACCATGCCCCGGAACGTCGTGCGGTGCTGCTGGATATCACCTGTGATTCCGATGGCGCTATCGATCACTACGTGGATGGCGACGGGATTGCGACCACCATGCCGATGCCGGAATACGATCCGGAGAACCCGCCGATGCTGGGCTTCTTTATGGTCGGTGCTTACCAGGAGATCCTCGGTAACATGCATAACCTGTTCGGCGATACCGAAGCGGTGGACGTGTTTGTCTTCCCGGATGGTAGCGTTGAAGTGGAGCTTTCTGATGAAGGCGACACCGTGGCGGATATGCTGCAGTACGTGCAGCTCGATCCGAACACGCTGCTGACGCAGTTCCGCGATCAGGTGAAACAGACCGGGCTTGATGAGACGCTGCAACAGCAGTTCCTCGAAGAGTTCGAAGCTGGGCTTTACGGCTACACCTATCTGGAAGACGAATAACGCAGGTTATAGCGTCTGACCGGTAACGAACTGAATCCCTTCCTCGCCAGCACGGTGCGGAAGGGATTTTTTTATCTAGGGCTCTATGCCAGAAGCGTTGCGCGAAAGCGGTGTTACTCGCGATCTGCTTCCTTTGCATCGCCGCAGATAGATCAAAGAGGCCGGGAAGGAACAACGTGTAGTGATCCTGTGGTAACGGCGCATGTGGCAGTTACTCTGCGTCGTTCAGCGAGAGGCGGTTTCAGCCATAGAAAAAAAGGGAGGCAAGATTGCCTCCCACTGGATTATTTAATGCCATCTGCCGCCATGCGATCGCGGATATGCTGCGCACGTTCAGCCGAGGCGGGGTGATCGTCAAACATCGAACTCTGACGGCCTTCTTCCATCTTCGCCAGTTTTTCGAAGCTGGTGGCTAACCCGGCTGGACTGATGCCGCGTTTGCGCAGCAGGTCATAAGAGTAGTCATCCGCTTCGGCTTCCTGGCGCTGAGAGAACTGGGAGTTAACCAGTTGCTCGCCCAGTGCGCCAAGCTGCGACTGCGACAAGCTGCCCACAATCCCGCCTGCGGAGGCCGCCGCCGCGCGCACCGCATTGGTGCCGAGCGCAACCTGCATGCCTTTCTTCACATGGCCTAGCGCCACGTGGCCCATTTCGTGGCCAATCACCGCTTCAACTTCGTTATCGGTCATCATGTCCATCAGCGCACTGTAAACACGGATGCAGCCATTCGCCATGGCGAAGGCGTTGACGTCTTTCGCCACGTAAACTTTGTAGTTCACCGGTTGGCCATTGATGTTGTCACCCAGTGCGGTGGCAATCTTATTCAAACGCTGCGTGTACGGGCTGCTCGCCGGGGCGATAGTCGCTTTGCTGTCCATCTGCTTACAGGCGTCATCGCTTAGCGCTTTTACCTGCGCGTCGCTCAACGTGTAGGCCTGGAACGCTTCCGCTCCTGAGCTGAGAAAACCGTTGGAGTTCATGTTCTGACACCCGGCAAGCAGGGTGGTCATTCCCAGAGCAAGCAGGGCTGGGCGAATTTTCATTTGTTCTCTTCCGCAATGATTGGATAGCTATTCTGTTCATACACCAATTCAGGCGAACCGGTGGTGAGCCTAAGTATAAGGAACAGAACAGAAGGCGGGCGAGGAGATTGCGCAACATGCGAGCAGCTTCCAGAGATTTCTGAATCGGCAAAAGGATGCTCCATGTACATGACTTGTCGCTTGGGTTACATTGTTGGCACTTTTTTCCGGCGTAGCCCAAAACGCGCTGTCGTCAAGTCGTTACGGGAACAGCCCTTAACAGTCCGATCTGGAGTCAAAATGTCCTCACGTAAAGAGCTTGCTAATGCTATTCGTGCGCTGAGCATGGACGCGGTACAGAAAGCCAAATCCGGTCACCCGGGAGCCCCGATGGGGATGGCCGATATCGCCGAAGTGCTGTGGCGTGATTTTCTGAACCATAACCCGACAAATCCGGCCTGGGCTGACCGTGACCGCTTTGTGCTGTCTAACGGCCACGGCTCAATGCTGATTTACAGCCTGCTGCACCTCACCGGCTATGATCTGCCGATGTCTGAGCTGCAGAACTTCCGTCAGCTGCACTCAAAAACGCCAGGTCACCCGGAAGTGGGGTACACCGCAGGTGTTGAAACCACTACCGGTCCGCTGGGCCAGGGCATTGCCAACGCGGTAGGTATGGCGATTGCGGAGAAAACTCTCGCAGCGCAGTTCAACCGTCCTGGGCATGACATTGTTGACCACTTCACCTACGCCTTTATGGGCGACGGCTGCATGATGGAAGGCATCTCCCACGAAGCCTGCTCGCTGGCCGGTACGCTGAAGCTGGGCAAATTGGTGGCGTTCTATGATGACAACGGCATCTCCATCGACGGTCACGTGGAAGGCTGGTTTACCGATGATACGGCGAAACGCTTTGAAGCCTATGGCTGGCACGTGGTTCGCGGCATTGACGGCCACAACGCGGATGCTATCAAACGCGCCGTTGAAGAAGCTCGTAGCGTGACGGATAAACCGTCCCTGTTGATGTGCAAAACTATCATCGGTTTCGGTTCGCCGAACAAAGCCGGTACCCACGACTCCCACGGTGCGCCGCTGGGCGATGCGGAAATCGCGCTGACCCGTGAGCAGCTTGGCTGGAAATACGCACCGTTTGAAATCCCGTCTGAAATCTATGCTCAGTGGGATGCAAAAGAAGCTGGCAAGGCGAAAGAAGCGGCATGGAACGACAAGTTCGCGGCTTACGCGAAAGCCTTCCCGCAGGAAGCGGCTGAATTCACCCGCCGTATGAAGGGCGAGCTGCCGTCTGACTTCGATGCTAAAGCGCAGGCGTTTGTTGAAAAACTGCAGGCCAATCCGGCGAAAATCGCCAGCCGTAAAGCCTCTCAAAATGCTATCGAAGCCTTCGGTCCGCTGCTGCCGGAATTCCTCGGCGGTTCCGCTGACCTGGCACCTTCTAACCTGACCCTCTGGTCCGGTTCGAAAGCGATTAACGAAGACGCTGCCGGTAACTACATTCACTATGGCGTGCGCGAATTCGGCATGACCGCGATTGCTAACGGTATCGCTCTGCACGGCGGTTTCCTGCCGTACACCTCCACCTTCCTGATGTTCGTTGAATATGCCCGTAATGCGGTGCGTATGGCAGCGCTGATGAAACAGCGTCAGGTGCTGGTTTACACCCACGACTCGATTGGTCTGGGCGAAGACGGCCCGACTCACCAGCCGGTAGAGCAGGTCGCTTCCCTGCGCGTTACTCCGAACGTCAGCACCTGGCGTCCGTGTGACCAGGTAGAATCTGCGGTGGCGTGGAAATACGGTGTTGAGCGCCATGACGGCCCAACTGCGCTGATCCTCTCCCGTCAGAACCTGGCGCAACAGGAGCGTACCGCGCAGCAGCTGGCAGATATCGCCCGCGGTGCGTACGTACTGAAAGATTGCGCAGGTCAGCCGCAACTGATCCTGATTGCCACCGGCTCAGAAGTTGAGCTTGCTGTCTCGGCATGGGAAAAACTCTCTGCCGAAGGCGTGAAAGCGCGCGTGGTTTCCATGCCGTCCACCGACGCATTCGACAAACAGGATGCGGCTTACCGTGAGTCCGTACTGCCGAAAGCGGTCTCTGCTCGCGTGGCGATTGAAGCCGGTATTGCTGACTTCTGGTATAAATATGTCGGTCTGAACGGCGCTATCGTCGGTATGACCACCTTTGGTGAGTCCGCCCCGGCAGAGCAGCTGTTCGAGGAGTTTGGTTTCACCGTCGAGAATGTTGTAGCAAAAGCGAAAGCGCTGCTGTAATCATCCTCTGGCCCGGCGGCGCAAGTCCTGCCGGGCCAGCATGACCACCATTTCCCATTGTGCCTGGGTTTTATCAAGGCCACAGATTTGCAGGCCAGCTAAACATAGTTTTATCCACCCCTATCCCCCTCAATCAGCCATACCGCTGCGTTAGCGTCTCCAGCCGTTTACTTCCCATTTTTAGCCCTCTTTTTACAGAACAACCTCTACGCCGTTGATTTGTGCATAAAAAATATACTGGATATTTGTACAGTAAGTCGTATAATAATTCTACAGATTATCCAGGGTGAGTATGTGTAAGGAGTGAACCTATGGTAATTCCTGGTGAAAATTTCAATTCCCAACAGGCTCTGGCGACGGTCAGCAGCCGCGAAATCGCGAAGTTGACAGGCCTGACTCACACCGAAGTGAAACGGATGGTGAAAAGCCTGGAGACTGCGCAACGACTCTCCCAGCCGGTGAACGAACATGTGTATGAGCGGGAAGGTGAGATGCGACAGGAGTTTTTGCTCAATAAGCGGGACTCACTGCTGACGGTTTCGCGCCTCTCGCCAGGCTTTACTGCAGAGATGCTCGATCGCTGGCAGGAGAAAGAAAAGAATATCAGCCTGCCCGATTTCACTAATCCCGCAGCCGCGGCGCGCGCATGGGCCGAACAGTACGAAAAGCGTCAGCGTGCGGAAGCGCTGCTTGCCGTTTCTGCCCCAAAAGCGGAGTTCTTTGACCGGTATGTCAGGGTTGAGGAGTCGCTTGGTTTCCGGCAGCTTTGTAAAATGCTGCGGGTGAAAGAGTCTCTGTTCCGGAGCTTTTTGCTTGAGCGCAACATTATGCAGCGCGTCGACGGTGCGCTGATGCCGCCGCAGTACCATATCGATGCGGGCTACTTTACCGTCCACGGCGGCGTAGGGGAAAACAAACGTAGCTGGTCTCAGGCGCGTTTTACCGCCAGGGGCGTGAAGTGGGTAGCCGATCTGTGGGCTAAACAACTCTCCTCGCTGCCGGTTGAGATGCCGCGTGCAGAGCGCACCGAACCAAAAACAGCGGAACGTAGCTGGTTTTAATCATCCCCAGTAAAGCGTTTTGCCGGAATCAATCTTCCTTTATCAACACATCACGCAGGGATGCGTTGTTGCGCTTGTTCCCCTTTCTGTTAATTCTTAACCTCAGCAAAAAGCCCTTCTGGCGCGCCAATTATTCCAGTGAAAATGTGATGCAGGTCAGATTACTGGCGAAACCGTCTGGACAATCATTCCTTTTATTCCATGTTTCGCTTATTCTAGCTGAAGCGTTTCAGTCGGCTAAATGTTCGACAAATAATCAAACAGACGCAGTTTAAGCAGGCGAGGATTCCCCTTCTGTGGTTGCTGGATTACTCTGTCATCCACTTCAGGCTGGCTAGCCTTGCAGGAGAGTTATGACCGTACGCATAGCGATTAATGGTTTCGGTCGCATCGGGCGCAATGTGGTTCGTGCTTTGTACGAATCCGGGCGTCGGGCGGAAATCACCGTGGTGGCAATCAACGAATTGGCCGATGCCGTGGGCATGGCGCATTTGTTGAAATATGACACCAGCCATGGGCGTTTCGCATGGGATGTTCGCCAGGAGCGTGAACAACTGATAGTCGGCGATGACGTTATTCGCATCCTGCATGAGCGTGCTATCGACGCGCTGCCGTGGCGTGAGTTAGGCGTTGATGTGGTGCTCGACTGTACAGGCGTGTACGGCAACCGTGAAGATGGCGAGGCGCATCTGGCGGCGGGGGCAAAAAAAGTGCTCTTTTCCCATCCTGGCAGCCACAACCTTGATGCAACTATCGTTTTCGGCGTCAATCAAAACACGCTACGAGCCGACGATCTGCTGGTTTCTAACGCGTCCTGTACGACAAACTGTATTATTCCGGTCATAAAACTACTCGACGATGCGTATGGCATTGAGTCAGGAACCGTGACAACGATTCACTCGGCGATGCACGACCAGCAAGTGATTGACGCCTACCATCCCGATTTGCGGCGTACGCGCGCGGCCAGTCAGTCCATCATCCCGGTGGATACAAAACTGGCGGCAGGCATCACGAGAATTTTCCCGCAGTTTAATGACAGATTTGAAGCGATAGCGGTACGTGTGCCGACAATTAATGTCACCGCTATCGATCTGAGTGTAACGGTGAAGAAACCGGTAAAAGCCAGTGAAGTCAATGCGTTGCTGCAAAAAGCAGCGCAGGGAACATTTCATGGTATAGTTGACTATACGGAATTACCGTTGGTTTCAACCGATTTTAACCACGATCCGCATAGTGCCATTGTTGATGGCACGCAGACACGGGTCAGTGGTGCGCACCTGATTAAAACCCTGGTATGGTGCGATAACGAATGGGGCTTTGCTAACCGAATGCTCGACACGACGTTAGCAATGGCGGCTATTGGTTTCAGGTAGGGCGCAACAGCGCTCGCAAAACTTTAAGAATCATTGAGAGGATTCACCATGTCTGTAATTAAGATGACCGATCTGGATCTGGCTGGTAAACGCGTTTTCATCCGTGCTGATCTGAATGTGCCGGTTAAAGATGGCAAAGTGACCAGCGACGCGCGTATTCGTGCTTCTCTGCCGACCATTGAACTGGCGCTGAAGCAGGGTGCGAAAGTAATGGTGACTTCCCACCTGGGTCGTCCGACCGAAGGCGAGTACAACGAAGAATTCTCTCTGCTGCCGGTTGTTAACTATCTGAAAGACAAACTGTCCAACCCGGTTCGCCTGGTTAAAGATTACCTGGACGGCGTAGAAGTTGCTGCGGGTGAGCTGGTCGTTCTGGAAAACGTTCGCTTTAACAAAGGCGAGAAGAAAGACGACGAAGCACTGTCTAAAAAATACGCTGCACTGTGCGACGTGTTCGTGATGGACGCATTCGGTACCGCGCACCGCGCTCAGGCGTCTACGCATGGTATCGGTAAATTTGCTGATGTCGCTTGCGCAGGCCCGCTGCTGGCAGACGAACTGGAAGCGCTGGGTAAAGCGCTGAAAGAACCGGCTCGTCCGATGGTTGCTATCGTGGGTGGTTCTAAAGTTTCCACTAAACTGACTGTTCTGGACTCTCTGTCCAAAATCGCTGACCAGCTGATTGTTGGCGGCGGCATCGCTAACACCTTCGTTGCTGCTCAAGGCCACAATGTTGGCAAATCCCTGTACGAAGCTGACCTGGTTGATGAAGCCAAACGCCTGCTCGGTACTTGCGATATCCCGGTTCCGACAGATGTTCGCGTTGCGACTGAGTTCTCTGAAACCGCAACTGCAACCCTGAAATCTGTTTCTGACATCAAAGATGATGAGCAAATTCTGGATCTGGGCGACGTTTCTGCACAAAAACTGGCTGAAATCCTGAAAAACGCCAAAACTATTTTGTGGAACGGTCCGGTTGGCGTGTTTGAATTCCCGAACTTCCGTAAAGGTACCGAAATTGTGGCTAACGCGATTGCAGACAGCGACGCGTTCTCCATCGCAGGCGGCGGCGACACTCTGGCGGCGATTGACCTGTTTGGTATCTCTGACAAGATTTCCTACATCTCCACTGGCGGTGGCGCGTTCCTCGAATTTGTGGAAGGCAAAGTACTGCCGGCAGTAGCCATGCTCGAAGAGCGCGCTAAGAAGTAAGACATTCAAGGGCAGGGAAACCTGCCCTGTTTTCAGCGCGCTTTCGGGCTCGCTTTAATTCTCTACACAAAATCATTCAAGTTGCATCAAGGCGGCAACGGAGTGAATCATCAGGAACTGACTGCAATAAGTCTCTGATGTAAGCGAAGGCAGCCAGCGCCGAGTCAGCTTGAAGGATGATGTGTACAACGGCCGAAGATACAGGACTACGTAACATGTCTAAAATTTTTGATTTCGTAAAACCTGGCGTGATCACTGGTGATGACGTTCAGAAAGTGTTCCAGGTAGCTAAAGAAAACAACTTCGCTCTGCCTGCGGTTAACTGCGTAGGTACTGACTCCATTAACGCTGTTCTGGAAGCTGCAGCGAAAGTTAAAGCGCCTGTTATCGTTCAGTTCTCTAACGGCGGCGCAGCGTTCATCGCGGGTAAAGGCGTGAAAACTGACGTTCCTCAGGGCGCGGCAATTCTGGGTGCTATCTCTGGTGCGCATCACGTACACCAGATGGCAGAGCACTACGGCGTACCGGTTATCCTGCATACCGACCACTGCGCGAAAAAACTGCTGCCGTGGATCGACGGCCTGCTGGACGCGGGTGAAAAACACTTCGCAGCTACCGGTAAACCGCTGTTCTCTTCTCACATGATTGACCTGTCTGAAGAGTCTCTGGAAGAGAACATCGCGATCAGCTCCAAATACCTGGCGCGTATGGCCAAAATGGGCATGACGCTGGAAATCGAACTGGGTTGCACCGGTGGTGAAGAAGACGGCGTAGACAACAGCCATATGGACGCGTCTGCACTGTACACCCAGCCGGAAGACGTTGATTACGCATACACCGAGCTGAACAAAATCAGCCCGCGTTTCACCATCGCCGCTTCCTTCGGTAACGTACACGGCGTGTACAAACCGGGTAACGTGAAACTGACCCCGACTATCCTGCGCGACTCTCAGGAATATGTTTCTAAGAAACATAACCTGCCGCACAACAGCCTGAACTTCGTATTCCACGGTGGTTCCGGTTCTTCCGCTCAGGAAATCAAAGACTCCGTAAGCTACGGCGTTATCAAAATGAACATCGATACCGACACCCAATGGGCAACCTGGGAAGGTATTCTGAAGTACTACAAAGAAAACGAAGGCTATCTGCAGGGCCAGTTGGGTAACCCGAAAGGCGCAGACCAGCCGAACAAAAAATACTACGATCCGCGTGTATGGCTGCGTGCTGCGCAGACCAGCATGGTGACTCGTCTGGAGCAGGCTTTCAAAGAGCTGAACGCGGTAGACGTTCTGTAATTTACACTGCTTCTGTCTGAAAAGGCCCGCATTTTGCGGGCCTTTTTTATTGTGAATTCAACAAAATGCCTGCGAACACAAAATGTGATCAACTTGGCGAAATGGCGGCTTATTGTTTACCCTTTAGGGATCTCTCCTTGCTGGAAGGGGTGGTTTTCCCGTTTTGGAACAACATAAGGAAGCTCGAATGGAAGATCTTGACGTTGTCGACAGCATTAATAATGCAGGTTCATGGCTGGTGAACAACCAGGCGCTGCTATTGAGCTATGCCGTTAATATCGTGGCGGCTATTGCTATCATCATTGTCGGGATGATTGTGGCGCGCATTGTCTCGAATACTGTTAACCGCCTGATGGTGGCGCGCCACATTGACGCGACGGTGGCGGATTTCCTTTCCGCGCTGGTGCGCTACGGTATTATCGCGTTCACTTTGATTGCCGCACTGGGGCGCGTTGGCGTGCAAACCGCCTCGGTGATCGCGGTTCTTGGCGCCGCCGGTCTGGCCATCGGTCTGGCGTTGCAAGGCTCGCTCTCTAACCTTGCTGCTGGCGTGCTGCTGGTAACTTTCCGCCCGTTCCGCTCAGGCGAGTATGTTGATCTGGGTGGTGTGGCCGGTACGGTATTGCAGGTGCAGATTTTCTCCACCACCATGCGCACTGTCGATGGACGTATTGTGGTTATACCGAATGGCAAAATCATCGCCGGGAATATTGTTAACTTCTCCCGTGAACCGGTGCGGCGCAACGAGTTTATTATTGGCGTGGCGTATGATTCAGATATTGATGAGGTGAAACGCATCCTGACTGAAATTATTCAGGCTGACGAACGCATTATCAAAGATCGCGAAATGACGGTACGCCTCAATGAATTAGGACCTTCATCGATCAATTTTGTAGTCCGCGTCTGGAGCAAGAGCAGCGATCTGCAAAACGTTTATTGGGATGTGCTGGAACTTATCAAACGCCGTTTTGACGAACACGGTATCAGTTTCCCGTATCCACAGATGGACGTGAATTTCAAACGCGTGAAAAATTCCACAGAGCAGTAAACATCAAGGCCGGGGTTCCGGCCTTATTTGTGCTCTTCGTTATTAGGAAAGCTTATTAACGATTAGTATTATCCATTTCATCTAATGATTGTCCCGCGCTATAGTCAGTGTTCGAAACAACTCTGATGGAATCACCTCGTGCTATCTTATTATTTTCAAGGCCTTATGCTTGGGGCTGCGTTGATCCTGCCGCTTGGGCCACAAAATGCCTTTGTCATGAATCAGGGCATCCGCAGGCAGTTCCATATCATGACCGCAGCGCTTTGCACGCTCAGCGACGTATTACTGATTTGTGCGGGTATTTTCGGTGGGAGCGCATTGCTGATGCAGTCGCCGTGGCTGTTGGCACTGGTGACGTGGGGCGGCGTGGCGTTTCTGTTGTGGTACGGCTTTGGTGCACTGAAAACGGCGTTCGGTAGCACTATTGAACTGGCGAATGCTGAAGCAATGCGCCAGGGGCGCTGGCGCATAATCGCCACGATGCTGGCGGTTACCTGGTTGAACCCCCACGTTTACCTCGATACGTTTGTGGTGCTCGGCAGTTTGGGCGGCCAGCTGGATGCGGAGCCAAAACGCTGGTTTGCGTTGGGCACGGTGAGCGCCTCCTTCCTGTGGTTTTTCAGCCTTGCTTTACTTGCGGCCTGGCTTGCTCCACGTTTGCGCACAGTGCTAGCACAGCGGGTGATTAACACGCTGGTGGGGCTGGTGATGTGGTTTATCGCTTTCCAGCTGGCGCGCGAAGGCGTGCACCATATGCAGGGATTATTCAGTTAAGGTAAGTCCGATGGACAATTCACGCTTAGCCGCTAAGCTTGCTGCCAGGCGTCCTGCAATTCTGGGCGTAACAAAAGCACCATGGAGGAGCAACTGTGAAATTTAAAGTGATGGCCCTGGCGGCAATGGTCGGTTTCAGCGGGATGGCGGTACAGGCGAGCGAATTGCCGGACGGCCCGCATATTGTCACCTCAGGTACGGCAAGCGTGGACGCGACCCCGGACATCGCCACGCTGGCGATTGAGGTTAATGTCGCCGCGAAAGACGCTGCCTCAGCCAAAAAACAGGCCGATGACCGTGTTGCGCAATATCTTAGCTTTCTTGAGCAAAACGGCATTGCCCGGAAAGACATTAATTCCGCGAACTTACGCACACAACCTGATTATGACTACCAGAACGGCAAAAGTATTCTGAAAGGCTACCGCGCAGTGCGTACTGTGGAAGTCACGCTGCGTGAGCTGGATAAACTTAATTCATTGCTGGATGGCGCGCTGAAAGCGGGGCTGAACGAAATTCGTTCTGTATCGCTGGGCGTTGCGCAACCGGAGTCTTTCAAAGATAAAGCGCGCAAAGCGGCTATCGATGATGCAACGCACCAGGCGCAGCAGTTAGCGGCGGGCTTTAACGCTAAACTCGGCCCGATCTACAGCGTGCGCTACCATGTGTCCAACTATCAGCCGAGCCCGATGGTACGCATGATGAAAGCGGATGCGCCAGAAGCCGCAGCCGCACAGGAAACCTATGAGCAACCGTCGATTCAGTTTGCTGATCAGGTAGATGTCGTATTCCAGCTGGAACCGACTCAGAGCCAGCCGCAGACTGCGGCACCGGCGAAGTAATCCTCTTCGCCCTCTCCCGGCCGGGAAGAGGGCGTTTTATTAATCCTGCCTTAACACCCGATGCCCATATTCCAGCAGCGCGTCCGTGACGTTGCGCATCATCCGGCTTTCCGGCGCAAAACGGTGCCAGTACAGCATCCGGCGCTGCAGCAAACCGGGCGTCAGGTCGATCAGATCACCGCTGTTCAGCTCTTTTTCGATTTGCAGATGTGGGATCATGCAGCAGGTCGTCCCCTGGCGCGCCAGTTGAACAAACGCTTCGGAAGAGTTGACGATATGGCAAGGCACGCTGCCCGGCGGTAAGTCGAAATACTGCTGTAAAAACGCCTGATGCATATCATCGAGATGATCAAACGCGACCGCCGGTGCTTTGAGCAATGCGGAACGGGTGACGCCGTTCGGGAAATAGCGCTCGGCGAACGCTTTCGAACCGACGAACAGGTAATCCAGCGCGCCAAGTTGGTCGACCAGGCAACTGGGAAGCGCCTGTGGCTGAATACTCACCGCGCCAACGACCTCACCGCGACGCAAACGCTCCTGAGTGCGGGTTTCGTCTTCCACCTGCAGATTCAGGCGAATTGGTGAGTCGGCCAGTACCGGGGCTAATGCAGGCAGCAGCCAGGTCGCCAGGCTGTCGGCGTTGACCGCCAGCGATAACAGTAGCGGCGTGGAGCCGGTTTGTTCGTCGCCAAGCCACTCTTCTTCCAGTAGCTCGACCTGGCGCAGCAACGCCAGCAACTTTTGCCCCTGCTCGGTGGGACGAGGTGGAACGGTACGCACCAGTAGCGGCTGACCAAACATATTTTCCAGTTGCTTAATGCGCTGCGACACGGCGGACTGGGTAATACACAGCTTTTGTGCGGCACGTTCAAATCCGCGCTCACGAATAACCGCATCAAGCGCCTGTAATGTTCTGTAGTCCGGACGTTTCATTGCTCGGGCATTCTCCTGAAAAAATCGTACTCAGCACTATGACATAATTTTTTGTTCGGTACAGACGAAATTGGACCTCGCGTAATGTGACACTGGTCACAGGGACATTTTGGGTAACGCTGGTCTATAATGCGCCTGAAATTTCACACCACAGGCAAACGACCATGACGCAGGATGAACTCAAAAAAGCAGTGGGCTGGGCAGCGCTGAAGTATGTAGAACCTGGCACCATTGTAGGGGTTGGCACCGGCTCTACCGCTGCACATTTTATTGACGCGCTGGGCACGATGAAAGGCCAGATTGAAGGCGCGGTTTCCAGCTCGGACGCGTCCACCGAGAAACTGAAAAGCCTTGGCATTACCGTGTTCGATCTCAACGAGGTGGACCGGCTTGGCATTTATGTGGACGGCGCGGATGAGATTAACGGCCAGATGCAGATGATCAAGGGCGGCGGCGCGGCGCTGACGCGTGAGAAAATTATCGCCTCGGTGGCGGATAAATTCATCTGCATCGCGGATGCCTCCAAGCAGGTTGATATCCTTGGCAAATTCCCGCTGCCGGTGGAAGTGATTCCGATGGCGCGTAGCGCTGTTGCCCGTGAGCTGGTCAAGCTGGGCGGTCGCCCGGAATATCGCCAGAACGTGGTGACGGATAACGGCAACGTCATCCTGGATGTTTACGGTCTTGAGATCATCGACCCGATTGCGCTGGAAAACAGCATCAATGCGTTGCCGGGCGTAGTGACTGTAGGGTTATTTGCTAACCGTGGCGCGGATGTGGCGCTGATCGGCACCGCTGATGGCGTGAAAACTATCGTGAAATGATCTGACAGGGAGGCGCATGCCTCCCTGTAAAAAATCTGCAATGGGCAAATTTGGTGATATCTGTCACGTTTTCGCCCTCGTCATGCGTTACCTGCCGCTTGCGTCTTGTTTTTTAGCATTTTTCTCTGCCATTTCCCGCTGTATGACATTTCTTCAGATACCTGACGCAAACGTTCATATTGCCGCGATAGTTTTTTTTGATATGTTGACTAACGCGGATTGCAATCTGCACAACATCACAGTCAAGACAAAAAACAGGGTCGGGTAAATGGCAAAGGTATCACTGGAGAAAGACAAGATTAAATTTCTGCTCGTCGAAGGGGTGCACCAGAAAGCTCTGGATAGCCTTCGCGCTGCGGGTTACACCAACATTGAGTTTCACAAAGGCGCGCTGGATAGCGAGCAACTGAAAGAGTCCATCCGTGATGCCCACTTTATCGGCCTGCGATCCCGTACTCAACTGACTGAAGATATCATCGCTGCGGCGGAAAAACTGGTGGCTATCGGCTGTTTCTGTATCGGTACCAACCAGGTGAATCTGGATGCGGCGGCGAAGCGCGGTATTCCGGTATTCAACGCGCCGTTCTCCAACACCCGTTCGGTGGCAGAGTTAGTCATTGGCGAGCTGCTGCTGCTGATGCGTGGGATTCCTGAAGCGAACGCCAAAGCGCACCGTGGTATCTGGAACAAGCTGGCAGTTGGTTCGTATGAAGCGCGCGGTAAAAAACTCGGTATTATCGGTTACGGCCATATTGGCACGCAGCTCGGTATTCTGGCGGAATCGCTGGGGATGCACGTCTATTTCTATGATATCGAAAGCAAATTGCCACTCGGCAATGCAACGCAGGTGCAACATCTCTCCGACTTGCTGAATATGAGCGATGTCGTGAGCCTGCATGTGCCGGAAAACGCTTCTACAAAAGATATGATTGGGCCGGAAGAGCTGGCGCTGATGAAGCCGGGCGCACTGCTGATCAACGCCGCACGCGGCACGGTGGTGGATATTCCGGCACTGTGCGATGCGCTGAAGCGTAAACATCTGGCGGGCGCGGCAATCGACGTGTTCCCGACTGAACCGGCGACCAACAGCGATCCGTTCGACTCTCCGCTGTGTGAATTCGATAATGTCCTGCTGACGCCGCACATTGGCGGTTCCACGCAGGAAGCGCAGGAAAATATCGGTCTGGAAGTGGCCGGTAAACTGATCAAGTACTCCGACAACGGTTCGACGCTTTCTGCGGTGAATTTCCCGGAAGTTTCTTTGCCGCTGCACGGTGGCCGTCGTTTACTGCACATCCACGAAAACCGCCCTGGTGTGCTGACCGCGCTCAACCAGATTTTCGCCAGCCAGAATATCAACATTGCCGCGCAGTACCTGCAGACCACGCCGTATATGGGGTATGTGGTTATTGATATTGAAGCGGATGAAGATGTGGCGCAGAAAGCGTTGCAGAGCATGAAAGCGATTCCGGGCACCATTCGTTCCCGTCTGCTGTTTTAAACGTTGCGCTTTCCTCTCCCGCAAGGGAGGGGAAAGTTACCACTGCCATATTCTGGATGGCGTAACCACCGCAGGCAGCGGGATATCCCACTCTTCTACTGGCAGCTTCTCCACACCCTGGCAGTCATGCGCATAACCCACCGGTTGTAGGCCATACTCACGCCAGTTTTGTAACGTGCGATCGTAAAAACCACCGCCCATGCCCAGGCGTTGCCCTTGTTCATCAAAGGCGACCAGCGGCGTAATCAGCACGTCGAGTTGGCTGAGCGGCAACACATCACGCACATCCAGCTTCGGTTCCTGAATTTTCAGACGGTTAATCACCAGCTCGCTGTGCGGATGGTAATGCAGAAACAGCAAATTACCGGGGCTAAAGGGATGCAATACCGGCAAGTAAACCCGTTTACCGCTACGCCAGAGTTGCTCAATCAACGGTTGGGTATCCAGCTCACCATCAAAAGAGAGAAACAACGCTACGCTGTGTGCCATCACAACCGGCGCATATGCCATCATGCGTGTCGCGGCCTGCTGGGCGAAGTGCGTTTGTTGTTCAGGAGTGAGTTCACGCCGGCGCTGGCGAATAATTTTGCGGATTTCTTGTCGTGACGAAGGAAAATCAGGAAGTTGCGTCATGATGGTTGTAAAAAAAGAAGGGAATCTCCGAGATGCCGCCGCTGGCTGTAACCCTTGAACCCTTGGTTCAAGGTGAATGCGTCGTCATAGCTTTAAGGCTTCTCGGACGGACCGAGCATGCTCACCAACCATGGATCGCCACATTCTTGTGGTATGAAATATCGGCTCAGGGGACTGGCCCGCTTGCAAACATCTCAGAGATATTTTTTGGCTTCACGGTCACTCTAACACAGATGACCCTGAAGCGTTATTCAAACTTTGGTCCCGGTCTTTCTGTTATGCGACCTTGATCAAGCAATGCCTGTTCGATGGTCTGCTGTAACATCCGAATACGCTGTTCCATGCTGGCTGCGTATTCGCGGGTCTTTGCTTTTTCCTGAGTCAGCTCGTAACTAATGTTCAACGCGGCGATAAACACCAACTGCTCAGTATTTGTGACTCTAGTGCGAACCTTCAGATCTTGCAACCGCTGATTCAGATCCTCCGCGGCCTGATTCAGAGCATCCCTCTGTTCAGGCGGGCAATTCACTCGCAGTGAACGGCCAAAAATTTGGATATCGACGGGTTGTGCAGACATGCCACCTTCCTGCTGTTTGACTGCGCTCTGCCTTCGCATCCGAGCCCTGGGCTGCGAAGGGGCGACACTATAAGCTACCCCGGCGCGCGCTTTCAAGCTTTTTGCGTCTATACCTTAATGATTCGGTGTGCATGCAAACGCATGGAACGTGAAGCATCACGGGTATATCACCAGGGGCCAAAGTGGTAGCATATCATGAATATTCCCCCCAACGACGACGAATGCGCATGTCTATACAGAACGAAATACCTGGTTACAACGATGTAGCCCAGCTACTCAACCAACAGGGCGTGGGATTACTTCCTGCTGAAATGCACGGGCTTATCGCGGGGATCCTCTGCGGCGGTAACAACGATAGTTCCTGGCAGCCGTTGCTGCATGATTTAACCAACGACGGTCTGGCATTCGGTCACGAGCTGGCGCAAGCGCTGCGCAACATGCATTCAGCCACCAGCGACTCGCTGGAAGATGACGGTTTCTTGTTTCAGCTCTATCTGCCGGATGGCGACGACGTTAGCGTTTTCGACCGCGCCGACGCGCTGGCGGGCTGGGTGAACCATTTCCTGCTGGGGCTGGGCGTCACCCAGCCGAAGCTCGATAAAGTGACGGGTGAAACCGGCGAAGCGATTGACGATCTGCGCAATATTGCACAGTTGGGTTATGACGAAGACGAAGATCAAGAAGAGCTGGAAATGTCGCTCGAAGAGATCGTCGAGTACGTCCGCGTCGCGGCGCTGCTGTGCCACGACACGTTCACTCGCCCGCAGCCTACCGCACCGGAAGTGCGTAAGCCCACGTTACATTAATTCACCTTGTAGGGAGTCGGTGTCATGACACAGCTTGAATTTCTCCGTCGCCGCCAGGCATTGCTGGCGCAGATGGTTCCGGGCAGCGCGGCGCTAATTTTCGCCGCACCGGAAGCCACCCGCAGCGCAGACAGTGAATACCCGTACCGCCAGCACAGTGATTTCTGGTATTTCACCGGTTTTAACGAGCCGGAAGCGGTGCTGGTGCTGATCAAAAGTGATGACACCCACAACCACAGCGTGCTGTTCAACCGCGTGCGCGACAAAACCGCCGAGATCTGGTTTGGTCGTCGCCTGGGTCAGGAAGCCGCGCCGGAAAAGCTGGGCGTCGATCGCGCACTGGCGTTCCCGGAAATCAACGAACATCTTTATCAATTACTTAACGGTCTTGATGCCGTGTACCACGCGCAGGGTGAATTCGACTATGCCGACACCATTGTGTTCACTGCGCTGGATAAGTTGCGCAAAGGCTCGCGTCAGAATCTGCTTGCGCCGCCAACGTTAACCGACTGGCGGCCGATGGTGCATGAAATGCGCCTGTTTAAATCTGCCGAAGAGATAGACGTGATGCGTCGCGCCGGGGAGATCTCCGCGCTGGCGCATACCCGCGCGATGCAGGTTTGCCGTCCGGGGATGTTTGAATATCAGCTTGAAGGTGAAATTCAGCACGAGTTTAACCGCCACGGCGCGCGTTTTCCCTCCTATAACACCATTGTGGGTTCCGGCGTCAACGGCTGCATTCTGCACTACACGGAAAATGAGAGCCAGATGCGTGACGGCGATCTGGTGCTGATTGATGCCGGTTGTGAATACAAAGGATATGCCGGTGATATCACCCGCACCTTCCCGGTAAACGGTAAATTCAGCCCGGCGCAGCGTGAAATCTACGATATCGTGCTGGCCTCGCTGGAACGAGCCCTTGCGCTTTTCCGCCCAGGCACGTCCATCCAGGAAGTGACCAGCGAAGTGGTGCGCATCATGATTACCGGGCTGGTGAAGCTCGGCATCCTGAAAGGTG
Source organism: Kosakonia sp. SOY2 (assembly GCF_027109175.1). NCBI lineage: Bacteria > Pseudomonadati > Pseudomonadota > Gammaproteobacteria > Enterobacterales > Enterobacteriaceae > Kosakonia > Kosakonia sp. SOY2. Next base: position 329,690 of record NZ_JAPVXH010000002.1, read on the forward strand.
AAGTCGATGAACTGGTGGAAAAAAACGCCCACCGCCCGTTTTTTATGCACGGCTTAAGCCACTGGCTCGGGTTGGATGTGCACGATGTCGGTGTCTACGGCAAAGACCGCTCGCGTGAGCTGGCACCGGGCATGGTGCTGACGGTTGAACCAGGCCTTTACATCGCGCCGGATGCCGATGTGCCGGAGCAGTATCGCGGTATTGGTATTCGTATTGAAGATGACATCGTCATCACTGAAGACGGCAACGAAAATCTGACCGCCAGCGTCGTGAAAACCGCTGATGAGATTGAAGCGCTGATGGCGGCATCACGTTCATGAGTGTGATTATCGTTGGCGGTGGCATGGCTGGCGCAACGCTTGCGCTGGCGATTTCTCATCTTACTCACGGCAAATTACCTGTTCATCTGGTAGAAGCCAGCGTTCCCGGCGCATCCGCGCATCCGGGGTTTGACGCCCGCGCCATTGCGTTAGCGGCAGGCACGTGCCAGCAGCTGGCGCGTATCGGCATCTGGCAAGCCATCGCTTCCTGCGCAACGCCAATTTCAACGGTTCATGTCAGCGATCGCGGCCATGCAGGCTTTGTCACGCTGGATGCACAGGATTACCACATCGATGCGCTTGGCTACGTTGTCGAACTGCACGACGTTGGGCAGCGGCTGTTCACGCTACTGCAAAACGCGCCCGGCGTGACGCTGCATTGCCCGGCGAAAGTCAGCGCGGTTGCCCGTGATGAAGGGCAGGTGAGCGTAACGCTGGAAAGTGGTGAATCGATTACTGGTCAGTTACTGGTGGCGGCAGACGGCTCCCGTTCACGCATTGGTGAGCAACTGGGTGTGGACTGGCAGCAAGCGCCTTATCACCAGGCGGCGGTCATCGCCAACGTCACCACCTCTGTGGCGCATCAGGGGCGGGCGTTTGAGCGTTTTACCGAACATGGCCCGCTGGCAATGTTGCCGATGTCACAAGGTCGCTGTTCGCTGGTGTGGTGTCATCCGCTGGAAAAACAGCAGCAGATTGCCGCCTGGTCTGACGAACGTTTCTGCCACGAGTTACAAAAAGCCTTTGGCTGGCGGCTTGGGCGCATCCTGCACGTGGGCAAACGCAGCGTTTACCCGCTGACGCTGACCGCGGCCTCTTCGCCTGTCTCGCACCGCGCGGTGCTGGTCGGTAATGCCGCGCAAACGCTGCATCCTATCGCCGGACAGGGTTTTAACCTCGGCATGCGCGATGTGATGACGCTGGCGGAAACGCTGGCTGAGGCGTGGGCGGCGCAGCGAGATGTTGGCTACTATCCCGTGTTGACGGGCTACCGCGATCGCCGCCATGCGGACAAAAAAGCCACTATCGGCGTCACCGATGGGCTGGTGCATCTGTTTGCCAATCACTGGATGCCGTTGGTCGTCGGGCGGAATGCCGGACTGATGGCGATGGAATTATTTACTCCGGCGCGCGATGCGCTGGCGCAGCGTACCCTCGGTTGGGTTGCCCGTTAAAGACAAAAGGAGCGAAGAGTGCAGAGTGTTGATGTTGCGATTGTCGGCGGCGGTATGGTCGGGCTGGCGCTGGCCTGTGGTTTACAGGGCAGTGGGTTGCGCGTGGCGGTGCTGGAGCAGAATGAACCGACACCGCTGGCGGAGGATGCGCCTCCGGCGCTGCGCGTGTCAGCGATCAATGCTGCCAGCGAAAAGTTACTGACGCACCTTGGCGTCTGGTCAAACATTATTGCCCAGCGTGCCGGGCGCTATCACGGCATGGAAGTGTGGGACAAAGACAGTTTTGGCCGCATCGCGTTTGACGACCAGAGCATGGGCTACAGCCATCTTGGTTACATTATCGAAAACGCGGTGATCCACCAGGCGCTGTGGGATAAAGCCCGCCAATGCAAGGATGTCACCCTGCTGGCCCCGGCTGAGTTGCAGCAGGTGGCGTGGGGCGAAAACGACGCGTTTCTGACCTTAAAAGACGGCACCATGCTTACTGCACGGCTGGTGGTTGGCGCAGATGGCGCGAACTCCTGGTTGCGCAACAAGGCCGACATTCCGTTGACGTTCTGGGATTACCATCATCATGCGCTCGTGGCGACCATTCGCACCGACGAGCCGCATCAGGCGGTGGCGCGTCAGGTGTTTCACGCCGACGGCATTCTCGCATTTTTGCCGCTTAGCGATCCGCATTTGTGCTCAATTGTCTGGTCGTTGCCGCCAGAGCAGGCGAAAGCTATGCAGCAGGCGAGTGATGAAGCATTCAACCAGGCGCTGTGCGTGGCGTTCGATAACCGCCTTGGGCTGTGCCGCGTTGAGAGCGAACGTCAGGTTTATCCGCTCACCGGCCGCTATGCGCGCCAGTTTGCCGGGCATCGTCTGGCGCTGGTTGGCGATGCAGCGCACACTATTCATCCGCTGGCGGGGCAGGGTGTTAATCTCGGGTTTATGGATGTCGCTGAGTTGATCACCGAGCTGAAGCGGCTGAGTCGCGAAGGTAAAGACATTGGTCAACATCTTTATTTGCGCCGCTATGAGCGCAGCCGCAAACACAGCGCGGCGCTGATGCTGGCCGGGATGCAGGGCTTTCGCGAACTCTTCTCAGGTGCAAACCCGGCTAAGAAACTGCTGCGCGATATCGGCCTGAAACTGGCAGATACCCTTCCCGGTGTAAAAACGCGGTTGTTACGCCAGGCGATGGGTCTTAACGATCTGCCTGAGTGGTTACGTTAACTGCATCACACTTTCCCTTCCCGGTCCCGGGAAGGGATGCCTCTTCCTCATTTGAAATATTCTAATTTCACCTCATTTTTCGGATTAGATTTTCTCATGTCGCGTTTTTTTCTTTTCGGGAAAATCCACTCTTTTACAGAGTGAAATGCTGCAATCTCTTCTGTTTTGTCGTTAATGCTGATTTTTTATGAAGCGTGAGACGTTATTCATCAGAATAATACTCTGATGGCATTTTGTGCGTGACGGGTCATAAGCTAATGTGATGGACCATTTTTCTTTATGGTTAAGCACTGCTTTCGGTGATAAGTTCAGGCCAAAGAGAACGTTTGCGTCGACGTCGTAAAACGGTGTCGGCACCAGTTGTTTTGGCGCAAATCACGCCGCCGAAAAACGTGATGGCTCAGCTTATTCGACGAGGAAAAGATGGCTCAGCAGACCCCTTTATACGAACAACACACGCTAAACGGCGCCCGCATGGTGGACTTCCATGGCTGGATGATGCCGCTGCATTACGGCTCGCAAATTGACGAGCACCATGCGGTGCGCACCGATGCCGGAATGTTTGATGTGTCGCACATGACCATCGTCGATCTCAAAGGCAGCCGCACCCGGGAGTTTCTGCGTTATTTGCTGGCAAACGACGTCGCAAAACTCACGAAGCCCGGTAAAGCACTCTATTCCGGTATGCTAAATGCCTCGGGCGGCGTAATTGATGACTTAATCGTCTATTACTTTACCGAAGATTTCTTCCGCCTCGTTGTAAACTCCGCCACCCGCGAAAAAGACCTCTCCTGGATTTCCCAACACGCTGAACCTTATGCCATCGACATCACCGTCCGTGATGATTTGTCGTTGATCGCGGTACAAGGCCCGAACGCGCAGGCGAAAGCCGCCAGCCTGTTTACAGACGAGCAGCGCCGCGCCGTTGAAGGTATGAAACCGTTCTTTGGCGTTGAAGCCGGTGATCTGTTCATTGCGACCACCGGTTATACCGGTGAAGCAGGGTATGAAATTGCGCTGCCTAACGAAAAGGCGCCCGGCTTCTGGCAGGCGCTTGTCAATGCGGGCGTGAAACCTTGCGGCCTGGGCGCGCGCGACACGCTGCGTCTGGAAGCGGGTATGAACCTGTACGGTCAGGAGATGGATGAAGGTATCTCTCCGCTGGCCGCCAACATGGGCTGGACGATTGCCTGGGAGCCGCAGGAGCGAGACTTTATTGGCCGCGACGCGCTGGAACTGCAGCGTGAAAAAGGCACCGAACAGCTGGTTGGCCTGGTGATGACGGAAAAAGGCGTATTGCGTAATGAACTGCCGGTGCACTTCACCGATGCGCATGGCAATGTGCAAAAAGGCGTGATCACCAGCGGTACGTTCTCGCCTACGCTCGGCTACAGTATTGCACTGGCGCGTGTTCCCGCGGGGATCGGCGAAAATGCCGTTGTACAGATCCGCAACCGTGAAATGCCGGTCAAAGTCACTAAACCTGTTTTTGTACGCGCTGGCAAAGCTGTCGCGTAACCTTTTTATCTGGAGAGAATGAAATGAGCAACGTACCAGGCGAACTGAAATACAGCAAAGAACACGAGTGGCTGCGCAAAGAAGCGGACGGCACCTACACCGTTGGCATCACCGAACACGCACAGGAACTGCTGGGCGATATGGTGTTTGTCGATCTGCCGGAAGCGGGCGCGACCGTTAGCGCGGGCGATGATTGCGCCGTTGCCGAATCGGTAAAAGCGGCTTCTGATATCTACGCGCCAATCAGCGGTGAGATCGTGGCAGTCAACGACCAACTGGCGGATTCACCAGAGCTGGTCAACAGCGAGCCGTATGGCGAAGGCTGGATCTTCAAAATTAAAGCCAGCGACGAAGCAGAAATTGCCGCCCTGCTGGACGCAACAGCCTACGCCGCACTGCTCGAAGACGAGTAAATACGCCTTATCCTTCGCGTGGCAGACGCGTTGGCTTCCTCGCTCCCCCCAGTTGCTTACTGATGTCTGCGCCTGGGGATATGCTGCGTCGCCGCCTTCCTGCAACGCGAAGGGTTCAGCGTATTCAGGTAATTTCTACATCGATTCACTGCACGTTTCAGGAACCATCGCTCATGACACAGACTTTAAGCCAGCTTGAAAACCGTGGCGCTTTCATTGGACGTCACATCGGGCCGGATGCTCAGCAACAGCAGGAGATGCTGAACACAGTTGGCGCGGATTCGTTAAACGCACTGATTGGCCAGATCGTGCCAAAAGACATTCAGCTTGCAACACCGCCGCAGGTTGGGGAATCGACCACTGAGTTCGCGGCCCTGGCCGAGCTGAAAGCGATTGCCAGCCGCAACAAGCGCTTTAAGTCTTACATTGGCATGGGCTATACCGCCGTGCAGCTGCCGCCAGTTATTCTGCGCAACATGCTGGAAAACCCGGGCTGGTACACCGCTTACACCCCGTATCAGCCAGAAGTGTCGCAGGGTCGCCTTGAAGCGCTGCTCAACTTCCAGCAGGTTACGCTCGATCTCACCGGGCTGGATATCGCTTCCGCGTCGCTGCTGGATGAAGCCACCGCAGCGGCTGAAGCAATGGGCATGGCGAAGCGCGTCAGCAAACTGAAAGGTGCCAACCGCTTCTTCGTCGCCGCCGACGTGCATCCGCAAACGCTGGATGTCGTGCGCACTCGCGCCGAAACCTTCGGTTTTGATGTGATTGTTGATGACGCGGCCAAAGTTCTTGATCACCAGGATGTGTTCGGCGTACTGCTCCAGCAGGTCGGTACCACGGGCGAAGTGCATGATTACAGCGCGCTGATTAATGAGCTGAAATCCCGCAAAATTGTGGTTAGTGTCGCCGCTGATTTGCTAGCGCTGGTGCAACTGACTGCGCCGGGCAAACAGGGTGCCGACATTGTGTTCGGCTCCGCGCAGCGCTTTGGCGTGCCGATGGGCTACGGTGGCCCGCACGCGGCATTCTTTGCTGCAAAAGATGAATTCAAACGCTCCATGCCAGGCCGCATTATCGGCGTGTCGAAAGATGCCGCCGGTAACACCGCGCTGCGCATGGCGATGCAGACGCGCGAGCAGCATATTCGCCGCGAGAAAGCCAACTCCAACATCTGTACTTCGCAGGTGCTGCTGGCCAACATTGCCAGCTTGTACGCGGTGTTCCACGGTCCGGCCGGGCTGAAACGCATTGCCGGACGTATTCATCGCCTGACCGATATTCTTGCTGCCGGTTTGCAGCGTGGCGGCCTGAAACTGCGCCACGCGCACTACTTCGACACCCTGTGTGTTGATGTCGCGGACAAAGCCGCCGTGCTGGCCCGCGCCGAAGCGCAGGAGATCAACCTGCGTAGCGACATTCTCAACGCCGTTGGCATCACGCTGGATGAAACCACCACGCGTGAAGATGTGCAGGTGCTGTTTAACGTGTTGCTGGGCGATAAACACGGCCTCGATATTGATGCGCTGGATAAAGAGGTCGCGCTCGACAGCCGTTCTATCCCGCAGAGCATGCTGCGCGAAGACGCTTTCCTGACGCATCCGGTGTTTAACCGCTATCACAGCGAAACCGAGATGATGCGTTACATGCATTCGCTGGAGCGTAAAGATCTGGCGCTGAACCAGGCGATGATCCCGCTGGGTTCCTGCACCATGAAACTGAACGCGGCGGCGGAAATGATCCCGATCACCTGGCCGGAATTTGCCGAACTGCACCCGTTCTGTCCGCCGGAACAGGCAGAAGGTTATCACCAGATGATCGCCCAGCTCTCCGACTGGCTGGTAAAACTGACAGGGTATGATGCGCTCTGCATGCAGCCGAACTCCGGCGCGCAGGGCGAATACGCAGGCCTGCTGGCGATCCGTCACTACCATGAAAGTCGCAATGAAGGTCACCGCGATATCTGCCTGATCCCAAGCTCTGCGCACGGCACCAACCCGGCATCGGCGCAGATGGCGGGGATGCAGGTTGTGGTGGTTGCTTGTGATAAAAACGGCAACATCGATCTGGCCGATCTGCGTGCGAAAGCAGAGCAGGCGGGCGACAATCTCTCCTGCATCATGGTGACGTACCCGTCCACCCACGGTGTGTATGAAGAGACAATTCGCGAAGTGTGCGAAGTGGTGCATCAGTTCGGCGGCCAGGTTTACCTGGATGGCGCAAACATGAACGCCCAGGTGGGCATCACGTCACCGGGCTTTATCGGCGCGGATGTGTCACACCTCAACCTGCATAAAACCTTCTGCATTCCGCACGGCGGTGGCGGTCCGGGCATGGGGCCGATTGGCGTGAAAGCGCATCTGGCACCGTTTGTACCGGGTCACAGCGTGGTGCAGATTGAAGGGATGCTCACCCGTCAGGGCGCGGTCTCTGCGGCACCGTTTGGCAGCGCGTCGATTCTGCCAATCAGCTGGATGTATATCCGCATGATGGGCGCGGAAGGGCTGAAACAAGCGAGCCAGGTGGCGATCCTTAATGCCAACTACATCGCCAGCCGTCTGAAAGAGGCTTTCCCGGTGCTGTATACCGGTCGCGATGGTCGCGTCGCGCACGAATGTATTCTCGACATTCGCCCGCTGAAAGAAGAGACCGGCATCAGCGAACTGGATATCGCTAAGCGCCTGATTGATTACGGTTTCCATGCGCCGACCATGTCCTTCCCGGTTGCCGGTACGCTGATGGTGGAACCGACTGAATCTGAAAGCAAAGTCGAACTGGATCGCTTTATCGATGCCATGCTGGCGATTCGCGCGGAAATCGAACGTGTGAAACAGGGTGAGTGGACGCTGGAAGATAACCCGCTGGTTAACGCTCCGCATACGCAGAATGAGCTGGTGGCTGAGTGGAACCACGGTTACACCCGCGAACTGGCGGTGTTCCCGGCTGGTTTTGCCAACAAATACTGGCCAACCGTGAAGCGTCTGGACGATGTGTACGGCGATCGTAATCTGTTCTGTTCCTGCGTACCGATGAGCGAATATCAGTAATACACTGATTAAGCTATCTTTTAAGGGCGCTTCGGCGCCCTTTTACTTTTCAGGAGACACAGATGGCGATTGCATTAGTCACCGGTGGCAGCCGGGGAATCGGTCGCGCGACCGCGTTGCTGCTGGCGCAGGAAGGCTACACCGTTGCGGTTAATTACCACAGCAACAAGCCCGCTGCCGACGGCGTGGTGGCGGAAATCATCGCACAGGGTGGTCATGCGTTCGCGGTGCAGGCCGATATCAGCGATGAAGCGCAGGTACAGGCCATGTTCGCGTGTATAGATGAAAAACCGGAACCGCTTACCGCGCTGGTCAATAACGCCGGGATCCTGTTTCAGCAAAGCCGGGTGGAGCAACTGAGCGCAGAGCGTATTAATCGCGTGCTGGCGACCAACGTGACGGGCTATTTCCTCTGCTGTCGCGAAGCGGTCAAACGGATGTCCACCCAACACGGTGGGCACGGCGGCGCGATTGTTAATGTTTCTTCGGCTGCGGCGCGCCTCGGTTCGCCCGGTGAATATGTGGATTATGCGGCCTCCAAAGGCGCGGTCGATACGCTAACGACCGGGCTGGCACTGGAAGTTGCGGCGGATGGCATCCGCGTGAATGGCGTGCGTCCGGGTTTTATCTATACAGAGATGCATGCCAGCGGCGGCGAGCCCGGGCGTGTGGACCGGGTGAGCAGCGCGATCCCGATGCGGCGCGGTGGGCAACCGGAAGAGGTGGCGCAGGGAATTGTCTGGCTGTTAAGTGACAAAGCGTCGTATGTTACCGGCAGTTTTCTGGATTTAGCCGGTGGCAGATAAGCACTCCCCTCCCGCCAGGGAGAGGAGTTAACAACGTCAAAGATTTTCGCCGTTGCTGGCAATCACTTCTTTATACCAGTTAAAGCTCTTTTTACGGGAACGCGACATATCGCCAGTGCCGTCATCGTGCTTGTTCACGTAGATAAAACCGTAGCGTTTGCTGTACTGGCCGGTGGTAAAAGAGACGCAGTCGATACAGCCCCAGGGTGTATAACCCATCAGATCCACGCCATCGTGGGTCACCGCTTTGACCATCTCTTTAACGTGTGCCCGCAGGTAATCAATGCGGTAATCGTCGTTGATGCTGCCGTCAGCTTCGACGTTGTCGTACGCGCCAAACCCGTTCTCCACGATAAACAGGGGCTTCTGGTAGCGTTCGTACAGCTCGCACAATGCATAGCGCAGGCCAACCGGATCAATCTGCCAGCCCCAGTCAGACGCTTTAACATGCGGGTTAGGGACACTGCCCTGGAAACCGGAGAGCGCATCGCCAGCACCGCCTTCCGCTTTCACCGCGTTAGTCATGTAGTAGCTGAAACCGAGGTAATCGCAGCACCCTTCGCGCAGAATCGCCTCGTCACCGGCTTCCATGTTGATGGTAAAACCACGGCGTTCCCATTCGTTCAGTACATAAGAAGGGTAGTAGCCGCGCAGTTGCACGTCGGTAAAGACATAACGCTCACGCATTGACTCCTGCGCGTACATCACATCGTCCGGCTTACAGGAGAAGGGATACAGCGGCACCATTGCCAGCATGCAGCCGATTTTCATTTCCGGGTTAATACGATGGCCGATTTTCACCGCCATGGCGCTGGCAACGAACTGGTGGTGCAGCACCTGATACATGGTCTCTTCCGGGTTTTCATGTTCGGTGTAGACCACGCCGGAACAGCAGTAGCCAAACAGCGGCGCGCGCCAGTTGCGCTGGTTGTTGATTTCGTTAAAGGTCATCCAGTATTTGACCTTATTCTTGTAGCGCTCGAAAACCACTTCGGCGAAGCGTACAAAGAAATCGACCACTTTACGGTTGGTCCAGCCGCCGTATTGCTGGACCAGGTGCAGCGGCATTTCGAAGTGGGACAGCGTGATGACCGGCTCGATGTTGTATTTCAGCAGCTCATCAAACATGTCGTCGTAAAACTTGAGCCCTTCTTCATTCGGCTGTTGCTCATCGCCCATCGGAAAGATGCGGGTCCAGGCGATGGAGGTGCGAAAACACTTGAAGCCCATTTCGGCAAACAGCTTGATGTCTTCTTTATAGTGACCATAAAAATCAACGGCTTCGTGGTTCGGGTAATATTTGCCCGCGACGACTTCCTGCGTGATTTCACGTGGAACACCGTGCGCGCCGCCTGTCAGAACATCGCAAATGCTCGGGCCTTTGCCGCCTTTATTCCAGCCGCCTTCAACCTGGTGCGCGGCAACCGCGCCGCCCCATAAAAAGTCTTTCGGTAAGGTCAATTTTTTCATTGTTGCTATTCCCGTTATATTGGCTGATAACGAGTCTAACAAAGGCGAATTAAATGTCACGATATAACAAATTGCCGCTGGGGTAATTTGTTACACCGAAAAAACATACTGTTTTTTTATGCTATTTTCTTCGCCAGTTTACGTCCCAGCGACTCGAGAATATAAATAACAGGGATTTGCGTAGTGATATCGTAGCCGCCGCTAATGCGCATTTGCGGCACATGCCAGGAGATATTAAAGTCCGCCAGTTTTGCCAGGCGGGAGTGTTCGTGGCTGGTGATCGACAGCACTTTGCAGTGGTGCAGGCTGAACTGGCTGGCAAAACGGAGGATCTCTTCCGTCTCGCCAGAAACTGAAAGGACAATTGCCAGCGCATTTTTTGCCATATCATTGGTAACCGGGAAATAAGGATCGTCGATATGGTTACTGAACTTACCGATATTTGAGAAGAATCTTGCACCATATTTAGCCAGTGCACCCGATGTGCCTGCGCCGACAAATATAATACGCTCGGAAGATAATATCATCTCAACGGTGTTATCTAATAATTTATCAAACTCATCATTGTTGACGCTTTTAAAAAAGCTGATCACTTCGCTGGCGCCAAAATTGGCTTGCGGCGGCTCATTTTGCTCTAAATATAATTTAAAACGTACGCGAAATTCAGAGTAGCCTTCGCAGTTGAGCTTGCGGCAAAAGCGCAACACGGTCGTGGTGGAGACGCCCGCCGCATCGGCCAGTTCACGAATGGTCATGTACATCACTTTGTCGCGATTTTTGATGACAAAGTTGTAAACCAACATCTCCAGAGTATTCAGGCTGGCGATGGCGGAGTGAGTAAACATTGTCACGGCGATATCCTTTGCTTGCTGTAAACGTAGCCCAATGCAACCCGGCAGGCTTTTTGCGTGCTCACATGCTGCCATAACTCCGGCGCCGTTTCCCTGACTTTTGCATTCATGGGGGCAGCCCGCGTCATGAAACATTCATCAACGATATTTATTTTAGCGTACAGGTGTGCACTGGAATCATTCTCAGTTACTCTAGTGTTGCGACGTTTTTTTGAGTTTTCCCGGAGTTACCATGGTTAAGAAACCTTTAATCGCACAGGGATACACACTGGCAGAGGAAATTGCCAACAGCATCAGCCACGGCATCGGGCTGGTGTTCGGTATTGTCGGCCTGGTACTGCTGCTGGTGCAGGCGGTAGACAGCAACGCCAGTGTGACGGCGATTACCAGCTACGCGCTTTATGGCGGCAGCATGATCCTGCTGTTTCTGGCCTCCACGCTGTATCATGCGATCCCCCATCAGCGCGCAAAAGTGTGGTTAAAGAAATTTGACCACTGCGCCATTTATCTGCTGATTGCCGGAACCTATACGCCTTTTTTACTGGTTGGGCTGGATTCACCGCTGGCGCGTGGGTTGATGATTGTTATCTGGAGCCTCGCCTTACTCGGGATCCTGTTTAAGCTCACCATTGCGCACCGGTTCAAAGTGCTGTCGCTGGTGACATACCTGACGATGGGCTGGCTGTCGTTGATTGTGATTTATCAGCTTGCGACGCGGTTATCAGTGGGCGGCGTGACGCTGCTGGCTGTCGGCGGGCTGGTGTACTCGCTGGGCGTCATTTTCTACGTCTGTAAACGTATCCCCTACAATCACGCGATCTGGCACGGCTTTGTGCTGGGCGGCAGTGTGTGTCACTTCCTGGCAATCTATTTGTACGTCGGACAAGTTTAAACGGTAGCGCCGGGCGGCTTTTGCCGGCCCGGCTGTAGCATGCGCGGATGTGTTAACGCGGATTATTCTTCTTCCAGCGAGTAGGGCAGCGGCTCAATGCTTAACGTATTGGCGTCGTCGCGTACGCGGAACACGCTGTCTGGTTCCATGTCATTATTCATCACAACCTGAACCAGCACGCGGCCATCATCTAACTGAGTTGATGCCAGCACCGTACCGGTGCGACGCCAGTTTTCACCCATTTTTAGCTCAAGATCTTCACCTGCTTCCGGCGTGCGGTTGGCAGCGCCTGCCAGGTACCACAGCGCACGTTTGTTGGCTCCGCGGAATTTCGCGCGAGCAACCATCTCCTGCCCGGTGTAGCACCCTTTTTTGAAGCTGATGCCACCCAGCGCCTGCAGGTTGGTCGCCTGCGGAATAAACTGTGCGCTGTTTGGCTCGTCAATTACGGGTAACCCGGCTTCGATATTCAGCGCCAGCCACTGTTGGCTGTTATTAAGCTGTGCTTCACCGCGCAGTTTATCCGTCACCTGTTCTGCTGTTGCGACATCGGTAACCAGCAGGAACCGTTCGCCCGGATGTTCAAACCACAGAATGGTTGTTTCACCGTCTTGTACAACCTGCTTTTCGCTGTCCGGCAGGGTTGTGAAGAGATTAGCCAGCGCGGCGCGAGCCTGAAAACCAGCAACGCCCAGCAGCACATGTTCGTCATCTGCGGCGATAGTGACTTTTGAAAATACGGCGTACTTTTTCAGTTCGCGCAACTGCGATTCACGCACGCTGCGGCGCAAAATCCAGGCAAACCCTTCCTGATAGTGAAACAACCGCATATTGCTCCACATTTTGCCTTTAGAATCGCAATGCGCCGCCAGCAGATGCTGATCCGCCGCCATCTTCGATACGTCAGCGGTAACCTGGCCTTGCAGATATTTCTCGCTATCCGCACCGGTAATGGTTGCCAGCGCCCAGTCATCGAGCGTCATAAGCGTCAGCGGCAGACGGGCAGATGCGGTCGGCTGACGCGGAGGAAATGGAGTAAAAGCCATAATAATGTCCTGATTAGCTTAACGCTGTGTTGGTACTTAATGGTAAAAGAGCCATTGTTCAATGCAAGCGATAAAGCATGCGATTTGTGCCATTGTGCGAGCATTGCGAGGCGCTACGCAGCACAGTGATAATTTTGCAGACGATGCGATTTATTCTGGAAGCTGGCCCGGGAAGCGAAATATTCCGCAAAAGGAATATTAAAAACACGTTACAATAGGCCTTCATGCCTATGAAGGGAGAAGAACATGGATATTAATAATAAAGCCCGTATCCATTGGGCCTGTCGCCGCGGAATGCGCGAACTCGATATCTCCATCATGCCTTTTTTCGAACACGAGTACGACTCGCTCAGTGACCATGACAAGCATCTGTTTGTGCGTCTGCTGGAGAGTGATGATCCGGATTTATTCAACTGGTTGATGAATCATGGCAAACCCCAGGACGCGGAGTTGCAGCGAATGGTGCAGTTAATTCAGACACGGAATCGGGATCGTGGTCCTGTGGCAATCTGATTTACGCGTCTCATGGCGCGCACAATGGATTTCGTTATTACTGCACGGGCTGGTGGCGGCGTTCATTCTTTTTATGCCCTGGCCGTTGAGCTATACGCCGCTGTGGCTTTTACTGCTGTCGCTGGTGGTTTTTGACTGCGTGCGCAGCCAGCGGCGGATCAACGCTTGCCACGGCGAGATCAAATTGCTGATGGATTCCCGCCTGCGCTGGCAAGGTGTGGAGTGGGATATTGTCGGTACGCCCTGGATGATCCGCGGTGGCATGATGTTGCGTTTACGCCGTGCGGAAGATGGGCGGCGCCAGCATTTATGGCTGGCGGCAGACAGTATGGATTCGCAGGAGTGGCGCGATCTACGCCGGATGATCACCCAAAATCCGGCGCAGGGGCTGCATTAAGGTGGGGGATGGCTCAGCCGAGCCGTTCCGCCATTTCCGTCAGTATTTGCTCGCACCAGCCTTGGATACGTTCATCGCTTAAATCGTACTGATTGGTTTCATCCAGCGCCAGCCCGACAAAGAGCTGCCCGTCGGCAATGACCGGTTTTTTACTGGTAAATTCATAGCCTTCTGTCGGCCAGTAACCGATGAATGTCGCGCCTTTGGGGGCCAGTTTGTCGTGGAGCATGCCGAGTGCATCGAGGAACCATTCGCCGTAACCGAGCTGATCGCCCATGCCGTACAACGCAATGATTTTTCCGTCGAGATTGAGGTTATCAAGCTGATCCCAAATCGCTTCCCAATCTTCCTGCAGCTCGCCGAAATCCCAGGTTGGAATGCCCAGAATAAGCGCATCGTACTGTTCCATCAGGGCGGGAGCATCGTCTTTCAGGTTGTGCAGCGTCACCAGTTCCGGGCCGATAATATCGCGAATTTTTTCTGCCGCCATTTCGGTGTAGCAGGTGCTGGAACCGTAAAACAGACCGATATTCATAACGTAAACTTCTCGATTCTTGATGTGTCTTTTCACGCAGTGTACCAGAATCGTACATCAATCAGGCATAATGCAGCGTTTGAGTAAAGGAGACGCTGGATGGAACAGGATCTCGCACGTATCGAACAGTTTCTCGATGCTCTCTGGCTTGAGAACAACCTGGCGGAAAATACGCTAAACGCTTACCGCCGCGATTTGAAAAGCGTGGTGGAGTGGCTGCACCACCACGCCAGCAGTCTTGAAAAAGCGCAAAGCGATGATTTACAAGCGCTGTTAGCTGAAAGGGTGAGCGGTGGTTATAAGGCCACCAGCTCGGCGCGCTTGCTTAGCGCCGTGCGGCGTTTTTTTCAGTACCTTTATCGGGAAAAAATACGCAGCGACGATCCCAGCGCTTTACTCGCATCACCTAAATTGCCGCAACGTTTACCGAAAGACTTGAGTGAAACGCAGGTGGGCAGGCTTTTGCAGGCGCCGGTGGTTGACCAACCGCTGGAGTTACGCGATAAAGCGATGCTTGAGGTGTTGTATGCCACCGGCCTTCGCGTCTCTGAACTGGTTGGCCTGACGATGAGTGATATCAGCCTGCGCCAGGGCGTGGTGCGAGTGATTGGTAAAGGCAATAAAGAACGCCTGGTGCCGCTGGGCGAAGAGGCGGTGTACTGGGTCGAAAACTATCTGGAGCATGGTCGCCCCTGGCTGCTAAACGGTGTCTCAATTGATGTGCTGTTTCCCAGCCAGCGCGCGCAGCAGATGACGCGCCAGACTTTCTGGCACCGCATCAAGCACTATGCGGCGCTTGCGGGCATAGACAGTGAAAAGCTCTCGCCCCACGTTTTGCGCCATGCGTTTGCCACTCATCTGCTGAACCACGGCGCGGATCTGCGCGTGGTGCAAATGCTTTTAGGCCACCAGGATTTATCGACCACGCAAATTTATACGCATGTCGCTACCGAGCGACTGCGCAAGCTTCATCAACAGCATCACCCGCGGGCGTGAATGCTGACAATCTAAGGATGTGTTATGAAAAAAGGTTTAGTGATGTTCACCCTGCTGGCGGCGTTTACCGGCGCGGCGCATGCCGATGATGCGGCTATCAAACAGTCGCTGGCAAAACTGGGTGTACAAAGTGGTGAAGTGCTGCCCGCACCTGTTGCCGGAATGAAAGCCGTATTGACCAACAGCGGCGTGCTGTATGTAACCGAAGACGGCAAACATATCATCCAGGGCCCGATGTACGATGTCAGCGGCGCGCAGCCAGTGAACGTCACCACGAAGATGCTGTTACCGCATCTGAACGCGCTGGAAAAAGAGATGATTGTCTACAAAGCGCCACAGGAAAAACATGTCATCACCGTGTTCACAGATATCACGTGTGGCTACTGCCAGAAACTGCATAGCGAAATGGCAGATTACAACGCGCTCGGCATCACCGTGCGTTACCTTGCCTTCCCGCGTCAGGGTGTGCCAAGCGAAGTTGAAAACCAGATGAAGGCTATCTGGTGTGCAAAAGATCCTAAAAAAGCCTTCGATAATGCGATGGAAGGTAAAGAGGTGAAACCCGCCAGCTGCGATATCGACATCGCCAACCATTACGCGCTGGGCGTGCAGTTTGGCGTCAACGGCACGCCAGCCATCGTGCTGAATGACGGCTACCTCGTTCCGGGGTATCAGGCTCCGGCGGAAATGAAAGCCTTCCTCGATCAACATCAAAAAGCGACCGGCGGTAAATAATTCGCGTGAAAGCTCAGATACAACTTCGCCGCCGTGAGGTGGATGACGCAGCAGAACTGGCCGCAGACTTGCCGCCGCTGCTGCGTCGCTTATACGCCAGCCGCGGTGTGCGCACGGCCAGTGAACTGGAACGCAGTGTTAAAGGCATGCTGCCGTGGCAACAACTTACCGGTATCGATGATGCAGTGGCGCAGCTTTATAACGCCTTACGTGAAGGGCTGCGCATTATTGTGGTGGGCGATTTCGATGCGGATGGCGCAACCAGCACCGCCCTTAGCGTGCTGGCATTGCGCGCGCTCGGTTGCGAAAACGTCAGTTACCTGGTGCCGAACCGTTTTGACGACGGGTATGGGCTGAGCCCGGAAGTGGTTGATCAAGCGCATGCGCGCGGTGCGCAGCTTATTCTGACGGTGGATAACGGCATCTCCTCACATGCCGGCGTGGCGCGGGCGCATGAACTCGGCATTCCGGTGGTAGTGACCGATCACCACCTGCCGGGTGACACGCTGCCGGATGCCGAAGCCATTGTTAACCCGAATCTGCGCGACTGTGATTTTCCGTCGAAGTCGCTGGCCGGGGTTGGCGTCGCGTTCTATCTGATGCTGGCGCTGCGCGCCTTTTTGCGTGACAACGGCTGGTTTGAGGCGCGCGGCCTGGCGATGCCAAATCTGGCGGAACTGCTTGATTTGGTTGCGCTGGGAACGGTGGCGGACGTGGTGCCGCTGGATGCCAATAACCGCATTCTGACCTGGCAAGGGCTGAGCCGTATTCGCGCCGGACGCTGCCGTCCGGGCATTAAGGCGCTGCTGGAAATTGCCAACCGCGACGCGCAAAAGCTGGCGGCAAGCGATCTCGGTTTTGCGCTCGGGCCGCGCCTTAACGCGGCAGGCAGGCTGGATGATATGTCGGTAGGGGTTGCGCTGTTACTGTGCGATAACCTTGGCGAAGCGCGCCAGTTAGCCAGCGATCTTGACGCGTTGAACCAGACGCGCAAAGAGATTGAGCAGGGGATGCAGGCAGAAGCGCTGACGCTGTGCGAGCAGCTTGAACGCAGCGGTGAAACGTTGCCCGGCGGCTTAGCGATGTACCATCCCGAGTGGCATCAGGGAGTGGTCGGCATTCTCGCTTCGCGCATTAAAGAGCGCTTTCACCGCCCGGTGATCGCCTTCGCGCCAGCCGGAGACGGGGTGCTGAAAGGCTCGGGGCGTTCGATTCAGGGGCTGCATATGCGTGATGCGCTGGAGCGTCTGGATATGCTGTTTCCTGGCATGATGCTCAAATTCGGCGGTCACGCAATGGCGGCCGGTTTGACGCTGGAAGAAAACCGTTTTGAAGAGTTCCGCCAGCGCTTTGGCGAGCTGGTGACCGAATGGCTGGATCCGGCGTTATTACAAGGTGAGATTGTCTCTGACGGCCCGCTGTCGGCGCAGGAGATGACGCTGGAAGTCGCGGAGATGCTGCGGGAAGCTGGCCCCTGGGGGCAAATGTTCCCGGAACCGCTGTTTGACGGTGAGTTTCGCCTCCTGCAGCAGCGGTTGGTGGGTGAGCGTCATCTCAAGGTGATGCTGGAGCCGGTTGGCGGCGGTCCGCTGCTTGATGGTATCGCTTTTAACGTCGATACCTCCTGCTGGCCGGACAACGGTGTGCGGCAGGTAAATATTGCTTATAAACTGGATGTGAACGAGTTTCGCGGCAATCGTAGCGTACAGCTGATCATCGAGAATCTCTGGCCACTTTAGCGCCAGTATTCGCTATAAAACAGGGCGGGAATCCGGTAAACTTCCGCCCTTATCACCGCATTTTGACTAGTCCATTAAAAGAAATCAGACCATGTTTGAAATTAACCCGGTAAAAAATCGTATTCAGGACCTCACGGAGCGCTCCGACGTTCTTAGGGGGTATCTTTGACTATGACGCCAAGAAAGAGCGTCTGGAAGAAGTAAACGCCGAGCTGGAACAGCCGGACGTGTGGAACGAACCTGAGCGCGCACAGGCGCTGGGCAAAGAGCGTTCCTCACTCGAAGCTATCGTTGATACGCTGGATCAAATGCGTCAGGGGCTGGAAGATGTCAGCGGCCTGCTGGATCTGGCGGTTGAAGCCGAAGACGAAGAAACCTTTAACGAAGCGGTCGCCGAACTGGATGTGCTGGAAGAGAAACTGGCGCAGCTGGAGTTCCGCCGCATGTTCTCTGGCGAGTACGACAGCGCCGACTGCTACCTGGATATTCAGGCGGGTTCCGGCGGCACCGAAGCGCAGGACTGGGCGAGCATGTTAATGCGCATGTACCTGCGCTGGGCGGAAGCGCGCGGCTTTAAAACCGAGATCATTGAAGAGTCCGAAGGTGAAGTTGCCGGCATTAAATCTGTCACCATTAAGATCATGGGTGATTACGCCTACGGCTGGTTGCGTACCGAAACCGGCGTTCATCGCCTGGTGCGTAAGAGCCCGTTCGATTCCGGCGGACGTCGCCACACCTCGTTTAGCTCCGCGTTTGTCTACCCGGAAGTGGATGACGATATTGATATCGAAATCAACCCGGCGGACCTGCGCATTGACGTGTATCGCGCATCCGGCGCGGGCGGTCAGCACGTAAACCGTACGGAATCCGCGGTGCGTATTACCCACATTCCAACCGGGCTGGTCACGCAGTGCCAGAACGACCGCTCCCAGCATAAGAACAAAGACCAGGCCATGAAGCAGATGAAGGCGAAGCTTTATGAACTGGAAATGCAGAAGAAAAATGCTGAGAAACAGGCGATGGAAGACACCAAGTCGGACATCGGTTGGGGCAGCCAGATCCGCTCTTATGTCCTGGATGATTCCCGCATTAAAGATCTGCGCACCGGGGTTGAAACCCGCAACACGCAGGCGGTGCTGGACGGCAGCCTGGATCAATTTATCGAAGCAAGTTTGAAAGCAGGGTTATGAGGAACCAACATGTCTGAACAACAAGCACAAGGCGCTGACGCGGCAGTCGATCTTAATAATGAACTGAAAACTCGCCGCGAGAAGCTGGCGCAACTGCGTGAGCAGGGCGTGGCGTTCCCGAACGATTTCCGTCGCGATCAGACCTCTGACAAGCTGCATGCGGAATTCGATGCCAAAGAGAACGAAGAGCTGGAAGCGCTGGGCATTGAAGTCGCCGTTGCGGGCCGTATGATGACCCGCCGCATCATGGGTAAAGCCTCTTTCGTAACCTTGCAGGACATGGGGGGCCGCATTCAGCTGTATGTCTCTCGTGACGATCTGGCGGAAGGTGTCTACAACGAGCAGTTCAAAAAATGGGATCTCGGCGATATCCTCGGCGCGCGCGGCAAGCTGTTCAAGACCAAGACCGGTGAACTCTCTATCCATTGCACCGAGCTGCGCCTGCTGACTAAAGCGCTGCGTCCGTTGCCGGACAAATTCCACGGTTTGCAGGATCAGGAAGCGCGCTATCGTCAGCGTTACCTGGATCTCATCTCGAATGATGAATCCCGCAACACTTTCAAAGTGCGCTCGCAGATCCTGGCCGGTATCCGCCAGTTCATGGTAGGCCGCGACTTTATGGAAGTGGAAACGCCGATGATGCAGGTGATCCCGGGCGGTGCGTCTGCGCGTCCGTTTGTCACCCACCATAACGCGCTGGATCTCGACATGTACCTGCGTATCGCGCCGGAACTGTACCTTAAACGTCTGGTGGTTGGCGGTTTCGAGCGCGTGTTCGAAATCAACCGTAACTTCCGTAACGAAGGTATCTCCGTTCGCCATAACCCTGAGTTCACCATGATGGAACTCTATATGGCGTACGCGGATTATAAAGATCTGATCGAGCTGACCGAATCTCTGTTCCGTACGCTTGCGCAGAACATCCTCGGCAAAACCGAAGTGCCGTACGGCGACGAAGTGTTTGATTTCGGCAAGCCGTTCGAAAAACTGACCATGCGCGAAGCGATCAAGAAATACCGTCCGGAAACCAACATGGCGGATCTGGATAATTTCGACAGCGCGAAAGCAATTGCTGACAGCATCGGTATCAAGGTTGAGAAGAGCTGGGGCCTGGGCCGTATTGTCACGGAGATCTTCGAAGAAGTGGCTGAAGCGCACTTGATCCAGCCGACCTTCATTACCGAATACCCGGCGGAAGTTTCGCCGCTGGCGCGTCGTAACGATCAGAACCCGGAAATCACCGACCGCTTTGAGTTCTTCATTGGCGGACGTGAAATCGGTAACGGCTTTAGCGAGCTGAACGACGCGGAAGATCAGGCGCAGCGCTTCCAGGATCAGGTCGATGCGAAAGCAGCGGGCGACGACGAAGCAATGTTCTTCGACGAAGACTACGTGACCGCGCTGGAACACGGCTTACCGCCGACTGCCGGTCTGGGTATCGGTATCGACCGTATGGTGATGCTGTTCACCAACAGCCATACCATTCGCGATGTGATCCTGTTCCCGGCGATGCGTCCGTTGAAATAATCGCTCAGCGATAAAAAAAGCCCCGGCGTTTGTCGCGTCGGGGCTTTTTTATTGCGCTAATTCTGCGGCAAATTGTCGTAACTGCTTTTCCGCGCTTGTGGCTTCCGCCGCCATCCACGGGCTGAAAGCCCAGGGCGCAGCATTGAGCGCGTGCAGCAACGCATCCAGTTTAACCCACTGATATTCCATCACTTCATCACTGTTTATTTTAAGCGGCGATACGATCTCTGCGGCAAAGACCGGGCAGATCTCATTTTCGACAATGCCTGAAGGATCGGTTTCCCGGTAGCGAAAACCCGGTGCGATAGTGGTGATAGCGGCGATTTCGGCTCCCACTTCGTAGCGACAGCGGCGGACAATCGCCTGCTCAATGGTTTCACCCATTTGCGGATGGCCGCAAACGGAGTTGGTCCAGACGCCGGGCCAGGCTTTTTTACTCATGGCGCGGCGGGTAACCAGACATTCGCCTGTCGGGCGAAAAAGCCAGGAGGAGAAAGCCAGATGCAGCGGTGTATGTGAGGTATGCGCGGCATATTTCTCCTTTGTGCCGAGTACCTCTCCCTGGTCGTTAACTAAAATAACGTGCTCTTGTATAACCATAACGACTCCCGAACATAACAACGCCGGGTGGCGCTATGCCTGACTTACCGGAAGAACGCGATCTCACGGACCTGCCAGGCACAGCGCCACCGGGCAAACGCTAGTATATCCGAGGCTCAGGCAAAAAGAGTGGCCCAGAGAGCGGAAAAGGGCATCACCAGTACCAGACCGGGAAGCATGTTCGCCACCGGAAAGGGCTTGATATTACAGATTCGCAGCCCGGTCGCCACCATGATTAAACCACCCGCGCAGGAGAAGTCGCCCATCATATCCGGGGTGATCATATGCAGGATAAAGACCGCGAGCGTAGCCAGCGTCACCTGGACGATGATCAGCGGAATACCGATAGTCATCACCGAGAAGCCGAGCATGGTGGCAAAAATCGCCGCCGTGAACAGATCCAGCACCGTCTTGATATACAAAATCGAGGGATCGCCGGTCATGCCTTCATGCATCGCACCGAAAATCCCCGTGCCGCTGGCGCAAAACAGCACCAGAATGGCGACGAACTTCTCGGTGAATTCATCATGGGTAAGACCCTGAACCGGCGGGAAAATACGGTTGATTAAACCACGCGTGGTGCCGGCCGCTTTGCCGATCTGTTTTTCGAGGAAAAACGCTTCGCCGATCACCGCGCCGATTACCATCGCCAGCACCACGGCGGGCATAAATTTTACTTTAATAACGAGATTGATACCCAGACCAACAGAGCACAAACCAAATGTCAGCGGCAGCGCCACTTTCACACGTTCGGGAATGCGCGTACCAACCAGTGAACCGAGCAGACCACCAACAATGACGGCGGCGCCGTTCACATAAGGACCGATTAACATAATGTTTCCTGCACGTTACGCGTGATGAGCGAGGTTTCCCTCGCCCCAGCGCGGGAGATTTTTCACATCAATACCAAACAGATCCAGCGCACGGCTGACGCTGTGGGTAATGATCTCATCAGTGGATTGCGGACGCTGGTAGAGCGCCGGGACCGGCGGGAAAATAATCCCGCCCATTTCGGTCACTGCCTGCATATTGCGAATATGCCCGAGATGAAGCGGCGTTTCGCGCGCCAGCAGCACCAGACGGCGGCGCTCTTTGAGCACCACGTCGGCGGCGCGGGTGAGTAGGTTATCCGTCAGGCAGTTGGCGATAGATCCCAGCGTTCGCATGGAGCAGGGCGCAACCAGCATGCCCATGGTTTTATACGATCCGCTGGAAATGGCAGCCCCAAGATTGCCGACAGGATGCACCACATCCGCAAGCGCCATCACCTCATCTAGCTGATAATCCGTCTCCAGCGCACAGGTTTTTTCCGCCCCTTTCGAGACAACCAAATGGACTTCCAGGGGCTGCCCGCGCAAAAGCTCAAGTGCTTTCACGCCATACTGAAAACCGGAAGCGCCGCTGATGCCAACAATGATGCGTTGCAATGTGGTCACACCGGCCCCCTTATTCGAAATCTGGCAGGAAGCGTTTCACATCCACCGCTTTGAATTTCGAGCGTTCAAAGTGGCTTTTCAGATGGAACGGCACCGTACAGTCAAAAATGGTTTTGCAGGACATGCCCTGCTGCAAAATGCTCGGGCTGTATTCCGGCACCTGCGATGGATCGAGCGGGTGACAACGTACGCCGGGAATGGTGACGGTATCGACATCGCCCTGATAACGGGTTTGCATCGCCCACAGCACATCGTCGCTGTCGAAAATGTCGACATCTTCATCAACCAGAATCACGTGTTTCAGTTCCGGGAACGCGGAGAATGCAAGCAGCGCGGCCTGGCGTTGACGACCTTCATCCGCAGGCGAGAATTTTTTGAATTGCATCACTGCCAGCAGCTTGCCGCCGCCCGCTGAGTGCGCGAAGACGTTAAGCAGTTTACCCGGCATGGCGCGCCCCACCATATCAAGAATGCTGGCTTCTGTCGGAATACCCGCCATGTTGACGTGTTCTTCGCCCGGCCCAACCGTGGTACGCCAGATCGGGTTATAGCGATGGGTTACCGCTTTCACCTTGATAACTGGCAGGGCTTCTTTGGCTTCGCCGGTGTAGCCAGGAAACTCAGGCATCGCTTTGCCGGTATCGGTGTTCTGATCTTCACGCAGACGCACGTGCGGCAGCAGTTCGCCTTCAATAACGATTTCCGCATGGGCAATGGCGCGTTCGTTGATGGTTTTACACTGCACCATTTCCACGGCGTGCCCGCGTAGCGCACCGGCAACGCTCAGTTCGTCATAACCCAGCGGTGTGGTCGGCGGCTCAAAACAGGCGGCAATTTCAATTGCCGGATCGACACCGATACTGATGGAGATCGGCAGCGGTTTCCCCGCTGCTTCCGCTTTCATGCGAAATGCGTCGATATGGCGACCCGGCGTTAGCCACATCGACAGTTCATCGCGGCTCTGCACGCACAGGCGGTGAATGGTGATATCGGATTCACGCGTTTCTGGATCAGAGGCGTAACACAAACCCATGGTGATGTAGGGGCCAGCATCTTCTTCGGTGTTCGTTGGCGCAGGTAGCAATTTGCGTAGATCGAAATTCGCATCACTCGCCAGATGCACCACTTCCTGGCACACCGCGTGGTCTTGGGTCAGCACTGGCGGAATCGGGTTTTGTACCGAATCTTTCAGCAGGTGGCCAAGTTTTTCCGGCGCGCAGTTGAGGAAGTGGCTGACGCGTTTGCGGGAACCGTTGAGGCCGATGGCGACGCTGATATCCTGAAAATCTTTTACCTTGTTGAACACCATCACCGGGCCGTTTTTCCGCGTCGGGCGCTGGCAGGTTCCGCCTGCGCCAACATAACGATAAACCCCGGAGAGTTCCGCGTGTGGATCCACTTCGGTGTCGGTTTCCACATATTCGCCGGGCAATGTTTTGAGTAATTCAAGAGCAGAACGTAAATCGCAAACGCCGCTGGCATTATTATTTTTGCTATTTGACATGGTCTTTTCCATTTTCAGATGGGAATTTACTGACTGCCGTTACCTTATTTTTCCTGTGGTGATTAAACAAATACCGTTTTCCTGAGGCAGACCAGATCAAAAAAGTACTCTTTATAAGAATGTTAAATTCAGGTTGATAAATGACATAAAATGTCGTGCTTTTCCTTTTTTACGCCAGGTGTGATACTGAGCGCTCAGGTATAGCGGAGAAAAGCGGTATGGATTTGAAAAGATTGCGTTATTTTTGCCGTGTGGTAGAGCAGGGCTCCGTAAGCCAGGCGGCGAAAGTGCTGAATATGGCGCAGCCGCCGCTCAGTAAACGGATCCAGGAACTGGAGGAAGAGTTACAGGTTTCCTTATTTTCGCGTCAGGGAAACAGAATTGAACCCACAGAAGCCGGTTATTTTCTTTATCGTAAAGCCTGTGAAATATTACGTCAGGTTGAAGATACGGCACGGGAAACTGTAGCAATTGCCAATAAAGAAAAATTCCAGCTAAGACTCGGCTTAACCCATCTTTTTCAATGCTATTTTAAACCGTTATTACTGGAGCTTTATAAGCGCCACCCCGATGCTGAAATTAATATATCCGTTACCGATTCCAGCCACTTAGAAACCATGCTCAATGAAGGCACGATCGATCTGGCGATGATCCAGCGGCCTTATCGCAGCGAAGGCTTCGATTATGTGTCTTTTGATCCGGTGCGGCTGGTGGCGGTGATCAGTAAGCAGTGCCTGGCGCAAGCCCCTGTGAGCCCGTTTGATTACCAGGCGCTGGCGGCGTTCCCGCTGGTGGTGCTGCACCGGGCAAAAGACGCGGGTACTTACGAGATGCTGATCGATCTGTTTCGTAAAGCGGGTGGTAACCCGAAGGTGATTATGCACATCACCCAGCCGGGGGTGATTCTGGAGTGGCTGGAGTCTGGCCTTGCCGCGGCAACGCTGCTGCCGTCATCGGAAGTCGACGCCTGTAAACTCAGCCATTGCCATGTGGTGGATGTGTTTCCCTCACCGCAGGTATTTTATCCGGCGCTGGTGAAGATGCCCTCCACACCTTTTTTGCCGGAGATAATGGAAATTATCGCGCAGGGTTACCCGATTCCGCGCAACTCCGTTTGAAGGGTTTAGCAACCGGCGAGTGGCTGGTATGATATGTCGCCATTTATTCTATTCGAGGATCTGTTTTGCGCGCAGGATGCCTGACGAAAAGCCCGTTTCGTATTGTCATTTGCCTGGCAATCAGTTTGCTGCTGGCGAGCTGCGCCGGTAGTAACTCTACTTATTCCGGCTCCGTTTATACGGTGAAGCGGGGCGATACCCTGTACCGCATATCCCGTATTACCGGCACCAGCGTAAAAGATCTTGCCAGCATGAACGGTATTTCACCGCCGTATACCATTGAAGTGGGGCAGCGATTGAAAGTGAATGGCTCGTCGAAAACCACCTCATCCTCGACAAAATCCGGTACTAAGACTGCGAAAGTGGTGCCTTCCTCGCAGGTTCCGCTCTCGTCGTGGCCGCCGGTAGGGCAACGCTGCTGGCGCTGGCCGACAACCGGAAAAGTCATCATGACCTATTCCACCTCTGATGGCGGGAACAAAGGCATTGATATCGCTGGTACACGCGGCCAACCGGTTTATGCCTCTGGCGCCGGGAAGGTGGTCTATGTCGGCAATCAGCTGCGCGGCTACGGTAACCTGATCATGATTAAGCACAGCGAAGAGTACATTACCGCTTACGCGCACAACGATACGCTGCTGGTCAATAACGGGCAGAGTGTGAAAGCGGGGCAGAAGATCGCCACCATGGGCAGCAGTGACGCGGATTCCGTGCGCCTGCACTTCCAGCTGCGCTATAAGGCGACAGCTATCGATCCGCTGCGTTATTTACCGCCTCAGGGCAGCCCGCCGAAATGCTGATGAGTAAAGCTAACAGGCGGTCGCCCGGCCTGTTAGCTCGAATAGTTGTCTGGAATTAATTGTTTTGCGTATCCTGGCCACCGAAGATATTTGCGCGGCTGGTTGAGGACTTACCGTTGCTGTAGCTAGTATCCTGGCCATCGAAAATGTTGGCCCGGCTGCTGGAATGGCTACCGTCGCTGTAATCGGTGTCCTGGCCGCCAAAGATATTCGCTCTGCTGCTGGATGATTTACCGTCACTGGACGTTGTATCTTGCCCACCAAAGATATTGGCTCGGCTGGTTGTGGTTCTTCCGTCGCTGTACCTGGTATCCTGCCCGCCGAAAATATTGGCCTGGCTGCTGGATGTTGTGCCATCGTCATAGCGGCAATCCTGGCCGCCAAAAATGTTCGATTGGCAACTATCCGCCAGTGCAGTATTCAACGAGCCCGCAAAAATAATAAATCCCAAAACCAACGGCTTAGCGTTCATAGCGATTCTCTGAAAATGAGTGGGAACTACGGGAGCTATGCTATGCCTGAAAGCGTAACGCGGGAGGTTATGTTGTCCTAATTTTCGCAACAAAATGACGGCGCTATACCAGAGAAGATTAACTGCTTAAAACTCCAGCGGTTACCCGCAAACTCGCCTTGCTCTCACGCGCTAAGAGGTTATAATGCCTGTCGCATCTCAATGCGGGCGTAGTTCAATGGTAGAACGAGAGCTTCCCAAGCTCTATACGAGGGTTCGATTCCCTTCGCCCGCTCCAGAATTCCCTTCTTCTTTCTCATAAAACACCGCCGAAATTGGTTTATATGTGTTTAGTTTCAGAAGCTTACTATGCGAAAGTTGTTTTTGAACGTTCTGACATTCAACGACGAACCACCAACGGGTATTCGGCGTGTATTGTCTTAATAAAAAGAAAGGGAAAGGCTGGATCTCTCCAGCCTTTGGCGGTCATCTCACTTTCTTGAAGATGAGCAAGATCAGAGGAACGCAGACAGCGAAACCTATAAGAGAGGCTAATGCCGAATCAACGTGATTTTTCGATAACTCCATAACAAACCAGGTCAACTGAGAGGGCGTAAAATCCCATCCCTGGCTTACTGTTTCTGAAAAGTTCACTGCGAATACAAGATCGAAGTAAAGCACGATAACGTAATACGCAACGCAGATGAGCGCGATACTCGTCCACCTAATCCAGTACTTCTTATTCATTATCGTACCGTTTTAAAGATAATTAAGATCAGCGGGACACAGATCGCAAAACCAAAGAAGGCAACACTAAAAACGCCATCAGTGGCTTGCATGAGCGAGTCTATTGATGCTTTGTATTCTTTTAATGGGATTGGGCCAGAAAAACGCATACTTTCACTCTCACTGAATGCACTGTAAGCGAATGTTGATGCTATCAATGTAATAAAGTAGCAAAGTGATACTATGCTAATTCCACCCCATCGGAGGATGGTTTTAACTCTATTCTTCATTGTCATAAGATCCCCTTAATACACCGCCTACAGTACCGCCGGAATAGGGAGATAATGAATCTCCTGTGGCTGCACCTTCTGCTAAAACATGCTCAACTACGCCGCCGGGAGTTTACTGGTATGGTTGCAAATGACCCGAATTTGGATACTGTTCTTTGAACACAACCATCATCTCTACAACAAGCATTGAGGACATCTCAATCTCATTTTCTTGAAGATGAGAAAGAACAATGAGATGCAGACAGCGAAACCCACAATAAAGGCTAACGCCAAATCTTGGGGATTTTGCGATAGCCCCATAACAAACCTGGCCAACTGAGACGTTGTAAAATCCCATCCATGGATTACTGTTTCTGAAAAGTTCACTGCGAATACAAGCTCGAAGCAAATCACGATAACGTAATAAGCAACGCAAATAAGCGCGATACACGCCCACCTGATCCAGTACTTCTTATCCATCATCTTACCTTTTTAAAGATAAGTAAGATGAGCGGCACACAGATCGCAAAGCCAAAGAAGGCGGCGTTATAAATGCCGTTTGTAGCTTGCATAAGTGAATCAATCGCCTGGTAATACTCTTTTAATGGAACAGGGTTTGAAACAAGGGTCTGATTTTCAGAGAAAATAGCGAATGCTTGTGAGGCGACAAACAACCCAAGGAAGTAACCTAGGCAGACAATACAAATCCCTCCCCATCGGAGAATGGTTTTAGTTCTACTCGTCAACGTCATAAGATCCACCTAATACACCGCCAAAAGTACCGCTGGAATATTGTGATAATGAATCACCAGTAGCGGCGAACCCCGCCGCAATATGCTGAATTTTCCCTTTTGGTGACTCTTGATAGGGCGATAAATTATCCTTATTGGAATAGAGTTTTTTAAACTCGTCCGTCATTTCAATGACCGTCATTGATGAGAAGTCAGAACTTTTGATCTCAAGATAACGCTGCAATGAGAGAGGAATGGTGAAATCTTCTTCTAACTCGATAGGAATCTGAGTCGTGGTGGATGTGTAGCTATGTTCGAATACCATCGACCCGGCAAACTTAATTCCCTCAACAGAGTGAGTGGTACAATTATTTCCTGTTACGTCGTACTCATCGATGGTGTGGCCTCTTCGCTTGATTTTTTCTTCCATCTTAGATGTTTGAATCGCTGGTTCGCCTTTGTTCCAAAGATCTTCAAAAAATTGCCTCGTTTTCGTCGGGTCAGCGTCACCTATACGGAATGCTCTTGCGCCCATCCGATATAGCTCGACCCTATAGTAATCCCTTGCGTCTTCATCTTGCAGGAAGTTAAGAATACCGTCTCCCGTAAAACCTCCGGGATCGGTTCTACCGTATCGCCCGTATGTGTAAAGGGAGACAGTGTTGTTCTCATGTACCGAAACGAAAACGTGACCTGCTCTTTTGATTTCAGTCCAGATATAAACGCCGTTCAATAGCGGGTTATCTTCGGGCCCACAGGTGTCCGCAAAGTTATTTTTCTTCTTCGCCGCTTGTGCATATTGTTCAGGTTCTGCAATTTTTGCAGGTTGAGGAGGAGCGTTTGCAACTGGCGGGGCAGCGACAGGAATGGCTTTAACTGGTTTTGCTTCTTCAAGCCAATAAGAGGCATTTGGAAATGACGAAATAAATTTTGCTCTACAGGGACATGTGCTTCGGCTATGCAACGTCCCTGCTGCTGCAACGCCATAAATCCAGTAATCGGGTATGCCACCCGCGATGTAGTAGATCTTTCCATCTTTACCACACGATACAGAGTCACCATTCCTTGCGGTCGCCATCCCGCCAAAGCTATGGCGCGGAGAGCCTGAAAGAATACGGCCGCCGCATGTTGTCTTATCGCCAAGACGTAGAAAATAACCCGTTGGCATAGAATCATCCTTAATAAATTTTATTTACAGAGATACTTACGCAAGCATTTCGATTTACCTGTTGTTTTCATCCTGACCATTCAATAATCACTAATTATGCTGCCCGCATAACAGTTTGATGAATCATAAATAGAGGCGCATATCGCCAGTAATTTATATTTCTCTCCTCTGAGTTTGGTTTTTTCACTCTCCTGCCGGGGGATTATTCTACAAACACGTATCCTGATTTTTATAGAGAATATGCTTACGTTAAATTCTGATTTTTAAATAGCATCAGAAGAGGCATTTCAGGTGTTGCGTGAGGTTCTCTGTTAGAGCATGAAGGCCTGTCATCACGTTTTTACGCATAAAGTTTTATTCCCTGCTGCCGTTAATATGAGCAATGGACTTCAGGAGTATTGCGCATGCTTCGCCCCACGTTTACTGGCTCTCTCGATCTTTACGTATCCTCTTCCGCCAAAGGAGGAACGGTTCGTACTCAGGAGGCCACCCGCACCAGTGCAGTTAACCCCACGCCTGCCAGCATCGTGACGCTCAGCCCGCAGGCGAAAGAGTATTACGAAAATTTGCAGGAAAACCTCACTACGCTTAATCGCTTTACGCAGGAAAATGCCCGGAACAGTAAAGCGAATGCGCGCGCAAAGCTTGAGGCATTGAAACGGGAAATCGCCCGCCTGAAAGCGCTGGCCATGTTGTTTGGCGGCTCCGGGGGCTACATTATGAAACAGCTCAAACAGCTGTCATCTCAGCTTGGACAACTCGCTTCCCAGCTAGGTCAGAGTGATAACACTGGTGCAGGCAATGGTGCCGATGCTAACGCTTCTGACGCAGCACAAGCTTCTACCGGTGAAAGCGATGAATCTGCCATAAAAGCGCAGGCCGCCTCTGACGCTGAAGTGAGCGACGAAGAAAATCCGACCGGAAAAGAAAAGTCGGCAGAGATCGCGGGCGTACAATCTACTATCGATAACGTTATCAATACGCTACAAAACGCCAGCCAGCGTCAGGAAGATGCCCGTTCCCTGAAAGAAGCGCTCCGGGAGCTAAAATCGCTGCTGTCGCTGATTAAAAGCAAAATGCGGGAAGAGGGAAAAGCGTCTGGCAATGAGCGCAACGATGTTGCCTCTGTTGAGCAGAATCTTAACGGCAGTGGAAATATCATTTCGCAGATGGAGCTAACTCCAGGATTTTAAGCGCGCGGAACCATGTGGTGAAATGCTGAATGTTGTGCGCGCTTATGCAACTTTTGATATTCACTTTTGTCGTGTAACTTTCTGCTTTTCATTTATAAAGAATGTATTATGCGACACCATAAAACAGTGACACCTGTTTTCTTTGATAAATTCAAATGCGTTGGCCCGGATTGTTTAATTTCCTGCTGCCGTAGCTGGAAAATAAATATTGATAAGAAAACGCATCAACGTTATCTGTCCTCATCCAATCCTGTTATTGCAGCCATTGCGAAAGAGAATTTAATCCCGGTTCATAACGGCAAAAATGAATATTCGGTCATTAAATTGAATGAGGATAAGCAGTGCCCGTTTGTTGATGAAAACCGACTTTGCATGGTTCACCGTGATTTAGGTGAAAAAGCGTTATCCCCTACATGCTCAACCTATCCGCGTGGTGTACGCAAATATGCCGATGAAGTACGCTTTAGCATGACGCTCTCCTGCCCGGAAGTGGTACGCCAGGTGCTTTTCGACCCGCAAAGCATGCTGCTGCAAGAGAAAAGCACGCTGGTTGCCCGCTCAAAAGTAAAATTACTGCAGCAGCAAAAGCCGCGAGACCAGGTGGGCCATCTGATACATCTTTTCGCCTGGAATCTGGTTCAGGCGCAGAGCAACAATATTGAAGAGAATTTGATGGCGCTGGCGCAATTTATTCTCTATCTGCAAATGCTCAACTTTGATCTGCAGAATAATCTGGCTGAAGTGGAAAACTTTTATGCAGGGCTGATCGATGAACTACAGAACGGTCGAACGCTGCTTCGTGCGCAAAATACCGTTCGCGCGGCCAGTATGAAAGTCGATGCGTTAACCGTGATGGGTAAACATGTGGCGAAATACGCTTCGCGCGATCCGCTGATATCACAAGGGCACCTTCAAGTTGCTGAATATCTGGCAATTACGCCAGAGACGAAAGCGTCGGCGCTGAGTGAGAAGTTTGCCGCTCTTGATCAGCAGTGGGAGCAATTGTGCAAGCATTCCTGTCTGGGTGAACCGCATGTGCTGCGAAACTACTTACTGTATAAGCTTTATGAAAGCGATTTTCCCGGCACGAATACGGCGACAATATTGCGCCAGTTTTATCGCATCGTTATGGACTATTTTTATCTCAAAACGTTCCTCAGCGTACAGTCGCTGCATGTTGAGATAGACCAGCCACTGGTGATGAAAACGATCGCCAGTTTTTCTGAAAAAACCATGCATAACAGCACCATCAACAAACGCATGGATGCCGCGATCGATACGATAAACGGTGGCGATGATCTCTCCTGCCTGCTGTTGATCGGCTAACCACGATGGGGCTGGCTATAAGCCCCACCCATACAAACCGTTGGCAACGGAGCAGGTTTGCTGCTACGTTGCCAGCATGCCTGTTAAATATTCATCCTATTTATCTATTGCGAGCATTATTCGCACTGTCAATCGACCGGTGGGATAACGTTCGTCCTTTTCCCGCCAGCACGGCGGGGCCTTGCTGGCAGCAACCTGCGAGGTGATGTTATGAATGTTTGTTCCGCTTCTTCTGCAACACTCCATCTTCTGTGCGGCAAAATCGCATCGGGTAAATCGACGCTTGCCAGCGAGCTGGCAAAAGCGCCGTGCACGGTGGTGCTGAGCGAAGATAGCTGGTTATCGTTGTTATTTAAGGACGCGATGACCACCGTTGAGGACTACGTTTTCTACTCGGCAAAATTAAAATCCGCCATCAAGCCGCATGCCATCGCGCTACTGCGTGCAGGCGTCAATGTGGTTCTCGATTTTCCCGCCAACACGCTGGCCAGTCGGCAGTGGATGATGTCGATCGTTAACGAATCCGGCGCGCCGCATTTGTTGCACTACTTGCCGGTTAGCGATGAGATTTGCAAGGCGCGTTTACGCCAGCGAAATGCCGCAGGCGACCACGATTTTGCCGCTACCGACGAGCAGTTTGCGCTTATTACCCGCTACTTTGTCGAACCGACTGAACAAGAAGGGTTTCGTATCGTTCGTTATTGATTAAACGCCGGAGGGTGCGTAAAAGTAGAGCGGCTATGCTTACTTTTCCAACACCAAAAAGAACAGGGGCAATGTCATGGATAAGGAACTGCTGGACGCGGGTTACCGCGTCTATACCGGTGAAAAGATTGACGTTTATTTCAATACTGCGGTCTGTCAGCACGCGGGAAACTGCGTACGCGGCAGCGCGAAGCTTTTTAACCTGAAACGCAAACCGTGGATCATTCCCGATGAAGTGGATGTCGCAACGGTGGTGAAAGTCATTGATACCTGCCCGAGCGGTGCGCTGAAGTACCGCCACAACTAAGTGAGAAAACCATGGAAATTCTGGAAGGCCACAACAAGTTTTATGTTAATGACGCCCAGGGAACGCAGGTTGCTGAAATCGTCTTCGTTCCCACCGGCGAGCATTTAAGCATTATTGAACATACGGATGTGGATCCGAGCCTTAAAGGGCAAGGCGTAGGTAAGCAGCTGGTCGCGCGAGTGGTGGAAAAAATGCGTGCGGAAAACCGTAAAATCATCCCGTTGTGTCCCTTTGCCAAACACGAGTTTGACAACACTCGCGAATATGACGATATCCGTGCGTAAATAAAAATACCGGCAACGCCGGTATTTTTGATATGCAATCCAGTAAATAGCTTTTGATTTTTTCGCTTTATTAATTCGCATTTTCAGAATTTATTCATTTTTGGCAAAATAGTTGTTTCCTTATGGGTGAAGGAGTATATGTTAGCGTTGCTAATAATCCTGAATAACCCATTGGGCGCAGACTGCGTTTATCGTTGCAGTATGCGTTTTTCCTTGTGCTTTATTCATGGTGAAACAAATTGAAATTTACTTGATGAATCAAGGATGGGGTATGTCTGTAAAGAAGGGAAGATTAAAATATACCGTTATATTTTCCTACGTGATTCTTTTTACTTCGCTTTTATTTGTTTCGGGCTATTCGCTGCTCGCTCTGAACAATATCAAAGAGAGCGTGAGGGGCTTAGCTCTCGGGTTTTATCAATATGATGCGCTTGCTCAGACGAGTGGACGTTTGCAGTTCGAAGGCCTGACAGCGACCCAGAGAAGTGCGGCGCTGGCAGAGGTTGCCAGAGCCTATAACGGTTTTCTTCAGGTTGCGCCGGTCAAGACCGAAAGTGGCGTGAAAATGACGCGGGAACTCACCTCAGCTATTGAGTCGATTAAACAAGAGCCAACGCGTGAAAATGTTAATACGTTTAATAAGCTGGCCAGGAATTTTCGTGGATTAATCGTCAAATATGATGTTCAGGGTACACAGGATTATGTAGCTTCTGCCCATAGATTTACGGTTATCACTATCATAACCACATTATCTGCGTTTTTAATTGCATCAGTGATTTTGTTCTTTATATTGCGCAATGAATTTTTGAGTATTACCAATACAATCAAAAAGAATATTCATAGGATATCGCAAGGGGATTTGCATCACGACGCTGATAATAGCGGTGGCGATATTAATGGGGTGCACCATGAACTTGATGGAATGAGAGCATCGCTGACAAAAATCACCGCTTCGCTTAAGACATCGGCCGCGCAGATAAAATTAATCTCCGGCGAAATGGCCAGCGGCAATCACGATCTCGCTTCACGTACTGAACAGCAGGCCAGCGCTTTACAACAGACCGCCGCCAGCATGGAAGAGATAAAAACCACCGTTGTCGGTAACACCGAGCATGCTCATCAGGCGAATATGTTAGCGGCAAAAGCCAATGAAATCGCGCAAGCTGGCGCACAGTCCATGTCGATCGTGATCGCCGGGATGAAAAAAATTGAACAAAGCACGGCGCATATTGCAGAGATTAACCATGTCATTAATGGTATCGCGCATCAGACGAATATTCTGGCGCTGAATGCCGCAGTAGAGGCAGCACGTGCCGGGGAGCGTGGGCGAGGGTTTGCCGTGGTGGCAAGCGAAGTGCGTAGCCTGGCGAGACGAAGCGCTGAAGCCGCCGATGAGATCAATTCGCTCATCCAGGGCTCAATGCACGATGTCAGCGCTGGCGCGAATCAAGTTCAGGATGCAGCGAAAGCGATGGAAAACGTGGTGGATTCAATATCGCAAGTTAGCGCCATTATGAATGAGATTACCCACTCCTCCGAAGAGCAGCGCACCGGTGTGAACCAGGTGGCAGTTGCGCTCAACGAGATGGATAGAGCCACGCAGCAAAATGCAGCGCTCGTCGAGCAGTCGGCGGGAATCGCGCAAAGCATGGATCAGTACGCGCAGCAGCTGGCCGATGTTGTGGCGTTCTTTTCCCTTGATGAGCAGAAAAAAACGCCGTCAGTCCACTGACCGTGCAGGAGGGCTGCAAAACCCGTATTAACTCCCCCATCCGCTCCCTGCGCCGCGTAAAACGCAGGGAGCGAAACGCAGACAACGTTCAGGTTTCGCCAGGCTGCTTATCCAGCCGAAATACAATAGCCAGCCTCACTACACGCCTTATCTGATGGCAGCTCAGCCAGAATGACGCTGTGCTCACATAAATCAGCTGCGATAGCGCAGCAGCACCATCATCACCAGCGCCAGCGTGCTGAATGAAACTGTATATAACGCCTGCGCTGCCCCCCATTCTGCCGCCAGTAAGGCGGCAATCAGTGTCGCCACGGCGGCACAGCACGATTGCCAGCGCCATACTTTTGCCGTGGCGGTGGGAACGGTATCGGCATGGAAATTGTGCAACAAGCCGAATGTCCCGACGGCAAAGACCATATTCGACGCCAGATGCGCCGCAAAGATGATGAGCAGCGCGATTTCAGGAAAGGATGTTAAACCCGGCAGCACACAGTAAGCCGCCAGAAAGGCCAGTAAACAGCCGACGAGATACCGGTTGTGGCTGGCATAGCGTTCGAGGTTATCGGCCTTTAGTAGCAGCGGGCCACAAAGTTGGCCCAGGCTGCGCGCAAAGATAAGCGGCAGTGCAAGCTCAGTGGTTTCAGCGGGACGCATTTGCTGTATCAGCGCCGGCAGCAACGCCATTGCCGGTGCGCCAACGGCGGCAAGCGCTGGTAACAACAACAAGCTGCGTTTTTGAATGACCGGTAAATGATGCCAGCGCAGGATCACCCTCTTTTCGTGGCGATCCTCGTGGCTTACCTGCGGCAGGTAACGTGCCGTGGCGCATAGCAACACCGTAGACAACACGAAACTGATGGCATCGATTGACAGCAGTGACAACGGTGATACCCGGTCAAAAAGCACCACGCCAGCGCCTGCGCCCAACAACACCTGAGAGGCGAAAATCACGGTTTCCATACTGGTCGCCGCCGGCAGTTCGTTTGCGCTTAAACCCCGTTTAAAAACCAGGCTCATGGCAGGCCAGGATAACCCGGCGGCAAATGCTTCGAGTGATTGCACTGCAAGCAGCGCGGGAATGCTGTGCGCCAGCAAGCCGTAGAGGGGGAAAAGCAGCCCGGCAAGGCCAATTAGCTCACACAGCAACAGTAAGCGCAGCGGCGAAACACGCCGGCACCCGTATTCCCCTAATAAACTGCCAAAAAAACCGGGTAGCGTAGCCAGCATATAGCTCAGCGTGAGCGTTGCCGGGGAGGCATGCCAGCGTAATAACTGACCAAGGATCAGGGTTTGCGTTAACCCATTGCCGATAGAAGAAAAAAGATAGGCACTACCAAACAAGCACAGCCAGCGGTGCTGGCGCAGCGCGCGCACCAGAACCATCAATAATGTGTTCATTGTCGACATTCTCACGTAAACAGAAAACCGCGTGCGGCATACAGCGCACGGTGCAAAGGTATGTTCACAAAGAAAATGTCGTTACATTGGCGAGCCTGATGAATTGCAGAGATCTGTAAACCTAGCATCACTTTTCTCGAAAGAGAAGGGGGCGGGCACATCCTTGTCCCCGTCGGTTTTCATCCGCTACGCGATAAACAGGCTGAGCAGCAGAACCATACCTAAGCCGACCACCGAGTTTATTAACTCCAGCAGCCCCCAGGTTTTGAAGGTGTCTTTCATCGAAATGCCGAACGTCTCTTTAAACAGCAGAAAACCGCCGTCGTACATCAGTGTGATGGTGTTGCTGCCGCAGGCAACGGCCAGGCACATCAGTGCCGGATTGAGGTGAAACGCGCTGACCATCGGCGCAACGATACCCGCCGAGGTGATGGCCGCGACGGCGCCCTGTCCGGTGAGAATGCGGATTATCGCCGTGATTATCCACGCCACGATAAACGGCGACAGTGGGACGTGACTCATAATGTCCACGATATGGTTCCCCACACCGGAAACTACAATCACCTGTTTCAGAATGCCGCCGGCGCTGATGACAAACAGCACATTGGCGATTTTCGCAATCGCGTCGCTGGCGCAGTGGGTGACGCCTTCCGCTGACATCCCACGCTTGATGCCAAGAAACCAGATTGCCGCCAGCGTGGCTAACAGCATGCTGATTTCCGCGCTGCCAAAGAAGGTGCAGACTTTTACCAGCTCCGAGCCTGCGGGCATTAACCCTTTGATAATCGACGCGACAATCATTAGCACCGCCGGGATCAGCGGGATCAGAATGCTGATGCTGAACGGTGGCAGATCCTGCGCGGTTTTCTCTTCGACCGGTTTCAGTAGCGAATTCAACGGAATCGCGTTAATACCCGGCAGGTATTTGGGCAGCAGAATGCCCGCGCAAAACAGCGCCGGGATAATCACTAAAATGCCGTACAGATAGACCTGCACAATGTCGGCGTTGAATGCGCTGATGAGCGCGACCGGGCCGGGCTGCGGCGGGAAAAGGCTGTGTCCCATGGTCGCGCCAACCACGGTGGGCACCACTAATTTCATATACGGAATATTGGCTTTTTTAGCGATATTCAGCATCAGCGGCATTGCAATAAGAAATGCCACTTCATAAAACATGGCGATGCCAAAAATAACGCCGATAAACATCAGCCCGACCGAAAGGAAACGCGTTCCGCAGCGTTCAATAACGCTATCCGCAATACGCTGGCTGGCACCAGATTCGGTCATGAATTTACCGATGATAGCGCCAAATATAATAATCAATGCAAGATGGCCGAGAATACTTCCCAGTCCGTCCTGAATAACCGTGACAATTTTATCCAGCGGAATACCTTCCATGATCGCAACAAATATCCCCGCAATCAGCAAGGCGAAAATATTGTGAAATTTATATTTAAGATTCATAACGACCAGGAGCGCAATACCAACCAGCACCCAAAATAGCGCTAACAACGGGGACATAGAGAATACCTTTCGGATTTGCCTTACATGAAAGCCGGTGGAGCCACCGGCCTGAATGACATTTTATTAATGTTGTTTTTCGAGTGCTTCCCACAAACCGTGCAGGTAGGTGACACCGAGGGCGCGGTCGTAAAGCCCGTAGCCCGGACGCCCGGTTTCGCCCCAGATAAAGCGCCCGTGGTCGGGGCGGATATAACCATCAAAGCCGTTATCGTAAAGTGATTTCATTATCTGGAACATATCCAGCGATCCGTAGCGGGATAAATGCGCAGACTCATAAAAATCTTTATCTTTAATGAGTTTAATATTTCTAACGTGGGCAAAGTGAATACGTTTGCGGCGGGTAAATTCTGCGAGGATTTGGTAGACATTATTATCCGGATCTTCAGCAATGGAGCCTGTGCATAATGTAATACCATTGGCTTCTGAATCCACCGCATTACAAATCCAGTCGAGATCGTCGCGGTTTTTTACAATACGCGGCAGCCCAAAAATAGAATACGGCGGATCGTCCGGGTGAATGGCCATTTTTATGCCGACTTCTTCACACACCGGAATAATGCGTTTAAGGAAATACACCAGGTTTTCGCGCAATTTCGCGTCGTCGACATCTTTATATTTGGCAAACAGCTCCTGCACTTTTGCCAGCCTTTCTGGCTCCCAGCCGGGCAGGGCGAAACCGTTGGAATTCTCCAGCACCTCTTTCACGACTTCATCAAGAGTTTTATCGATACCTTTTTTCTCGAACGCCATGGTGAGTGAACCGTCTGGCAGAACATAGTTCATGTCGGTTTTCATCCAGTCGAAAACCGGCATGAAGTTATAGCAAATCACCTTGACGCCGACTTCCGCCAGGTTGCGAATAGTTTGCTGGTAGTTGGCAATTAGCTGCTCGCGGCTGGGCAGGCCAATTTTGATATCATCGTGAATGTTAACGCTTTCAATGACTTCCATTTTTAAACCAGCCTGATGAACCTGATCGGCAAGCGCGCGG
Source organism: Kosakonia sp. SOY2 (assembly GCF_027109175.1). Taxonomy (NCBI): domain Bacteria; kingdom Pseudomonadati; phylum Pseudomonadota; class Gammaproteobacteria; order Enterobacterales; family Enterobacteriaceae; genus Kosakonia; species Kosakonia sp. SOY2. The sequence continues at coordinate 368,344 of NZ_JAPVXH010000002.1, forward strand.
ATTTTCTCTTTAGGCCACACGTCGCCAACCGGAACATCATAAAGCGCGCCAACGACACCTTCGACGCCGGGAACTTGCCGGATGTGCTCCAGCGGAATTTTGTCTTCAACTGGACCAAACCAGCGCATTGTCATTTGCATGCTCATTACCACCCTTAAACGTTTTGCTTAACTACCATACTAGTATTGATAATAGCCGGATGGTAAGCGCATTTGTGCGATCCACTTCACACAAACCCCTTCGCCAGGATTGAATCCCTGAGAAGCAAACAGAACAGCACGTTAATCTGCTGATAACGTTTTACTGACAAATATTTTTAAAATAGTGCTTGCGCTGTCAAAGCAACCATGCGTTAATGCGTCGTCGGTTTGATAAATCATTATCTCCAGCAGTTCACTAAAGTCTTTCTCATCTCTAAGTACCTCCTTGCTACTTCTTTTTGGGTCTTCGCTTTACACTCTGATAAAAAATAATGTCTCAGACCATTACTGCCGCATTCGGCGAACAAAAAGAAGGTAATAAGCATGTCTACTAAAATGAACGGTATCGTTAAATGGTTCAACGCTGAGAAAGGCTTCGGTTTCATTACTCCGAAAGATGGCAGCAAAGATGTATTCGTACATTTCTCCGCTATCCAGAGCAATGCATTCCGTACTCTTGAAGAAAATCAAGAGGTTGAGTTTACTATTGAGAACGGCCCGAAAGGTCCGGCTGCGGCCAACGTGGTTCCGCGCTAAGGATTTAGAATTATTAATCGTATTCATTTTCGCTGCCCGTGCTGTCACGGGTCGCAATACCGAATTTCCAGCTTTGATATAACTGAGAAAAATCCGGCAGGTGCCAAATGTATTTTTTGCAAATCAGCAATGACCACATTTGATAATATCGCCGCATTTGTTCAGGCCAGCCAGGCGCCACTGGAATTCCGTAAATAATAAAAAAACAGGTCAGTTTTCTGGCCTGTTTTTTTATGTCGAGCAATAAACTTCATTTTTTTCTGCGATATACAGAATCCGCGCCCGAATTACTCGTCCATTAACATAATCATTTTGATCGAACGGTTGCTGGTTAGCTGCCAGGTCATCTGCCGGTAGTGCAACTCGCCTTGTTGCGGATGATGAAAAACGCGCTCGCCACCCTCACGCACCACCACTTGCTGGCGCGACCAGAACGCGCGAAACAGTTCGCTGTCGTTACTCAGACTCTGCACAAACTGGTTCAGTCCTTTGTCGTGCGGGTAGTGCATCGCGTCCGCGCGTAGCTCGGCGACAATCCGGCTGGCGCGCGTTTCCCAGTTGACAACCAGCGTTTGCGCCAGCGGGTGGCGAAACATAAAACTCATCATATTCGGTTGGGTATCCTTATCCAGCCAGCCGCTGAACAGTGTCTCAGCGGGTGTATTCCACGCCAGCATATTCCAGGTCAAATCCAGCAAATAGCAGGGGCAGGCCATCTGATTCACCGTGGCCAGCACAGCAGGTTCGACGGTAATGACGTGCTCTTCCTGCGGGTCGTTTTGCAGCGCCAGATGAAACAAATACTTGCGCTCTGCGGCGCTCATTTTTAACACGTTGGCGATATTCGACAGGGTTTGCGGCGAAACAACAATATCCCGCCCTTGTTCAATCCACGTATACCAGGTGGTGCTGATGCCGCTAAGTTGCGCCACTTCCTCCCGCCGCAATCCACGCGTGCGACGCCGCCCTTGCGCCGGCAAGCCAATATCCGCAGGCGCGGTATTTTCCCGCTGCGATCGCAAAAAAGCGCCAAGGGTTTTCGGCCCGGCAAATAAGGTACTTTCCATGGGGGTACTCATTAATACCAGTATAAGTACACATATTGTACCCCTATAAAGGCGGTCGTATAGTCGCCAAAGAGCAACTTTTTGTCGTGCTAAAGAAGGAAAAAGAGAATGTCGGTTAATCATCATGAGTTAACAAAAAAGCAGTTTGGCGACCAGGCCCAGGCCTACCTGACAAGCCAGGTGCATGCGCAAGGCGCAGATTTAGTGCGTCTGGTCGAGTGGCTGAGTACTGATGCGGATGCCTCGCTGCTGGATTTAGGCTGCGGTGCCGGGCATGCCAGTTTTGCCGCCGCAGGCGTGGTGCGCGAAGTAACAGCGTATGACTTATCGGAAAAAATGCTGGCGGTAGTGCGCCAGGCGGCGAGCGATCGTCAGTTACACAACATCACCACCGCACACGGCGCGGCGGAAAAGCTGCCCTTTGCCGACAATACATTTGACGTGGTAATCAGCCGCTACTCGGCGCACCACTGGCATGATGTCGCACTGGCGCTGCGCGAAGTAAAACGTGTGCTGAAACCCGGCGGGAAATTTATCCTGATGGATATCGCTTCGCCTGGCTGCCCGGTGCTGGATATCTGGCTGCAAACCATTGAAGTGCTTCGCGATCCGTCCCACGTACGTAACTACTCGCCAGCCGAGTGGCTGCAAATGACGCAGCAAAGCGGCATGCAGGTTGAGAAGATGGTTTCTGATCGACTGGCGCTGGAATATCAGCCCTGGGTGGAACGCATGAACACGCCGGAGGTATTGCGCGCGGCGATCCGCTACCTGCAAAACCAAACCTCCGACGAGGTGAAAGCGCATTTTCTTATTGGCGACGATGGCTCGTTTACTTCCGACACACTGATGTTTCAGACACGTGCGTAAGCAAAATCGGTGCGCCCACCACGCGGGGCGCACCGGTTTCTTAGCCAATCGCGTTACCGATCACGTCACGAATGCGTTGGGCAATGTAGCCAACATGGGTTTCCAGTGCGAAATGCCCGGTATCAAGCAGCTCGACCACCGCATTTGGATTATCGCGTTTATAAGCGTGCGCGCCTGGCGGGATAAAAAACGGATCGTGCTCGCCCCAGATAATCAGCGCGGGTGGCTGGTGGGTGCGGAAAAAGGCCTGAAACTCCGGGTAGCGTTTCAGGTTGCTGGCGTAATCAAGAAACAGATCCAGCTGGATCGCTTTATTTCCGGGGCGCTCCATCAGTAATGTATCCAGTTGATAACCTTCCGGGGCGACAGTTTCAGGGTCGCGCACACCGTGCAGGTACTGCCATTTTGTCCCTTCCAGATTGAGGATCGCATCGTGAACGACCTGCCGGTTTTCCGCGGTCGGCGCGTGCCAGTAAGCCTGTACCGGCGCCCATGCGTCGCCTAAACCGTCCAGATACGCATTGCCATTTTGCGAAATAAACCCGCTCACCCGCTGCGGATAATGCAGCGCCAGCCGCAATCCGGTCGGCGCACCGTAATCAAAAACATACATGGCAAAACGTTGCAGATTCAGCGCATCGACAAAGGCAATCAGCGTGTTTGCCAGCCCATCAAAGCTATAGCGGTAATCGCGCTCAGCGGGAACTTCGGTAAAGCCGAAGCCGGGCAGATCCGGGGCGATAAGGTGAAACTTATCTGCCAGCAGCGGGATCAGTTCGCGAAACTGATGCGAAGAGCTGGGAAAACCGTGCAGCAGCAGTAATACCGGGTTTTCCGGGTTACCGGCTTCACGGTAAAACACCTTGACGCCATCGGCGTCTGCATACTGATAGCGAACCGGGAAATGCGTATTGGCAGCCATATCGTCACCTCTTTTGAAACCGTTAAAAATTAATTTATAGGGTTACTTCAGGGTTGAGTATGGCGAAAGCATGTAACTGTGTAAAATATATTTTATCGGTTACAATGTGCGGAAGAATGAGAAACAGGGGAGAGCAACGATGACAGCAGCCACGTTACCCGGTGCGGAAGGCCCGTGGTTCATAGCCGAAGACCACGCGCTGGATTTCATCAACACGCTGGCGATGGCGGAAAAATCGCCGCATGACTTTTGGCAGTCCGATGACGATGTGCGCCAGTGGCTACAGCATGTCGGGTTGCAGGTTAACGCGATGGCAAAGCCGGGAGAGTTGCTGGCTGAGGCGCGTAAACTGCGTGCGTTGATCCGCCAGCTTGTCGAAGAGAAAAAGCACGGGCGGGAACTGTCGCTGGATGAGCTGAACGGCTGGCTGGCGCAGGCGCAAAGCCACTTACGCCTCGTGGTCGATGAGCAAGGCGCGCTGCAAACGCAGCGCGTATACCTGCTTGATTCGCCGCAGCAAGCACTGGCACCGGTCGCAGAACAGGCGGCAGCGTTACTGGCAAACGGGCAGTTTGACTATATCCGCCAGTGCGAACACCCGGATTGCACACTGTGGTTTTACGATAAGACCAAAGCGCATCGCCGCCGCTGGTGCAGCATGGCGCTGTGCGGCAACCGGGCAAAAGTGGCCAGATTTCGCGCCAAAAGTAATTAATTCGTGACCCAATGGTGAATAAGCCGCGGTGACATAAACACTTTGGCACCATAGACCTCGCGCAGTGGCTGCCAGAAAGTAAATTTGCGCATAAGTCGCTGTTATAAATTTGCTTAGAGTTTGAGGACTAATGAATCAATCTCTGCTGGTGCTGGTGCTGGTGCTGGTGCTGGTGCTGGTGCTGGTGCTGGTGCTGGTGCTGCGACGCTGTTGGCTCTTTTATGGCGCAGGCCGCGCCAACGAGTTTTCTACCAGCATATTTTTCCGGCAATGCGGGTTTCGCCACTTGAAAATGCGCAAGGCGCTGCCGCAACGCCGAAAATCAACGGCGTCGATATTTAGTATCTCACCGCCACCAACGCCAGTGACGCGACGATCGTTAGCGGTTTGCCGGAATTGGCCGCGCAAAATGTCACTTTGCGGCACAACAATATCGCCGCCAACTACGGTATGTGAACCGGCAGGGGAATGCGGTGCATAGCGAGGCGCAGCAAGGGGCAATGCCGCAGACGGCGTTGAACCTAAATTGAGGAATTGCCCGGCATGTCAGCGCTGCCGGGCAAATACTGCTTTAGCGTGGGATAATGTTTTCCGCTTTCAGGCGGTCAAACAGCGCGGTGAAGGAATCCAGCGTGCTGCGATAACCGGTAAACCCGGCTTTTCGGCTCTTGCTCATATCAGCGAAAGCTTCCATCGGGCGACCAAGATCGGCATCCGTATGCCACCAGGAGGCCAGTTTACCGATGTCTGGTTCTGCCAGTTGATACTTGTCCGCGATCTCTGTCCACGCGGCTTGCGCCTCTTGCATGCGCCCTTCCAGCGGCATCATGCTCGCCGGGAAGGCGGCCGCTTCAATGCCGAAATAAGCCGCCAGCCGCGGCCATAACCAGTTCCAGCGGAACACATCGCCATTCACTGCGTTAAAATCTTCGTTCGCACCACCGTCGCTCACCGCCGCCCAGCTCAGCTGCTCTGCCAGTAAACCGGCGTCGGTCACATCGGAGACACCGTTCCACTGCTCAGGTGAGCCGGGGAAGATAAACGGCCACCCTTTTTCGCGGCACAACGTGGCGTAAACCGCCAGCGTCTGCCCCATGTTCATGGCGTTACCGAGCGCATACCCGATGATGCTGTGCGGGCGATGTACGCTCCAGCGATAACCGTATTTTTTCGCCCCGGCGAACACTTCATCTTCCTGGGCATAGTAGAAGTTATCCACGTTCTGGCGGCCCTGCTCTTCGCGAAAAGGCGTGACCGGCACATTGCCTTTGCCGTAGGCTTCGAACGGGCCAAGATAGTGTTTCATTCCGGTGACCAGCGCGACATGCGCCCCGGCCAGGCGTTCGCCCAGCGCATCAATGACATTTTTCACCATCGCGCCATTGACGCGAATATTGGCTTTTTCATTCTCCTGGCGCGCCCAGACGCTAAAGAACAGCGCATCGGGTTTCTCGTTTTTCAGCGCCTCGTTGACCGCCGCCGCGTCGGTTAAATCCGCCGTCAGGCTGGTGCAGCCCGCCGGAACCGCGCCGCGCCCGCGTGATAAACCAGTAACCTGCCAGCCGTCTGCCAGCAGTTTCTCCGCCAGCGCCCGGCCAATCACGCCGCTGATGCCGACAATTAATGCTTTTTTCTGCATGAGATATTCCTCTGGGTTTTGTCTACCTCACAGGCTAATAGAGAATTAATTTCTTATCTCTGGTATTAATTCACATCATTCGTAACTTAAATTCACTAATGCCATGAGCGATCAACGTCTGAAAGATATCGTCCCCTTCGTTGCCAGCGTTGAAGAGGGGAGTTTTACCGCAGCGGCGGAACGCCTGCATCTGACCGGCTCGGCGGTGAGTAAAAGCGTTGCCCGTCTGGAAGCGCGGCTGGGTTCGCGTTTGCTGGAGCGCACCACGCGTCGTCTTGAAGTCACCGATGCCGGGAACGCGTATTACCAGACCTGCATTCGTATCCTGGAGGAGCTGGCGGAAGCCGAGTCGGTGCTGGCGGCACACCGCACCATTCCGTCCGGGCGGTTGCGTCTCGCCGTGCCAAACACCTACGGGCGGCTGGGCGTGATGCCGCTGCTGATCCCGTTTTGTCAGCAACACCCGGAAATTGATCTTAGCCTGACTTTCTCCGATCGTTTTGTGGATCTGTTCGATGAGGGGATCGACGTTGCTGTACGCATCGGGCAAACCGTCGATCTACCCGCATCGCTGGGGTGCCGGCAAATTGGTCGTGAAAAGATGGTGTTTTGCGCCGCGCCCGATTACCTGCAACGCGCCGGGACGCCACAACATGAGGCGGAGCTGATGCAGCACCGGGCTATTCTTTATGAGCGGGTGGATGGCAGCACCAAGCCGTGGTTATTTACCACCGCCGACGGGCACCCGGAGTGGCGCCGCGTGCCGTATCGCATGGCGCTCGGCGATGTCGATGCGCAGGTGCAGGCGCTTTGCGCCGGGTTGGGCGTTGGGCAGATGCCGACCTGGCTGGTGCATGAGCACGTGCAGCGCGGCGAGTTGCAGGTAATTATGCCGCAATGCCAGCCGCACGGGCTGGCGCTCACACTGGTGTGGCCGCGCCGCAAGCAGCTATTACCAAAAGTGGACGCGTTACTGATGGCGCTCGGCGCGCTGGAGATCTCTCCGCCGCTTGCCGCACCAGCACTTGACCAATGACAAGGCGGGTGGGTAGGGACTCTCTTTATAATCAGCCCCGTTTCCCTTCTCACTGGTGTGATTTATGGCTTACCAACTCAACCTCAACTGGCCGGAATTTCTTGAAAAATACTGGCAAAAGAAACCTGTTGTCCTGAAACGCGCGTTCCCGGATTTTGTCGACCCGATTACGCCAGACGAACTGGCCGGGCTGGCGATGGAGCCGGAAGTCGACAGCCGCATTGTCAGCCATGTGAATGGTCAGTGGCAGGCGTGGAATGGCCCGTTTGAATCGTTTGATCATTTAGGCGAAAAAGACTGGTCGCTGCTGGCGCAGGCGGTTAACCACTGGCATATGCCCTCTGCCGAGCTGGTGAAGCCGTTTCGCGTGCTGCCGGAGTGGCGTTTTGACGATCTGATGATTTCTTACTCCGTGCCGGGTGGCGGCGTTGGCCCGCATATCGACCAGTATGATGTGTTTATTATTCAGGGGATGGGCAGCCGTCGCTGGCGCGTGGGCGATAAACTGCCGATGCGTCAGTTCTGCCCGCACCCGGCGCTGCTGCATGTTGATCCGTTCCCGCCGATCATTGATGAAGATCTGGAGCCGGGCGACATCCTCTATATTCCGCCAGGATTCCCGCATGACGGTTTTACACACCAGGAAGCGTTCAACTATTCAATTGGTTTCCGTGGGCCGAACGGCCGCGATCTGATCAGCAGTTTTGCTGACTACGCGCTGGAAAACGATCTCGGGAACGAGCACTACAGCGACCCGGATTTAACCTGCCGCGAACACCCGGGCCGGGTAGAAGCGTACGAGCTGGAGCGCGTGCGCAATATGATGATCGAGTTGGTTAGCCAGCCGGAGCATTTCAAACAGTGGTTTGGTAGCTTTATTTCCACGCCGCGCCACGAACTGGATGTCGCACCGGAGCCGGACGATTACCGCGTTGAGGAAATTGTCGATGCGCTAAAAGAGGGGCAGGTGCTGACGCGCCTTAGCGGTTTACGTGTGCTGAACGTTGACGGCAGCGTCTTTATCAACAGCGAATATCTGGACACGGCCGATGCGCAGGCCGCCGATGCGCTGTGCCGCTACACCATTATCGGCCTTAAAGAACTGGGCAACGCGCTGGATAACCCGGCTTTTGCACAAGAGCTGACCGATCTGGTGAATCAGGGTTACTGGTACTTCGACGAGTAAAATTTGTTCGTGTTTCCAGCAATAAAGTGACTGAGCATTTATGGTGTTCAGTCACTTCAAATCCCGTGAAAAATAAAATCCATCGCGTTGCGGATCACCTCGCGCTGCGCGCGCATACTGCAAACCTCTTCACCCAAAATCGCCAGGCTGACGCCTGCAAGATCGTGGGTCAGTAACAAATACGAGTTCCCTTCGATCTCCAGTACCGGATTTAACCGCTCAACCCGGCGGCGATCTTTGTAATCCGCCAGTGGGCAGAGCGGGATCACCACCCGCGAGTTCATGCTACCGATAATATCGCTCTGTACATCCAGCAGAAACGGGAAATCCCGGCTGTTACTTTTGTTCCGATAAACCGAATATTGCATGGATTAAAACTTCCTGTGTTCATCCGAGAAGTGGCCGCGTTCGGCAATAAATTCATTTAGATCGGCAATGGCGGCGGCATTTTCGCGCTTCCAGCGCTCAGCTGCCAGATTGCGCAGTTCACCTTGCAAGGCGGTCGCAAGTGTTTGCGAAAGGTTGATGCCTTCTTTGCGCGCTTGTTCCAGTAGCTCGCGCTCGACGGTCACGCTGACATTTTGCTTGTTTCGCTGTTTAGGTGCAGTAGCAGGCATGACGTCCCCCTCCTGTGTATAGATGTGTGTAGTATACGCAGGTGTTTGCATGCCATCTAGCCAAAATTTGTACAATACCAATACGTGGCGGAGAAAAAGAATTGCCCGCTCAGCGGGCAATATCTTTATCAATATCGTTATCTCGCGACGATAAAGCGCTTATCGTCGTCGATATAGCTCTTTTCATCAGCGGCTGTAACAATCGAACCAAAATTCATTTCTGCGCGCAGCTTCCAGCTTTCCGGGATCTGCCACGCGGTGCGAACATCAAGATCGATTAACGGGTTGTAGTGTTGCAGATTCGCGCCAATGCTCTTTTCCGCCAGCGCCAGCCACACCGCGTACTGGGCGATACCGCTGCTCTGTTCTGACCAGACGGGGAAATTATCGGCATAAGCGATGTACTGACGCTGCAGGTGAGTGACCACTTCCTGATCTTCAAAAAACAGCACGGAACCAGCGGCGGCGGCAAAACCGTCGAGTTTATCGGAGGTGGCGTGAAAGCTCTCCGCCGGGATCACTTTGCGCAGCTGCTCGCGCACCATCTCCCAGAAACGATCGTGCTCTTTACCGAGCAGGATTAGCGCCCGCGAACTCTGCGAGTTAAACGCCGACGGCGCCTGGCGGATGGCCTCTTTAATGATGTCAACCACCTCATCTTCGGCGATGGGCAAATCTTTGCCGAGGGTATAAATGGTTCTGCGCGCTTTAGCGAGCGAGAGGAAGTCGTCCACCGCAACGTGAGCAATCCTCGGTTTTAACTCCGCTTCCAGCAATGCCTGAGGCTTGATGGCAGGTGGTGCGTCATCGGTGCGGGCGAGCGTTGATTTTAATATTTGCTGAAACGGATCCATCAGGTGCGGCTCCTGTCATGAGCGTCAGTGGGGTTAAAAGTGTCATTATCAGAGCATAGGCCAGAGCATTTCCATCCTTCAAATAGATGAAAGAAAGCGTGGTATTTGGCGCAAAAAAAGAGGTGTCACGGCACCACTCTCGTGATGATGTGGAAAAGGACGAGGCTGTTGAGATAATCCTGAACCTTACCTTTCCCTTTTAGGTGATAGATTTTCATCTTACAGGCGAAATAAGCTCAATATTATTCAACAATAACCTGGGTAAGGCGGCGTTTAATTTATGAAATAAATGAAAAATGGATATTTAGATCGATGCTGTCAATAATTGATCATGAATTAACCTTTTGCTTTATATGATTTTTTTAACGTTTTAAGACGATCCGCATAGCTAATTTTCCTGTTATTCTTTATTTTAAATAATATTCCTAAAGTATTTTCCAGACTGGTCGATGAATAGAGTTTCGCCAGGCATCGAGGAAAAAAATGAAAACGCAATCATTCGGTCAGGACCTGCCTTTGCACCCGGATCCGCAGGCGACGCAAAATATCCCGATCCCACCTTTTGTCGAGACCATTGCGGTGCGTTTATCCTGGGCCTCATCAGTTGCTGAATCGGAAGCGTATCGCCTGCTCGCGGCACCCTATTATCACGGTGCGGTGACGGCGGAAAACAGAGAACAGCTACTCGCACGCTTTCCTTTTATGGCGGAACTGAATGCGCCTGCGCCGATTGCCGACTATACGATTATGCTGGTCAGCCTGTGGCTTACTATTGAAGAGATGTATCACCGGGGCAAGTTATTGCCGGACGAGATTATGCAGGGATTAATGGCAAAAACGACAACCACGCATTTGCGTGATTGTCGTGAAAATGAAAACGGCTGCACGCAGAATATTCCACAACCGCACGATTAAGTTCACGCCATAACGTTGTAATCGAGAAGGTAGCGTTCCATATAACGGGCAATAACGTTGCGCAGAATTTCATATTTCTTGCGCATCGGATCGCTGCGGTGGAAAATCAGCACCACTTTACGTTTTGGCTCCGGGCTAACGCAGCGAATATAACGAATATTCTCGTTGCCGCCCTGCTGTGTGGAAAGCAGCGGAAAGAAAGAGACGCCGCGATTAAACGCCACACCGCGCCGCAGGGTTTCCAGATGCATGGCGACAAAGCGCGAATCCGGCTCCAGCTCAAATTGATAGCAGTAACGCAGTACCTGGCTATGCAGGCAGTTGCCGTCATCCACCATCAAAATCTTATTATTCTTGAGATGCCCCATATCGATTTCGCTCATTCGCGAATAGGGGTGCTGGTGGCTCACGCCCAGCACCAGCGGTTCGTCGAACAGCGGCAGCTCGACATATTTGCTGGTGTCTTTATTGGAAGTCATGATCGCGCATTTAATGGTGTCCGACTCCAGCATATGCAGCAACTGGTTGGTTTGCGCTTCGTGAATTTCCAGCTCGATTTCCGGGAAATTCTCGCGGCACACCGTATTGAGATGAGAAAAAATATAGGGTGCGAGCGTCGGAATAATACCGACATCCAGCGTCTGCATCAGGTTCTGATAATGGCTGCTGCTGGCCATATTTTTCAGCGCTTCAATTTCGCGCAGCACCACCTGGGTTTGCTCAACCAGCCGCAACCCGGTTTGTGTGAAGCGGATCTTACGCGTGGTACGTTCCAGTAACTGCAAGCCCAGCTCATTTTCCAGCTTGCGTAACTGGGCGCTGAGCGTTGGCTGGCTGACATTACACGCTTCGGCAGCGCGCTGAAAATGGCGATGTTTCGCCAGCGCGACAAGGTACTCAAGATTACGGATGTTCATTGTGTTCCCCGGGGCGCAAGTTTCCGTTCTGCTGAGAACCCGCCTGTAACAACATGCTGTGCAAATGACGTGTGATTGTTTTCAACTCAGTCATCAGGTTTTCCCCCTCATGTTTGCACATGAGATTTGATGGTTTTTATTATTCATTTCGCGCTTGAAGCTTCCTGCCTGACTCCTGCGCAATCCCGCGCCGGCATTGTTGCTTTACTACTATTTCGTTTTTAATGAGACGGCAAAAAGCGACAACATGTGCAAAACGGACAAATAATAACCTTCGCCCGGTAGCACAGATGTCTCTATTTGCTGATAGTCGCCCATCGTTAAATCACGCACTGCCAGCATGCCGCCGGACATCGCGTAACTCGCCCGTTCGTCGCCGGAGACACTCACCCACGCAGGCGTCGTGCTGCGGGCATAATTAGCCCAATAATGACGGAAATTCTCCATCGAATGCGCTTGCGTATCGCTGAGGCTTAAATACAGCGGAACGCGAATCGCGTCATAACCAAATCGCGCCGGCCAGTTTTCGGCAGGCATGACTTCACCACTATTCTTAATAAAAATCCAGTCGCTGGGCAGTTGCGGCTTACCGAAGCGCGCTTTATTGAGCAATTCGAGGCTCGACTTTTTTAACTTAAGCCAAATCTCATTATGCCGCTGCCGCCAGAAGCTCTCCCACGCCGGAAAAATAAAATAAGAGGGGTTAACAATATAGCCGTCGTCTTTGGTAAAACCGCTCAGCCCCGGCAGCAAAAGCAGGCGGGAATCTTGCTCAATAATTAGGCAATTGATCAGCGCATCCTGAATATTATTCGAAGCCGCCAGGTAACTCTGATCGTGCCATTTATTACCGGCCAGCAATAAGGCCCAGGCAATCAGCGTATCGCCGTCGCTGGCGTTATTTTCGTCCGTCACGTTATGCGTCTTCGGATCGTAACGCCAGGCAAACAGCCACAGTGACGGGCGTAATAAGGTGTTGCGCGTCCAGCGCCACACTTTTTCAAACGTGGCGGGATCGTCATTCAGTACGGCCAGTAACATGCCATATCCCTGACCTTCCGAATGGCTGATATCGCCATTTTCATGGTCAACAATGCGGCCATCCTGGCTCAGGTAATTCTGCTTAAATAGCACCCAGTTACTGTCCTGGCTGTGGGCTGAAAAAGCGGTCATGGCCAGCGACAGTAACAAACACGGCATGAGCCAGGTGGTTCTTAACATGAGATTTCCTGTGGTAGAGATAGGGCAGTTACCTGCCCAGGCGTTACACCGCTTCAGCGATACGTTCTACGACCTCAGCCACCGGCTTGAGCGCCAGTTCATGCTGCAGCCAGTGGCGGAAAGCCGGGCCGGTCGCGCCGTGGCGCAGGCCGTACTCCACAAACGCTTTCATATAGCCAATTTTGTCCCCGCAGTCGTGTGACTTGCCGGTCAGCGCATAGGCTTCAACCGGCTCACGCGCCAGCAGCATAGCGATCGCATCGGTCAGTTGAATTTCGCCGCCTGCGCCAACCGGCGTTTTATGCAGCAGCGGCCAAATCGCTTTCGACAACACATAGCGACCCACCACCGCCATATCGGATGGCGCTTCCTCGACCGGCGGTTTCTCCACCATGCCCTGTACCTGGCCGAAACCACCGGCGGGCAGGTTTTCACCGCCGCAATCCACCACGCCATAGCGCGAAACATCGTCGTGATTAACCTGCTCGATCATTAACTGGCTGGCGCCGGTGAGGGTAAAGCGATTGATCATCGCCGCCAGGTTGTCCTGCGCCATATCGCACTGGCTATCGTCGATCAGCACGTCCGGCAGCACGACGACAAAATCGTTATCGCCAATTAGCGGCTCGGCGCACAGCACCGCGTGACCAAGGCCTTTCGAGTGACCCTGGCGCACATGCATAATGTTCATCCCCGCCGGGCAGATGGTGCGCACCTCTTCCAGCAGCTGGTTTTTCACGCGCGATTCCAGCAAGGACTCCAGCTCAAAAGAGGTGTCGAAGTGGTTTTCTATGGCGTTTTTAGACGAGTGCGTCACCAGCACGATCTCGCGGATCCCGCAGGCGTAGCACTCCTGCACGATATACTGGATAAGCGGCTTATCGACGATGGGTAACATCTCTTTCGGAATAGCCTTGGTTGCCGGAAGCATACGCGTGCCGAGGCCTGCCACTGGGATTACAGCCTTTAACATAGTTATTTCCTGTTTTTTTATTGCTGTTTAAATATCAACACACAACGGTGTTAATGATGCCACCCGATTCATTAATGCCCGGAACCTGGTAGTTAATATAATTATCACCGCCTCGCGCCTTCACTTTATAAAGGGCGGTATCGGCGGCTTTTAAAATGGAAGAAAAATTCGGCCCATGTTCGGGATAACTGGCGACGCCAATACTGACCGATAATTCCACCGTCTGTTGCAGGTACTGCAAATACATCGGCTGGCGGGTGGCTTCGACAATTAATTGCAACACGCCACGCCCGGCAGGTTCATCGACACCTTCAATGTACGTCAGCGCAAATTCATCACCGCCAAGCCTGCCAAGCAGCGTGCCGCGAGAAATGCACTGTTTCACCCGGCTGATAAAACAGCGCAGCACCTCGTCACCGGCGGCGTGACCCAGGTCGTCGTTAATGTTTTTAAAATTATCGAGATCGAGGATCGCCACCACAATCTGCGCGCCGCGCGCATTGGCGGCACGGATTTTCTTGCGGCTGCGAATATAGTAGCCTTGGCGATTCAGCGTTTTGGTTAACGCATCGTTGTGAGCGCGAAAATGTAATTTCTCGCGAATCGCCATGTGCCGGGTAATATCAAAGCCTAACAAAATAAACGCGAATATTTCACCACGCTCATCTCGCTTAGGCATTAAGCGGGTGTCGAGCCAGACAATTTCACCGCTCTTTTTACGCTGGGATATTTCTCCCTGCCAATTATCGCCGGTGGTTTTGGCGATATTTATCGCCGCCGCCAGTGAGATTTCCGTGTCGTCGTCCGCGGTCTGAAACAGCACCTGGCCTGTCACCTCATCCGGCGTAAAGCCGGTGAGCTGATAAAAGAACGGGCTGGCGTGAATCAGCCGCCCGGCGGTGTCGAGCACCAGCGAAACAAAGGCATTATCCTCCATATAATTAACGGCTTCGATTTCAAGTTTCCTGCCTGAAACCATAATTTCATTCACCATGATGATCACCTGATCGTTGATATAGAGTTTTCATGCCTTTGTGTACTTATTCGCCGATGGCGTAGCGGAAAATCAGTACATCTTCCGTGGCGTTGTCTTTCCAGCGTACCGGAACCTGGTTGCCCGCCCCCTGCGATACCAGCCACTGGGAGTAAGCCCCTTCCAGCACATACGCACTGGCACGACGCCAGCCCGCTTCATCGCGGTACTCCGGCGCGTGCGGCCAGGCGCAGTGCAGCAAGATCAGCTCGCGCTGCGCCGGTGCCATTTTCACAAAACCCCAGTTGAACAGCTCCAGCACCCGGTTAATGCTGGCTTCCAGTTCGCTCACCGTGGTGGCGTTATCAATGGGATACCACTGAGCCATCATCTGGCCGATGCGTCTCAGGGCGTCGGGATCTTTATCGCCACGGCCTTCGGTGTATTCGTTAAAAAACAGATACACCAGGTCATGCCAGCCAGCCTGATAATTGCGTTGTAAATAAGTGTCCTGATTGCTAAACATCATCTGTCCCACGGGTTATTTATCTTGATCGACGTAATATTTGAAATAAAACAACGCTTTACCTTCGTTATAACTGCCGAAGGTGTCATAGCCTAAGTTCGCACCCAGAGCCAGGTTGTCGCTGAGGTGGTAGCGCGCATCCACGCCCAACGTGTAGCCAATGCCGTTTTTCGAGGTGGCTTTGTAAACCGCATCCACATCGTCATCGTCGCTGGCGTAGCTGTTTAACTGCGATTGCAGGCTGCTGTGGCCGGGGAAATAGTCGCTCTTGCTCTGTTTGTAGGACTGGTAACCCACTGCGCCGTTGAGCGTCAGATCCCAGTCATTAAGATGGCGCGTCAGCGTGACCGGCAGCGAAACCGCCATAAAATCCTGCGGGCTGAAATAACCGCCCTGGCCGAGCGTGTAGTAACTGAGGTTACGGTCAAAGTTCATGTAGTTGACGTTAACCCCGACCTTCAGCTCGCTGTCGGCGGTTTTCCACGGCCGCAAATAGCTGCCCGCCTGCGCGCTCACCGCGTGGTTGGTCGGTACGTTGGTGCCAACATAGGTGTCGAAACCTAATTTGCTGTAAAGCCCGATTAACTCGTTATCCCAGGCGAATTGCGCCGACACGCCATTGCGGGTGATGCCGCCCCAACTCTCACCGGTGCTCTTATCCTTCACGCCGACATAAGAGAGCAGGCTGTCGGTCACCGCGCGGCGTTCTGCTTTCAGGTTCAGCGAGCTGTTTTGTGTCAGTTTCGGGTTCCACTCCACACCACCCACCAGCCGGGTGAACTCGCCGCCGGTCGGCGTGCTGCCGATATCCAGCTTATAGTTGTCGCCGCTCATGCTGAGGCTGGCGGCAACGCCATTTGCCTGCTGGCTGCCTTGCGAAGTGGCATTCGTCGAGCTGGTGGTGGTTGAGGTGCTTGCCGCCGCTTGCGCCAGTTTTTCCGCATGCTCCAGCGCCCCGGAACCAAAGCGGTTCGCCGCTTCGCCAGACATCTCCCCGGCATTGAGTGACACCGGTGTGATATTCAGGCTCAGGCGCGTGGCGTCGCCAATGGCACCGGAGAGGATCATCGGCGCCTGCACTTCATCCAGCGCGCCAAGGCCGGACTCGCCATTACGGCTACGCAGCGAGACGCCCGCGCTGGTCCACGTAGCGCTCTTTTCCTGCAAATCGCGCATCATGCTGTTGATGCCGCTCATTGCCGTTAACTGCGCCTGGCGCGTCGGCGAGGGCAGGGACATCACGGCGCTGAGTTCGTCGTTGTCGTTCTCATCTCCCTGTTGCAGACGCCACTGGGCAGTGCGCAGCAGCGACATGGCGCGCTGGTTTTCACCATTAGCGGCGGCGACACGCGCCGCCAGCAACATGTAATCGGCATCCTGGCTCGGCTCAAGCGTAGAGAACGCCTGGCGCGCCGCATCGTTATCGCCACGCGCCAGCGCCAGGTTTACCAGCCCGGTCAGCGCCTGTTTATCGCGCGGGGATTTGCGCAGCACGTACTGGTAGATCTCGGTGGCTTTGTCGTCCATGTGATCGGCCTGGTAAATGCGCCCAACCGCCAGCAGTAAATCCGTATTGGTCGGGTTGCGTTGCAGCTCCGGCATGAGCAGATTCCACGCTTTGCCAATTTGTCCTTTTTCCCGCAGGCGGTCGGCGCGGGCGATCAGGCTGCCGGTACGGATATCGTTCATCTCCTGCTGGCTGGTGCCGTTTTGCAGCGCCGGGGCGTTGAGAATGCTCTCCGCTTCGGCGAACTGACCGGCCTGATTGAGTACGCGGATCTGCCCGGCGTAATCGATCACCGAACCGTGCAGCCCCTGCGCCTGGTTTTCCCGCACTAATTGCAGTGCGCCGCTGCTGTCACCGCTTTGCATTAACAGTTCTGCCAGACGGCCAACATCGACCGGGGTTTGCGGCGGGTTACGTTGCAGCGCCAGCAGCGAGTTGCGCGCGGCGGCGGCATTGCCGAGCCGTAAATAGTTACGGGCAATATCCAGTTGTTGGTTGGTCTGCACGCGCGTGCTGAGCGCTGTCATATCGGCGCTGTAGCTGCTGCGCGGTACGCGGGCGAGCAGGCTTTGCGCGCGTGACCAGTCGTTCTCTTCGGCGGCGAAAACCGCGGCGGCATACAGCGCTTCTTTGCTGGTATTACTGCGCGTGGTAACGGCGGTCATTACCGTCGCGGCTTGCTGTTTCTGTCCGGCTTTGCGTAAAGCGCGCGCATAGTCGAGTTGCAGCCAGACGTTTTGCGGATATTTACCGGACGCCGCCTGTAAAATTTGCATCGCGCGTGAGCTGTTGCCCGCCTCCAGTGCTGACTGCGCGGCTTTGCGTTCGCCGTCGCCGTTATCGCCAACAGCGGCAAAGCGGGTGCGCAGGCTGGCGGGCAGGGTACGCAGCATGGCGTCCGCTTCGCTTTGCTTGTTTTGCTGCTTTAACACCCACCACAGGCCGGTGCGGATATCGGTGTTTTGTGGACGTTCAGCCAGCAGCTTGCGATAAATCTCTTCCGCTTGCGGCAATTTTCCCTGGCGGCGCAGGATGTCGGCGCGCAGCATCTCCGCCGCCAGTTGTTGACTGTCGTCTTGAGTGTTGCTGCCTTCAAGGCTTGCCAGCGCTTGATCGTAGCTGCCTTTCTGGCTCAGGCTGCGCGCCTGGCCGAGCGCACCGTAAAAGCGAGCGTTATCGGCATCTTTCGCCCACTGCACGTTGTTCGGATTAGTGGTGTCCTCCTGGGCGGCGCGGCGCAGAAATTTTTCCGCATCGCTGAAATTATTCTGTCGCAGCGCGACGTAACCCATCCCGGCCAGCGCGTTGCCGTTATTGGCGCGGGTTTGCAGCGCTTCGGCAAACTTATCTTTCGCGCCGCCTAAGTCGCCGCTGTTTAACGCGTCGAACCCGGCTTTGGTGGCATCGCCTTCCACGCTTTTGCGGTAGTGATCCATCGGCGCGCTATCGTCCGGGTGGCGCTGCGCATACGCGGTGTAGGCCGGGAGATCGCCCACTTTGGCATCGAGCCACAGCAGCGCTTGTTGCAGCGCTTTGTCGGCGTTTTTATCGTCCGGCGCAAGGCGGCTCAACTGTGCGATCCCTTCCCGGCGCGTTGGCTCCTGGTAGGTGAGCGCCATCGCCAGCGCCTGTCTGGTCGGCACATCATCCGGCATCACGCTGGCGCGCTGGCGCATCGCGGCAACCGCTTCTGACCAGCTGGCACTGTCGCCTGCCATCGTCTGGTAATACTCCAGCGCCACATCGTCCGGCGGCGGGTTGCCGTTAAACAGCGCACGCCAGGCGGCAATCGACTCTTTAATCTGCCCACGGCTTGCCAGTTGGCGGGCCGCAGTGAGCTTGTCCTGCGGGATACTGCGCAGCGTGCTGGCACTGTTCAGCGCGTTGAGGCGCGGATCTTGCGGTGAAAGTTCGGCGATTTTTTTCCGCCAGATTTCCGACTGCTGAACATTGCCTTGCTGCAACGAGTAGAGCGCCAGCAGATACATGGCGTCGATATTTTTGTCATCCGCCGCCAGCACTTTTTGCAGCGCGTCGATAGCCATTTCGTCGTGGGCTTTGCTGTGCCAGTAACTGGCCTGCGCCAGCAGTTTTTTCACCGCCGTGTCATTGGCGTTCGCATCCGTGCTTTCCGTCGCTGCAGCCGGGTGACAAGCTCCCAGCAGGCAGAGCAGATAAAAGGCGTGCGTCAGTGGTTTACGCGTATTCATTTCTTCGTCTTATCCTGCAAGCGTTGGTGGGCATGGCGCTGTAACGCGTTAAACAACATCGGGCCGGTGACGGCGGCAATCAGGCAGGTAAGGGCAACCAGCCAGAAGATATGCTCGCTGGCAAACCACAAAATTTTCATGTAGCCCGGCAGGTTGCCGCTGGTGAACTGCTCGCCCACGCGCCAGCTTCGCACGTCTCCCGCATTGGTGATGGCGGTGAAGTCCCCGCCGGCATTGGCGAGAAATGCCGGTTTGCTCATGTCCGCTGGCAGTAAGGCCAGTTGCTGGTTGTCCGTGCCGGTGGCAATGACCACGACGCGTTGTGCGTTCCACGGCGAGCGCAGGCTCAGCAGGCCACGCCACTGGTTGGTATCAAGCAGGTATTCGGCGGCGTCCATGTCTGTGCGTGGCTGGTCGCCGCTCAGCAGAGACAGCATCCGGTTGATCACGCTGGCGGTCATTACTTCGAGCGTGTTTTCGTTGAGCGTAAAAGCACTGCTTTGCAGCAGGGGCGTGAGCAGTTCACGGTTGCTCAGGCTGCCAATCGCCAGAATGTCGCTGTCAGCAAGCTGCGCTTGTGCCTCTTCCTGCCCCGGCATGCCGGTGTACAGGTGCAGATAATTGACGCTTACGCCGGTATCGCGCCCGGCTTGCGCCATCAGGTTTAGCAGCAACGCAATATCCTCGGCGGACGGGCGTGCTGGCATCAGCACCGTGGTATGCGCCAGGTCGGCATGGCGAGTGAACGGGAACATGGCGCTGCTAAACCAGGCCAGATTGGGCAGCTTGCCAAAGTGCCAGGCGCGGCTGAAATCGAGCGTCGAATCACCTTCAATGCGGCTTTGAATGTTCTCATCCGCCAGCGCGTTACACGGGGCATTTTTCTGCGCCTGCAAGCCAAACCAGAAGCCAAGCTGGTTGTTGCCGAGGAGCGCCCGTGGGTCAATGTTCACCACCGCGCTTTGCTGGCGGTGCGACAGACCGAATGTCGCCAGCACAGGCGCCAGCAATCCCTCTTTACTTACCGGCAGGCGTTTGAGGAACTCACCGTTCAGGCTGACATTGAGGAACGATGCCTGATCGTCGAGCCAGTTTTTCTGCGCAAAGCTGTAGTTCAGGTGCAGGGGAACGGCAGAACCATCCCATAAGAACAGATCCGGCGCGGTGCGAAACGGCAACTGATTCTCGCCGTGCCAGACGCCGTGCGCCACCAGCGCGCCTTCATCGCTGAGCAAAGAGCGTATGGCCACCGGACGTTCGGTATTGATCCAGCGCGGAGCATCCCAGGCCGCGCGTTGCGCCACTTTCAGGGGCGGCACATCCAGCGTGTCGCTGTCCGGCAGCCCCGGTATGTTCAGCCGCCAGGCGGCCTGGCGCAGTTGCATGTCGTTATGACCGCTTACGATCAACAGCTTGTATGCCGGGTTTTGTGGGTTGTCGATAACCTGCAATGCCGCGCCGTTGCTCTGCGGAATGGTAACGCCTCCGATGGTCTGGCCGGGTTTGCCAATCAGGATGCCATTGCCCGCAGGCAGGGTGTCGTACTGCACCTCAAAGCGGCTGGGTTTGCCATTACTCAATGCGCCAAACTGCGAGGCGACAATTGCCGACGCGGTGAGTACATCCGCATCCGGCGAGGCCGGATAAGCAATGCTAATCGTCTGGTCTTTGGTCTGCTTCACATCGAAGAACGGGCGCGGGAATGTGCCGAGGGTTTTGCGCACGTTCAGCCATAATCCCTGGTAATTCAACGACGATTCCGGCTGTAACGTCACGTTGTAATCGGCGGGCAGCGCGCGCTGGCAGCTCCAGACGTTATTGATAATGTCGTCACCGGTTTTTAGCTGGAAGCTGAGGTTGTTGCTGGACGCAATCATCGACGCGGGTACATCAAGGCTCCAGGCCCCTTTATCCTGCTGCAACTGATCGAGCGGAATCGCGCCGAGCGGCTGGCCGTTGAGCATCAGTTGCAGATTTTCACCGCTCACATCGCTGCGGTTAACCTGCACATTCAAATTGATATGCGCGTTGGTTACCACCAGATCGCCCGGCAGGTTGAACGACACGCCGTTTTGTAACTGCTGGCCGCTGAGGGTTAAACCGCCGGTTGCGCCCATATCGCCAAAGCTGAGCGTGCTGGCAATATCCTGGTTGCTGCTGCCCGCAACGGGTGCAGGTTGCGGCTGCGGTTTTGCGCCTTGCAGCGTGACCGGCAGCGGTAATTCCGGCAGCGCGTCGTTCTGGGCCGTAAAGGCGCAGATCGGGCTAAAGCCGCCCACCAGTAAGGCGGTCAAAGTGAAGGGGTTAAAGCGCATTGTTAACCTCTTCCTGTTTTTTCGCCACGGCGGACATCTGGCTATTAAAGCCACTCACGGTTTTTTTGCGGCCGAAGAACAGCTCATACACGCACTGCAAAATTCCCATAAACGACACCAGCGGGCGGTCTGGCGCATGCGGCGGGCGATACCAGGCGTCGGCGCGGGAGAGCACCACGCGCACCAGCTTACGGCGTTCGCTCAGCGCCACGGTGTCGAACTCAAGACGGAGATCGCCCACGCCAGTCCCGGCGGCGCGAATCGGTACATGGGCGATTTCACCGCCCAGCCCCAGCTCGATTTGTACCGGGGTTTTGTGGCTCATATCTTCGCCTTTCACCAGCGCCACGCGCGCGCCGCCCATCGAGATGTCAAAGGTGCGGGTCTGCATTTTTGAACCGTCAGAGAACAGCACCGTGACCGGCAAGCGGGCGTAAATACGGATGGTTTTGCGGATCTGCTTGGTCTCTTTCGCCACTGCAATAGAGGCCAGCAAAATAATGGTACTGAACGTGCCCCAGGCGATGTTGAACAGGATCACGCGCGGATCGATACCGGCGTAATCATGCATAAAATAACGTACGCCAACCCAGATCATGCTGCCCACCATCAACAGGGTGGTGATGATCAAGGGGCGTACCGTGTGGGCATCGAAGTAATCGCGGTCGGTCAGGTCGCCTTTATCGGTGACGTTGAACTTGCCCAGACGCGGTGAAATCAGGCTGAGTAGCGTCGGCAGAATCAGGTGGTACGCCATCACCGTTTCATAAATTTCGCCCCAGAACGCGTAGCGGTAGCGCCCGGTAATACGCGAGTTGACCATTGTCGACAGCACCAGATGTGGCAATACATAGGCGAAAATCAGCGTTGCCGACGACGAAATAATGTTCAGATTGAATAACATAAACACCAGCGGCGAGGTCAGGAACACCACACGCGGCAGGCCATACTGGAAGTGCAACATGGCGTTGAGATAGCAGATGCGCTGCGTCAGCTTCAGACCACGTCCTAAAAGCGGGTTGTCGATACGGAAAATCTGCGTCATGCCGCGCGCCCAGCGAATACGCTGGTTAACGTGCAGCGCCAGACGTTCGGTTGCCAGTCCCGCCGCCAGCGGAATATCCAGAAACGCGGTGTTCCAGCCGCGACGCTGTAATTTCAGCGCGGTGTGCGCATCTTCGGTCACGGTTTCCACGGCAAAGCCGCCAACTTCATTGAGCGCGCTACGGCGGATCACTGCGCAGGAGCCGCAGAAGAACGTGGCGTTCCAGTTGTCATTGCCCTGCTGCACCGGGCCGTAGAACAACGCCCCTTCGTGCGGAACGCGCTTTGCCGCTGTCAGGTTGCGCTCAAACGGATCGAGCGAATAGAAGTGGTGCGGCGTCTGGATCAGCGCCAGTTTATCGTCACGGAAAAACTCGCCAATCGTGGCTTGCAGGAATACGCGCGTTGCCACGTGGTCGCAGTCGAACACGCAGATAAGCTCGCCGTGGGTAATGGTCATCGCGTGGTTGAGATTACCGGCTTTCGCGTGGCTGTTATCCGGGCGGGTAATATACCCAACGCCCGCTTCAGCGGCGAAATCACGGAATTCGTCGCGCTTTCCATCGTCAAGAATATACACCTTCACTTTATCTTGCGGATATTCGATACACTGCGCGGCCAGAACCGTATCGCGAACAACTTCAAGGCTTTCATTATAAGAGGGGACATAAATATCGACGGTCGGCCAGATTGATTTATCTGCCGGTAAAGGCGCAATCGGGCGTTCTAATGGCCACGCCATTTGAATATAACCCAGCAGTAAAATCGTCCACGAGTAAATTTCTGCGGCAAACAGTAAACTGCCGAGCAGCATTTCTACCGTTGAATCAAAATGCAGCGTTGTTGTGGCGCGCCACCAAATATAACGTGTCGACATCAATACGGAGAGGGAAAGCATTGCCAGTACGGCTTTTTTGCTTTTTACTCTTCCCAGAATAAATACCACTGCCATCACGCTAAGGCCAAAAAGGTATTGTTTATCGCTGCTCATGGGAGTAATCACTACCAGCAGCGATAATAACAGCAGTATCAGCGTGAAAATAATTCCGATGATTTTTTTCATGTTGTTATCATCTTGCACAGAAAAGAATAAAGGCATACCGGCGGGACAATGTCTTCCGGTTACCAGTTAAAATTCGTGACGAGACGGATTTATCCGGCCAGTTAAAATCGTTACTGTTTACCGGGCCGCAGGCCAAGAAAAATCGTGCGTTATTATTACCAGGTGAAGATTTCACATGGCAGAGCGATATTATTTGCCAATAACGGAAAATAACATATCCAGCCGAACTGGATTGCGCTCGCGAACGTCCACCTCCGCCGGGCGGTGAAGGGCGGCCACGCTCTGCAGAATACCGTTAGCCGGTGCGCTAAAGGCGTCAGGCGCGGGGACCGGTACCGGTTTATTTTTAGGCCAGGAAAGGGTGTTAGCCGGGATGCCTGCCGGTGCGCTGGCCTGGTTAGCCTCCTTGTGGCTCGCCGGCGTTGTTGCAAGCGCGGCGGCCTGCATATCGTCTTTGACCTCGGATGTGACTGCCGTTGTGGTTACTGCTTGCATTGTTGCACCATCTTCATCACTCATTTCCTGGAAAGAAACACCGGACATCTTCAGTTTTTCAGCCAAAGAACCTAAATCATCATACATAGTATTTGCCTGACTCCGATGTGTTGAATATGCGCTAATATAAGCACGTGGTGGTTGTTTTCTCTTTTATTCGCGAACAAAGGTTACGCGCTAAAGCGGACGGTATGTCTTAATATTAATTTCCGTATTCCGCTTTAAATGAGAATTTCCTTATATACTGTCGGTGGCGGTCAGTTAAGGTCAAGTGACGTTATCGATAAATAGCCAGACACTTATTAAATGCATCTATGAATGCAACGTTTATTTATTGCTGTGCATCGCGTCGGGGCCGCTAAGTACGCGGGATGGCGAGGGGAAAGAGGTAAATATTATCGCTGTGCGTTACGTCAGTATTTTTATTGATAAGCACGTATAATTAAAATCTCCATAATTACTCCACAATTCTTCGTTTTTTGATCGTTTTTAATTAATCGGCATCTGCTGAGGTTTCTTTAACGATAAATAACTGTTTATTTATTGAGGTTCTCTATAAATGATATGGCTGCATAATATTACGGCTGGGTGATATTGAACCTGTTATTACTTTCAATTAGGATGTTGCCGAACTCTTCTTTAAGAAAAAAGATTATGCATTCTGAAAATGATATTTTCGGCTCTGAGAATATGCTTGCCGCACTCGAAAATGTTCACGATGCTGTCGTACTGCTGGACAGTACGGAAACCGTGTTTTTCTTTAATCGCGCGGCAGAGAAATTATGGGGCTATCCACGTATTTCAGTGCTGGGCTGTAAGGCCTCGGCCATTCCGTTATTCGGCTCGCTGGATATGCTGCCCGGCGAAATGGAAAGTGAGCGTGCGCTGACGGTGATCTCCTCTACCGGCGAGGAGACCTCGCTGGCAGCGACCATCAGTTATGAAGGCGCTAGAGGTGACCGTGCGCCTTGCCGCGTCGTGGTGCATATCGATCAGGAGCGCGTCACTAAGCTTTCCACGTTTGATCGTTTAACCGGGCTGCCCAATCGCAGCGCGCTGCATCACTATATTGATCAGATGATCGCAGGCGACATTCATCAGCGCGCCGCGTTTTTCTTTCTCGATCTCGACCATTTTAAAGATGTGAATGATGCGCTTGGTTACGCCGCCGGGGACAACGTGCTGGTGGCGATAGCGCAGCGTCTGCTGAGTGAATTTTCACGTCAGGGCTTTGTCAGCCACGCCGATAGCGACGCCTTTGTGCTGGTGATCCCGGATTGTGATTACACGCGTGCCACCAGCATTGCGCAGAAGATCCAGGCCCTGTTCCGTATGCCGTTCAATGTCGCCGATCTGGCGCTGAATGTGACGGTCAGTACCGGCATCAGCGTCTACCCGGATCACGGCGCCTCGCGCGATGGCCTGCTTAAACATGCCAACCACGCCTCGCATCTGGCGAAAGCGGCGGCCTCCGGCGGCTATCTGTTTTTCAGCCCGGAGATGAACCAGGTCGATCAGGAACGTTTAAAACTGGCGGCGGCGTTAAAGCTCGCTATCGCCAGTAACCTGCTGCATTTGCACTATCAACCGCAAATATGGCTGAAGAATGGCGAGCTTTATGGGGTTGAAGCGCTGGCGCGCTGGACAGATCCGGTTCTTGGCGATATTCCCCCCGGAAAATTTATCGCCCTGGCCGAGGAGACCGGTGAGATTGAAGCCATTGGCCGCTGGACACTCCATGAAGCTTGCCGCCAGATGGCGGAGTGGCGCAGCAACGGTATTCACGTGCCGGTGGTGTCGGTAAATCTTTCACCAATTAACTTCTATAACAGTAGCCTGCCGCACTACATCAACTATCTGTTGCGCCAGTACCGGATCCCAGCCAGCAGCCTGACCATTGAGATCACCGAAGGGGTGATGATGGATAAGCGCCCGGAAACGATGGAAGTGATTTGTGCGGTGCGCGAGCTCGGCGTTGGCCTGTCGATGGATGATTTCGGCACCGGTTTCTCCTGCCTGTCACGCCTGGCGCACCTGCCTATGACCGAGCTGAAAATCGATCAAAGTTTTATGCGCGATCTCAGCGAAGGCAGCAAAATGAAAGCCATTGCCACCACGGTGGTGAAAATCGGCCAAAGCCTGCACCAGACGGTGGTAGCCGAAGGGGTGGAGACCGAACAGCAGCGTAATCAGCTACGGGATTTGCAGTGCGATATCGCTCAGGGATATCTCTATTCCCGGGCGTTAAATGCCTCGGCGTTGGCAGGGTGGTTACAAAGCCGACATGCAGCGCAATAATAAAAGAAGTGAGTTTGCAAGGTAGCAGCAGTGGCCCAGGCCCGCAAGGAGTGCGAGCCGGAATATATCCCCCGTTATCGGGGGATTATTTTATTGTTTTAATACCCATCTCGCCGATTCAGCTAAAAAACTTCAATACCAGCAGAAATAAGCAAAAGAATAACATTCCCCACGACATCTGGCGGTGCGCCTGGCGCGCCGGGTTGACGCTGGTGGTTTTATTTTTGCGGTTATCGCTATTCATTGTTTTTATAACCCTGCACTAATAACAAATCCGCGCCAGGCCTTGCGGCGCGGCGTGCGTGATGAGTAAAGCGTTGTGGCTGTACCGCCAAAGTAAATGCGGTAACGTTATTTTTATTTTATAGATAGTATTAATTAATTCGTCTTTATATATAGCTATTGTCTTGCGTGATAAATATCGATGGCGATAATCGACGAAGAGAAAATATATTAACCGGAAAATTTAAAAAATCCATGAGTTATTTGCCTTAAGGTAAATTAATTACTTTAAATAGATACGATCTATAATTTCTTATTGTAATTAAGGTGACGATAAATAAATTGCAGGTTCTGGCCACGTTGCCGAGAGATAAAAAAATAAGCTGCATGAAAAAGTCTGACGAAATCGTGTACAGTGTGGCTATTATTACTTCTGGTGATTGAAAACAGGGTAAGCAGACGCAAAACCGACATCTCGAAGCAGAGATGTTGCAGAAAAAAACGCCCAAAGTAAGTATGAATCTTATTCACTTTCATTGGGTTAAGGCGCAGCTTAGCAAAACAGATAGATATATTTTTGTGGTGAATATTTCTTGCCTTCACCACGCTGACCAGGCAAGTTGTTGCGCGCATAGCGGGCCATGCGGAACAGAAACCATGAATAATGACAAAAAACGGCTGGATCACCGGGAAGAAGATGCCAAACATCTCTTCGAATTGCTGCACAACAATTCTGACTGGGTGTGGGAAGTCGACGCGCAGGGACGTTATACGTGGTCTTCCGACGTCGTAACGGAATTGCTCGGCGTACCGCCTGACCAGGTGATTGGCAAAACCCCTTTTGATTTTATGCCGCCGGGCGAAGCGGAACGCGTGGCGGGCGCGTTTGGTGCCATTGTGGCGGAGAAGCGTGCGTTTTCTGGCCTGGTCAACCGTAATCAACGCGCCGATGGCAGCATTGTGGTGCTGGAAACCAGCGGCATCCCGCTGTTTGATGAGCAGGGTGAGTTGCGCGGTTATCGCGGTATCGATCGCAATATCTCCAACCTCGGTGAACGGGTGCTGCAACTGGAGACCATTTACGAAACCACGCCGGTGGCGCTGTGTATGATTGACCGCCACGGGCGTCTGGTGATGTCCAACAAGGCGATGGCGAAATTGCTGGGTGAGGCGCTGGAAACAGAGGATCACTTTCAGCGTTTGATGCCTGATTACTGGCCCTTTTTCCTGACGGATTTCGCGCTGGCGGATAAGGGCGAGGCGTTGCCGTCACGCGAGTTGGGCTGGCGCGATCGCTGTTACGATATTCAGGCGGTACCGGTACATGACGCCATGGATATGGTGGTGGGGCTGTCGGTCACTTGGGTCGATATCACCGAACGTCGCCAGGCAGAGCACAAGCTCGCCAGCGCGAATAAAGTGTTACAACAGTACGCGCAACACGATCACCTGACCGGGTTGTTTAACCGGCGCTATATGGATGAGTGTCTGCTGAGCGAGATTTCCCGCGCTTTGCAGGAGGATTTCCCGCTGTCGGTCTGTCTGGCGGATATCGACTATTTCAAAAACTACAACGATACCCAGGGGCATCAGGCCGGGGACGATTGCCTGCGCCTGGTTGCCCGCACGCTCACCTCGTTACCCTTGCGCAGCGGCGATAACGTCAGCCGTTACGGTGGCGAAGAGTTTCTGATTATCCTGCCGGGAACCAACCTGATGCAGGCGATGAATGTCGCCGAAGATGTGCGCGGCAATATCAACGCGCTTAGCGTACCGCACGCGGCCAGCCCGACCGGTTTTTTGACCATCAGTATCGGCGTGGCGACACTGCAAACGGGGCAAGTGCATTTTGAAGATAAACCGTTGCATATGATTGCCAGCGGTCTTATTCACCGGGCCGATACGGCGCTGTATGCCGCGAAAAAACAGGGCCGCAACCAGGTGGTATCGGCGTGGGACAACCCGTTAACATCGCAGGGAGCCTGATGGCTCCCCGATTTATGTGCTTACGCCAGCGCGTTTTTCCAGTCAGCAATCAGATCCTGTTCATCTTCAATGCCCACCGACAGGCGGATCAACTGCGGTGTGATGCCGTTTGCCAGGCGCTGTTCAAGCGGAATTGACGCGTGAGTCATGCTAAACGGCTGGCTGACCAGGCTCTCCACACCGCCGAGGCTTTCCGCCAGCGTAAACAGTTTTAACTTATTGATAATCTCTGTCGCCCGCGCGTCATCACCTTTGATGACCACTGAAATCATGCCGCCCGGCAGCGCCATCTGCTTGCGCGCCAGCTGATACTGCGGGTGCGATTCCAGCCACGGGAACCACACTTTCTCCACCTGCGGCTGTTGTTCCAGCCAGCGGGCGAGCGCCAGCGCGTTGCTGCTGTGGCGCTCCACGCGCAGGGAAAGCGTACGAATGCCGCGCAAGGTGAGGAAACTACTGAACGGATCGAGCACCCCGCCGACGGCATTTTGCAGATAACCGAGTTTTTCGGCCAGCGCCGGGTTATCACCGACCACGGCCAAGCCGGCAACCACATCCGAGTGCCCGTTCAGGTATTTCGTGGCCGAATGCACCACGATATCAAACCCTAACTCCAGCGGGCGATGGATAACCGGCGATGCGAAGGTGTTATCCGCCACGCTGAGAATATTATGACGTTTGGCGATGGCGGCAATCGCCGCCAGATCCGCCAGCTTCAGTAACGGGTTGGTTGGCGTTTCCACCCAGATCATCCGTGTGTCGGGGCGAATGGCAGCTTCGAGACCTGCGAGATCGTCCGGTTTTACCCAGCTCACCTGTAATCCGGCGCTGCGGCGGCGCACATTTTCAATCAGGCGATAGGTGCCGCCGTACACATCATCAATCGCCACCAGATGGCTGTCTTTATCCAGCAGTTCCAGCACCGTGGAGATGCTGGCGAGGCCGGAAGCAAACGCGTAACCGCGCGTGCCGCCTTCCAGTTCGGCAATCGCCGTTTCCAGCGCATGGCGTGTCGGGTTGCCGCTGCGCGAATATTCGTAGCCGGTGTGTTGGCCCGGCGCAGGCTGTGCGAAAGTGGAGGTGGCGTAAATCGGCGGCATCACCGCGCCGTGTTGGTCGTTGAATGCGCCGCTGTGGACGCTCTGCGTTGCCAGTGTTTTCATTTTATTTCCCTTATTGTTCAAGACGGTTGCGCCAGGTGGTCAGCACATCGCTGCGGGTGATCAGGCCAACAAAGTGGCCGTTGTCGGCGATCACCGCGACCAGGCCGCGATCAAAAATGGCGTACAGCGCGCTTTCCGGCGCGTGTTTATCGAGGATTTCCACGTTGCGGGTCATCGCCGCTTTTACCGGCAACGCGAAACGCGCACTGTCGCCGCGCACGTGTCTTATCAGATCCCATTCGTCAACAATCCCCACCACCTGACCGTTTTCCAGCACCGGCAGTTGCGAGATATCGTACAGACGCATGCGCGCCAGCACGGCGGCGAGGCTATCCTCTGGCGCAGCGGTGACGGTGGCCCCTTCGTCGTGGCGCAGGGCGATAAAATCCGTGAGATCGCCGTTAGAAGGGCGCGTGAGCAACCCTTGCTGGCGCATCCAGTCATCGTTAAACATCTTCGACAGATATTTGTTGCCGCTATCGCAGGCGAACGTCACCACGCGTTTCGGCGCGGTTTGCGCCTGGCAGTAACGCAGGGCGGCGCTGAGCAGCGTCCCGGTGGACGATCCCGCCAGGATGCCTTCCTGTTGCAGCAGTTCTCTGGCGGTGGCGAAGGCTTCGCGATCGGTAATACGAAAGGCTTTGCGCACACCGTCGATGTGCGCCAGCGGTGGAATAAAATCTTCGCCAATGCCTTCAACCAGCCAGGAACCTGGCGTGCTGTAACGACCATGTTCCACCTGATCGGCGAGGATCGAGCCGGCCGGATCGGCCAGCACAAATTCGGTGTGCGGCGAGTGTTTAGCAAACCAGGCTTGCAGTCCACCAAGCGTGCCGCCGGAGCCCACGCCAACGACGATGGCATCGATTTTGCCGTCCAGTTGTTCAAAGAGTTCCGGCGCGGTTGTCGACGCGTGCGCCAGCGGGTTAGCGTCGTTATTGAACTGGTCGATGTAAAACGCGCCCGGCGTCTCTTGCGCCAGGCGGCGCGCGTAATCCTGATAGTAAGCCGGATGGCCTTTGTTCACGTCTGAGCGGGTGAGCACCACTTTCGCGCCCAGTGCGCGCAGGTGGAAAATCTTCTCGCGGCTCATTTTGTCCGGTACTACCAGCACCAGTGAATAACCCTTTTGCGCAGCGATCAGCGCCAGTCCCAGCCCGGTGTTACCGGCGGTGGCTTCAATAATCGTCCCGCCGGGTGCGAGCAAACCGAGGCGTTCGGCTTCGTTAATCATCGACAGCGCGACCCGGTCTTTAATCGAACCGCCAGGGTTCTGGTTTTCCAGTTTGAGAAATAATTCGCATGGCCCGCTCGCCAGTTTATGTAACTGCAACAGCGGTGTTTGACCGATCAATTCGGTTACAGAATGGAAGACTGACATTGTAGATTCACCCGTTAACATTCGTGATGATCGGATGATAGGTCTGTCATTTTGCCTGTTTAAATAACCTTTATTCGGCGTTTAGAGCGATTGGAAATATAAACCTCTGTTTAGCCATCAGGACGGCGAGCCATACAGTCGTCCGGATGGATCGATTGCCAGAAAAGCGGGTTTTAGCGCTGATTTCAGACACTTTTCCTCTTCTCTCCATCGCAGTTATGCAATTTCCGGCAATGCAATGCGAAATAAAGTCTTATCGTCAAAACCCCTGTTCCACCGCTGTTAGCGTGTTTAGTTATAAGTAATGTCTATTTGGTTATTTGAATTATAACTACGGCTGATTATTATCTTCTGGACATCCATACTGCTAAACTGCCAAACGGAAACACCAACGAATGATCGTCCTCAGGAATATCTCCAAGATTTTCGACCAGGGAAAGGCATCGATTACCGCCGTCGACAGCGTCAATCTGACGGTTGAGCAGGGGCAGATTTACGGCATTATTGGCTACAGCGGCGCCGGGAAAAGTACGCTGATTCGCTTGCTGAACGGTCTGGAAAAACCCACCTCCGGCAGCGTTGTGATTAATGGTCAGGACATTGCCGCCGCGCGCGGAGAAACGTTGCGCCAGGCGCGGCTGAAGATCAGTATGGTCTTTCAGCACTTCAATTTATTGTGGTCGCGCACGGTGAGCGAAAACATTGCGTTTTCGATGCAAATTGCCGGTGCGCCAAAAGCGCAGATTAATGCCCGCGTGGCGGAACTGATTGAGCTGGTCGGGCTGAAAGGGCGCGAAAAGGCTTATCCGTCGCAGCTTAGCGGCGGGCAGAAACAGCGTGTTGGCATTGCCCGCGCGCTGGCGAATAACCCGGATGTGCTGCTGTGCGATGAAGCCACCTCGGCGCTGGATCCGCAAACCACCGATCAGATCCTCGATTTGCTGCTCGATATTAACCGCCGTTTCAAACTGACCATTGTGTTGATCACCCATGAAATGCATGTGGTGCGCAAGATTTGCGACCGCGTGGCGGTAATGGAGAACGGCAAAGTGGTGGAAGAGGGCGATGTGCTGAGCGTCTTTACCCATCCGCAGCAGCCGATCACCAAACAGTTTGTGCGCCAGGTGAGCCAGTATAAAGAAGAAGAGGCGTTCAACCCGGAGCTGAACAGCGATCTGGACGGTACGGTTATTAAATTGACCTTTACCGGCCACAGCACACACCAGCCGATCGTCGGCGAACTGACGCTGCGCTATGGTCTGCCGTTTAACATTTTGCACGGCAAGATGTCGCAAACCGCGCACGGCGTATTTGGACAATTATGGGTGAACGTGAAGGCGACCCCGGAACAACTGAACAATATCCTTGCAGACCTGAGCAAGACGGATATTGAAAGCGAGGTCGTGACACATGGCTGAATCTCTCTTTCCGCACCTGAAATGGGCGCAACTCTGGGCGGCGACGCAAGAGACACTGTATATGACAGCGCTGTCGGGCGCGGCGACTTTTGTACTGGGGATCGTGCTCGGTCTGGCGCTGTTTCTCACCGCGCGCGGCGGCCTGTTCCAGAATCGCACGTTGTACAGCGTGATTTCGATTGTGGTGAACGTCTTCCGTTCTATTCCGTTCATCATTTTGATTGTGCTGCTGATCCCGTTTACCAAAACCCTCGTTGGCACCATTCTTGGCGCGAACGCCGCGCTGCCTGCGCTAATCGTTGGTGCCGCGCCGTTTTATGCGCGCCTGGTCGAGATTGCGCTGCGCGAAGTGGATAAAGGGGTGATTGAGGCGACGCGTTCGATGGGCGCGCGGTTGAGCACACTGGTATTTCGGGTGTTACTGCCCGAGTCATCTCCAGCGCTGGTGTCCGGGATTACCGTGACGCTGATTGCGCTGGTGAGCTACAGCGCCATGGCCGGCGTTATCGGCGCTGGCGGGTTGGGCAATCTTGCTTATCTGGAAGGATTCCAGCGGAACCATAACGACGTCACGCTGGTGGCGACGGTGACCATTCTTATCATCGTCTTCATCATCCAGTTCTGCGGCGACGTGATTACTTCTCTGTTAGATAAACGATAATTATTGGAAACCAACATCATGAAAAAAACACTGACACTGATTGCCGCAGCCACCCTCAGCGTGCTGAGCTTCTCCTCCTGGGCGGATACGCTGACCGTTGGCGCGTCAAACGTGCCGCACGCCGAAATCCTTGAGCAGGCAAAACCGATTCTGGCGAAACAGGGAATTGATCTGGAAATTAAACCATTCCAGGACTACATCCTGCCGAACACGGCGCTGGCCAGCCGTGAACTGGATGCCAACTACTTCCAGCACATTCCGTACCTGAACAGCGTTATCAAAGACCACGCGGGCGACAAAACCTATGATTTTGTCAGCGCAGGCGCTATCCATATTGAGCCGATTGGTATTTACTCCAAAAAATACAAATCGCTGAAAGATCTGCCGCAGGGCGGCAAAATCATCATGCGTGATGCGGTGTCTGAAGAGGGGCGCATTCTCTCTATTTTCGAAAAAGAGGGTGTCATCAAGCTTAAACCGGGTATCGACAAAGTGACGGCGCGTATTGATGACATCGTTGATAACCCGAAAAAACTGCAGTTCCTGCCGAACGTCGAAGCAGCGCTGCTGCCGCAGATGTACAACAATGATGAAGGCGATGCGGTGGTGATCAACGCCAACTATGCGATTGATGCCGGTCTGGATCCGGTTCACGATCCGATCGCGGTGGAAAGCGGTGAAAACAACCCGTATGCCAATATCATCACCGTACACCGTGGCGACGAGAAGAAAAAAGATATCGTGGCGCTGGTAAACGTGCTGCACTCCAAAGAGATTCAGGACTGGATCCGCACCAAATATAAAGGCGCGGTGATCCCGGTTAACAACTGATTTTCCCCTTCTGCGCGGCCTTGCTGGCCGCGCAACTTGCCGCTGCTTTCCCGCCTCTGACTTTCGCTGTGACTAATCTCACCAATTTTAAACAATCGAGTTAATACTTGTTAACAATGCACTACTATTGCCGGGTTGAACAACTGCGGGGGTAGAGATGAAAGATGTCGTGATAGTCGGCGCGGTTCGCACGCCTATCGGCTGTTTTCAGGGCGCATTGTCACGCCTCTCTGCCGTTGAGTTGGGCAGCCAGGTGGTGCGCGCATTGATTGAGCGTAGCGGCGTGCAGCCACAAGATATCGACGAAGTGATTTTAGGCCAGGTGCTGACAGCAGGCGCCGGGCAAAACCCTGCGCGGCAGTCGGCGATCAAAGGCGGCCTGCCGAATACGGTTTCGGCAATCACCATTAATGACGTCTGCGGCTCCGGGCTGAAAGCCCTGCACCTGGCCTCTCAGGCGATCCAGTGCGGCGAAGCCGATGTGGTGATCGCCGGTGGGCAGGAGAATATGAGCCGTGCGCCGCATGTACTGACCGACAGCCGCACCGGCGCGCAGCTCGGCAACAGTCAGCTTATTGATAGCCTGGTGCATGACGGGTTGTGGGACGCCTTCAACGATTATCATATGGGCGTAACGGCGGAAAACCTGGCGCGTGAATATGGCATCAGCCGTGAACGCCAGGATGAATGGGCGTTAAGCTCGCAGCATAAAGCGCGTGTCGCTATCGATTCCGGGCGTTTTCGCGATGAAATTGTGCCGGTAAGTGCGTTGGATGCAGCAGGCCAGACGCAGGTTATCGATACCGATGAACAACCGCGTACCGACCCCAGCGCGGAAGCGCTGGCGAAACTCGCCCCCGCTTTTGAACAAAGCGGCTCCGTCACCGCCGGTAACGCCTCGCCGATCAATGACGGTGCGGCGGCGGTGCTGGTAATGAGCGAAGCAAAAGCGCAGGAACTGAATTTACCGGTGCTGGCGCGCATCCGCGCGTTTGCCAGTGTCGGCGTCGACCCGGCGTTAATGGGCATTGCGCCGGTTTATGCCATGCGCCGCTGCCTTGAGCGCGCGGGCTGGCAGCTCGATGATGTCGATCTGATTGAAGCGAACGAAGCCTATGCGGCGCAGGCGCTGTCGGTCGGTAAAATCCTTGAATGGGATGAGAAGCGGGTGAATGTCAATGGCGGGGCGATAGCGCTGGGCCACCCGATTGGCGCTTCCGGCTGTCGTATTCTGGTTTCGCTGGTGCATGAAATGCAAAAACGGCAGGCCCGTAAAGGACTGGCAACCTTATGCATCGGCGGTGGCCAGGGCGTGGCGCTGGCAATCGAACGCGATTAATCTGACTTTAAGTTAAATAAAACCTTCCGGCTGGAAGGTTTTATTATTTTTGGCACCCATTACCGCTCGCGTTTCAATTTAATTAAAACTTACACCTTTCCCGCTAATAATTTTCCTGACTTATTCAAAATTACTTCTTCAGCGCTGATTATTAATATCGTACCCTGCGTGATCATTATGTCTGCAAGCGATAAGCGTGCTTATTATTAATGATTTTGTTTTGTAGGTATCTGTTTTATTTTATGTTTTTAATTTGTATTTGAATTTGTAAGTTAACAGTTAATAGAAAATTGGTGTGATCTTTATCATATTAATCCGCCGTTTTTGGGGGGATATATTGATATTCATCACGCCGTTATACATAGTTCCGTTCCATACAAATATTTACGATCGCGATCACTAAAATAAAGTTACCAAAAAAATAAAATGAAATTCCATAAAAATGGAACATAATTTTAATTATTGAGGTAATCTCATGTTTAAGAAAACTCTGGCTCTTGCTTCACTCCTTGGCGCTTCCTTTGCTTCACAAGCCGTCACCGTGGATTTACGTCATGAATATATCGACAGCGGTTCCAACGCCGATCGCGTAGCGGTTTCTCACCGTTTCGATAATGGCTTAGGTTTCGGTGTTGAAGCGAAATGGAAATCTGGCGGCGATGACGCCGACAAACCGTTAACGGAAATCGTGGGTAACGGCCACGAAGAGTCCATTAACTGGCGCTGGGCTGCGACGCAGAATTTTGCGTTAACACCGGGCTTTAATATCGAAAGTAAAGATACCAACTCCATCTATAAACCGTATCTTCATGTGCAATACAGCTTTGATAACGGCGTCTATATTGCCGGTCGTTATCGCTACGAATACACACGTAACCCGGATTCCAATACCGTTGATAACAAGGTCAATAAATTTGATACTTGGGTCGGCTGGGCGATGGGCGACTACCGTATTGAGCTGAACTATGTTTACGCGAAGAGCACCGAAGATGTTATTCGTGAAAACAACAAAACCTATTCCAACGAATATAACGCCAAGGTGGCGTACAAACTGGATAAAAACTGGTCCCCGTATGTGGAAGTGGGCAACGTGGGTGTGAAAAGCACCGACGAACGCCAGACCCGTTTCCGCCTCGGTGTAGCTTACTCTTTCTGATTGTCTGAACTACCTGTGTTACCCTCACAAAAACCCCGGAGCCATTGGCCGGGGTTTTTTATATTTATGCCCGCCATATTCACCGCAATCACTTACTTCAGTTAGCTCCCGGAAACTCGCTGCGTTGCCGCCTTCCTGTGACTCAAATGATTCAGGGCAGACCTGAGCAAATGCAAAAAGCACTCTCCAAAAGTCCAAAGAAAGTAACGAACCTGTAGCGAAAAGTAAGGCAGCCAGCACACCAGTGGCTCAAAGTATGACAAGTAAGAACGGCACAAAAAAAAGCCCCCCAGGAGGAGGGCAAGGCCAGTTACAGAAACACTAACTCAAAGTTTACGCTTGCAACATTACGCGTTGCTCAGGAAGTTTGGCGATATAAAGCGCCGGTTTACCGTCTTTATCGGAACTAAACAGAATCGCACTGTCGTCCGGTGTGAACGACGGATGCGGATGCGTTACCTGGCGGCTGTTGGCAACCGTTGCCCAGGAGGTATCGTGGCGCGCCACGCGGAAATAGGCTTTTTTCGCCACGTCGAAAACATACAAATACGGATCGTTATCAATGGTGTAACCGCTGGTATCTTTCACATCCACCGGCGTGCCGGAACCATCGCCGACCAGTAATGTGCCGTCGAAGTTGCTCATCAGATGTGAACACGCAGGCATCGGCATCACCGCGTCGTTCACGCCGGTATCCGGGTTGAAGCTGTAAATCATGCGCCCCTGTTGACCTTTCAGGTAAGAGACGTACACCAGCGCGGAACCGTTCGGCACCCAGAATTCGTGGGTACAGCTTTCGCCTTCGGCGTGATCTTTGACTTTGCGCACATGGCTGCCGTCTTCATTGACCAGCCACATCCGCGCATCCACCAGATCGTGCGGGCCTTCGTGGCAAAACGCCACGGTGTTATCGTCGAACGGGCGATAGATCGGGTGCCCCAGCCAGTTTTTCTCTTCATGGATCACGCTGCTTTCGCCGCTTTGCAGATCCACGCGCAGCAGACGGCAGTGCGGGCCTTTATGAAAGAAATCATGGAACAATTTCCAGTCATTGAGCGGCGTCCAGTCGCTGGCGGCGATCTCAATCCCAACCAGTTTGCTGCAATCGCTGTTTGCCACCCAGGTGCCGTAGCCGACCCACTCATCCGGTACGCGATAAATTTCGCGCTCGGCGAGCGTCTGTAAATTCACTTCACGCAGCGTGCGATCATTTTTCACATAATATAAGGCACTGTCATCCGGCGAGAGGAAACCGCCAAAGGTGTTATCGCCTGCGCCTTCCGTTAACTGCACGGCTTCGGCTTTCGCGATATCCAGCAGGTAATAATTCCAGTGGCCATCAAATTCACCGGCAAACAACAGGTGGCTGCCATCATTGAAAAAACACTTCTGATAGAAGTAGTTCCGGTGACAGGTCACTTCCGGTGGTGTTAAGCGGGTGACTTCCGCGCCGGTATCCGGATCGCGGCTGATTGCGTAATTGAGTTTTACCCGCATGCCTTTCGCCATATTTCACTCCTTTAGATGGTCCGGTGGGAAAGTTGCGCCCCCAATGATGACCACAGATGATTACAAGTTTAAAAATAGAGTAATAATTTATCAAAACAACGTTTCAATATGTGTGATTGCTGACGCACTTTATAAGAAAACAACGTCTGCGAGCCGGATAAATGCGAGGTGAAAAAGCGTTTGTGCTAGCGGGCTTTGATTTTACACACAAAAATTACTGATTAGCCGTCAAAACTCAAAGACGATCTTAACTTATTGTTTGCTATGATTTATTTAAATTTACTCTCATAGCCTAACCGGTAATGACGCACTGTCAACGCCAAACAATCGTGATCGGACTTACAGATTTAATAATAAGTCGCAGAAAAATTGAAACGTTGTTTTATCCAAGATTGAAAACATGTTTTAGCCGGGATAAGATGCGCCTAATGAAGAAACGGAACACTGTTTCTGCGTTTCGTTGAGTGACGTTTCGGTCAAAATTTACTTCGGAGGTTATTGTGGAAGTCAGACAAAGCATCCACAGTGCGCATGCGAAAACGCTGGATACCCAGGGCCTGCGCAATGAGTTTTTAGTCGAAAAAATATTCGCTGATGA
Source organism: Kosakonia sp. SOY2 (assembly GCF_027109175.1). Classification (NCBI taxonomy): domain Bacteria; kingdom Pseudomonadati; phylum Pseudomonadota; class Gammaproteobacteria; order Enterobacterales; family Enterobacteriaceae; genus Kosakonia; species Kosakonia sp. SOY2. The sequence continues at coordinate 406,708 of NZ_JAPVXH010000002.1, forward strand.
CGAATACACCATGGTTTACAGCCATATCGACCGCATTATTGTCGGCGGTATTAAACCGGTGAATAAAACCGTTTCTGTCGGTAGCGAAGTGGGTAAACAGCTTGGCGTGAGCTATTTCCTTGAGCGCCGCGAACTGGGCGTGATTAATATCGGCGGCCCGGGCACCATCACCGTTGATGGTCAGTGTTATGAAATTGGTCATCGCGATGCGTTATATGTCGGAAAAGGCGCCAGAGAGGTGGTTTTTGCCAGCATAGATAGCGCGAAACCGGCCAAGTTTTACTACAACTGCGCACCCGCACACACCACCTTCCCAACGAAAAAAGTGACGCCAGCCGATGTCGCACCAGTGACGCTTGGCGATCCGCTGACCAGTAACCGTCGTACCATTAACAAATATTTTGTGCCGGACGTGCTGGAAACCTGCCAGTTAAGCATGGGGCTGACCGAGCTTGCGCCGGGCAACCTGTGGAACACTATGCCGTGCCATACCCATGAGCGCCGCATGGAAGTGTACTTCTATTTCAATATGGAAGAAGACGCCTGCGTATTCCATATGATGGGGCAGCCGCAGGAAACGCGTCACATTGTGATGCATAACGAGCAGGCGGTCATTTCTCCCAGCTGGTCAATCCATTCAGGCGTTGGTACGCGTGCGTATACCTTCATCTGGGGGATGGTGGGTGAGAACCAGGTCTTTGATGACATGGATCACGTCGCTGTAAAAGATCTGCGCTAATAGCGGGCAGCATAAAACCATGCCTGTCCAACACAGGCGCTGATAGATTAAGGAATAAACATGATTCTGGATGCATTTTCTCTTCAAGGTAAGGTTGCGGTAGTCAGCGGTTGCGACACCGGTCTGGGCCAGGGTATGGCGCTGGGCCTGGCGGAAGCGGGCTGCGATATCGTCGGTATCAATATTGTTGAACCAACAGAAACCATCGAGCGCGTGACCGCGCTGGGCCGTCGTTTTCTTAGCCTGACTGCCGATCTGCGTCAGATCGACGGCATTCCGGCTCTGCTGGAGCGTGCGGTTGCTGAGTTCGGCAAAATCGACATTCTGGTAAACAACGCCGGTTTGATCCGCCGCGAAGACGCGATCAACTTCAGCGAGAAAGACTGGGACGACGTGATGAACCTGAACATCAAGAGCGTATTCTTTATGTCCCAGGCGGCGGCAAAACACTTCATCGCGCAGGGTAACGGCGGCAAGATCATCAACATCGCGTCGATGCTCTCTTTCCAGGGCGGCATCCGCGTACCGTCTTACACCGCGTCAAAAAGCGGCGTCATGGGCGTGACGCGTCTGCTGGCGAACGAGTGGGCGAAACACAACATCAACGTTAACGCTATCGCGCCGGGTTATATGGCGACCAACAACACTCAGCAACTGCGTGCCGATGAGCAGCGTAGCGCCGAGATCCTCGATCGCATCCCGGCGGGCCGCTGGGGGCTGCCGAGCGATCTGATGGGGCCGGTTGTGTTCCTGGCATCAAAAGCGTCTGACTACATCAACGGCTACACCATTGCGGTGGACGGCGGCTGGCTGGCACGTTAATTCGCCTGGCATTAGCTGCATAAAAAACCTGCCTGCGGGCAGGTTTTTTTATCTCTGCGTATTAATTGTCCATATCTGATGAATAGAAAAATCCATATCCTTTTATCTTAATTCGCAGGCTATTGATTAAAAATCGTTAAAAATAAGTAAGTTAAAATTAGTTTAGTGCTTAAACTATATTTTCAAAATTGTAAACTCCATCACAAAACACCATGCCACAGCGCATTTATCCATATCTTCGCGTTTTCAGCACTGACGCTTTGACCCGTCGCTGACTTACTTTCATAGGACGTCTTATTCTGTGTAGGCAGGAAAAAATGACTTCTATCAGTAATGATTCCGTAGCTTTACCGCGCGCCCTGCGTGATACCCGGCGTATGAATCTGTTTGTCTCGGTGTCGGCAGCGGTTGCCGGGCTGTTGTTTGGTCTCGATATTGGGGTGATTTCCGGCGCGCTGCCGTTTATCACCGACCATTTCACCTTATCCAGCCGTTTGCAGGAGTGGGTGGTGAGCAGCATGATGCTGGGCGCGGCGCTGGGTGCGCTGTTTAACGGCTGGCTCTCTTTCCGCCTTGGGCGCAAATACAGTTTAATGGCGGGCGCGGTGTTGTTTGTCGCCGGCTCGCTCGGTTCCGCGTTTGCCGCCAGTGTGGAAGTGCTGCTGCTTTCCCGCGTGTTGCTCGGGGTTGCGGTCGGCATTGCGTCTTACACCGCGCCGCTGTACCTCTCTGAAATGGCGAGCGAAAACGTGCGTGGCAAGATGATAAGCATGTACCAGTTAATGGTCACGCTGGGCATTGTGCTGGCGTTCCTGTCGGATACCGCGTTTAGCTACAGCGGCAACTGGCGGGCAATGCTCGGCGTACTGGCGCTGCCAGCGGTGTTGCTGATTATTCTGGTGGTGTTCCTGCCTAATAGCCCGCGCTGGCTGGCGCAAAAAGGGCGGCATATTGAAGCGGAAGAGGTGCTGCGTATGCTGCGCGATACCTCGGAAAAAGCGCGCGAAGAACTTAATGAAATCCGCGAAAGCCTGAAACTGAAACAGGGCGGTTTCCAGTTGTTTAAAGCTAACCGCAACGTGCGCCGCGCCGTTTTCCTCGGCATGTTATTGCAGGCGATGCAGCAGTTCACCGGCATGAATATCATCATGTATTACGCGCCGCGCATCTTCAAAATGGCCGGGTTTACTACTACGGAACAGCAGATGATCGCCACGCTGGTGGTGGGGCTGACCTTTATGTTTGCCACCTTTATCGCGGTGTTTACCGTAGATAAAGCTGGGCGCAAACCGGCGCTGAAAATTGGTTTCAGCGTGATGGCAATTGGCACCTTGATCCTTGGCTACTGCCTGATGCAGTTTGATAACGGCACTGCGTCGAGCGGGTTATCCTGGCTTTCCGTTGGTATGACGATGATCTGTATTGCCGGGTATGCAATGAGCGCCGCGCCGGTAGTGTGGATCTTGTGTTCTGAGATCCAGCCGCTGAAATGCCGCGATTTCGGTATCACCTGCTCGACCACCACTAACTGGGTGTCGAACATGATTATCGGCGCGACTTTCCTGACCTTGCTGGACGCGATTGGCGCGGCGGGCACCTTCTGGCTCTATACCGCGCTGAATCTGGCATTTGTCGGTGTCACTTTCTGGCTGATCCCGGAAACCAAAAACGTCACGCTGGAACATATCGAGCGCCGTCTGATGTCGGGTGAAAAACTGCGTAATATCGGCGTGTAACAACATCCCTCTCCCTGGCGGGAGAGGGCAAAATTACACCCGCGCCAGGTAGAGCGCGGGCATGCCTTCGGCATCGGAGGTGTAGAGTACCCACTGGTTATCTGGCGAGAAAGACGGGTGCGGGTGAGTGACCTGGCGGTCGCCATCCAGCACTTTCCAGCTACTGTTATGCTGGCAAATCGCTTTCTGTTCGCCGCTATGAATATCAAATACCCAGATAAACGGATCGTTGAGGTGGATATCCCCGGTGTGATGCGGCGCGCCGTCGCCAACCACCAGGCTGCCGTCTTGATTACTCATCAGGTGCGAACAGGGCGGGATCGCCATCAACTGCTGGTTTTCCAGCGTGTTCGGATCCGCGCTGTAGAGATACCGGCGCGGATCGTTTTCCTGGTGCGCTACGTAATAGAGCGCGGAGCCGTCCGGCACCCAGAATTCATGGGTAAAACTTTCTCCTGGCTTGTGCTGGCGCACTTTGCGCACATTGCTGCCATCTTCGTTAATCAGCCACATACGTGCATCAATCACATCGCGCGGGCCTTCGTGGCAAAACGCCACGGTGTTATCGTCAAACGGGCGATAGATCGGGTGGCCAAGCCAGCGTTTTTCCTGCAACAGGGTCTCACGTTTACCGCTTTGCAGATCAATGCGGATCAAGCGGCACTCCGGATGAGTGAAGTAGAAATCGCGGAATTTCTGCCAGTCGGTAAGCGGCTGCCAGTCACTTTTCTTGATTTCGATACCAACCAGTTTTGTGCAACCGGAGTTGGCGACCCAGGTGCCGTAAGCCACCCATTCATCGTCGACTTCGTAGACGATATGCTCTTCGAGCGTCTGCAAATCCACGCGGCGCAGTTCGCGGGTATTTTTCACATACCACAGCGCGCTGTCATCGGCGCATAAAAAGCCGCCGAAGGTATTATCGCCCGCGCCTTCGGTGAGTTGTGTCGCTTCGCGGTTAGCGAGATCCAGCAAGTAGTAATTCCAGTGGCCTTCAAACGCGCCGCCGAAAATCAGTTTCTCGCCGTCGCGGGTAAAGCATTTTTGATAGAAGTAGTTACGGTGACAAATAATATGCGGCGGCGTCAGCCGGATAACTTCATGCCCGGTTTTGTCGTCTTTCTGGCTGCGGAAGGTGAGAGAGACTATTTTCCCCTTTGCCATTACCTGCTCCTTAGATAAAAAAATACCCTGCCGCGAACGGGCAGGGTATGTCATTGCGGTAAAACCTTAGCGCATGGCGCGTTTCAGAATACGTTCAGCCTGACGCTGGAAGTCGGCTGCGGTTTCTTCAACGGATTTCTGGCCATAGTCGATGTACTGAATTGCGGTACCGAACTGGGCAACAATCTGCGGATCGTCAAAGTAAGGCGATACCGAGAGTTTGGTCGGCAGAGACTGCGCCAGACGCAGACCCGCAACCGCCGGATCGGCCTCTTTGATCGCGCCATTGGCTGTCAGCGTTTGCACCGCGGCTTTGCTCAGCGGCACACCGCGCTCCAGACCCAGCGTTTCCGCGCCTTCTTTGCTGTTCAGCAGGAAGTTGATCACCTGGGCCGCCTCTTTCGGATGCTTGGTGGATTTACCAATCGACAGCATTTGCGCCGGTTTGAAGAACAGGCCCGCGTCTTTCGCGCCCGGCAGCATCGGGTAGTCACCCAGCACCAGTTTGGCTGGCGGCTTCAGGTTGTCGGAGTATTTGGTAATGGTGGAGTTCCACATGTAAGTACCGGCCCATTCACCTTCGATCCACGGCTTCATTTCATACATGTTGCTCTTACCAAATGACGCGTAGTACTTAGCGTCCGGCATCACGTGGCTATCGACCAGTTTTTTATACATCTGGAAGAATTCGACCCACTGCTCGCTGGTGTAGCTGAATTTCTTCGCTTTTTCATCCACGGCAGGAATGTTGTATTTCTGCACCATGTAGGAGTTTAGCAGCGCCAGCGTATCCTGGTGCTCCAGCACTACCGGGTAGTACTGTTTGCCGAGCTTGCTTTCAAAGGTTTTGCCCGCGGCTAACAGCTCATCCCAGGTTTTCGGGAAGGCGACGCCCGCTTTTTTCCACTGCTCGTCGTTGAAGTAGAACACGCGCGCGGTGACGGAGATTGGAATGCCGTTCAGCTTGCCGTCAACGGTGGTGGACTGCAGCTCTTTAGCGTCGAACTGGCTTAAATCAATAATGTCTTTTACCTGGTTCAGGTCGTAAAAACCGTCGCCATTTTTGGAGAAAATCGGCAGCCAGTTCCAGTTGGTCTGCATCACGTCCGGCTCGGTGCCGCCCGCGATTTGCGTGGTCAGACGGGAGAGATGGCCGTCCCAACCGGTGTATTCGGATTTAACGGTAATGTCCGGATGCTGTTTATGAAACTCTTCCAGCGCTTTTAAGGTGACCTGATGACGACCGTTGCCCCCCCACCAGGACATACGCAGATCAACATTATCAGCGGCGGTTGCGGGTACAGCGCACATGCCCAGAGTTGCGGAGATGATGGCGCCGGTAAGCACTTTTTTCATTGTTATACTCCAACGTTTAGTTAAATTTCATTCTTCAGGCTGCCCCTTTGGTGGCTGCGTTGATGTCTGCCGGCGACTTACTTGCGTAAGCGCCGGGAGACAACGACTTGCCGCGCCGGGGCATCGCGAATGATTTCGTCGTTATAAGGAAATGTTCTGTTCTGTTTTCGCGTCAAAAATATGACACTTATTCATATCAAACTTAAAGTACACCTTCCGGTGAAGCCCCTTTGCAATCATTGGCTTAGCTTCATCAGAAGGGATTCGGGCGGTCAGTTCGTAGTCGCCAACTTTCAGGTAAACAAAGAACTCGTGACCCATGTTTTCGACGCGCACCAGCTCACCGGAGCCGCAATCGTCGCTGTAAGGCTCATCTGAAACGGAGACAAACTCCGGGCGCACACCAAAAAACACCTCTTTGTCGGCGTAATCGGCGACTTTCTCCTGCTGATAAGCGTTCAGCGCCAGCGTTTCATGACCAACGGTGATGTGCAGTTGGTCGGCTTTTTTCACGATTTTCGCCGGTTTGATGTTCATCTCCGGCGCGCCGATAAAGCCCGCCACGAACATGTTTTTCGGGAAGTGGTAGAGGTTGTCCGGGGTATCCACCTGCATGATATGACCGAGTTTCATCACGCAGATACGGTCGCCCATGGTCATTGCTTCAGTCTGATCGTGCGTGACGTAAACGGTGGTCGCCGGTTTACCGGATTTCTTTAACTGCTTGTGCAGGTCGGAAATACGGATACGCATTGAGGCGCGCAGCTTGGCGTCCAGGTTCGACAGCGGTTCGTCAAACAGGAACACATCCGGCTTTTTCACAATCGCGCGGCCAACCGCCACGCGCTGCGCCTGACCACCAGAAAGCTGGCGCGGCAGGCGGTCCATCAACTCTTCCAGTTCGAGGATCTTCGCCGCTTCATCAACCTGTTTGTTGATCTCCTCTTTCGGCATTTTGCTGAGCTTGAGGCCGAACGCGAGGTTTTCACGCACCGTCATGTGCGGGTAGAGCGCGTAGTTCTGGAACACCATCGCGATACCGCGTGATTTTGGCGCGAGGTTGTTGACGATCTTCTCGCCGATGCGCACTTCGCCGCCGCTGATGGTCTCCAGACCTGCCAGCATACGCAGCGTGGTGGATTTGGCGCAGCCGCTTGGGCCGACAATCACCATAAATTCGCCATCGGCAATTTTCAGGTCGATACCATGTACCGCTTTGAAGCCGTTGGAGTAAACCTTTTCCAGTTTGTTGAAAATAACTTCAGCCATGATACTTCCCTCTTAACCTTTAATTCCGCTGCTGGTCACGCCCTGTACGAAGTAGCGCTGTGCCAGGAAGAAGACAATGATGGACGGCAGAATGGAGATACTCGCCATTGCCAGAATTTCGTTCCACGGCGCACCTTCGGTGACGTCGATGGACATTTTCAGCGCCAGTGCGATCGGGTATTTATCCACGCTGTAGACATAAATCAGCGGCCCGATGAAGTCGTTCATTGACCACATGAACTGGAACAGCGCCACGGAGATAATCGCCGGTTTCAGGATTGGCACTACCACATACCACAGCACCTGCCAGGAGTTACAGCCGTCGATTTGCGCCGCTTCTTCCATGTCGCGCGGTACGCCGCGTAAAAACTGAATCAACATAAAGACGAAGAAACCGTGTGTCGCAAACGCCGTTGGCAGATACAGCGGCATGTAGCTGTTGAGCATGCCCATTTCACGGAACATCAGGTATTGCGGGATCAGCAGCACGGTGCTTGGCAGCAGCATGGTGGCGATAAGCGTACCGAACCAGAAGTTCTTCCATGGGATCTCAAAGCGGGCAAAGCCGTAAGCCACAATGGTGGAAGAGATAATGGTCAGGATCACTTTCGGGATCACATACTTAAAGGTATTCAGCATGTAATGACCGAAGGTGTATTCGGTGCCGGTTTTCCAGCCGTTAATAAAGCCGTCCCAGGTGGCGTGGGTGGGCCACAGCCCCAGCGTGGTGAAGATCTCGTGGTTCGGTTTGAACGACGCCGAGAACATCCACGCCAGCGGGTAGAGCATTAACAGGCCGACAAAAAGCAGGATCGTATAGCGGATCCATGCGCTGATTTTCTCGCGGCGCAGCGTGCGCGCCACTTCACGTTCGGCTTCTTTCATGCCCGGCGTGAGATGTTGGATATCAGCCATTTTTGCCTCCCTTATCGGCAGAGTAGAACACCCAGTATTTCGAAGACTTAAAGGCGATGGAGGCAAAGACTGCCACCACCAGGAACAGCACCCAGGCCAGCGCCGCGCCGTAGCCCATGTCGAAATACTTGAAGGCGGTGTCGTAGATGTAGAGCGAGAACAGATAGGTGTAATAGGTCGGGCCGCCGCCGGTAATGACATACGGGCCGGTAAATTCCTGAAACGCCTGGGTGGTCTGCATGATGAAGTTGAAGAAAATAACCGGCGTAATCAGCGGCACGGTGACTTTCATAAACATCTGCCATTTGCTGGCGCCATCGATCATCGCTGCTTCGTACTGGGATTGCGGTACGTTCTGCAGCGCAGCAAGGAAGATGACCATCGCGGAGCCGAACTGCCAGACGCGCAGCAAGGTGACGGACATCAGCGCCAGCGACGGTTCGCCAAGCCAGTTAATCGGATCCAGACCAAACACGCCGATAAAACTGTTCAGCAGGCCATCGATAGCGAACAGTGCGCGCCACAGTACGGCGATCGCCACAGAGCTACCGAGAATGGACGGAATGTAGTAAGCCGTGCGGAAAAAACCGATGCCGCGAAGTTTAAAGTTGAGCACAAAGGCAATCCCCAGCGCGAAGGCGAGCTTCAGCGGGATTGTCAAAAATACATACGCAAAGGTGACGCCCATTGATTTCCAGAAGAGCGTGTCTTCGGTAAACATGTAGCGATAATTCTCAATGCCGTTAAATACCGGCGGACTCATCAGGTCATACTCAGTAAAACTGAGAAAGAACGATGAGATGAATGGGAAAGCCGTAAAGACTATCAACCCAATAACGTAGGGCGATATCCAGGCCAATCCCAGTAGTCTGTTTTCATTCATACATACCTACCTGGCGAACAATGTGTAATACGGATTCGGAGATTAACTTTTTTCCCCCGCCGCATGGGCGTCCGGGGATTAAAACAGGCTCTGCGCGTGCGCTTGATCACAATAATCAATTGAATCAATACGTTTTGAAACTTTAACCACCGGAAATTACTCACGATATTCCGGGTTTTAAAATCCTGCGAACTTGCGTTCTTGGTTTGTGAAACGTCGTTTTAAAATATTTTATTGCGTTTTGAATTGGCGTCATTCGATTAATTCGTGAAATGTGATCGAAGTCGAAACGATGTTTCAATAAAGTGAGGTGGGTGTCATTTTTGCCGAAAAACAGCGGGTTTAAAGCCAATAAGCGTAAAGATTTAAGTAACAGCCTAAGGTATTAAAAATTGCGAAATGAAATCATTGGAAATTAAAACGATTATCCGGCGAACTATTTTTATTGGCCGGGAAATAAAAACGCCCCCCTAATTATGGGAGGCGTTAACTATTTTAGGGCGCGATCAACGTTTTAAAAAATCTTCACGTACCGGTGTAAAGGTATCGAGCAGCGTTCCGGCTTTTAAACACACACATCCGTGCATAATGTGCGGTTCCTTATAAAGTGTATCGCCTGCGGTGACGATATGTTTCTCATCACCAATGGTAAATTCGAACTCGCCGGATAAAACGTACGTAAGTTGTTCATGAGGATGGTTGTGCATTGGGCCGATGGCGCCTTGTTCGAACATAACTTCGACCGCCATCATTTTGCCGTTATGGGCAAGAATACGGCGGCTGACGCCGTTGCCCAGGTCTTCAAGCTGAGTGTCTTTATGGAAGATAAACATCGGAGTGTCCTGTAGTAGGTATCGTTAGTGATTACGACAGAGTAAATGATGAAACGTTGTTTCAAAATAACTTATCTCAGCGTTCTATAAAAATAAACGCGAGGCCAGAGAAGTTGAAAGTCGATCACAACTTTGATTGACTGAGCGCTAAACCAGACGGAGACAAGCGATGAAAACGATAGGACTGCTGGGCGGTATGAGCTGGGAATCGACCATTCCTTATTACCGCCTGATTAATGAGGGCGTGAAAGCTCGTCTCGGCGGCTTGCACTCCGCCAGCTTGCTTCTGCACAGCCTGGATTTCCATGAAATTGAGACCTGCCAGGCGACAGCGCAGTGGCACAAAGCCGGTGAGATCTTAGCCCAGGCGGCGGCGGGTCTGGAGCAGGCGGGCGCGCAGGCGATTGTGCTGTGTACCAACACCATGCACAAAGTCGCCGGTCAAATTGAAGAGCGCTGCCATATTCCGTTCCTGCATATTGCCGACGCCACCGGACGGGCGATTCAAAACGCCGGCATGCGCAATGTCGCGCTGTTGGGTACGCGCTACACCATGGAGCAGGATTTTTACCGTGGCCGCCTGGAAAAACAGTTTGCCATCGAAACCTCCGTGCCGGGCCCGGAAGATCGCGAGCGCATTAACGACATCATCTTTAGTGAGCTCTGTCTGGGAACGTTCACCGATGAGTCTCGCTACTATTTTGTTAATTTAATCAAGAAATTGGCTGGCGAAGGCGCGGAAGGGGTGATTTTCGGTTGCACCGAGATCGGCCTGCTGCTGCCGGAAACGCATTGCCCGATTAAGGTGTTTGATACGGCGGCGCTGCATGCCGCCGATGCGGTGGACTTTATGCTCTCTTAACGTTCGCCCAGCATGGCAGCCAGCGGCCCGCTAACCAGCGGCATGGCTGCCTGCAAATGGGCGGTAAACGCCTCGACCAGCGCGGAAGCGGGGCGGTGCAGTGGACGGATCAGGCTCACCGTAAACGGCACATCAATACTGAAACGGCGCACGGCGACACCGCTGGCCGCGTAATCCAGCGCGGTCAGCGGGTTCACCACCGAAATGCCCACCCCGGCGCGTACCATCGCGCACACTGAGGCGGCGCTGTGCGTTTCCAGTACCATCCGCCGCTTCACCTGATGTTCATTAAACAGCGCGTCCAGCAACTGTCGGTAGCTGTCGGAGCGCGACAAACTGATGTACTTCTCGCCCTGAAAGTCTGCCGGTGTTAACACGGTTTTGCGCGCCAGCGGGTGATCCTGTGGCATGACGCAGACTTCATTACAGGTGAGCAGCGGCGTGCGCTCGGTGCCCGCCGGGGTGCTGAGCGTTTCGGTTAAGCCCAGATCGTGGCGCTGCGCCGACAGCCACTCCTCCAGCAATGGCGACTCCTGCGGCACGATATTCAGGCTGACATCCGGATAGCGCGCCAGAAACGGTTGCAGCAGCAGTGGTAAAAAAGACTGTGAAAATACCGGCAGGCAGGCGATGGAAAGCTCGCCCTGGCGGAACTCACGCAGGCTTTCGGCGGCGCTGACAATCCGGTCCAGCCCGTACCAGGAGCGCTGCACCTCTTCGAATAACCGCAAGCCTTGCACCGTGGGTTGTAAACGCCCGCGCGTGCGCTCGAACAGTTTCAGCCCCAGCACTTTTTCAAAGCGCGCCAGCTCGCGGCTTACCGTCGGTTGCGAGGTATGCAGCAGTGCAGCGGCCTCCGTCAGATTGCCGGTGGTCATTACAGCGTGAAAGATTTCGATATGGCGCAGATTGACAGCGGGCATCGGCAGATCCAGTTTCAGCAGGTTATCCATATCATTTTTGCATAGAGTCGCGATAAAACGATATTTTTTATTCTCTTCGCGCTGTGGCGTAATCAGTAAAAATTTTGTTGCCCGGAGTCACCATGCCACGCTCATTACACCAGACTGAAACCGACCTTAACGCCGCTAATCTGCTGCGCTTACCTGCTGAATTTGGCTGCCCGGTATGGGTTTATGACGCGCAAATCATTCGCGCGCAAATCGCCAAACTGCGCGCCTTCGACGTGGTGCGCTTTGCGCAAAAAGCCTGCTCGAATATTCATATTCTGCGTCTGATGCGCGAGCAGGGCGTGAAAGTCGATTCCGTTTCGCTCGGTGAGATCGAACGTGCGCTGGCAGCGGGTTACGATCCGCAAACGCACCCGGACGATATCGTTTTTACCGCCGATGTGCTGGACGAGGCGACCATCGCGCGGGTAAGCGAACTGGGTATCGCAGTAAACGCCGGTTCGGTGGATATGCTGGAACAGCTTGGCGCGGTCTCGCCTGGCCATCGCGTCTGGTTACGCGTTAACCCTGGTTTTGGTCATGGGCATAGCCAGAAAACGAATACCGGCGGCGAAAACAGCAAGCATGGCATCTGGTACAGCGATCTGGCCGATGCGCTGGCGGTAATGCAGCGCTACCAGTTGAAACTGGCGGGCATTCATATGCATATCGGTTCCGGCGTGGATTATGGTCATCTTGAGCAGGTGTGCGGGGCGATGGTGCGCCAGGTGGTCGATTTCGGCCAGGATCTGCATGCTATTTCCGCGGGTGGCGGTTTGTCGATCCCCTATCACGAAGGGGAAGAGCCGGTGGATACCGCGCATTATTACGGGCTGTGGAATGCGGCGCGTGAGCAAATCGCCAAACATCTGGGGCATGCGGTGAAACTGGAGATCGAACCGGGGCGCTTCCTGGTGGCGGAATCTGGCGTGCTGGTTTCACAAGTGCGTAGCGTGAAAAACATGGGCAGCCGCCACTTTGTGCTGATCGACGCCGGTTTTAACGATCTGATGCGCCCGGCAATGTACGGCAGCTATCACCACATTACGGCGCTGGCCGCCGACGGCCGCGATCTTCGCCATGCGCCATTGATTGATACCGTGGTTGCCGGCCCGCTGTGCGAATCCGGGGATGTCTTTACCCAGCAGGAGGGAGGGAAAGTGGAAACCCGCGCGCTGCCGGAAGTGAAAGCCGGGGATTATCTGGTGCTGCATGACACCGGCGCGTATGGCGCATCGATGTCATCAAACTACAATAGCCGCCCGCTGCTGCCGGAAGTGTTGTTCGATAACGGCGTCGCGCGGTTGATTCGCCGCCGCCAGACCATCGAAGAACTGATCGGTCTGGAGCAGTTCTAAGCCTTGCTGCCCGGTCCCGCCGCTACCGACTCACGCAAGACCAGTGTGCCGGTAAACGGTGGGATCGCGGCGATCTGTTCGTTGTTCACCAGTTTGATCGCCTGATCAATCGCGGTGGTGATCATGTTGTCGATCGGCAAATAGACCGTCGACAGGCCCGGCTCCAGCCAGCGGGCGCTTGGTGCGTCATCAAAGCCGAACAGCGAAATATCCTGCGGAATACGCAAACCCGCCTGCCAGATGGCCTTTGAGGCACCCAGCGCCATATCGTCGTTACAGGCGAACAGGGCGCTGAATTTCACCCCTTCCTGCAACATCTGCTGGCACAGCTCATACCCGCGCGTCATGGTCGAGTCGCCGTACTTCACTCTGTGCGGATCCCAGGGAATGCCGTGTTTTTCCAGCGCCTTGCGATAGCCCATCAGCCGCGCTTTACCGGTTGGTGTATGGATCGGCGCGGTAATACAGGCAATATCCCGGTGGTGTTGTGTGATCAGGTAATCTACCGCCTGGAACGCCGCGTCCTGCTGCTCGAAGAACACGCATTTGTCATGCGCCTGAAACAGCTCGCGGTTGATGACAATCAGCGGCATTGGCGTGGCGTCAATGAGCGTTAAGATCGCTTTTTCGCTCATAAAACGGGTGTAAAGAATAATGGCGTCGCAACGCCTGTCCGCCAGCATCTGCACCGCCAGCTCTTCCCGTTCGGGCGTATCGTGACCGTCGGTGACAATCAGCTGTTTGCCGTGTAATTCCGCCTGACGCGACGCCTGCTGCAATAAGCGGCCGAAATAGAAACCGTCAAAACTGGACACCACCAGGCCAATGCTGTTGCTGGTGCGGTTTGCCAGCGAGCGGGCAAGAAAGTTGGGGCGATAATCCAGCTCCTCCATCGCCTTAAAAACCTGATTGCGGGTGCTCTCTTTGACCTGACCCGTACCATTCAACACGCGGGAAACCGTTGCTTTCGAAACGCCCGCGCGCAGTGAGACATCCAGCATTGTGACCATGACGAGTTCTCGTTTCGCGTAATGAAACGCAGTTTACCACACTCATTTCACGGGTTAAGGCCAGCGGTAACGGTTTGCGCTAAGTGTTGGAAATCCCTGCGAAGCGCAAGGTGGTATGCCAATGTTGTCATCCGTCTCGTTTTGGAATACCAGTAAGCGGGTTGCGAGTCTCGTCACAGAACTTTCCGCCACGCATCGCTATTTTTGGTATGCCAAATGGGACTGTGCTGTATCCCTGCATCGATAAAAAAGCCCCTTTACTGAGGTGTTAACTCATGGCCCTACAAGAAAAGCTCATCGATTCTCTGGGTAGTTTTGCGACAAAGTTCAACAGCTATCGCTATATCATGGCGATCAAAGCCTCGTTCATTACCCTGATGCCGGTGATCATCGTCGGCGCATTCTCCGTCCTGATCTCCAACATGGTGCTGGATCCGAAAAACGGCCTCGCCAGCTTCCAGTCACTCTCATTCCTTGCCGCGCTAAAGCCGATCACCAGCGCGATTAACTACGCTACGCTCAACTTTCTCAACATTGGCGCGGTGTTCTTAATCGGTATTGAACTGGGGCGTATCAACGGCATTAAGACGCTGTTTCCTGGTTTGCTGGCGGTGATCTGCTTTATCTGCGTCACACCAACCACCGTGGAAATGCTGGTAGACGGGCAAATGCACGTGGTGAAAGACGTGTTGCTGCGCCAGTTCTCCGATACCCGTAGCCTGTTCCTCGGCATGTTTATCGCTATTTTGTCGGTGGAAATTTACTGCTGGCTGGAAAACCGCGACGGGCTGAAGATCAAAATGCCGGACACCGTGCCGCCTAACGTCTCCGCGTCGTTTTCCGCTCTGATCCCGGCGATCATCACCACCACCGTGATTGCCACCTTCGGTTTTGTTTTCCACCAGGTGACCGGCATGTACCTGTATGACGCCGTTTACCAGGTAGTGCAGCAGCCGCTGGAGCGCGTGGTACAAAGCCTGCCGGGCATTTTATTGCTGATGTTTGTGGCGCAACTGTTCTGGGTTATTGGTATTCACGGCAACCAGATGATTAAGCCTATCCGCGAACCGCTGCTGCTGGGCGCGATCACCGTCAATATGAGCGCCTTTGAGCAGGGCAAAGAGGTGCCGAACATCATCACCATGCCGTTCTGGGATGTTTATATGAGTATCGGCGGCTCGGGTTTAACCATCGGTCTGCTGATCGCGGTGATGATCGCTACCAAACGCAAAGAGATGAAAGAGATCGCCAAACTCTCTATCGGGCCGGGGGTATTTAATATTAACGAGCCGGTGATTTTCGGTATGCCGATCATGCTCAACCCGATCCTCGCGATCCCGTTCATCATCACTCCGCTGGTGACCGGCTCGATCGGTTATTTCGCCACGGTGACCGGTTTTGCCGGCAAAGCGGTGGTGATGGTGCCATGGACGACGCCGCCGTTGATCAACGCCTGGCTGTCGACTGCCGGTTCAATGGGCGCGGTAGTGACGCAGCTTATCTGCATTATCACCTCCGTCATTATCTATCTGCCGTTTGTGAAAATTGCTTCTCGCCGCGCCGAACAAGCGCAACTGCAAGCCGAAGCGACGAACAACGCCTGAGGATGTAATGAGCACGAAAACAATTGCGATACCGCCGTCGTTTATTCTGGGCGCGGCGGCCTCAGCCTGGCAAACCGAAGGCTGGATAGACAAGCGGGAGGGCCAGGATTCCTGGCCCGATCTCTGGTACAAAAACGATCGTCACGTCTGGCACGACGGCTACGGTCCGGCGGTGGCGACCAACTTTTACCAGCGCTTTCGTGAAGATGTGCAACTGATGAAACAGGCGGGGCTAACCCACTATCGCACCTCGATCAACTGGTCACGCTTTCTCACCGATTATGAAAACGGCGTGGTCGATGAACGCTATGCCGCCTATTACGACGAACTGTTTGACGAGATGCAGCGCCACGGCATTGTGCCGATGATCTGCCTGGAACATTACGAACTGCCGGGTTATTTGCTGGAAACTTACGGCGGCTGGGCGTCAAAAAAAGTGGTTGAGCTGTACCTGTTGTATGTCGAAAAAGTGTTTGAGCGCTTTCATCAAAAAGTGACCCGCTGGTTCACCTTCAACGAGCCAATTGTGGTGCAAACCCGTGTCTACCTTGACGCGCTGCGCTGGCCTTATGAGCAGAACACCGGTACCTGGATGCAGTGGAATCACCACAAAAACCTGGCCACCGCGAAAGTGGTGAAACTGTTTCGTGAGAAGGGTTATCAGGGCACCGTGGGCTGTATTCTCAACCCGGAAGTCACCTATCCGCGCTCGCGCGCACCGCACGATGTGCTGGCCGCCGAACGCTACGATCTCTTTTATAACCGTGTTTTTCTTGATCCGATGGTGAAAGGCCACTATCCACCGGAGCTGTTCCCATTGCTGGAAAAACACCAGGTCGCGTGGGATTACAGCGAGGAAGAGCTGGCGATCATCCGCGATAACACTGTGGATGAGCTGGGCATTAACCTTTACTACCCGCACCGGGTAAAAGCGCCTTCCCGTGCCTGGCACCCGGAGACACCTTTCCACCCGGCGTACTACTACGAGCCGTTTGAGTTGCCGGGCAGAAAAATGAACAAATCTCGCGGCTGGGAGATCCTGCCGGAGATCATTTATGACATGGCGATGCGCATCAAAAACGACTACGGCAACATTCCGTGGTTTGTTGCCGAAAGCGGCATGGGCATTGGGAACGAAGGGCAGTTTCGCAACGCGGCGGGCACCATTGAGGATGATTACCGCATTGATTTTATTGCCGCGCATTTATACCAGACGCTGCGCGCCAGGGAAGCGGGCGCGAACTGCCAGGGTTACATGTTGTGGGCGTTTACCGATAACGTCTCGCCAATGAACGCGTTTAAAAACCGCTATGGCCTGATTGAGATTGACCTGCAAAACAACCGCGACCGCAGACCGAAAAAGTCTGCCGGCTGGTTTCGCAAGCTGTGCGACGAACGCCAGCTTACCCTGACTATTGATGACGAATGGAAATAAGGAGCCACCATGAAACGTATTGTGTTGTGCTGCTCCGCCGGGATGTCCACATCGCTGGTGGTGACCAAAATGGAAAAAGCGGCGGCCGAGCGCGGTCTTGAGCTGAAGATCTACGCCATTGCCGAGCAATCCCTGCGTGACGAGCTGCAAAGTTATGCCACCGAGATAACCGCCGTGCTGCTGGGGCCGCAGGTGCGCTTTAAACTGGCGGAAAATAAAAAGTTAACTGACGAATACGGCATTCCGATTGATGTGATCGATTCGGTGGCTTATGGCACCTTAAACGGCGCGAAAGTTCTCGATCAGGCGCTGGCTTTGGTAAGATAGCGCCGACAGGCCGGGGCGCCCGGCCTGCGCGATAACTCAGACTTGCAGGTGATATTGTGGAGAAGGCCGTCGTCCCGCCGGAAAAAAAACAGTACCAGGAGATTGGCGAAGATTTACGCGAGCAGATAATCCAGGGGCATTACCCCGTGGGTTCCCGCCTGCCGCCGGAGCGCAATATCGCCGAAAAATATGGCGTTAGCCGCACCATCGTGCGTGAAGCGCTGTTGATGCTTGAACTGCAAGGCACGGTAGATATTCGCCAGGGCTCCGGCGTCTATGTGATGCGTATTCCGCAGGAGCACGAGAACGAAGAGGAGCGCTTTCTGAGTAGCGATGTTGGCCCCTTTGAGATCTTACAGGCGCGCCAACTGCTGGAGAGCAATATCGCTGCCTTTGCCGCCAAAATGGCGACGCGCGCGGATATCGATAATCTTCGGCGCATTCTTGAGCAAGAGCAGCGCGCCATTGCGATGAACGACACCTCGCAGGACAACAGCAAAATGTTCCACCTGGTACTGGCGGGCGCATCGCAAAACCAGATGCTGCTGGCGACGGTGGAGAGTATCTGGCACCACATGGACAGCAGCCCGCTGTGGCAACAATTCAACGTGCATATTGCCAGCCGGCCCTATCGCCTGAAATGGTTAGGCGACCGGCAGACCCTGCTGGCGGCGCTACGTCGCCGCGATGTGATGGGAGCCTGGCAGGCGATGTGGCAGCATCTGGAAAATGTCAAAAAGAGCCTGCTGGAGCTTTCCGACGAGGATGCGCCTGATTTTGACGGCTACCTGTTTGAATCAGTGCCGATTTTTCAGGGAAAGATCGTATGAAAATTATTCCCCTTTACGACGCGCCACACTTTGCAGAGCAGGTGGTGGACTGGTTATGGCGTGAGTTTGGCGACTCGCTGCCGCGTGATTTCTTCGCCTCTATTATCACGCACAGCCAGACGCCCGGGCAGTTGCCGCTGACGTTTGTTCTGGTTGATGGGGAGCAACTGCTGGGCACCGTTGGGCTGTGGCGCTGCGATTTAATCAGCCGCCAGGATCTGTTCCCGTGGCTGGCGGCGCTGTATGTGAAAGAGAGCGCTCGTGGGCAGGGGTTGGCCGGGCAGTTACAGCGCCATGTTATCGAGCAGGCGAAAGCGATGGGTTTTCAGGAGCTGCATCTTTATTCGGCGTGTCGCGATTTTTATGAACGTTTTGGCTGGCACTACATTGGCGACGGTCTCGACTATCCGGACAAGACCGTGCACCTCTATCGCTACTCTTGCGGCGCAATCACCGAATGACGACGCACCAGCGTTGGGTTAAACAGGTGCGTGATTTCCGGCAGCGGGCGGTTTTCCGCCAGCGCCAGCGCCAGCTCGGCGGCCTGTGTTGCCATGGTGACAATCGGGTAGCGCACGGTGGTTAAGCGCGGGCGAACATAGCGCGACACCAGCACATCATCGAAACCAATCAGGGAAATCTCACGCGGCACCTCAATGCCGTTGTCATTCAGCACACCCATAGCACCTGCGGCCATCGAATCGTTATAACAGGCGACGGCGGTAAAGTTACGCCCGCGGCCGAGCAGCTCGGTCATCGCCTGTTCGCCGCCGCTCTCATCCGGCTCGGCAAACGTCACCAGCCGGTCGTTGCAGGGCAAACCGTTCTCTTTCAGCGCATCGTAATAGCCCTGCAAGCGATCTTCCGCATCAGAAATCGCGTGGTTGGAGCAGAGGTAACCAATTTTCGTGTGGCCTTGCTGGATCAAATGGCGCGTAGCCAGCCAGGCACCGTAACGGTCATCCAGCGCCACACAGCGTTGTTCAAACCCCGGCAAAATGCGGTTGATTAACACCATGCCCGGCATCTGTTTCATCAGCGAGGCGAGTTCATCGTCAGGAAGGGTTTTGGCGTGGACGACCAGCGCTGCGCAACGGTGGCGAATCAGTTGCTCAATGGCTTTGCGCTCTTTTTCTTCGTTATGGTAGCCGTTGCCAATCAGCAGGAAATTTCCGGTAGCCGAGGCGACTTGCTCAACAGCTTTTACCATGGCGCCGAAGAAGGGATCGGACACGTCGCCCACCACCAGACCCACGGTTTCGGTGGACTGCTGCGCCAGCGCGCGGGCATTGGCATTCGGGTGATAATTGAGCGCATCCATTGCGCTTTGCACCGCCAGGCGCGAGGACTCGCTCGCTTTTGGCGAGTCGTTAATCACGCGAGAAACCGTTGCGACCGAAACTCCTGCCAGCCGCGCGACATCTTTGATAGTCGCCATTACGCACCTTCCTTTGGGTAAGCGTTTACACGCTGCATAGTGTTACGGAAAAGAGATGTGTAATCAAGGAAGCTACCCGGCAGGTGTCTGCAAACGTGAGCTGACGCGAAGGAAATCAGTGAAACCGTTACACGCGGGAAATTGCAAAGTAATTCAGGCACAACCTTTAGTTACACTTTGCGAAGGGCTGTTTCGATTGTCCGCTGGTGGCAGATATCCCCCCGTGACAGAGTAGAGCTCCCAGAGGTATTGATAGGTGAACGCGGCCCCCAGGGTTGCACACTCGAATTACACCAACCTGCGCAGATGCGCAGGTTTTTTTTTTACCTTAAGTCTGTAACAGTAATCGCTAATGGACACACCTCGTTTCACTTCGGCTCACTCTCTTGCTTTTTCCCGCTGGTGAGGCGCGGTGCCGCACGCGACAATCAAGGTCCCAGAGGTATTGATTGGTGATTTATTCGGTACGCTTTTCGTACTCATTTCTTGCACCAACCTGCGCGGACGCGCAGGTTTTTTTTCGCCCGCGTTTTAACCCGCCGCACTTCTCATGTAATCTGCCACAATTTGATAACGTCCTTAATTTACTGGCAAAAGGAGTTGAAATGCTACTGGGCTTTTTCCGCGGCCTGTTCCGTGTGTTGTTTCGCGTACAACTGACCGGCAACACGCAGGCGCTGCACGGCGAACGTGTGCTTATTACCCCTAACCATGTCTCTTTTATTGATGGCATTTTGCTGGCGTTGTTTCTGCCAGTACGCCCGGTTTTCGCGGTCTACACCTCCATCAGCACCCAGTGGTACATGCGCTGGATAAGCTCGATTATTGATTTTGTCCCGCTGGACCCGACCAAGCCGATGTCGATTAAACACCTGGTTCGGCTGGTGGAACAGGGGCGTCCGGTGGTGATTTTCCCGGAAGGGCGCATTTCGGTTTCCGGATCATTGATGAAAATTTACGACGGTGCGGGGTTCGTGGCGGCAAAATCGGGCGCGACGGTGGTTCCACTGCGTATCGATGGCGCGGAGCTAACCTACTTCAGCCGCCTGAAAGGGCTGGTCAAGCAGCGCCTGTTCCCGCGTATTACTTTGCATATCCTGCCCCCTACGCATTTACCGATGCCGGATGCGCCGCGTGCGCGTGACCGTCGCAAGCTGGCGGGCGAAATGCTGCATCAAATCATGATGGAAGCGCGCATGGCCGTGCGTCCGCGTGAAACCCTGTTCGAAGCGTTGCTTTCTGCGCAGTATCGCTATGGCGCCAATAAGCACTGTGTTGAAGACATCAATTTCACCCCGGATAGCTACCGCAAGCTGCTGACTAAATCGCTGTTTGTTGCCCGTATTCTGGATAAATACAGCGCGCCGGGCGAGAAAATCGGCCTGATGCTGCCAAACGCCGGGATCAGCGCGGCGGTGATTTTCGGCGCGATTGCGCGTGCGCGCATCCCGGCGATGATGAACTACACCGCCGGTGTCAAAGGGTTGAGTAGTGCGATTACGGCGGCGCAGATCAAAACCATCTTCACATCCCGTACGTTTATGGATAAAGGCAAGCTGTGGCACCTGCCGGAGCAGCTTACGCAGGTGCGCTGGGTGTACCTGGAAGATCTGAAAGGCGATGTCACCTGGGAAGACAAGCTGTGGATTTTCCGCCATCTGCTGACGCCATTAAAAGCGCAGCTGCCGCAAAAACCGGAAGATCCGGCGCTGATCCTCTTCACCTCCGGTTCTGAGGGCAATCCGAAGGGGGTGGTGCATAGCCATAAAAGCCTGCTGGCGAACGTTGAGCAGATCAAAACCATTGCGGATTTCACCGCCAACGACCGCTTTATGTCGGCGCTGCCGCTGTTCCACTCGTTTGGCTTAACGGTGGGGTTACTCACTCCGTTATTCACCGGCGCGGAGGTGTTTCTTTACCCGAGCCCGCTGCACTACCGCATTGTTCCTGAACTGGTGTATGACCGTAACTGCACCGTGCTGTTTGGCACCTCGACGTTCCTTGGCAACTATGCGCGTTTCGCCAACCCGTATGATTTCTTCCGCTTGCGCTATGTGGTTGCCGGTGCTGAAAAATTGCAGGACAGTACCCGTCAGTTGTGGCAGGACAAATTCGGCCTGCGCATTCTCGAAGGTTACGGCGTGACCGAGTGCGCGCCAGTGGTTTCCATTAACGTGCCGATGGCGGCAAAACCCGGCACTGTCGGGCGGATCTTACCGGGGATGGATGCGCGTTTAATGGCGGTACCGGGCATTGAAGACGGCGGTCGTCTGCAATTAAAAGGACCCAACGTGATGACCGGCTATCTGCGGGTGGAAAACCCTGGCGTGCTGGAAGCGCCAGCCGCGGAAAATATCAATGGCGACATGGAAGCGGGCTGGTATGACACCGGCGATATCGTGCGTTTTGATGAGCAGGGCTTTGTGCAGATTCAGGGGCGGGCGAAGCGTTTTGCCAAAATCGCCGGGGAGATGATCTCGCTGGAGATTGTCGAACAACTGGCGCTGGCGGTGTCGCCGGAGAAACTGCACGCCACGGTGGTCAAGAGCGATGCCAGCAAAGGCGAGGCGCTGGTGATGTTCACTACCGACAGCGAACTGACGCGCGATAAGCTGCAGCAGCAGGCGCGGGCGCAGGGTGTGCCGGAGCTTGCCGTGCCGCGCGATATTCGCTTCCTGAAACAACTGCCGGTGCTGGGCAGCGGCAAACCTGATTTTGTGACCCTGAAAAGCATGATTGAAGAGGCGGAATCGACACATGCATGAGTCAGTAAGCACTAACTCCTCGCTGTGGTCGCGCGGGATGATGGCGGTGATTGCCGCGCAGTTTCTCTCGGCGTTTGGCGACAACGCGCTGCTGTTCGCCACGCTGGCGCTGCTGAAAGCGGAGTTTTATCCCGACTGGAGCCAGCCGATTTTGCAGATGGTGTTTGTGGGCGCTTACATTCTTTTCGCGCCCTTTGTCGGGCAGGTCGCCGACAGCTTCGCCAAGGGGCGGGTGATGATGTTTGCCAACGGCCTGAAACTGATTGGCGCGGCGAGTATTTGCGTCGGCATCAATCCCTTTGTTGGCTATTTGCTGGTAGGTGTGGGCGCGGCAGCCTATTCCCCGGCGAAGTACGGCATCCTTGGCGAAATCACGACCGGCGATAAGCTGGTGAAAGCGAATGGTCTGATGGAGTCGTCGACCATTGCCGCCATTTTACTCGGCTCGATGGCTGGCGGTGTGCTGGCCGACTGGCATGTGCTGGCGGCGCTTGCTGTTTGTGCGCTGGTGTATGCCGGAGCGGTGATCGCCAATCTGCTGATCCCGAAGTTGCCTGCTGCGCGTCCGGGGCAATCCTGGCGCTTTACACCGATGACATCCAGCTTCTTCAACGCCTGTAAAAGCCTGTGGCGCAACGGTGAAACGCGCTTCTCACTGGTCGGCACTAGCCTGTTCTGGGGCGCAGGCGTGACGCTGCGTTTCCTGTTGGTGCTGTGGGTGCCGGTGGCGCTCGGGATCACCGATAACGCGACACCAACGTATCTTAACGCGATGGTCGCCGTGGGGATTGTTGCCGGTGCCGGGCTGGCGGCGAAGCTGGTGACGCTGGAAACCGTGGCGCGATGTATGCCTGCCGGCATTCTCATTGGCGTGGCGGTGGTGCTGTTTTCCTTGCAACACGCATTACTGCCAGCCTACGCCGTACTGATGTTGATCGGCATGTTGGGCGGTTTCTTTGTGGTGCCGCTGAATGCGCTGTTGCAAGCCATTGGCAAAGAATCCGTTGGCGCGGGTAATGCGATTGCGGTGCAGAACCTCGGCGAAAACATGGCCATGCTGCTGATGCTCGGTCTGTACTCGCTGGCGGTGAAAGCGGGTGTGCCGGTAATTGGCACCGGCGTTGGCTTTGGCGTGATTTTTGCGCTGGCGATTGCGGCGCTGTGGATCTGGCAGCGCCGCCGTTAACCGTTACGGTGCGGGGTAGGTGTAAACCTGATGCACCGCCTCGATCTCAGCAAGCACCTCTGCGCTGAGATCGAGATGCAAACTTTCCACGTTGGTTTTCAGTTGCTCCATCGTCGTCGCGCCCAGCAGGGTGCTGGCGACGAAGGGCTGACGCCGCACGAAAGCCAGCGCCATTTGCGCCGGATCCAGATTGTGGCGCTTCGCAATATCCACATACGCCGCGACCGCTTTTTGCGCCTGCTCACCGCTGTAACGCGTAAAGCGGCTAAACAGCGTGTTGCGCGCGCCAGCGGGTTTCGCACCGTTGAGATATTTGCCGGTTAGCGTCCCAAACGCCAGGCAGGAGTATGCGAGCAGCTCGACGCCTTCATACTGGCTCACTTCCGCCAGACCTACTTCAAAGCTGCGGTTTAACAGGCTGTACGGATTCTGAATTGTCACGATGCGTGGCAGCTCATGCTTCTCGGCCAGTTGCAGATAACGCATCACGCCAAACGCCGTTTCGTTGGAAACGCCGATATAGCGGATTTTCCCGGCGCGCTGGCACTCGGTCAGCGCCTCCAGTGTTTCCAGTAGCGTCACGACCGGCGCGCTATCAACCCAGCTGTAACCCAGCTTGCCAAAGCAGTTGGTCGGGCGCTGCGGCCAGTGTACCTGGTAAAGATCGAGATAATCGGTTTGCAGGCGCTTTAAGCTATCGTCCAGTGCCACGCGGATGTTTTTGCGATCCAGCGCCTGGTTCGGGCGAATACCGCTGTCGTTGTTACGGCTTGGGCCGCTGACTTTGGAGGCGATAACCAGTTTTTCACGGTTGCCGCGTTTCGCCAGCCAGTTGCCGACATAGGTTTCCGTCAAACCCTGCGTTTCCGGACGTGGCGGAACAGGGTACATCTCTGCAACGTCAATCAGGTTGATGCCCTGGCTGACGGCGTAATCGAGCTGTGCATGGGCGTCGGCTTCGCTGTTTTGTTCACCAAACGTCATAGTGCCCAGCCCCAGGGTGCTTATTTCAAGCGAACTGTGGGGGATACGGTGATACTGCATAGCCGGCTTCCTTAAAAGTACAACGTCAGTTGACCTGACAAAGGAATATAAACATGGCAGAGGGGAGGAAAAAGGGAAAGAGAAAAATCAAATAAAGGCCAGCAGGTAACTGACCTTTATAGCAATTTCTTAGCGTTCAATAATCTGGGATACGTCATCGCGGTTAATCTGCATCTTATTGCCCTGCTGATCGCGGTAGCTGACCAGCCCGGTATCATCGTCAATTTCCGGTTTACCGTCGGTCAGGATCATCCTGCCGTCTTTTGTCGCCATCACGTAATCACTGCTGCATCCGGAAACGGCGAAAGCCAACCCCACTGCGGAAATAATCACTGCCCATTTCTTCATCATTCTGATCCTCTGGTGGCATGCGTCTGACAACAAGTTTAGTAATAACTTGCTGTCTGGAGACGAAAAAGCAGGATAATCTGAAAAAAGTTGTTAAAGGCAGATCAAAGATAAAAAACGCTTCCCCGGTTGAGGAAGCGTTTTGTTTACAGCGGATTCTTCTTATTTCGCATCAGGTTGAGCGTTTCAACCGCGATGGAGAAGAACATGGCGAAGTAGATATAACCTTTCGGTACATGAATGGAGACGCTTTCCAGAATCAGCGTAAAGCCAACGAGGATCAAAAACGACAGCGCCAGCATTTTGACCGACGGGTGGCGGTCAACAAACTCGCCAATCGGACGCGCGGCAAACATCATCACGCCAACGGCGATAACCACTGCCGCCATCATAATGAACAGATGATCGGACAGCCCCACCGCGGTGATCACCGAGTCGAGACTGAAGATAATATCCAGCAGCATAATCTGCACAATCGCGCCAAAGAACGAATGCACATTGGTCTTCAATCCTTCCTCTTCGCCTTCGATCGATTCGTGGATCTCTTTACTCGCTTTCCAGATAAGGAACAGACCGCCGAGGAACAAGATCAAATCGCGGGCGGAAACGCTGTGATCAAACACGCTGAACAGCGGATGTGTCAGCCTTGTCACCCAGGCGATAGACGCCAGCAGCAACAGTCGCATGATCATCGCCGCAGCCAGACCTAGCCGACGAGCGTGATTACGCTGCGCGGTAGGCAGTTTCGCGACCACCAGAGAGAGGAAAATAATATTGTCGATCCCTAAAACGATCTCCAGCAGCGTCAGCGTACCGAGCGCGAGCCAGGCGTTGGGATCGGTTATCCATGCAAATAACATCTCTATAAAGTCCTGCCAAAAAAAGAAGCGCTAATTATAAGCGTCGCTGTGGAGTAGGCAAAAAATTAATAGGGTGAGAGCAAAAAATGGCGCGCCAGCAGTGCGCCGGTGAAGTTCTTTTTCAGGTAAAAACCGCGCGGCAGCGTGAGAATGGTTTCGCCATGTTCGCCAATGGCTTCGGTTAGCGCTTTACTGTTGGCCGCCTTCGGGCGCAGTTGCAGCACTTCGCCGTGACGGGCGGTAATGCGGGTGACCTGGCCTAACACAATCAAGTCCATCAACTCTTCCCAGTCGAGCCGTAACTGCTGTTCTTCTTCCGCATTCGGGCTCCAGAGCAACGGCGAACCGACGCGGCGATCCGCCACCGGGATCTCGCGTGAACCTTCAATCGGAATCCATAA
Source organism: Kosakonia sp. SOY2 (assembly GCF_027109175.1). NCBI lineage: Bacteria > Pseudomonadati > Pseudomonadota > Gammaproteobacteria > Enterobacterales > Enterobacteriaceae > Kosakonia > Kosakonia sp. SOY2. The sequence goes on from NZ_JAPVXH010000002.1 coordinate 432,843, forward strand.
GACGCGCTTGAGCTTATGCCGCACATGGCTGGTTTCCCACACGACGCCGCTGTTGCCGGTAAGAGGGGCCACGCAAACAAACGTGGTCTCCAGCGGGCGTCCCTGGTTATCCACCGGTATGGTTTTTAGCTCAACGCCCAGCGCGGCAAAATCCTGCTCGGGTTTACTGCCTGCGCTGGCGCCGAGCCACAGCTCCAGCAGAACACCCGTCCAGCCTTTATCACGCTTTAAATCGCGCGGAACGGGCAAGCCTGCCAGCGTGGCCAGTTCGCCGAGCGTGTAGCCCGCCAGGCGCTGCGCCTGGGCCAGCAATTGCGCTTCTGATTCAGGCGGTGAAGTGAAAGGAGCCAACGCGAACATGTTAAAAACCTTTTGTCTAAAAAATAACCGCTAGTTTTGCACCGTAGCCAGGCAGTGTACCTTTTTCTGTCCTGTATGCGCAATTAGATGATTTATAAGGGAATTTAACGAGAGTTTTGATGAGTTGCGCAACTGTGCGCCGGGTTTTCCAAATCTGGTCACTGACAATAAACAGGATCTTACACCATGTTATCCACAGAAAAGTGGGATAACTGGGGAAAAGTGCCACTACTGTTTCGATTTACAGCCTTGACGTGCGATGAAAATCGAAATTCTGCACAAAATGTGCCTAACTTATTGGCATAATCTGTGGATAAATTCGGCTCTGTTCGATCTTTCATCAGCGCCAGGATCCTTAAGGTGATGATCGTCACATTATGGGGCTGTTATCGGTTGAAAAGCTATTTAACTGCATGAATTGCTGTATGTTATTTCTTTGATGTAAATCGGGGCTATTCAGACTGTTCCGGGTTTTCCCTGGGTAATTCCATACTTTTTCACAACTCTATCCACAGAAAAGGTGAATAAAAACCGTCGTCAGCATCGCTTTCTGTTTATAACTTTGATGATTACTGTGAGTTATTCAAATGTTATTCGTTCGTATCCCTGTCATAGAGTGGTTTACCGTTTTCCGGGAGTGTGAAACAATCGCTTTATTCAGACTTTTTTTGAGGTAGTCCGGTGATTGATGACGATGGCTACCGCCCAAATGTGGGAATCGTAATCTGTAATCGACAAGGTCAGGTCATGTGGGCCAGACGCTTTGGACAGCACTCATGGCAGTTCCCCCAGGGGGGTATTAACCCTGGCGAGTCCCCGGAACAAGCAATGTACCGGGAACTGTTCGAGGAAGTAGGCTTAAGTCGTAAAGATGTTCGTATCCTTGCTTCTACGCGTAACTGGTTGCGTTACAAGTTACCGAAACGTTTGGTGCGTTGGGACACAAAGCCGGTTTGTATCGGCCAGAAACAAAAATGGTTTCTTTTGCAGTTGATAGGTAACGACAGTGAGATCAACATGCAGACCAGTAGTACGCCCGAATTTGATGGCTGGCGTTGGGTGAGCTACTGGTATCCTGTTCGCCAGGTAGTGTCGTTTAAACGCGATGTCTACCGGCGGGTGATGAAAGAGTTTGCAAGCGCGGTGATGTCGCTTCAGGAAACGCCTCCGAAGCCGCAAAGCGCGCCTGCCTGGCGACGTAAACGAGGTTAAGCCACCCATATTATGCTCACCCGACTGCGAGAAATAGTTGAGAAAGTCGCCAGCGCGCCACGCCTTAATGAAGCGCTGGAAATATTGGTTACCGACGTTTGTCTGGCGATGGAAACCGAAGTGTGCTCGGTCTATCTCGCAGATCACGACCGGCGTTGTTATTACCTGATGGCGACGCGCGGTTTAAAAAAGCCGCGTGGTCGCACTGTCACGCTCGCATTCGATCAGGGGATTGTCGGTCTGGTAGGCAGGCTGGCGGAACCCATCAACCTGGCGGATGCACAAAAACACCCCAGTTTTAAATATATTCCCGCTGTAAAAGAAGAGCGCTTTCGCGCTTTTCTTGGCGTACCTATTATTCAGCGCCGCCAGTTGCTTGGTGTGCTGGTGGTACAACAGCGTGAGCTACGCCAGTACGATGAAAGCGAAGAGTCCTTTCTGGTTACGCTCGCCACCCAGATGGCGGCCATTCTCTCCCAGTCACAATTAAACGCGCTGTTTGGTCAGTATCGGCAGACGCGAATTCGCGCCTTACCGGCAGCACCTGGTGTTGCTATCGCTGAAGGTTGGGTTGACGAAACGCTGCCGTTAATGGAGCAGGTTTATCCGGCTTCGACGCTTGATACCTCGCTTGAGCGCGAAAGGCTCACGGCGGCTCTGGAAGAGGCCGCCAACGAATTTCGCCGTTACAGCAAACGTTTCGCCGCCGGGGCGCAAAAAGAGACGGCGGCAATTTTCGATCTCTATTCGCACCTGCTTTCCGACGCGCGCCTGCGCCGTGATCTGTTTGAGGAAGTCGATAGAGGCGTGGTGGCGGAATGGGCGGTCAAAACCGTTATTGAGCGTTTTGCCGAACAGTTCGCTGCGCTCAGCGATGGCTACCTGAAAGAGCGTTCAGGGGATTTGCGCACGCTGGGCCAGCGTTTGTTATTCCACCTCGATGACTCTATTTCGGGGCCAAACAGCTGGCCGGAGCGCTTTATCCTGGTTGCCGAGGAACTCTCCGCCACCACACTTGCAGAGCTGCCGCACGACAGGCTGGCGGGCGTGGTGGTGCGCGATGGCGCGTCAAACTCGCATGCGGCAATTATGGTGCGTGCGCTTGGCATCCCGACGGTAATGGGGGCAGATATCCAGCCCGCCGTGCTGCAACGTCGCATGTTGGTGGTGGACGGTTATCGCGGCGAGTTGTTGGTGGATCCTGAACCGGTGCTGTTGCAGGAGTACCAGCGCCTTATCAGTGAAGAGAATGAACTCAGCCGCCTTGCGGAAGATGATGTGAACCTGGCCGCGCAGCTTAAAAGCGGCGAGCGGGTGAAGGTGATGCTGAACGCGGGTTTAAGCCCGGAACATGAAGAGAAACTGGGCAGCCGCATTGACGGTATTGGGCTTTATCGCACCGAAATCCCGTTTATGTTGCAAAGTGGTTTCCCGTCCGAAGAGGAACAGGTGGCGCAATACCAGGGCATGTTGCAGATGTTTAACGACAAGCCCGTGACGCTGCGTACGCTGGATGTCGGCGCGGATAAGCAACTGCCCTATATGCCCATCAGCGAAGAGAACCCCTGCCTTGGCTGGCGCGGTATTCGGATTACCCTCGACCAGCCGGAAATCTTCCTGGTGCAGGTGCGCGCCATGCTGCGTGCCAATGCGGCTACCGGGAATCTCAGCATTCTGTTGCCGATGATCACCAGCATCGACGAAATCGATGAAGCGCGCAGACTGATTGAACGCGCCGGTCGTGAAGTCGAAGAGATGATTGGTTACGCCATTCCTAAACCGCGTATCGGGGTGATGCTGGAAGTGCCGTCAATGGTGTTTATGTTGTCGCACCTGGCGAACCGCGTCGATTTTATCTCGGTTGGTACCAACGACCTGACGCAATACATCCTGGCCGTCGATCGTAACAATACCCGTGTAGCAAATATGTACGACAGCTTGCACCCGGCGGTGCTGCGGGCGCTGGCGATGATTGCCAGTGAAGCAGAACGCTTAGGCATTGATATCCGTTTGTGCGGCGAAATGGCCGGTGATCCGATGTGCGTCGCCGTGCTTATTGGTCTGGGATACCGCCATCTTTCCATGAACGGACGCTCAGTGGCGCGCATTAAATATTTGCTGCGGCGCATTGACTGTGAAGAGGCGCAAACGCTGGCGAGACGTACGCTGGATGCGCAACTGGCGACAGAAGTGCGTCATCAAATTGCCGCATTTATGGAACGCCGTGGGCTGGGCGGTCTGATTCGCGGCGGAATTTAGCTGGCTCAGGGATATACATAACTTTTACAACTTCGCCGCCACCCGCTCGCGGTGCCTTATGCTATGATTCGCAGCTTTGGAGCGGCCAGCAATTGCGGTCGCGTAGGTGAACCGCTGTCCACTTTCGGCGGAATAACAACAAGTTGTGGTGACAGATGAACAGTGGCTATCTGCATTTTCCGGACTTTGATCCGGTGATTTTCTCCATTGGACCGGTTTCTCTCCACTGGTACGGATTAATGTACCTGGTGGGCTTCGTTTTTGCGATGTGGCTGGCAACGCGCCGGGCGAATCGTCCTGGCAGTGGCTGGACAAAAAACGAAGTTGAAAACCTGCTTTATGCGGGCTTTCTCGGTGTTTTCCTCGGCGGCCGTCTCGGTTATGTGCTGTTCTACAACTTCCCGGTTTTCCTGGACGATCCGCTTTATCTGTTCCGCGTATGGGACGGGGGCATGTCTTTCCACGGTGGTTTGATTGGTGTGATTGTGGTGATGATTATCTTCGCCAGACGCACCAAACGCAGCTTCTTCCAGGTTTCTGATTTTATTGCCCCGCTGATCCCGTTTGGCCTTGGCGCAGGGCGCCTGGGTAATTTTATCAACGGTGAGCTGTGGGGACGTGTTGATCCGTCATTTCCCTATACCATGCTCTTCCCTGGCTCACGCGCGGAAGATATGGCGTTGCTGCCTTCACATCCGGAGTGGCAATCGCTTTTTGATACTTACGGCATGTTGCCGCGCCATATGTCTCAGCTTTACGAGCTGGCGCTGGAAGGCATTGTGCTGTTTATCATCCTTAACTTGTTTATTCGCAAACCTCGCCCGACGGGCGCGGTCTCCGGCTTGTTCCTGATTGGCTACGGCGCGTTCCGTATCATCGTTGAGTTCTTCCGCCAGCCCGACGCGCAGTTTACCGGCGAGTGGGTGCAATACATCAGCATGGGGCAGATCCTCTCCATTCCGATGATCGTTGCAGGCGCAATCATGATGATTTGGGCGTACCGCCATCGTTCGCCGCAACACGTTTCCTGAGGAACCATGAAACAGTATTTAGAATTGATGCAAAAGGTGCTGAATGAAGGCACCCCGAAAAACGACCGCACCGGGACAGGCACGCTGTCTATTTTTGGCCATCAGATGCGTTTTAATCTGCAGGACGGCTTTCCGCTGGTGACCACCAAGCGCTGCCATTTGCGTTCAATTATTCATGAGCTGCTGTGGTTCCTGCAGGGCGACACCAATATTGCCTATCTGCGCGAAAACAAAGTCACCATCTGGGACGAATGGGCCGACGAAGAGGGCAATCTTGGCCCGGTTTACGGCAAGCAGTGGCGCGCGTGGCCTACGCCTGACGGCCGCCATATCGACCAGATCACTACAGTGATTAACCAGCTGAAAAACGACCCGGATTCACGCCGCATTATTGTCTCCGCATGGAACGTAGGTGAGCTGGACAAAATGGCGCTGGCCCCTTGCCACGCGTTCTTCCAGTTCTACGTGGCGGACGGCAAGCTCTCCTGCCAGCTCTACCAACGCTCCTGCGACGTTTTCCTTGGTCTGCCGTTCAACATCGCCAGCTATGCGCTGTTGGTGCATATGATGGCTCAGCAGTGCGATCTGCAACCGGGCGATTTTGTCTGGACCGGTGGCGACACCCACCTTTACAGCAATCACCTGGAACAAACGCGTCTGCAATTAAGCCGTGAACCGCGCGCGCTGCCGAAACTGGTTATCAAACGTAAGCCTGAGTCGCTTTTTGACTACCGTTTTGAAGACTTCGAAATCGAAGGCTACGATCCGCATCCGGCCATCAAAGCGCCTGTCGCTATCTGACTTCTATCAACATGTCATAACCGGTGCGGCAACGTACCGGTTTTTTTTACCCGATAATCGTTTCTTCGGCCCTGCTTCCACCCCGCCTGCAACTTACTGCAACATAGTGCATTTCTTTCGTGCTGCCTCGTAACCTCTCTGTTTGCACCTCGACCTGAATGCGTAGTGACGACACACTGCCGCCATGAAAAAAGAAGATGGCTTCACCCTGATTGAAACCCTCGTCGCAATGGTGCTGATAGTTATCCTGAGCGGAGCGGGAATCTCTGGTTGGCAAAGTTGGCAGGCGCAGCAGCGGCTGTGGCAAACCGCGTTGCAGGTGCGGCATTTGCTTGAGCGTCTGCGTGATGATGCCAACTGGCACAACCGTTCACAGCTGGTATATGGCATTCGGGATGGCGAACACTGGTGCCTGGTGAATTCGCCGTCGCAAAACTGCGCTGCACAGAATGCTTTCTCACTGCAGCCTCGCTGGCCGGACGTCACGCTGGTTGATGTGACACCTTCGCTGGGGTTCTTTGGGCTGCGCAACACTGCCTGGCCCGGCAGTATTCGGCTACGTAGCAGTGCAGGGGAGTGGCGGGTAGTGGTTTCAGCATGGGGGCGCATCAGAATGTGTCAGCCATCAGCGGAGAATCTATGTTAGACAGGCAAAAAGGGTTTTCACTGTTGGAAACCGTGCTGGCGATGGCAATTGGCAGCGTGCTGTTACTGGCGTCTGCCCGTTTTTTACCGGCGCTACAGCTGGCGGTAACGCAGCACACCCGTATCCAGACGGTGGAAGACGATCTCTGGCTGCAACTGCGCGGCATCGCAAAACATCTCCAGCGAGCGGGATATTGCAATGGCAGCTGTAGCGGCCAGCCGTTGGTTATCAATAGCACTGGCGACTGTGTTATTGCTCAGTGGGACGCCAACAGCAATGGACGCTGGGAGTCATCGGGAAGCAGCGAACCGGAACAAACCGGCTTTCGGCTGCAAAGTGGTGCGCTGGAAATCATGCGCGGAGCCACATCCTGCGGTGGTCGGGGCTGGGAAAAAATTACCGATCCTGCCCAAATGAGTATTGAGCGTTTTCATGTCGCTCAGCATCAAAGACCGGGGTTTGCACCACAGCTCGCGATCACACTCTCGGCTCGTGTTCCGGGTAATGCCGGGCAACCCTTTACCGCTGATTTAAGCGTGATCGGGTACAACTTATGAACCGGCAACGAGGGATGTCGTCACTGGCGCTGGTTTTGCTGTTATTGCTGTTGGGGAGCCTGATGTTACACGGCTTAAACCTGCAATTGAGCAGCCATATCTGGCGCGTGAACAATGAAAATCAGGGGATACGTAATGCTGCGGAAATTGCTTCAGCCATGGAGTGGGCGCGTCATCAAACCTGGCCTGCCCAGCCCGCGCTACAGTGCCAGCAAAGCGCCGGGCAAAATGTTCGAAGCTGCTTACGCATTTTCACCGATGGGGCCGCGCTGCTGATTGTCGCTAATGCTGAAGCAGCGCTGTGGCATCTGGGGCGCGTGGAGGGGGCGCAGGTACGTTTTTTGCCCCATGGCTGGAGTGATTTTTGTCCACTAAAAGAGGAAGCGCTATGCCGGTCGCCGTAAACAAACAACGGGGTTTTAGCCTTACCGAAGTTCTGCTGGCTATGGTGTTAATGGTGATGGTTGTTACCGCGCTTGGCGGTTATCATCGTGCGCTGGCCTCGGGGTTTGTATCCACCAGCCAGTGGCGACAGCTATGGCGCTACGCCTGGGAACAGGCGCAACCAGAAGTATCATCGTTACCGCCAGGCTGGCAGGTTCAGCGGGGGCAGACAACCACCGGGGGATGTGTCAGCATCAACGTTACCGTTAGTTCGCCAGCGGGCAGGCAGGGGCAAATGACGCGATTATTTTGCCCGAACAGTCAGTAGTCAGGAGCGCTTATGTTAAGGGTCTACCACTCCAATCGTCTGGATGTGCTGGAAGCATTGATGGAGTTTATTGTTGAGCATAACAGGCTCGACGATCCCTTTGAGCCAGAAGTGGTGCTGGTGCAGAGCACCGGCATGGCGCAATGGCTGCAAATGACGCTCGCGCAGAAGTTTAGTATTGCCGCCAATATTACCTTCCCGCTACCTGCGAGTTTTATCTGGGAAATGTTCGTCACCGTACTGGACGGCATTCCGAAAGAGAGCGCATTTAACAAACAGAGTATGAGCTGGAAGCTGATGTCGCTATTGCCCGACATGCTGGAACAAGATGCGTTCACCATGCTGCGCCATTATCTGAATGACGACGATGACAAGCGTAAACTCTTCCAGCTCTCTTCACGCGTAGCGGATCTCTACGATCAATATCTGGTTTACCGCCCGGAATGGCTAACACGATGGGAAGCGGGTGAACAGATTGACGGGCTGGATGAAGCGCAGCGCTGGCAAGCACCGCTGTGGCGCGCATTGGTGGAACATACCGCGGCGCTGGGGCAGCCACACTGGCACCGTGCCAACCTCTACCAGCGTTTTATCGATAAGCTTGAATCGGCTGAGCAGCGGCCCGCCGGTTTGCCTTCGCGCGTCTTTATTTGTGGGATTTCCGCGCTGCCGCCCATCTATTTGCAAGCGCTTCAGGCGCTGGGTAAGCATATTGATGTCCATCTTTTGTTTACGAATCCCTGCCGTTACTACTGGGGCGACATTAAAGATCCGGCGTTTCTGGCGAAACTGATCACCCGTAATCGTCGACATCACCGGGAAAACCGGCAGTTTCCGCTGTTCCGTGATACGCAACATGCCGAAGGTCTGTTCAATGCCGATGGCGAGCAGGATGTTGGTAACCCTTTGCTGGCTTCATGGGGCAAGCTGGGACGGGACAACATTTTCCTGCTGGCGGGCATGGAGCGCTATGAAGAGCTGGATGCTTTCGTCGACATTACGCCCGGCTCGCTGCTGCAAAATCTGAAGTACGACATCCTGGAACTGCAAAATGGTGCGGTGGCGGGCGTAACGGCAGAAGAGTTTTCCCGCAGTGATAAAAAACGTCTGCTTGATCCCAACGATCGCAGCGTAACGGTGCATATCTGCCACAGCCCGCAGCGAGAAGTAGAGATCCTGCATGACCGGCTGCTTACGATGCTGGAAGAGGATCCTGAACTGACGCCTCGCGATATCGTGGTCATGGTCGCCGATATCGACAGCTACAGCCCGTATATTCAGGCGGTTTTCGGGAGCGCCACTGGTGAGCGTTATCTTCCCTATGCTATTTCCGACCGCCGCGCGCGGCAGGCTCATCCGGCGCTGCAGGCCTTTATCAGTTTGCTCTCCCTGCCGGACAGCCGCTTTGTGAGTGAAGATGTGCTGGCGCTGCTGGATGTTCCGGTGCTGGCGGCGCGTTTCAACATCAATGAAGAGGGGCTGCGTTACCTGCGTTTATGGGTCAATGAGTCCGGCATTCGCTGGGGAATGGACGACGACAACGTTCGCGAACTTGAATTACCCCCGACCGGGCAGCACACCTGGCAATTTGGCCTGACGCGAATGCTACTCGGTTATGCGATGGAAAGCCGCCAGGGTGAGTGGCAGTCGATTTTACCGTATGACGAATCCAGCGGGCTTATCGCGGAGTTAGTTGGCCACCTGGCGGAGCTGTTGATGCAGCTTAATATCTGGCGTCGCGGCTTGTCTGAGGCGCGACCGCTGGAAGAGTGGCTCCCGGTTTGCCGCGACATGCTTAATGACTTTTTCCTGCCAGACCAGGACACAGAAGCCGCGCTGGCCCTGATTGAACAGCAGTGGCAGGACATTATCGCGCAGGGAATTGGTGCAAATTACCACGACGCGATCCCGCTTTCGCTACTGCGTGACGAGCTGGCTCAGCGCCTCGATCAGGAACGTATCAGTCAGCGTTTCCTCGCGGGGCCTGTGAATATCTGCACCCTGATGCCGATGCGCTCTATTCCGTTTAAAGTGGTCTGCTTGCTGGGCATGAACGATGGTGTCTACCCGCGCGCACTGCCTCCGCTGGGGTTTGACCTGATGAGCCAGAAACCGCAGCGAGGCGACCGCAGCCGTCGGGATGATGACCGCTACTTGTTCCTCGAAGCGCTTAACTCAGCGCAACAGCAGCTCTATATCAGCTATATCGGCCGGTCTATCCAGGATAACAAAGAGCGTTTTCCCTCGGTGTTGGTACAGGAACTGGTGGATTACATTGGGCAGAGCCACTACTTGCCAGGCGATGCCTTGCTTAATTGCGATGAAAGCGAGCTGCGGGTAAAGGCACATATTACGCATCTGCATACTCGTATGCCGTTTGATCCGGCAAACTATACGGCTGATGAGTGGCAAAGTTATGTCCGCGACTGGCTACCTGCCGCGAGTTCGCAGGGGCAGGCGCATGCCGAGTTTATTCAATCGCTGGATGACGTGCCGCTTGAAACGCTCACATTTGATCAGCTCCAGCGTTTTTGGGCGCATCCGGTGCGCGCTTTTTTCCAGATGCGCCTGCGCGTTAATTTCCGCCCGGAAGAGAGTGAAATCCCGGATGCAGAGCCGTTTATCCTTGATGGCCTGAGCCGTTACCAGCTCAATCAGGAGATATTAAATACGCTGGTTGAAGAGCAAGACGCAGAGAAACTGTTTCGCCGCTACCGCGCGGCTGGTGTACTGCCTTATGGGGCGTTTGGCGAAATCATCTGGGAAACCCAATGTCAGGAGATGCAGGAGCTGGCTGACCGCGTTATTGAATATCGCCAGCCTTCTGACAGCCTTGAAATTGACTTACATTGTGCAGGCGTTCATCTCACCGGATGGCTGCCTCGTGTGCAGCCAGACGGGCTATTGCGCTGGCGTCCGGCCTTGTTGAACGTTTCACAAGGCCTGCAACTTTGGCTGGAACATCTTGTCTATTGTGCCAGCGGTGGCACCGGCACCAGCCGCTTGTTCGTGCGCAAAGAGGGTAAATGGTGTTTTCCCCCGCTACCCGCTGATAAGGCGCGGGAATATCTGGCAACGCTGATTGAAGGTTATCGGGAAGGCATGGTTAAACCGCTCCTGCTATTGCCGGAAAGCGGCGGCGCATGGATAAAAGTCTGTTATGACGCGGCAAATGATGCCATGTTAAAGGACGAAGAGACGTTACAAAAAGCGCAGAGTAAATTCCTGCAGGCGTACGAAGGCAACATGGTGGTGCGCGGTGAAGGCGATGATGTCTGGTATCAGCGCCTGTGGCGAACCCTTGAACCTGAGTACTACGCTGAAATTACCAAACAAGCGCAGCGTTTTCTGTTACCGCTTTATCGACACAACCAGTCCGATTGATTGTATAAAAATTGCGCGAAATGGTTGCATCCATTATCATGCGCGACGGTCACGGACTGATATAACAAGAGTGCTGGCTCAGCCAGCACAGGTTTACCCGGCTTTCTCCATTCTCCCTGGGCGAGCCGGAAAAGTTAATGATGAGGTTCGTGAATGCCCCGCAGCACCTGGTTCAAAGCTTTCGTCCTGTTTTTTGCCCTCTGGGCTTCATTCAGTCAGGCAGACAACGGTTGGCAACCTGTTCAGGAAACTATCCGTAAGAGCGACAAAGATACCCGGCAATATCAGGCGATACGCCTTGATAACGGCATGGTTGTGTTGCTGGTGTCCGACGCGCAGGCGGTAAAATCGCTCTCCGCGCTGGTGGTGCCGGTCGGATCGCTTGAAGATCCGGATGCGCATCCCGGCCTTGCTCACTATCTTGAGCACATGACACTGATGGGTTCCAAAAAATACCCTCAGCCCGATAGCCTGGCCGAATTCCTGAAACTGCATGGCGGCAGCCACAATGCCAGCACCGCGCCTTATCGCACCGCTTATTATCTGGAAGTGGAGAACAATGCGCTGGAAGGGGCTGTTGATCGCTTAGCCGATGCCATTGCCGCCCCCATGCTGGATAAAAAATATGGTGAACGTGAGCGCAACGCGGTCAACGCCGAACTGACAATGGCCCGCACGCGTGACGGTATGCGTATGGCGCAGGTCAGCGCGGAAACCATCAACCCGGCGCATCCCGGCGCGCGCTTCTCCGGCGGTAATCTCGAAACCCTCAGCGATAAGCCGGGCAGCCCTGTTCATGCCGCGCTGCTGGCATTTCGCGATAAATACTATTCGGCCAACCTGATGAAAGCGGTGATCTACAGTAACCGCCCATTAGCGGATCTGGCGAAAATTGCTGTCGAAACGTATGGCCGTGTGCCGAATAAGAATATCGACAAGCCGGACATCACGGTTCCCGTGGTGACCGATGCGCAGAAAGGCATCATTATCCATTATGTCCCGGCAGTGCCGCGTAAAGTGCTGCGTGTGGAATTTCGTATCGATAACAATACCGCCGCTTTTCGCAGTAAAACGGACGAGCTTATAACCTACTTAATTGGTAACCGCAGCCCGGGCACGCTCTCGGACTGGCTGCAAAGTCAGGGGTTGGTAGAAGGTATTCGCGGTGATTCCGATCCGGTAGTGAACGGCAACAGTGGCGTGCTCGCCATCTCTGCAACGTTGACCGATAAAGGCCAGGCCAATCGTGATGAAGTCGTGGCTGCTATTTTCAGCTATCTGCAACTGCTGCGCGAAAAAGGCGTTGATAAACGCTATTTCGACGAGCTGGCACATATTCTTGATCTCGATTTCCGCTATCCCTCTATTACCCGCGATATGGATTACGTCGAGTGGCTGGCGGATACCATGATCCGCGTACCTGTCGCCCATACGCTGGATTCGGTGAACATTGCCGATCGGTTCGATGCCAAAGCGGTACAGGCGCGTCTTGATGAGATGACGCCGCAAAATGCGCGTATCTGGTACATCAGCCCGGATGAACCGCACAATAAAACGGCCTATTTTGTTGAAGCGCCTTACCAGGTGAATAAGATTACGCCGGAAACCTATGCCGACTGGCAGACGCGTCAGAGTCGTATTGCGCTGAAATTCCCGGAGTTGAACCCCTACATTCCGGATGACTTCTCGCTGATAAAACCGGCGAAGCAGTACGAACACCCTGAATTGATTATCGATGAGCCGACGCTGCGCGTGGTGTATATGCCAAGCCAGTATTTCGCCAATGAGCCCAAAGCGGATGTCAGCGTGGTGCTGCGTAACCCGCAGGCGATGGATAGCGCAAAAAACCAGGTGATATTTGCCCTTAATGATTATCTGGCGGGGCTGGCACTCGATCAGCTCAGCAATCAGGCGGCGGTCGGTGGCATCAGTTTTTCCACCAACGCCAATAACGGGTTGATGCTCAACGCCAACGGTTATACCCAGCGTTTGCCGCAGCTTTTCCAGGCACTGCTGGCGGGTTATTTCAGCTATACGCCGACGGAAGAACAGCTTGCCCAGGCCAAATCCTGGTATGCGCAGATGATGGATTCTGCCGAAAAAGGCAAAGCGTTCGATCAGGCAATTATGCCGGTCCAGATGTTGTCACAGGTGCCTTATTTCCAGCGTGAAGAGCGTCGCGCACTGCTGCCGTCTATTACCTTGCAGGATATTTTGCACTACCGCGATGCGCTGAAAGATAATGCGCGTCCGGAATTCCTGGTGGTGGGTAACCTGAGCGAACAGCAGACGAAAGATCTCGCTCATGACGTGCAAAAACAGCTTGGCGCTAACGGTACGGTGTGGTGCCGAAACCAGAACGTCGTGGTGGACAAGCAGCAGAATGTGAGCTTTGAAAAAGCGGGCAACAGTACAGACTCCGCACTCGCGGCGGTGTTCGTACCTACCGGTTTTGATGAGTTCAGCAGTTCGGCATACAGCGCGATGTTAGGGCAAATCGTGCAGCCGTGGTTCTATAACCAACTGCGTACAGAAGAACAACTGGGGTATGCCGTGTTCGCCTTCCCTATGAGCGTAGGTCGCCAGTGGGGTATGGGGTTCTTGTTGCAAAGCAATGATAAGCAGCCAGCCTATCTCTGGGAGCGCTACAAGGCTTTCTTCCCCACCGCAGAAGCGAAATTACGGGCAATGAAGCCGGAAGAGTTTGCGCAGCTTCAGCAGGGCGTCATCGCGCAACTTACGCAAGCGCCGCAAACGTTAGGTGAAGAAGCTTCCAAACTCAGCAAAGATTTTGATCGTGGCAATATGCGCTTCGATTCGCGTGATAAAGTAGTCGCTCAGATAAAACTGCTGACGCCGCAAAAACTTGCCGATTTCTTCCATCAGGCGGTGGTAGAGCCGCAAGGTATGGCGATCCTGTCGCAGATCACCGGTAGCCAGAGCGGTAAAGCAGATTATGCCCGCCCGCAAGGCTGGAAGGTCTGGGATAGCACCAGCGCGTTGCAGCAAACCTTACCGAAGATGACCGAGAAAGATGAGAGAAACGACCGCTGAGACCCTTGATCCCCTGCGCTTGCCGCTCACCGGCGAGCGCCTGATTGAAGCCTCGGCGGGTACCGGTAAAACCTTTACCATTGCCGCGCTCTATTTGCGGCTGCTATTAGGGTTAGGCGGCAGCGCCGCCTACCCGCGCCCACTCAGCGTTGAAGAACTGCTGGTGGTGACTTTCACCGAGGCTGCGACAGAAGAGCTGCGCGGCCGCATTCGCAGTAACATCCATGAGTTGCGCATTGCTTGTCTGCGCGAAACGAGCGATAACCCGCTATACGCACGCCTGCTGGACGAGATTGCCGATAAGCAACAGGCGGCGCAGTGGCTGCTGCTGGCAGAGCGGCAAATGGACGAAGCGGCAATCTTTACGATCCACGGTTTTTGCCAGCGCATGCTGAGCCTCAATGCCTTCGAATCCGGCATGCTGTTTGAACTGCAACTGCTGGAAGATGAGTCGCTGCTGCGTTACCAGGCCTGTGCGGATTTCTGGCGTCGTCACTGCTACCCGCTAGCGCGTGAAATTGCTGAAGTTATCCATGCTTCGTGGAAAGGACCGCAGGATCTGCTGAAAGCGATCGATCGTTATCTGCAAGGGGAAGCGCCACAAATTAAAACGCCGCCCGCAGCAGACGAAACGCTGGCCTCGCGCCATCAGCAAATTATTGCGCAGATTGGTGAGGTGAAGCGTCAGTGGAGCGCTTGCGTCAATGAAATCGAGCCACTGCTCGAAAACTCCGGTATTGACCGACGTAAATTTAACCGTGGCAACCAGGCGAAATGGATCGAGAAAATCTCCACCTGGGCGCAGGAAGAGACCCGTAGTTACCTGTTGCCGGACGCGCTGGAAAAATTCACTCAGTCCTTTCTTACTGAACGCACAAAACCTGACGGCGTTGTGCCAGAACACCCGCTTTTCGTCGCCATTGAAAACTTGCTGGCGCAGTCATTGACGCTTAACGATCTGGTGCTGACCAGCGCGATGCGTGAGATTCGTGAAACGGTGGCAAAAGAGAAACGTCGGCGCGGCGAACTGGGCTTTGATGACATGCTTAGCCGCCTTGATGATGCCCTGCGAAGCCCGAGCGGCGAAGCGTTGGCCGCGGCAATCCGCACCCGTTTCCCGGTTGCGATGATCGATGAGTTTCAGGATACCGACCCGCAGCAGTACCGTATTTTTAGCCGCATCTGGTTGAAACAGCCGGATTGCGGTTTATTGCTGATTGGCGATCCAAAGCAGGCCATTTACGCATTTCGCGGCGCGGATATTTTCACGTATATGAAAGCGCGCGATGAAGTGAGTGCCCGCTATACGCTGGATACCAACTGGCGCTCGTCGCCTGGCATGATTGCCAGCGTCAACCAGCTCTTCAGCCGGATGGACGACGCTTTCATGTTCCGTCAGATCCCGTTCCAGCCGGTAAAACCAGCCGCCAAAAACGCAGGTTTACGTTTTGCGTATCAGGGGGAAACACAGCCAGCGATGAAGCTGTGGCTGATGGAGGGCGACGGCGTAAGCGTCGGGGATTATCAGGGATTTATGGCGCAGTTATGCGCAGCGCAAATCCGCGACTGGCTGAGCGCCGGGCTGCGGGGCGAAGCGCTGCTGTATGAAGGGGAAAACGCGCGGCCGGTAAAAGCCTCGGATATTACCGTGCTGGTGCGCAGCCGCCATGAAGCCTCACTTATTCGCGATGCGCTGACGTTACTGAATATTCCGTCTGTGTATCTTTCCAACCGCGACAGCGTTTTTGAAACACCGGAAGCGCAGGAGTTGCTGTGGCTATTGCAGGCGGTGCTGGCGCCGGAGCGCGAAAGTACGCTGCGCAGTGCGCTGGCGACCTCCTTGCTGGGGCTTACTGCGCTGGATATTGATGCGCTCAACCAGAATGAGCTGGCGTGGGATGAGATTGTTGAAGAGTTTTCTGGCTATCGCGAGCTGTGGCAAAAACGCGGTGTGATGGCGATGTTGCGCAGACTGATGAGTGCGCGACATGTGGCGGAAAACTTGCTGGCGACCCCCGGCGGTGAACGACGGCTGACGGATATCCTGCACATCAGCGAGTTGTTGCAGGAGGCGGGGACGCAACTGGAAAGTGAACACGCACTTACCCGCTGGCTGGCGCAGCGTATTGCCGAGCCGAACGCTAATGCATCAAGCGAGCAATTGCGGCTGGAGAGCGATAAACACCTCGTGCAGATTGTCACCATCCACAAATCGAAAGGGCTGGAGTATCCGCTGGTCTGGCTGCCGTTTATCGCCAATTTCCGCATTCAGGATCAGGGCTTTTACCACGATCGTGACTCCTTTGCCGCCGTGCTCGATCTCAGCCATGCCGAAGAGAGTGTCGCACTGGCGGAAGCAGAGCGTCTGGCCGAAGACCTGCGTTTGCTGTACGTGGCGTTGACGCGTTCTGTCTGGCATTGCAGCCTGGGGGTTGCCCCGCTGTTTCGTCGCCGTGGCGAAAAAGCCGGAGCCAGTGATTTTCACCAGAGCGCGCTAGGGCGGCTTTTGCAGAAAGGCGAAGCGCTGGATGCCGCCGCGTTGCGTAACGTTTTGCAGCAACTGTGCAATGACGATATTGCCCTTTGCATTCCTTCACTGCCGGACGCCGGGCGCTGGCAACTGCCGCAAACGGAACCACCGACGCTGAGCGTGCGTGAAATCACGCGGCGCATCAGCGATGACTGGCGTGTCACCAGCTATTCCGGATTGCAGCAGCGGGCTCATGGCATCGCTCAGGATCTGCTGCCGCGTCTGGATATTGACGCAGCCGGAGAGCGAGAAGCGTTGCAGGAGCCGGTATTAACGCCGCATCAGTTTCCGCGCGGCGCGGCACCGGGGACATTTTTGCACAGCTTGTTTGAGGATCTGGATTTTACGCAGCCGATAGCTGACACCTGGGTTGCAGAGAAACTACTGGCGGGCGGTTACGAAGCACACTGGCAGCCGGTGCTAAGTCGCTGGCTGGAAAGCGTGCTGCATGTGCCGCTGGCGCAAACGGGCATCTCGCTGAGCCAGCTGACGAACAAAGAAAAACAGGTGGAGATGGAGTTTTATCTGCCGATTAGCGCCACGCTGAGCGCGGAGGCGCTGGATGAACTCATCCGGCGTTATGATCCGCTCTCGGCTGGCTGCCCGCCGCTTGATTTCCGCGATGTGCGCGGCATGTTGAAAGGCTTTATCGACCTGGTGTTTCGCCACAACGGGCGCTATTACCTGCTGGATTACAAATCTAACTGGCTGGGCGAGAGTGCAGAAGCCTACACGCAAGCAGCCATGGCGGCGGCGATGCAGTCGCACCGTTATGACTTGCAGTACCAGCTTTACAGCCTGGCATTGCACCGCTTTTTGCGTCATCGCATTACAGGGTATGACTACGAACGCCATTTCGGCGGCGTGATTTATCTGTTCCTGCGTGGCGTGGATGCGCAAAACCCACAGCAGGGGATTTTCACTATCCGGCCTGATGTTGAATTAATTACACAAATGGACGACCTGTTCGCAGGCGTTGCGCCGGAGGTTGCGCCATGAGTATGCAAAGTTTGCTACAGGAAGCGGTGGAGCAGAAGTTGCTGCGTGCGCTGGATGTGCAGTTTGCGCTGACGGTCGCCACGGAACAGGAACCCGCCGTGATGCTGGCTGCAGCGCTGCTCAGCCATGATACTGGTGAAGGGCACGTATGCCTGCCGCTCGCGCGTCTTACGCCTGAGACATACGGTAACGACTCACCGCTGTTTAGCGAGTTATTCGCCCTCGCCGGTAACCCGGATGACTGGCGTAACGTCTTGCTGCGTTCGCCCGCAGTGAGCGAATGTGAAGCCGCGACGCCGATGATCCTCACCGATTCTCGCCTCTACCTGAACCGCATGTGGTGTCATGAGCGGCGGGTTGCCGCGTTTTTTGCCGCACAAGCGCCACTGCAGGATGTCGATGAAACGCGAATGGCGCAGACGCTGGAGACGCTATTTCCCTCCTCGTCGGAAACTGAAATCAACTGGCAAAAAGTGGCCGCTGCCGTGGCGCTTACCCGGCGGATTTCGGTGATTTCCGGTGGTCCAGGAACCGGCAAAACCACAACCGTGGCGAAACTGCTTGCCGCGCTGGTGCAGATGGTGGACGGCGACAAGTGCCGAATTTGCCTTGCCGCGCCAACCGGTAAAGCTGCCGCGCGCCTGACCGAATCGCTGGGCAGTGCGCTACGCCAGTTGCAACTGGATGCCCGACAAAAAGCGATGTTGCCAGATGAAGCCAGCACGCTGCACCGGTTGCTTGGCGCGCAGCCCGGCAGCCAGCGCATGCGTCACCATGCGGGTAACCCGTTGCATCTGGATGTGCTGGTCGTCGATGAAGCATCAATGATCGACTTACCCATGATGTCCCGCTTGATTGATGCGCTGCCTTCGCGCGCCCGGGTCATTTTCCTCGGCGATCGAGATCAACTGGCCTCGGTGGAGGCCGGCGCGGTGCTGGGCGATATCTGCGCGTGGGTCAATGCCGGGTATAGCGCTGAACGCGCAGCGCAGTTGTCGCGTCTGACGGGCGCTCAGGTTCCCGAAGGTATCGCCGAGGCAGGCAGCTTGCGCGATAGTCTCTGTTTGCTGCAAAAAAGCTACCGCTTTGGCAGTGATTCCGGGATTGGCCAACTCGCCGCCGCCGTCAACCGGGGCGATAAACGCGCGATGCAAGCGGTATTCAGCCAGGGCTTTGCGGACATTGAGCGTAAGCCCCTGAACAGCGCGGAAGAGTATCAGGGCATGATTGACGATGCGCTGGCGGGTTACGCGCGCTTTCTCTCATTGGTGCGAAGCCACGCCGGGCCGAAAGAGGTGATTGCCGCCTTTGGCGAATATCAGCTACTCTGCGCCTTGCGTGAAGGGCCGTTTGGCGTCAGCGGGCTGAATGAGCGGCTTGAACTGGCGCTGGTGCGTCAGCACCAGATCACCCGGCTGGCGCATTCGCGCTGGTATCACGGGCGACCGGTGATGATTTCGCGTAACGATTCGGCGCTGGGGTTGTTTAACGGCGATATCGGCATCGCGCTGGATCAAGGGCAGGGGATCCGCGTCTGGTTTCCGATGCCGGACGGCGAAATCAAACCGGTATTGCCTAGCCGTTTGCCGGAGCATGACACCGCGTGGGCGATGACGGTGCATAAATCGCAGGGGTCGGAGTTTGATCATGCCGCGCTGATCCTTCCGGGACAGATTGCACCGGTGGTGACGCGTGAACTGGTTTATACCGCGATAACCCGCGCCCGTAATCGCTTGTCGGTGTATGCCGACGAACGCGTGCTGGGGCAGGCGATCGCGACGCGCACTGAACGGCGCAGCGGGCTGGATTCACTCTTTCGTTCGCGTATGTAAAAAGCCCCCCGCAGAAGGCGGGGGCGAAAGCTCAGGTGAGATCGGCCATCAGCACTTTTGACCGGCGCTGGTAGTTGTACATCTCTTTTTTGGTTTCCGGCAGGGAATCAATATCCACTGGCGTGAAACCGCGCTCCTGGAACCAGTGAATGCTGCGGGTGGTCAGCACAAACAGTTTGCTCAGTCCCATTTGCTTCGCCTGAGCGGCAATGCGCTCCAGCAGCACTTCGCCGCGCGATGAGCTGCGGTAATCGGGATGAACCGCGACACAGGCCATCTCCCCAATTTTCTCTTCCGGGAAGGGGTAAAGCGCCGCACAGGCGATGGTCAGGTTATCGCGCTCGATGATCGTGAACTTGTCGATCTCCATCTCCAGTTGTTCGCGCGAGCGGCGTACCAGGATCCCTTGCTGTTCCAGCGGGCGGATAAGTTCCAGGATCCCGCCGATATCGTTGATAGTGGCGCGGCGGATCTGCTCGGCGCTCTCCATCACAATTTGCGTACCGATACCGTCGCGTGAGAAGAGTTCCTGCAACAGCGCGCCGTCTTCCTGGTAGCTGATTAAATGGCTGCGGCGCACACCGCTGCGGCAGGCTTTGACCGCGCCACGCAGGAAACGAACGGTGCCGGAGTGGTAATCGCCACGTGCTTCCAGCGTCTCGACGCGCGCCTGCGCTTCATTCGGGAACAGCTCAGAAACGATTTCGCCTTCATCATTCATCACACCTTGTGATGAACAAAAGCCGATCATCTTTTCCGCTTTCAGTTTGATAGCAAGCTGAGTGGCAATCTCTTCCGAGGTCAGATTAAAACTTTCGCCAGTGACCGAAACTGCCACCGGCCCCATCAGCACAATCGCGCCGCTGGCAAGCTGGCGGTTAATCGCTTCTTCATCAATACGACGAATACGGCCGCTGTGGCAGTAGTCGACACCATCATCCACGCCCAGTGGCTGAGAGATAATAAAATTGCCGCTAACGACATTAATATGCGCGCCTTGCAGCGGCGTATTGTTGAGGCTCATCGACAAACGTGCGGTGATATCCAGTTGCAACAACCCGGCGGCTTGCTTAACCAGCTCAAGGGTTTTCGCGTCGGTAACGCGGGTATGTTTGTGGTAAATCGGCTCATGGTTGTGTTCGGCGAGATTCGCGTCGATCTGCGGACGCGCGCCGTAGACCACCACCAGCCGGATACCCAGGCTATGCAGCAGGCCGATGTCATTGACAATACTGGAAAAGTTTTCATGCTCAATGGCTTCACCGCCGAGCATAATGACAAATGTCTTGCCACGGTGGGCATTAATATAGGGAACGGAGTGGCGAAATCCCTGCACCAGTTCGGTTCTACGCTCTTTTACCACGGCCTGTCCTCAATGCATGATTATTCGTAAATTGTGTATTTTTATTCTTTTCTGCCGCCGCGTGCAAGTGCAAATTTTGCTGTCGTATAACAAATGTTCCTCGCCGCAGCCCGCGGGCAGACATATGTTTACCCTTTAATAGATGACAGTTTATGCATCATTCGTTAAAGTTTTCCGTCAATTTTGACGAATATTATTACGTAGATAAAAATTGCTCGGGAGAAGCATGTCGGGAAGTCAATCAGCGCTGAGCCGCCGCAGATTTTTAAAAGGCGCGGGGGCCATGTGGTTATTAAGCGTGAGCCAAATTGGTTTGGCCGCAGTCAGCCAGGTGGTGGCGGTTCGTGTCTGGCCAGCGTCAAGCTATACGCGCGTGACGGTGGAATCGAACCATGTCGTCAAATATAAGCAGTTCGCGTTGAGTAATCCCGACCGGCTGGTGGTGGATCTTGAAGGTGTGCATCTGAACTCCGTGTTAAAAGGCATGGGCGCGCAGATCCGTGGCGACGATCCTTATATCAAATCCGCGCGGGTAGGGCAGTTCGATCCGCAGACCGTGCGCATGGTGTTTGAGCTGAAACAGGACGTGAAGCCGCAGTTGTTCGCGCTGGCGCCGGTGGCCGGTTTTAAAGAGCGTCTGGTGATGGATCTCTACCCGGCCAATGCGAAAGATGTGCAGGACCCGCTGCTGGCGCTGCTTGAAGAGTACAACAAAGGCGATCTTGAGCAGCAGGTGCCGCCCGCAGAGAGCGGCCCGAAGCCGGGGAAAGCCGGGCGTGACAGACCAATTGTGATCATGCTCGATCCTGGTCACGGCGGTGAAGATCCGGGGGCGATGGGGAAATATCGCACCCGGGAAAAAGATGTGGTGCTGCAAATCGCGCGTCGGCTGCATGCGCTGATCGAGAAAGAGAGCAATATGAAAGCCTATATGACGCGCAACGAGGATGTATTTATTCCGTTGAAAGTGCGCGTTGCCAAGGCGCAGAAACAGCGCGCAGACCTGTTTGTGTCGATTCACGCTGATGCTTTCAGCAGCCGCCAGCCGAGCGGTTCTTCTGTCTTTGCGCTGTCGACCAAAGGGGCGACCAGTACCGCCGCGAAATATCTGGCGGAAACGCAGAACGCGTCCGACTTAATCGGTGGGGTGAGCAAGAGCGGCGATCGCTATCTGGATCACACCATGTTCGATATGGTGCAGTCGTTAACCATTAACGACAGCCTGAAGTTTGGCAAAGCGGTGCTCAATAAACTTGGCAATATTAATAACCTGCATAAAAACCAGGTTGAACAGGCCGGCTTCGCGGTGCTGAAAGCGCCGGACATTCCGTCAATTCTGGTGGAGACCGCGTTTATCAGTAACGTGGAAGAGGAGCGTAAGCTGAAGACGGCGAAATTCCAGCAGGAAGTGGCGGAGTCGATTCTGGCAGGGATTAAAGCCTACTTCGCGGATGGCGCGACGCTGGCGAGAAGGGGATAACAGAGTGGCGCTGAACAGCGCCATTTTTTTTGCGAACCACAGAAACAAAAAAACACCCGTTAAGGTGTTTATTGTGTTGGTTGCGGGGGCCGGATTTGAACCGACGACCTTCGGGTTATGAGCCCGACGAGCTACCAGGCTGCTCCACCCCGCGTCCGTCTTGTTTACACTTCCGTCATGTAAACTTTTTTCTTCACATTTTAATTGGTTGCGGGGGCCGGATTTGAACCGACGACCTTCGGGTTATGAGCCCGACGAGCTACCAGGCTGCTCCACCCCGCGTCCGTGGATGCGCACTATACTCTGCAAACGTTTTGATGCAACCTTTTTTTTGCCTGGATCGCATAATTGGCGGGATTATGTGTAAAAACAACACAATCCGTTTATTTTTTGCACTAAATTAGCGCCGGGTAGTGATAGCGCATTTCATTAGCGGGTGGGGTTTGTTATCTTCACCCCGCTCCGGGTTAATCAGAAGATGAGAGATAATGAAAGGACGTTGGGTTAAGTTCGCACTCACAGGCGCAATGGTGGCAATTCTCGCGGCCTGCTCTTCAAAACCGACCGATCGCGGTCAACAGTATAAAGACGGAAAATTTTCCCAGCCTTTTTCCCTGGTCAATCAACCTGACGCCGTAGGGGCGCCAATCAACGCCGGAGATTTCTCCGAGCAGGTTAATCAAATTCGCAGCGCCTCACCGCGCCTCTACGGTAGCCAGAGCGGCGTCTATAACGCGATTCAGTCGTGGCTGATGTCCGGCGGCGATACGCGTAATTTGCGCCAGTTTGGCCTCGACGCCTGGCAAATGGAAGGCACGGATAACTATGGCAACGTGCAATTCACCGGTTACTACACGCCAGTTGTGCAGGCGCGCCATACCCGCCAGGGCGAGTTCCAGTACCCCATCTACCGTATGCCGCCTAAACGTGGTCGCTTGCCATCCCGCGCGGAAATCTACGCCGGTGCGCTCAGTGACAGTTATGTGCTGGCCTACAGCAACTCGCTGATGGACAACTTCATTATGGATGTGCAGGGCAGCGGCTATATCGATTTTGGCGACGGCAGCCCGCTTAACTTCTTCAGCTATGCCGGGAAAAACGGCCACGCTTACCGCAGCATCGGCAAAGTGCTGATCGATCGTGGTGAAGTGAAGCGCGAAGATATGTCGATGCAGGCGATTCGCGAATGGGGCGAAAAACACAGTGAAGCGGAAGTTCGCGCGTTGCTGGAAGAGAACGCCTCGTTCGTCTTCTTTAAACCGCAATCCTGGGCACCGGTAAAAGGTGCCAGCGCGGTGCCGTTGATTGGCCGTGCTTCTGTCGCTTCCGACCGGACGATTATTCCGCCGGGCACGACGCTGCTGGCGGAAGTGCCGCAGCTTGATAACAACGGCAAGTTCAACGGTAAATATGAGCTGCGCCTGATGGTGGCGCTTGATGTTGGTGGCGCAATCAAAGGCCAGCACTTCGATATTTATCAGGGTATTGGCCCGGATGCGGGTCATCGCGCCGGATGGTACAACCATTATGGCCGCGTCTGGGTGTTGAAAACCGCCCCCGGAACCGGCGCTGGCGGCGGCGTGTTCAGCGGCTGAGTGTGCTACACTCGCACCCTCTTCCGGCTCCGGAAGAGGGTCTTTCGTTTCATCTTGAGGTTTGTTTATGTCAGCAGTAATCAGTGACGCCTGGCGCCAGCGCTTTGGCGGCACCGCGCGGTTGTATGGTGAAAAAGCGCTGCAGTGGTTTGCCGACGCGCATATCTGCGTGGTGGGCATTGGCGGTGTCGGCTCGTGGGCGGCAGAAGCGCTGGCGCGCACCGGTATTGGTGCGATCACGCTGATTGATATGGATGATGTCTGCGTGACGAACACCAACCGGCAAATCCACGCGCTGCGTGAAAATGTGGGGCTGGCGAAAGCCGAGGTGATGGCGGAGCGTATTCGCCAGATAAACCCGGAGTGCCTGGTGACGGTGGTTGATGATTTTGTCACTGCCCATAACGTCGCACAGTTAATGAACCGTGATTACAGCTATGTGATTGATGCGATTGATAGCGTGCGCCCAAAAGCGGCGCTCATTGCCTACTGCCGACGCAATAAGATCCCGCTGGTAACGACCGGTGGCGCGGGTGGGCAGATCGATCCGACCCAGATCCAGGTGAGCGATCTGGCGAAAACCATTCAGGATCCGCTGGCGGCGAAACTGCGCGAGCGCTTAAAAAGCGATTTTGGCGTAGTCAAGAACAGCAAAGGCAAGCTGGGCGTGGATTGCGTGTTTTCCACCGAAGCGCTGGTTTACCCGCAGGCGGATGGCTCGGTGTGTGCGATGAAAAGCACGGCGGAAGGGCCAAAACGCATGGATTGCGCCGCCGGTTTCGGCGCGGCGACCATGGTGACCGCGACGTTTGGCTTTATCGCGGTCTCCCATGCTCTGAAAAAACTGATGGCGAAGGCGGAACGTCAGGCTAGCGCCTGACGGGCTGCTTCCTGCACGGCGGCGGCCAGCGCCGCCAGCCCCTGGCTACGAGACGCGCTAAGCTGGGCGCGTAAGCCCAGCTCATCAAACAGCGCCAGCGGATCGTTTTCCACCAGCGTTTGCGGGGTTTTGCCTTCTACAGCGGTGAGCAGGACTGCCAGCAACCCGCGCACGATGCGGCCTTCACTGTCGCCAAAAAAGTGCATTTTTCCGTCCAGGCCGAGCGTGGAACCCAGCCAGACACGATTTTCACAGCCGGGAATTTCCCGCGCCTGCGCTTTTAATTCGTCCGTCGCCGCAGGCAGTTGCTTGCCGAGCAGGATCAACTGGCGGTACTTCTCTTCCCACTGATTAAGTGCGCCAAATGTCTGGCGCAGTGTCTCTTCGGTTACCACCGTGCCGAACGGATGTCCGGCAAAAGCAGGGCTGGTCATGCATCCCCCAGAATGTCGAGTGCGCGATCAACAGCGACTATCAGCGCATCAACATCGTGTTGCGTATTGTATGGGGCAAATGAAGCGCGCAGCGTACCACTGACCCCCAGCGCCGCCAGCAATGGTTGCGCGCAGTGTTGCCCGGCGCGCAGCGCGATACCGTAACCGGCAAGGAGCGTCACCATATCGCTGTGGTGAATGCCGTCGAAATCGAAAGCCAACAGGCTGGAATCCTGGCAGCGGAAAGAGCGGAAACCCGGACGCTGTGCCAGTTGCTCCTCAGCAAGCGTGGCTAACCCACGGCTGTAGCTCTCCGCCTGAACGATATCCATCGTGTCCAGCCACTCAAGCGCGGCGCTTAAACCAATCACCCCTGCGACGTTAGGCGTCCCGGCTTCCAGCTTGTACGGCACCGGTTGCGTGGTGAAGCCATCAAACGTCACTTCGGTAATCATCTTGCCGCCGCCGAGCCACGGTGTCATTTCATTGAGCAGTTCCGCTTTGCCGTACAGCGCACCGATGCCATTTGGTCCATACAGCTTGTGGCCAGAGAAGGCGTAAAAATCGATATCCAGACGCTGAACGTTCGCCGGGAAATGCACCACGCCTTGTGCGCCGTCAACCACCACGATCATGCCTGCCGCATGCGCCAGGGTAATGGCGCGTTCCAGATCCGGGCAGCCACCGGTGACGTTGGACATCTGTCCGAGCGCCAGAATCCGGCTACGTGGAGTAATTAATTGTGGTAACTGCGCGATATCCGGTAAGTGGTCGGCCCCCAGCGGTAATTTCACCACTTTTGCGCCGGTCTGCTGCGCGACCATCAGCCACGGCACCAGGTTCGCGTGGTGTTCCGCTTCACTGACGAGGATCTCATTCCCGGCTTGCAGACGCGGGCGGGCGTAGCATTGCGCGACCATATTGATGGCTTCTGTGGTGCCGCGCGTCCAGACGATATTTTTCCCGGAGGGCGCGTTAAGGAGGGCGGCAACCTGTTCGCGCGCCGCTTCATACCGGGCGGTAAGCTGTTGCGCCTGCGCGAACTGGCTGCGATGCACGTTGCCAGCGCTCAGGCTGTAGAACTGTTGCGTGGCGTCAATCACGGCTTGCGGCTTCAGGGCGGTAGCGGCGCTGTCGAGATAGACGCCCGCATCGGCAAGCGCCGGAAACTGCGCGCGAAAGTGCGCTGGGTTAAATGCGTTCATGCGATTCCTCATCTTATTACTCAGATCGTCGCGCAATTTTTCGGTCGTAGCAAGGCAGTTGATAACCATCGGAATTGTCTGTTTGTCCTGGCAGAGTCCGGTAAGCAGGTTATGCTGAATAGTGTTAGTTAATCGTTCGAGACTCTTCCGTGAAGAGTATTTCACAGCATTAATTGCCAGAAGGAGAAGAAGATGAAAAAGGCTGCCGCAATTATTTCTGCATGTGCTTTTGCTTTTGCCCTGAGCGCTTGTTCCAGCCCGAACTATGCATTACACACCAACGATGGTCGTACGATTATTTCGGAAGGTAAACCGAAAACCGACGATCAGACCGGCATGATCTCTTATAAAGACGCCAACGGTAATGAGCAACAAATCAACCGTACCGACGTTAAAGAGATGGTCGCGCTGGATAAATAACCCTGATTTCAGGTAAAAAAAAGCACCGCAATCTTGCGGTGCTACATTAATCACTATGGACAGACAGGGTAAATGTACAGGAAGTGAAAAAGGGGTAGCGTCGCTACCGGGGTCTGAATAGCAGACCAAATTGCAAACACAACAACACAACATCACAACCGTAAGCCAAAAGCCCTTCAGAACACACATTCCAAAAAAAGCTTCTCGTTCCGGCTCAGGAAGTGCCGCCACTATAGGTATTTGCTGGTAGAAGCTCAACGGACAATTTATAATGGCTCAGATAAAAAAAACTAATAGGTTAAACACTGTTTCCTGTTTGTTAAATTGCCTTTATATCTAAGCCTGATAACCATGTCCAAGCGATTACCACCACTGAATGCATTACGTGTTTTTGATGCCGCTGCCCGCCATCTGAGTTTTACGCGCGCCGCCGATGAGCTTTTTGTGACGCAGGCCGCAGTAAGCCACCAAATCAAGTCTCTCGAGGATTTTCTTGGCCTGAAACTGTTCCGTCGACGCAACCGTTCGCTGCTGCTTACCGAGGAAGGCCAGAGTTATTTTCAGGATATCAAAGAGATATTTTCCCAGCTCAATGAGGCCACGCGAAAACTACAAGCACGCAGTGCAAAAGGCGCGCTCACTGTTAGTTTATTGCCCAGTTTTGCCATTCAATGGTTGGTGCCGAGGCTCTCTAGCTTTAACTCAGCTTATCCGGGAATCGACGTGCGCATCCAGGCGGTTGACCGCGAAGAGGACAAACTGGCGGACGATGTCGACGTGGCGATTTTTTACGGTCGCGGCAACTGGCCAGGGCTGCGTGTTGAAAAATTGTACGCAGAATACTTGCTACCCGTCTGCTCGCCATTATTACTCACTGGCGATAAAGCATTGAAAAAGCCTGAAGATCTGGCGCATCACACCTTGCTGCATGACGCTTCCCGGCGCGACTGGCAAACTTATACGCGCCAGTTAGGTCTTAATCTTAATGTTCAGCAGGGACCTATTTTCAGCCACAGCTCTATGGTGCTGCAGGCCGCTATCCACGGACAGGGGATCGCACTGGCCAACAATGTAATGGCACAGTCCGAAATTGAGGCAGGTCGTCTGGTCTGCCCGTTTAATGATGTTCTGGTCAGTAAGAACGCGTTTTATCTGGTTTGTCATGACAGCCAGGCAGAACTGGGTAAAATAGCCGCCTTTCGTCAGTGGATCCTGGCAAAAGCGGCCAGCGAACAGGAAAAGTTCCGTTTCCGTTACGAACAATAATTCGCGCGCGTATGGCGCGTATGACTTTTAGGGTACTCACATGACCAGCCGTTTTATGCTGATTTTTGCCGCGGTAAGCGGTTTTGTGTTTGTCGCGCTGGGGGCTTTCGGCGCGCACGTGTTACGTAAATCTTTGGGCGTGGTGGAGATGAGTTGGATCCAGACCGGGCTCGAATATCAGGCGTTCCACACGCTCGCGGTGCTTGGGCTGGCGGTGGCGATGCAGCGCCGCATCAGCATCTGGTTTTACTGGAGCAGCGTTTTTTTGGCGTTCGGCACCGTGTTGTTTAGCGGCAGCCTTTATTGCCTGGCGCTCTCACATTTACGCCTGTGGGCGTTTGTTACGCCGGTCGGTGGCGTCTGTTTTCTCATCGGCTGGGCACTAATGTTAGTTGGCGCAATTCGTCTGAAACGTAGGGGCGTTGTTCATGAATAAAGTGGTATTGCTGTGCCGCCCGGGTTTTGAGAAAGAGTGCGCAGCAGAAATTACCGATAAAGCCGGTCGCCTTGAGGTGTTCGGTTTCGCGCGTGTGAAAGAGAACGCGGGTTACGTTGTGTTTGAATGCTACCAGCAAGACGACGCTGACAAACTGGCGCGCGAGCTGCCGTTCAGTTCGCTGATTTTTGCCCGCCAGATGTTTGTCGTCGGCGAGCTGCTGCGCGACTTACCGCAGGAAGATCGCATTACGCCGATCGTCGGCATGCTGCAGGGCGTCGTGGATAAAGGCGGCGATTTGCGTGTAGAAGTGGCCGATACCAACGAAAGTAAAGAGCTGATGAAGTTCTGCCGCAAGTTTACCGTTCCGCTGCGCAGCGCGCTGCGTGAAGCGGGTATCCTGGCGCGTAGTGATTCAGCGAAGCGCCCGGTCGTTCACGTGTTCTTTATTGCGCCGGGTTGTTGCTACACCGGTTATTCGTACTCTTTTAACAACTCGCCGTTCTATATGGGCATCCCGCGCCTGAAGTTTCCGTCCGATGCGCCAAGCCGTTCAACGTTGAAACTGGAAGAGGCGTTTCACGTTTTTATTCCGGCAGATGAGTGGGACGAGCGCCTGGCAAATGGAATGTACGCGGTGGATCTCGGTGCATGCCCTGGCGGTTGGACCTATCAGCTGGTGAAACGCAACATGTGGGTAGCGTCGGTGGATAACGGCCCGATGGCGCAAAGCCTGATGGATACCGGCCAGGTGACCTGGCTGCGTGAAGATGGTTTCCGCTATCGACCGAACCGCAACAACATCTCATGGATGGTGTGCGACATGGTGGAGAAACCGGCGAAAGTCGCCGCGCTGATGGCGCAGTGGCTGACTAATGGCTGGTGCCGGGAAACCATTTTCAACCTCAAGCTGCCGATGAAAAAGCGTTACGAAGAGGTGTCGAACAACCTGGCGTATATTCAGGCGCAACTGGATGAGCATAACGTTGCCGCGCAGATTCAGGCGCGGCAGCTCTATCATGACCGTGAAGAAGTGACGGTACATGTGCGCAGAATGTGGGCTGCGGTAGGCGGGCGTCGCGACGAACGCTAGCCGCCGGTTGATCACTTCTACTGAACCCGGACGTGCGCAAAAATCTTTTCGTTTCAGTTTTTGCACACCGGTCGGGTTCGGGGGAGTTGCAAGATAACGCCAGCCATGCTGGCGTTAATTTTTGGTGGTTTTCGCCAGTTCGCTCACCAGCGGCAGCATGATGCGCACCACGTCGCGGCTGCGCCGCTCAATGCGTCCCGGCAATGCCTGATCGATATACTGTTGGTTATCCAGCCGGGCATTATGGTGGCTTACGCCTTCCGGGAAGGTTTTGGATTTGGCGCGCTGCTGGTTGCCGTCTTTCAGACCCAGCGACCAGTTTGTCGCTTCCACCGACAGCACTGGAATAGAGGCCTGATCAAACACCTGCGCATCATTAGCGCTGTGGTTGCTTTTGGTGGCTGCGACCGGGGCGCTCAGCGCCTGAATGCCGTGCGAACGGGCAATGGCCAGTGCCCGATCCCGCGTCAGTTTGCGCACTGAAGCCGGGGTGTTTTTCCCGCTGCTAAAGTAGAGCTTGTCGCCGACGATCAGGTTATTCATATTGATCACCAGCAGCGTGTTTTTGCGCTCTTTTTCGCTCATTCGTGCAAGATAACTCTCTGCGCCAAGCTGGCCTTCCTCTTCGCCGCTGGTGGCGACAAAACGAATACCGTATTGCGTTGGCGTCTGCTTCAGCGCTTGCGCCAGTTCCAGCATCACGCCTACAGCCGCCGCGTTATCATCTATACCCTGCAGCGTTAAACCGCCGAGGTTGTTGTCGACATCCGCATCGCTGCGCGGTGCGTAGGTATCGAGGTGCGCCATAATAATGATCTGCTGCGGCAGTTTGCCTTCATGCGCGGCAATCACCGTGCTGCCGGTAACGTTTTGCCAGTTCTGCTGGTTATCTTTCGCCGTATAGCGGTAACGGGTTTTGAATTTACGGATATCGCTCTGGTAGCCCATTTGTTCAAATTGTTGCTGAACGTAATCCGCAGAGAGCATTTCAGCGGGGGTGCCGGTCATTCGTCCCGGGAACAGGGTGGCAATGTGACGAGCCTGCTCAGTTGCAAAGTCGCCGGGTTGAGAGATCCGGGCAGAAACCGGGAGGATAAAGCATACGCCGAGCGCCAGGGCAGCGGTACGGAGGCGCAATGCGGAAAACATAGGGAGTCCTTTAAGCAGCAGAATTTTTACCGCGCTTAGTATGAAACTGTGACCCGCTTTACACAATTTCATTTCTTCTTAACCTTCCGAAAATGTTGATGTTAAGCACTTTTTGATATTTGCTTTGCACAAGCGTTATTCCTTTGCGGAACTACTCATTCCAATTCGTAATTTCATTCGTTCTAAACCGCCCCCTATAGTCCCTCTATTGCTGGCCTTGAGTGAGTTACCGCGTTGTGGATTACCTGCCGTTATTTGCTGCTGTAAAAGACCGCCCCGTTTTAGTGATTGGCGGCGGCGAAATCGCCGCGCGCAAGATTGCTTTTTTGCGTCGCGCTGGCGCACACGTGCAGGTGGTGGCGCAACGGCTGGAGCCGCAGTTGCAGCAACTTGCCGATGCGCAATCTCTTCACTGGCTGGCTACCGAGTTTGACGAATCACAGCTGGACGCGGTTTTCCTGGTGATTGCCGCGACCAACGATTCGGCGCTGAACCGCCGGGTGTTTGACGCCGCCAATGCGCGTCATCGGCTGGTGAATGTTGTCGATGACCAACCGCTGTGCTCCTTTATTTTCCCGTCGATTGTGGATCGTTCACCGTTACTGGTGGCTATCTCTTCTGGCGGTAACGCGCCGGTGCTGGCGCGGTTACTGCGTGAAAAGATTGAAGCGCTGCTGCCGGGTAATCTCGGGCGCATGGCGGAAGTTGCCGGGCGCTGGCGGACACGCATCAAGGCGTTTCGTCGTACTACCGATGAGCGGCGTCGTTTTTGGGAAACGGCTTTTCGCGGGCGTTTTGCCAGCCTGATGGCGGCGGGCGACGAACCGGCAGCGGAAAAAGCGCTGGAAGCAGAGTTAGCGCAACCGGGTTCCGGGGGCGGTGAAATCATTCTTGTTGGTGCCGGGCCAGGCGATGCCGGATTGCTGACGTTGCGGGGTTTGCAGGTTATCCAGCAGGCAGACGTCGTGTTTTATGACCACCTCGTGAGTGATGCGGTGCTGGAACTGGTGCGGCGGGACGCAGAGAAAATCTGCGTGGGCAAACGCGCTGGTTCGCACGCGGTGGCGCAGCATGATACCAACCGCATGTTGGTGGACGCGGCGCGCGAGGGGAAAACGGTGGTGCGCCTGAAAGGTGGCGATCCGTTTATCTTTGGACGCGGCGGCGAAGAGCTGCAGGCGGCGGCTGTAGCGGGCATTCCCTTCCAGGTGGTGCCGGGCGTTACGGCAGCATCGGGTGCGACAGCCTATGCCGGCATCCCGCTGACGCACCGGGATTTTGCCCAGAGCGTTACTTTTGTTACCGGCCATTATAAAGCCGACAGCGCGCCGTTTGACTGGTCGCAACTGGCGCAGAGCCGCCAGACGCTGGCGATTTATATGGGCACGATGAAGGCAGCCGAAATCAGCGAACAGTTGATTACCCACGGGCGGGACAAAACCACGCCGGTGGCGGTGATTTCCCGCGGTACGCGCGTGGATCAACACGTTGCTACCGGCACATTAGAACAACTTGAGGAACTGGCGAAAGCCGCACCGATGCCTGCCCTGCTGGTGGTGGGCGAGGTGGTCGGGCTGCATCGCGAACTCGCCTGGTTCTGGCATACGACAGCGACGGAGGCGTTCGACGCCTCCGTGATTAATCTGGCTTAAGGAATGGTTATGGATCAAAAACGACTCACTCACCTGCGACAACTGGAGGCGGAAAGCATCCATATTATCCGCGAAGTGGCCGCCGAATTTTCCAACCCGGTGATGATGTACTCCATCGGCAAAGATTCCAGCGTGATGCTGCATCTGGCACGCAAAGCCTTCTACCCAGGTACGCTGCCGTTTCCGCTGCTGCACGTGGATACCGGCTGGAAATTCCGTGAGATGTACGAATTCCGTGACCGTACCGCAAAGGCCTATGGCTGTGAGTTGCTAGTGCATAAAAACCCGGAAGGGGTGGCGATGGGCATTAACCCGTTCGTACACGGCAGCGCCAAACACACTGATATCATGAAAACCGAAGGGTTGAAGCAGGCGCTGAACAAGTACGGTTTTGATGCGGCATTTGGCGGCGCGCGGCGTGACGAAGAGAAATCGCGCGCCAAAGAGCGCATTTACTCCTTCCGCGATCGCTTCCACCGCTGGGATCCGAAAAACCAGCGCCCGGAGCTGTGGCACAACTACAACGGCCAGATCAACAAAGGCGAAAGTATTCGCGTGTTCCCGCTCTCTAACTGGACTGAGCTGGATATCTGGCAGTATATCTTCCTGGAAAATATCGACATCGTTCCGTTGTACCTGGCGGCGGAACGCCCGGTGCTGGAGCGCGACGGCATGCTGATGATGATCGACGATGACCGTATCGATCTGCAGCCGGGTGAAGTGATCGAAAAACGGATGGTGCGTTTCCGTACGCTTGGCTGCTGGCCGCTGACCGGCGCGGTGGAATCAAACGCGCAAACGCTGCCGGAGATTATCGAAGAGATGCTGGTTTCAACGACCAGTGAACGTCAGGGGCGCGTGATTGACCGCGACCAGGCCGGCTCCATGGAGCTGAAAAAACGTCAGGGATACTTCTAAGGAGCCGCCATGAACACCACGATTGCACAACAGATTGCCAATGAAGGCGGCGTCGAAGCGTATCTGCATGCCCAGCAGCACAAAAGCCTGCTGCGCTTTTTAACCTGCGGCAGCGTTGATGACGGCAAAAGTACGCTGATTGGCCGACTGCTGCACGATACCCGCCAGATCTACGAAGATCAGCTCTCCACGCTGCACAACGACAGCAAACGGCACGGCACCCAGGGCGAAAAGCTCGACCTTGCGCTGCTGGTTGATGGCCTGCAAGCGGAGCGCGAACAGGGCATTACCATTGATGTGGCGTATCGCTATTTCTCTACCGAAAAACGCAAATTTATCATTGCCGACACGCCAGGGCATGAGCAGTACACCCGAAATATGGCGACCGGCGCGTCGACCTGCGATCTGGCGATTTTGCTGATCGATGCGCGCAAAGGCGTGCTGGATCAAACCCGCCGCCACAGCTTCATCTCCACGCTGCTCGGCATTAAACACCTGGTCGTGGCCGTCAATAAAATGGACCTGGTAGACTTCAGCGAAGAGACGTTCGACAACATTCGTCAGGATTACCTGACTTTTGCCGGGCAACTGCCGGGCAACCTCGATATCCGCTTTGTGCCGCTGTCGGCGCTCGAAGGGGATAACGTTGCCAGCCAGAGCGAGAAAATGCCGTGGTACAGCGGCCCGACGCTGCTGGAAATGCTGGAAACTGTTGAAATCCAGCGCGTGGTGGATACGCAACCGATGCGCTTCCCGGTGCAGTACGTTAACCGCCCGAACCTCGATTTCCGTGGTTTCTCCGGCACGCTCGCCTCTGGCGTGGTGAAAGTTGGTCAGCGCATCAAAGTGCTGCCGTCTGGCGTCGAATCGACTATTGCCCGCATCGTGACGTTTGACGGTGATTTACAGGAAGCCGCAGCGGGTGAAGCGATTACGCTGGTGCTGAAAGATGAGATCGATATCAGCCGTGGCGACTTGATTCTGGATGCGCAGGAAACGCTGCCTGCCGTGCAGGGCGCATCGCTGGATGTGGTGTGGATGGCGGAACAGCCGTTGCAGCCAGGCCAGAGCTATGACATCAAAGTGGCAGGCAAAAAAACGCGCGCCCGTGTGGATGGCATCCACTACCAGGTGGACATCAATAACCTGACGCAGCGCCAGGTGGATACGCTGCCGCTTAACGGTATTGGGCTGGTGGATCTGACGTTTGACGAGCCGCTGACGCTGGATGCATATCAGCAGAACCCGGTGACCGGCGGCATTATCTTTATCGATCGCCTGAGTAACGTGACCGTTGGCGCAGGAATGGTGCGTGACGTTCATATTCAGCAGCAGGCCACTACATCCGGGTTCAGCGCATTCGAACTGGAACTGAATCAGCTTATTCGTAAGCACTTCCCGCACTGGGGTGCACGCGATCTGCTGGGGGGCAAGTAATGGCGCAGCATGACGAAAACGTCGTCTGGCACGCGCATCCGGTGACGCCTGATGCGCGTGAGCAACTTCACGGTCACCGTGGGGTTGTGCTGTGGTTTACCGGCCTTTCCGGTTCGGGGAAATCGACCGTCGCGGGGGCGCTGGAAGAGGCGCTGCACCGCGCGGGTGTCAGCACCTATTTGCTGGATGGCGACAATGTGCGCCACGGGCTGTGCAGCGATTTAGGCTTTAGCGACGCCGATCGTAAAGAGAATATCCGCCGCGTCGGCGAAGTGGCTAAATTGATGGTTGAAGCCGGTCTGGTCGTGCTCACCGCCTTTATTTCGCCGCACCGCGCCGAGCGGCAAATGGTGCGCGAGCGCCTGGGAGCAGGGCGGTTTATCGAGGTGTTTGTTG
The DNA here is from genome assembly GCF_027109175.1 of Kosakonia sp. SOY2. Lineage (NCBI taxonomy): Bacteria > Pseudomonadati > Pseudomonadota > Gammaproteobacteria > Enterobacterales > Enterobacteriaceae > Kosakonia > Kosakonia sp. SOY2. The sequence goes on from NZ_JAPVXH010000002.1 coordinate 467,944, forward strand.
ATACGCCGCTGGAGATCTGCGAAGCGCGCGATCCTAAGGGATTGTATAAGAAAGCGCGTGCGGGTGAACTTCGCAACTTCACCGGCATTGATTCGGTATACGAAGCGCCGCAATCCCCGGAAGTGCATCTGGACGGCGAACAATTGGTAACAAATTTGGTCAGCCAATTATTAGACCTCCTCCGGCAGGGCGATATTATCAGATCCTGAGACGGTACTGGCGATACACGCCATCTTCAGGTTTCCCGGCGTTAATGTTGGCGCCACCTGAACGAGGGTGTGTATTTCCGTTACCGGTCGTACAGGCAACAGGATCAGATATGCGCAACAGTCAGAACATCACCATTCCACGGTCGCAGTCGATGACGACCACCACCGATGAAGCCACAACATGGTCGTTCCCTGGAGCGGTTGTGGGTTTTGTCGCATGGCTGCTGGCGCTCGGCATCCCGTTCATGATTTACGGCTCCAATACGCTGTTTTTCTTTCTCTACACCTGGCCTTTTTTTCTCGCACTGATGCCCGTATCCGTTGTGGTCGGCATTGCGCTGCATTCGCTCCTCGATGGCAAGCTGGTTTACAGCAGCGTGGCGACACTGTTGACGGTGATCGCCATGTTCGGCGTGTTGTTTATGTGGCTGATGGGTTAACGCAATCCCTACGTCAAACCGTAACGCTCATTAAGGCAATGTGTCCGGCTACGGATCGACAGACATTTATGGTAAAGTCTGGCGCTTGTGCGGCATCACCCGGCTGGAGTGGAGTCTGACGAAAAGTTATGGGATGATGATGCCGTTTTTCAGGGGGCAGGATGGGTAAACTAACGCTGCTATTGCTGGCTTTGCTGGTCTGGCTACAGTATTCGCTGTGGTTCGGCAAGAATGGTCTGCATGATTACGGCCGCGTCAGCGAAGATGTGGCGGCACAGCAGGCGACAAACGCCAAATTAAAATCGCGTAACGATCAGCTTTTCGCCGAAATTGACGATCTCAATGGTGGCCAGGAAGCGATTGAGGAACGCGCTCGCAACGAATTAACCATGACGAAGCCGGGCGAAACATTTTATCGTCTGGTGCCGGACGCCTCAAAGCGCGCGTCGGGCTCAGCGCAAAACACGCAAAATACACAAAATACGCAGAACAGACCTTAAATAATCCCGGACTCACGACATGTCAGCAATGATCCCGGACGTCTGTGCCGTGGTGCCGGCCGCCGGATTTGGCCGCCGCATGCAAACGGAATGTCCTAAGCAGTATCTCTCCATCGGTGATAAAACCATTCTTGAGCACGCGGTCGCCGCGTTGCTCGCCCATCCGCGCGTTAGTCGCGTGATTATCGCGGTCAGCCCTGGCGATGAACGTTTCGCGCAATTACCCCTTGCCAGCCATCCGCAAATCACCGTGGTAAACGGTGGCGCAGAGCGTGCGGATTCTGTGCTGGCGGGCCTGAAGGCCGCCTCAGGCGCGCAGTGGGTGCTGGTGCACGATGCCGCACGGCCTTGTCTCCATCAGGATGATTTAAACCGCCTGCTGGCGCTGAGTGACACCAGCGGCGTGGGCGGAATTCTTGCCGCCCCGGTGCGTGACACCATGAAGCGTGCCGAACCCGGTAAAACCGCGATTGCTCACACCGTTGAGCGCAACGATTTATGGCATGCGCTAACGCCGCAGTTTTTCCCGTTGCCGCTGCTGCACGACTGCCTGACCCGCGCGCTGAACGAAGGCGCTGTCATTACTGATGAAGCCTCAGCACTGGAGTATTGTGGTTTTCACCCGGAGCTGGTCGCCGGACGCGCGGATAATATTAAAGTCACCCGACCCGAAGATTTACGACTTGCAGAATTTTACTTGACCCATGCAGACCTCCAGGAGAAAGCATAATGCGCATTGGACACGGTTTTGACGTACACGCCTTTGGAGGCGTTGGCCCGATTATCATTGGCGGTGTGCGCATTCCCTTCGAAAAAGGCCTGCTGGCTCACTCTGATGGCGATGTTGCGCTGCATGCGTTGACCGACGCGCTGCTGGGCGCGGCGGCGCTTGGCGATATCGGCAAATTGTTCCCGGACACCGATCCGGCGTTCAAAGGAGCAGACAGCCGCGAGCTGCTGCGTGAAGCCTGGCGGCGCATTCAGGCGAAAGGCTATACGCTTGGCAATGTCGATGTCACCATCATCGCTCAGGCACCGAAAATGCTGCCGCATATTCCGCAGATGCGCGTGTTTATCGCTGAAGATCTCGGTTGCCATATGGATGATGTCAACGTCAAAGCCACCACTACCGAGAAACTGGGCTTTACCGGCCGCGGCGAAGGTATCGCTTGTGAAGCGGTGGCGTTGCTGGTGAAGGCGGCAAAATGACAGATTTTGAGAACCTGACATTTTTGCACGGCAAACCGGGGGCAAGCGGCGTTCTGAAAGCCAATCCGGAAGATTTCGTGGTGGTGGAAGATCTTGGCTTTGAGCCTGATGGCGAAGGCGAGCATATTCTGGTGCGCATCCTGAAAAATGGCTGCAACACGCGTTTTGTCGCTGATGCGCTGGCCAAATTCCTTAAAATCCACGCGCGTGAAGTGAGCTTTGCCGGGCAAAAAGATAAACACGCTGTCACTGAGCAGTGGCTGTGTGCCCGCGTACCAGGTAATGCGATGCCCGATCTCAGCGCATTCCAGCTTGAAGGCTGCAAAGTGCTGGAATATGCCCGTCACAAGCGCAAGCTGCGTCTTGGTGCGCTGCAGGGCAATGCGTTTACGCTGGTACTGCGCGAAGTTAGCAACCGTGCGGATGTTGAGGCGCGTTTGCAGGCCATCACGGAGAAAGGTGTACCGAATTATTTCGGCGCTCAGCGCTTTGGCATCGGCGGCAGCAACCTGCAAGGCGCGCTTCGCTGGGCGCAGAGTGATGCGCCGGTGCGCGACCGTAACAAGCGCAGTTTTTGGTTGTCGGCGGCGCGCAGCGCGTTGTTTAATCAAATCGTCAGCGAGCGGTTGAAAAAAACAGACTTTAATCAAGTTGTTGACGGCGATGCGCTACAATTAGCGGGGCGCGGCAGCTGGTTTGTTGCAACCCGTGAAGAGCAGGCGGAACTGCAAACGCGCGTTGAGGCGAAAACGCTGATGATTACCGCGTCGCTGCCAGGCAGCGGTGAGTGGGGCACACAGCGTGACGCGCTGGCGTTTGAACAACAGGCGCTTGCGGATGCGCCGCAGCTACAGGCGCTGCTGGTGCGGGAGAAAGTCGAAGCAGCGCGCCGCGCGATGCTGCTCTACCCGCAAAAATTGAGCTGGAACTGGTGGGATGACGTCACCGTCGAATTACGGTTCTGGCTTCCGGCGGGCAGCTTTGCCACCAGTGTCGTCAGGGAACTTATCAACACATCGGGTGATTATGCGAATATTGCTGAGTAACGATGACGGGATCCACGCGCCGGGTATCCAGACGCTGGCAAAGGCTCTTAGAGAGTTTGCTGACGTTCAGGTCGTCGCTCCCGATCGTAACCGCAGCGGCGCGTCTAATTCACTGACGCTTGAATCCTCGCTTCGTACTTTTACGTTTGAAAACGGCGATATCGCCGTCCAGATGGGCACACCGACCGATTGCGTTTACCTGGGCGTAAATGCGCTGATGCGCCCGCGCCCGGATGTGGTGGTGTCTGGTATTAATGCCGGGCCGAACCTTGGCGATGATGTTATCTACTCCGGTACGGTTGCCGCTGCGATGGAGGGGAGACACCTGGGATTCCCGGCGCTGGCGGTGTCGCTTAACGGCCATACGCATTATGACACTGCCGCAGCGGTCACCTGTTCCCTCTTACGCGCGTTAAGCCGCGAACCGCTGCGAACGGGCCGTATTTTGAATATTAACGTCCCGGATCTGCCGCTGGATGAGATCAAAGGCATCCGCGTTACGCGTTGTGGTAGCCGCCATCCGGCGGATCAGGTGATTCCACAGCAAGATCCGCGCGGTAACACGCTGTACTGGATTGGCCCGCCCGGTGAGAAATGCGATGCCGGGCCGGATACTGATTTCGCCGCCGTTGATGAAGGCTATGTTTCCGTGACGCCGCTACATGTAGATTTAACCGCTTACAGCGCGCATGATGTGGTGTCGGGTTGGTTGGATCGTGCCGGGGTGAACAGGCAATGGTAAGCAAACGCGTACAAGATCTTCTCAATCAATTACGCGCGCAGGGCATCAAAAACGAGCAGGTGCTTGAGGCGTTGTCACAAGTGCCGCGCGAGAAATTTATTGACGAGGCGTTTGAACACAAAGCGTGGGATAACGTCGCGTTGCCTATTGGTCAAGGGCAAACCATTTCGCAGCCTTACATGGTGGCGCGAATGACCGAGCTGCTGGAGCTGACGCCAGCCTCGCGGGTGCTGGAAATTGGCACCGGTTCGGGGTATCAGACCGCGATTCTGGCGCGCCTGGTGCATCATGTTTGCTCGGTTGAACGCATCAAAGGGTTGCAATGGCAGGCGCGTCGTCGCCTGAAGCAGCTTGATTTACATAATGTTTCTACGCGTCATGGTGATGGCTGGCTGGGGTGGCAGGCTCGTGCGCCGTTTGACGCCATTATCGTGACCGCTGCACCGCCGGAAATCCCGGCTGCGCTGATGTCGCAGCTTGATGACGGCGGTATTCTCGTTTTGCCCGTGGGCGATGAACTCCAGCATTTAAAGCGGGTTCGTCGGCGGGGAAGCGAATTCATTATCGATACCGTTGAAGCCGTACGCTTTGTGCCGCTGGTGAAAGGCGAACTGGCCTGAGAAACAGAGTTTTCCTGGGTTTTTCAGGCAATAACAGCGTATGGTGAGCACATTTGCCGTAAACGTTCACGGTTATCTTTAAGTCATTGGTAATTTACATATTGTTGGGGGATAAATGAGCGCGGGAAGCCCAAAATTAACCGTAAGCCGTGTTGCGGCATTATCACTGGTTTCACTTTGGCTGGCAGGGTGTTCAAATTCCACTAATGCTCCGGCCCCGGTTAGTTCCGTTGGCGGCATGAAGAGCGCCAGCAGTAATAATTCCAGTTCCGGTATGTTAATCACGCCGCCGCCAAAACTTGGCACGTCCGCGCAGCAACCGCAGATTCAGCCGGTACAGCGTCCTGCCGTTCAGCCGACGCAGATCCAGCCCGTCGCACAGCAGCCCGTTCAGACGGTGAACGGCCATATCGTCTATAACCGCCAGTATGGCAATATTCCTAAAGGCAGCTACACCGGTGGCAGCACCTATACTGTTAAACGTGGTGATACGCTGTTTTATATCGCGTGGATCACCGGGAACGATTTCCGTGACCTCGCGCAGCGTAATCACGTTGCCGCGCCGTATAGTCTGGAAGTCGGACAAACATTGCAGGTTGGCAATGCATCCGGTACGCCAATCACTGGTGGTAACGCCATAACTCAGGCTGATGCTTCTGCGCAAGGAATCGTCTCAAAACCTGCACAAAATTCAACCGTAGTGGTTGCTTCGAAACCGACAATTACGTATTCTGAAGATTCAGGTGAACAAAGTGCTAACAAAATGTTGCCGAACAATAAGCCTGCGACTATCGTCACAGCGCCTGTTACGGCTCCTTCTGTAAGCTCAACCGAACCGACTGCCAGCAGTACCTCAACCAGCTCGCCAATTGCTTCATGGCGCTGGCCGACTGATGGCAACGTTATCGACAACTTCTCTGCGACCGAAGGTGGCAACAAAGGCGTCGATATTGCGGGCAGTAAAGGGCAGGCTATCGTCGCGACCGCAGATGGGCGCGTTGTATATGCCGGTAACGCACTGCGCGGTTACGGTAATTTGATCATCATAAAACATAACGATGATTACCTGAGTGCCTACGCCCATAACGACACAATGCTGGTCCGGGAACAACAAGAAGTTAAGGCGGGGCAGAAAATCGCTACCATGGGTAGCACCGGAACCAGTTCTACACGCTTGCATTTTGAAATTCGTTACAAGGGGAAATCCGTAAACCCGCTGCGTTATTTGCCGCAGCGATAAATCGGTGCAAAGTGAATGAAGTGCTCCCCATTTGAGTCGTTGCAGCGTGCGCAGATGCCGCTGCAGCCGGCAAAATGAGTAGTCTTCAGGTGCTTTGCCCAGGGATCACGGGTAGGAGCCACCTTATGAGTCAGAATACGCTGAAAGTTCATGATTTAAATGAAGACGCGGAATTTGATGAGAACGGAGTAGAGGCTTTTGATGAGAAAGCCTTAGTAGAAGAGGAACCCAGTGATAACGACCTGGCTGAAGAGGAGCTGTTGTCGCAGGGTGCAACCCAGCGTGTTTTGGACGCGACTCAGCTGTACCTTGGGGAAATTGGGTACTCCCCGCTCTTAACGGCCGAAGAAGAAGTTTATTTCGCACGCCGTGCGCTACGTGGTGATGTAGCCTCTCGCCGTCGCATGATCGAAAGTAACCTGCGTCTGGTGGTGAAAATTGCCCGTCGTTATAGCAATCGTGGTCTGGCGCTGTTGGATCTGATTGAAGAGGGTAACCTGGGGCTGATCCGCGCCGTTGAGAAATTTGACCCTGAACGTGGGTTCCGTTTCTCAACATATGCCACCTGGTGGATCCGTCAGACCATTGAACGGGCAATCATGAACCAAACCCGTACGATTCGTCTGCCAATCCACATTGTTAAAGAGCTGAACGTCTATCTGCGTACTGCTCGCGAGTTGTCCCATAAACTGGACCACGAGCCGAGCGCGGAAGAGATTGCCGAACAGCTGGATAAACCTGTTGATGATGTCAGCCGTATGCTGCGTCTCAACGAGCGCATTACCTCAGTTGATACGCCGCTGGGCGGTGATTCTGAAAAAGCGCTGCTGGATATCCTGGCCGATGAGAAAGACAACGGTCCGGAAGACACCACGCAAGACGATGATATGAAACAAAGCATCGTTAAATGGCTGTTCGAACTGAACGCCAAACAGCGTGAAGTGCTGGCGCGTCGTTTCGGTCTGCTGGGTTATGAAGCTGCAACACTGGAAGATGTGGGCCGCGAAATTGGTCTCACTCGTGAACGTGTTCGCCAGATTCAGGTTGAAGGTCTGCGTCGTCTGCGTGAAATCCTGCAAACGCAAGGGCTGAATATCGAAGCGCTGTTCCGCGAATAAGCACCATTTCACGACAAAAAGGCCGCTCGCAGATGACGCGGCCTTTTTTCTTTGTTCTCAATCCACCGTCACGCTGCCTGCGCCGTTTCATGCAAATGACGCCACAACACGCGTCCTTGCTGAAATTGAAACACCACTGTCGACCAGCGCACATGCTCACCCTGCGTTTCCCGGTAGCCTATTACCGCGCCATCCTCCCACTCCGCCAGCGGTTCGATGTTATCTACCACGATCTTCAGCCCTGCTCGACTACCGCGCTGCGCCTGGAAAAAACCGGCAAGGGCCGCGTAGTCCAGAGATGCGCCGGAAAGCGTCACCATGGAAAAGTTTTCGGCAAAGCGCGCCATCAATGCCTCCAGCTCACCTTCACCCCGGCTGAGCCAGTTTTCGATGGCGATATGCGCGTCAATAATTTCAGTAATATAGGCTTTCATGGTTTCTCCTGATGCAGATAGTGCAGAGTTTGTTGGTTATTCAGTCGCAGGGCGGCCACCAGCGGTAACAAGGAAAAGGCGGCAGCGGTAATAAATGTGCCGCGCCAGGCCAGCAAAGGGGAAAACAGATGCTGTAACGCGCTCAACACCAACGCCAGCAAGGTTGTCCCGAGGAAGAAGCTCAGTTGCCGGTTAAGATTCCATAGCGCGCTGGCATCGGGCATCTCATGATGGGGAATCGTCAAAAAGGCACTGCTTTGCGCGGTGCTGCTGCACAAACTCCCACCCGCACCCATCAGGGTAAATGCTGCGGTAACGACGCTGGCAGGCGTCTCTGGCGTAACGCCCGTCAACATCAGCATTCCGACAGCCTGCAATAAACAGCCGGTGATGATTAATGGTCGCGGGCCAAGGCGGTTGAAATAACGGCCGCTAAAACAGATCGCGGCGAAAGACGCCAGCGACCACGGGATCATCAACGCGCCGGTCATTGCTGGCGACATCCCGGCGATGCGTTGCAAATAAAACATGCCCACCACACTCACACCGATGAACACCCCCGGCACACAGAGATAAATCAGCATGGCGAAGCGCAGCAGCGAATTGCGCAGTAAGGGTAAATGCAGCAGGCGCGACGACCCGCCTGCCACAGGCTCGTCTTTTAGCCACAGGCTCGCGAGCAGCAGCGTTAGCAGCGCAACAGGCAGCGTGGCGAAGAAAATCCAACGCCAGCTAAAAGACTGTACCAGCACGCCACCGATCGCGGGCGAACAGGCGGGAGCCAGCAGTGCGACCAGCATCACGGCGGAAGAGACTTTGGCGCGTTCATGAGGCTCAAATTGTTGCCAGGTTAACGCTTGTCCCACCGGGATCAGCAGCCCGCCGCCTGTGCCTTGCAGCACGCGCCAGAAAATCAGGCTGCCAGCGGAGTTAGCGCAACCTGCCGCCATCGCCGCTGCGCTAAATACAACCAGTGAAAAGATAAAGACGCGTCGAGCGCCAAAACGTCTGGTTAGCCGGGCGCTAAACGGTATTGCCAGCGTTAAACCGGCGATATAGCCGTTGCTGACCCATGCCAGCGCAGAAACCGACGCCTGCAAGCTAACCGCCATCGCCGGAAACGCTACGCTGGCAATAAACATGTTGATTAAGTCGAGAAAAAAGCCCAGCAGATATACCACCGCGACCCTGTTGCGATACACCATTTTCTGCCCTCCTGTGTGGAGGCGTAATGTAACGGGGCCATGGGGCGGGATAAACGGCGCGCCGGGCGATATACTGTCAAAATTATTTTTACAATGATGGAACCCCGATGCTCAATTTATCGCGTATGGCTATCTTTGTTGCCGTGGTCGATACCGGCAGTTTCACCGCGGCTGCCGTTGCACTTGGGCAAACCAAAGCGGTGGTCAGCTTTAATATCCGCCAGCTTGAAAATGAGCTCGGCGTAACCTTGCTGCTGCGCTCAACGCGGCGGTTAACGCTAACCGATGCGGGGCGTGTGTTTTATCAGCGCGGCGTTGAGTTGCTCAATGCCGCAGAGTCCTTGCAAGATGACGTCCGGGCAAGCCACGTAGGTTTATGCGGTGAGCTGCGGATCACCAGCACGCCGGAGTATGGCGCACAGGTTGTGGTTCCGGTGCTGGCGGCGTTCGGTCAGGATCATCCCGGTTTACGCATCCGCCATGTGGCCTCGTCTCAGCATAATGATTTGATTTCAGAACGTTTTGATGTGGCGATCCGCTTAGGATCGCTGGCGGATTCGCGCTACCACGCCGCGCTGATTTCACGCTTCGCGATTGTGCCAGTGGCAACGCCCGAATGGCTGCGCGCCCATCCTGTGACCTCGCTGCAATCGCTGGCGCAGGCGGAGTGGATCATTCATGAGCGCTTAAACACACCGCTGCGCTGGCAGGTTACCGATGCCAGCGGGCGCAGCGAAACGCTGGAAATCACCACGCCAGCGCGGTTATCCGCCGATAGCGCGCAGGCGTTAATGGCATTCGCGCTGGTCGGTTGCGGTGTGGCGTTGCTACCGCTATGGCTGGTGCAAACGGCGCTGGACAGTCACCGGCTTGTTCATCTGTTGCCGGAATACCGCTTCGCGCAGCAGGGGGTTTATGCCGTGTATGCGGATGCGCAGCATCAGCCGGCCAAAGTCCGCGCGTTTGTGGATTTTTTGCGTGCTCGTCTGGCTTAGTGCTGCCCCGGCTTTTTAGCTCATCAGGCACACTTAAACGACCTGAAAATGTGGCATCCAGAGGCTGTGCGGAAAACGGACCGGCACCGTTAATAAAGTGCGAGACACCCTATGGCCATCCAGGCGAGTGATTACCGACAAAAGGCGGCTGAATGCATGGTCATCGCGAACCGCTGCGCCGTTGCACAAGCGTGTTTTGCATGACACAGCTAAGGTTTGATACTGCACCGAAGATGTCGGCGTGGCTGGCGAATAAGGGAAAATCCCTCTCCGAGCGGGAGAGGGAAGAGGGGTTACAGCAGGTTTTTCAGACGGTAGATCCACTCCAGCGCCTGGCGCGGCGTTAAGCTGTCCGGATCGAGGTTTTCCAGCGCTTCAACCGCCGGATTTGTCTCTTCCGGTGCCGCCAGCAGCGACATTTGTGTGCCGTCGATCTGCGTGGCTGCCGCGCTCGGCGACAGGCTTTCCAGCTCGCGCAATTTACCGCGCGCGCGCTTGATCACCTCTTTTGGCACCCCCGCCAGCGCGGCGACCGCCAGGCCGTAGCTCTTACTGGCAGCGCCATCCTGCACGCTGTGCATAAAGGCGATGGTATCGCCGTGCTCCAGCGCATCGAGATGCACATTCGCCACGCCTTCCATTTTTTCCGGCAGTTGCGTCAGCTCGAAATAGTGGGTGGCAAACAGCGTCAGCGCTTTGATCTTATTCGCCAGATTTTCCGCACACGCCCACGCCAGCGACAGGCCATCGTACGTTGATGTCCCGCGGCCAATTTCGTCCATCAGCACCAGGCTGTTTTCCGTGGCGTTATGCAGGATGTTAGCGGTTTCGGTCATCTCCACCATAAACGTGGAACGCCCGCTGGCCAGATCATCCGCCGCGCCGACGCGGGTAAAGATGCGATCGATTGGCCCGATCTCCACCTTTTGCGCCGGAACAAAGCTGCCGATATAGGCCAGCAACGCAATCAGCGCGGTCTGGCGCATATAGGTACTTTTACCGCCCATATTCGGGCCGGTAATGATCAACATCCGGCGCTGCGGTGACAGGTTCAGAGGGTTGGCGATAAACGGCTCTTTCAGTACTTGCTCCACCACCGGATGGCGGCCTTCGCTAATGCGAATGCCCGGTTTTTCGCTGAAGGTCGGGCAGCAGTAATTCAGGGTATAAGCACGCTCCGCCAGGTTGACCAGCACATCCAGCTCGGCCAGCGCGGCGGCGCTCTGCTGCAAATCCGCCAGATGCGGCATCAGCAGATCAAACAGTTCGTCATACAGCTGTTTTTCCAGCGCCAGCGCTTTGCCTTTGGAGGTCAGAACTTTGTCTTCGTACTCTTTCAGTTCCGGAATAATGTAGCGCTCAGCGTTTTTCAGGGTCTGACGGCGCACATAGTGAATCGGTGCCAGGTGGCTCTGCCCACGGCTGATCTGAATGAAATAGCCGTGCACCGCGTTATACCCCACTTTCAGCGTATCCAGCCCCAGCCGCTCACGTTCGCGGATCTCAAGGCGGTCGAGATAATCGGTCGCGCCATCTGCCAGCCCGCGCCACTCATCCAGCTCGGCGTTATAGCCCGGCGCAATCACGCCGCCGTCGCGCACCAGCACCGGTGGCGCTTCAATGATGGCGCGCTCCAGCAGTTCGCGTAACTCGACAAATTCGCCCATTTTTGCACGCAGTGCCTGTACCGGTGCGCTGTCGATATCCGCCAGTTGGCTGCGCAGTTCCGGTAATTGCTGAAAAGCGTAACGCATGCGCGCCAGATCGCGTGGACGGGCTGTGCGCAGCGCCAGACGCGCCAGAATACGTTCCAGATCGCCCACCTGACGCAGCACCGGTTGCAGCTCACTGGTGTGTTCCTGCAACGCGCTGATGGTTTGCTGGCGCTCGGTCAGCACTTTCGTATCGCGCACCGGCATATGTAGCCAGCGTTTGAGCATACGGCTGCCCATCGGCGTGACGGTGCAGTCGAGCACCGAGGCCAGCGTGTTCTCGACACCGCCCGCCAGGTTCTGGGTGATCTCCAGATTTCGGCGCGTCGCCGCATCCATAATGATGGTGTCCTGCTGGCGTTCCATGGTGATGGAGCGAATATGCGGCAGGGCGGTACGCTGCGTGTCTTTCACATATTGCAGCAGGCAACCGGCGGCGCACAGACCGCGCGGTGCGTTCTCGACGCCAAAACCGACCAGGTCCCGCGTGCCGAACTGCATATTTAATTGCTGGCGCGCGGTGTCAATTTCGAACTCCCATAGCGGGCGGCGGCGCAAACCACGACGGCCTTCAATCAACGCGGTTTCCGCGAAATCTTCCGCATAGAGCAATTCCGCCGGATTGGTGCGTTGCAGCTCGGCGGCCATGGTGTCGCGATCCGCTGGTTCGCTAACGCGAAAACGCCCGGAACTGATATCCAGCGTCGCATAGCCAAAGCCTTTGCTGTCCTGCCAGACGGCGGCGAGCAGGTTGTCCTGGCGCTCCTGCAACAGCGCTTCATCGCTGATGGTGCCAGGTGTGACAATGCGCACCACTTTGCGTTCTACCGGCCCTTTGCTGGTGGCGGGATCACCGATCTGCTCGCAAATCGCCACCGATTCACCCAGGCTCACCAGCTTCGCCAGATAGTTTTCCACCGCATGATGCGGCACACCTGCCATCGGAATCGGCTCACCGGCAGACGCACCGCGTTTGGTCAGTGAAATGTCCATCAGTTGCGAGGCGCGTTTGGCGTCGTCGTAAAACAGCTCGTAGAAGTCGCCCATACGGTAGAACAGCAGAATATCCGGGTGCTGTGCTTTCAGTTTCAGATACTGCTGCATCATTGGCGTATGCGCGTCGAAATTCTCTAGTGTACTCATCGGTTTATGATGTCCATTTTCTTAAATTTTAATGAGTTAGTGATGTTTGTTGTTCTCATTGAGTTTCACTTTGTCTCATTGGATCTCATGAAATCCTGCATTTCGCTTCATAAAGGCGTGGGGAGCATGATAACGGAGTCTTTATGGCAGGAAAACAAGAGGCAAAGCCACTGTCGTTTAAAGCGATAGAAATGATGAAACCAGGTGACAAAGATAACGTAGATATTGGCGATAATCGTGATTTACGTGTCGCCAGCCGTACGGTATGTATCCCGCCCAGGCAGATCTTGTGCTTTTAGCTCTCTGTCCGGTTCATGCCATAACTTTTTCGCTATCCGCGGCGCATAGCGATCGACTGGAAAGCATCATGCATGCTATGAGCGGGAAGCGACTATTCGCGCATATTTTCATAAGACTGAACTGAACCTCAGCAGCGAAACCCGCTATCAGCAATTAACAAAGCTGAGTAACCTGTTTTTATGCCAGTGGGTGGGGCTTATGGCGTTTGCGGTGTTTACGGGTTCTGGAGGATGGTTTTTCAGATAGCGTGACGCTTGATAACCAGGCATTCGCAAACGTCACCGCAAGAGAGCCAATAATCGATTCAGGTATTAAAAAATGCTGATGACAGACAGGCGAAACGATAGATCCCACCCGGAGTGGAATCTATCCCCGTGAGATTAAATCGACTGCCCGCCGGAAACTTCAATGCGCTGTCCAGTGACCCATCGGTTGTCCTCACCCAACAGGCTGGCAATCATTGGACCGATATCATCAGGCAGTCCCACGCGACCCAGCGCAGTCATGCCTGCAAAGGCTTTGTTGTAATCGGGAATGTCACGTACAGCGCCTCCCAGGAAGTCCGTTTCGATAGCACCTGGTGCAATGGCATTGACGGTAATGCCGCGGCTGCCCAACTCTTTAGCCATATAAACGGTGAGCACTTCCACCGCGCCTTTAGCCGCCGAGTAGGCCGAGAACCCAGGGAATGACACCCGCGTCAGACCCGATGAGAAATTGATGATCCGTCCGCCATCGGCCAGGATCGGCAGAAGTGACTGCGTCAGGAAAAATACGCCTTTCACGTGGACATCAAAAAGCGCGTCAAACTGCTCTTCTGTCGTATTCACGAAGTCGGCCATTTCACCATGCCCGGCGTTATTGATCAGATGGTCGAACGTATTGCGCCCCCAGGTGTCTTTCAATGCTGCGCTGACGGCGGCCACGAAATCGCGAAAGGAGGACACGTCGCGCATGTCCAGTTGAAGGGTCATTGCCTTACGACCAAGGGACTGGATATCAGCCGCCACGGCATCCGCAGCTTCTTTACCATTACGATAGGTGATGATCACATCGCCGCCATGGCGGGCAATGTTCAGTGCAGTATTACGACCAAGGCCCCGACTGGCACCGGTCACAAGAGAAATGGTTGTCATAAAATATCTCCTGATATGTGGAGATAAAATACTATCCATCACAGCGCATTTTAGGTTGCCCGATAATCGCGAAAACTTGCCTGATAATTTTGAATTTTCTCTTCAGTCAGAACTGCACTAAGATTAGCGCACGATCTAATAACATTTATTAGCCTAAAAATATGACGGCGATGACCCGATTACCTGAAGAATGCGTCTCTGGCACTGACGAATCTGGCGGAGCAAAGACGACGGCGGCGCTCCTGCGGGTAGCGCGGAAATATGCCGACGCGCACCTCAATAAAGACGGTGTGGCAACAACCCCCATTCCGGGGGTGTTTATCTTAAGCGAAGCCGCACCTTCCTTGTTGCAGTTCGCTATTACTAAGCCGCTGGTCGCACTTGTGCTGCAAGGGCGCAAGCGCGTGACGATGGGCAGTCATACGTTCGATTTCGGCGCGGGGGAGTCTTTGCTGGTTACTATGGATGTGCCGACAGTCAGCCAGGTTATCACCGCCAGCGCTGCCGCCCCATATTATTCACTGGTCGTGGAACTTGACGCCGCTGTGATTACCGAACTGGTTGGCGATATGGAAAAACTGGAGGTAATGCCGGATTTGCCTGTAAGGGTTGACCAGATCGAAGAGGATGTTGCAGACGCTGCGTTACACCTGCTGAAATTGCTCGACAGACCGCACGCGTTGAAAATGCTGGGTCGCCAGTTAGTGCGCGAGTTGCATTACTGGCTGCTGTCCGGCCGCTATGGCAAATCTATGCGCGCCCTGGGAAATATTGATAGCCATGCCCGCCGGATCGCCCGGGCTATCGAGATTATCCGGACTAAGTACGATCAGCCGTTGCGAATCAAAACACTGGCCGATGCTGCGGGGATGAGTATCTCGGTATTTCACACGCATTTTCGCAACGTCACGACGCTCACTCCACTGCAATTTCAAAAACAGTTGCGTCTGGTTGAAGCTCGCAGACGTATGCTTGCGCAAGGCGCTGCGATCAGCACCGCTGCCCACGGCGTGGGCTATGAGAGCGTGACGCAGTTTACACGTGAATATTCGCGCATGTTCGGTCAGCCACCGGCTCGCAGTATCCGTGAAGCGCACAAAAGTGAGTAGTCGGTGAAGCCCGTTGAACCTACGGGTGACAGTAGCCCGGCTTTAACAGGCGGCATCGTTTTCACGGCACGCCTCTGCACCCGCAGCTTATTCAGGCATCATCAGGAATAACCGGCTTCGCCTGCCATTTCCGGCAGGCTTAAAATAAGTGCTGGTGTTTAATGAAATATCCCAACCCTTGCCCTACTGCCTGACAGCATCATCCTTCCCCGGCAGCCATTTACAACGCACCCAGTTGTTTCATCAGGGTCAGATTATCTTCAAGATGCCAGTTCGCGATAATTTTATTGTTCCTGACCTGGTAGATATCCGTCGCGATAAAATCCACCTGCTGGCCTTTACCTTTCAGTTTGCCGAAGGTTCCCGTGAAATGTCCGCGGAAATGAAGGTGCGATACGACTCGATCGCCTGCAACGATCATCTGCTCAACCTCGCAACGCAGATCCGGGACGGCGGTGCGGAAGGCGCGGGAAGCCAGAAGCGCGCCTTCCGGCCCCTGTTTGCGGCCTTCAGGCGGTGTCTTGTCGACAAAATTATCGGCCAGCGCCTCACGGGCCAGGGCTTCATCGCCGGTATCCCAGAATGTTGCGTAACGCCTTGCGACGGTTTCAAGTGCAGCTACGTGGGCGGATGATAAGTGGCTTTCCGCAATCAATTCATGGGGTTTCACCAGCTCAAGCGGTGCAGAAAACACAGCGCTGGTCACAGGAAGCAGCATAAGCGTCGCCAGCCGGAAAGAGTAAAACCTTAACTTATTCATAAAAAGATCCTTTATTTAGCCTCAGAGAAACAGGTGATCCGGGCGCATTTCAGCCGCCCGCAGATAAACGTGAGGTTTAGTTAATTAGCGCGCCGCCTTCGATATCCAGCAGGGTTCCGGTGACAAAGGGATTGTCCATCACGAACAGATAGCCTTTTGCGATGTCCTCTGCCCGCCCGAAGGCTTTTGCCGGCAGATTTTCAGCGGCAGACAGCAACATTTTTTCGCGGGCAGCAGGCTCCATGCCTGCATGCGCCTCGGTATCTGTCAGCCCCGGGCTCACCGCATTTACGCGCAGCGGAGAAAGCTCTTTCGCCAGCACCTTAACGGCTGACTCCAGAGCCGCGTTCATGGTGGTTTTGACGATAGCGCCCGCAACAGTGCGGCGGGAAACAAAGCCACTGGTCAGCGTCAGAGTGCCCCGGGCATGGATATTTTTACTCAGATGCCTGGCAACATGGATGCTGCCCCAGAATTTGGTGTCGAAAGCCAGCCGGGCCTCGTTCAGATTCAGTGACGTGAGCACCCCGCCTGGTGCATGCGATCCCGCCGTCACAATAATGTTATTTACCTCTCCGAGCGTCTGGCTAAGCTGGATCACCTCCTCCTCTTTGCTGATATCAAGGACGACAGTATCCACAGATGCGCTTTTCTGGCTCAGCAACTCTCTGGCTCGCGCCAGCTTTTCACTGTTCCTTCCGGCAAGGATCAGGCTTCCTCCCTGTTCAGCCAGCGCGCGGGCCACAGCAAAGCCAATACCGGAAGCCCCGCCGATGATTAATGTTTTTTTCGCCATCACTTTACGCCTCGTCGGTTTTGTAGAACGGATAATCGGTATAGCCTGCGCTGCTTCCGCCAAAGAGCGTGGCGGGATTGTTTACGGTCGCTAAGGGAAGGTGATTCCTGAGCCGGTACGGCAGGTCAGGGTTGGCAATGAACGGGCGGCCAAAGGCAATCAGGTCGGCCAGACCCGCCTTAAGGAGTTTGTCCGCTTTGTCCTGGGTATAATTTCCGGCGACGATAAGCGTGCCGCTGAAGGTGGCGCGTAATGTTTGACGAAAATCATCAGGCACCTGCGGGGCATCGTCCCAGTCAGCCTCTGCCAGGTGGATATAGGCGATACCTCTCTTTTCACACCATGCCGCCAGCGCGAGGATCGCGTCAGTCACCTGCGGGTCGTTCATTCCGCGCTGGGTGATGAACGGGGAAAGGCGTATGCCCGTGCGCGTATTGCCGATAGCGTCGCTGATGGCTTCCAGCACCTCCTGTGCGAAACGGATCCGGTTAGCCAGGCTGCCGCCATACTCATCGGTACGTTTGTTTGATGTCCGGCGAAGAAACTGATCGATCAGATAACCATTACCGCCGTGCACCTCAACACCATCAAAACCGGCGTTAATAGCGTTTACTGCGGCCTGCCGGTAATCAGCAATGATCTGCTGAATATCGGCATGCTCAAGTGCCCGCGGCACCGGACAGTCGACCATATGTCCTTCACCCTGCTCATCCACCACCCATACCTGGGCATCGGGCGCGAGCGCAGACGGCGCGACCGGTTTGCCGTCTTTATGGAAACCCGCATATGACATGCGCCCAACGTGCCAGAGCTGGGAGAAGATAATCCCGCCTGCACGGTGAACGGCTTCGGTGGTGAGCCGCCATCCTTCAACCTGCTCAGCGGAGTGCAGACCAGGTGTCCAGGAGTACCCCTGCCCCTGAGGTGAAATCTGCGTGGCTTCGGTAATGATCAATCCCGCGCTGGCACGCTGCTGGTAGTAAGCCGCCATTAATGCGGAAGGAACGTTTCCCGGCTGTAACGCCCGCGCCCGCGTCATCGGCGCCATCACGATCCGGTTTTTCAGGCTGAGCGCCTTCAGGTGGTAGCTCTCAAAAAGTGTACGATTTCCCATTTTCTGTCCCCCGTAATGAATCTTTAAAAGCACTTTACGCGGCGTCAGATATTTTGATAATGGCATTAAAATATGATTCTCTTTTCAGGATTACTGAATAATGGGAAAGCTTGAAGATATGGCACTGCTGGTTGCCGTGGTGGAGGCGGGCGGGCTTTCGGCCGCCGGTCGCCGGATGGGGCTTTCGCCGGCAACCATGACCGCAAGGCTGAAGGCGATTGAAGAGCGTTATCAGACCCGGCTATTCCACCGCTCCACCCGCGCTATTACCATGACGCGTGCGGGTGAGGAGTTCTATCACGCGGCACTGCGCGTACTGGATGAAATGAACCATGCTGAGTCGCTGCTTACACAAAAAGAAGGGGTGCTCAGCGGTAATATTCGCATTTCGGCCCCCTCCGATTTTGGCCGACAGTATCTCAGCCCGGCCCTGCTTGATTTTTCCCGGCTGCATCCGGCAGTGAAAAGCTCGGTATACCTGGGCGAAAATGTCGCCGATCTGGTCGCCAATCGTCTGGACATGAGCATTCGCTTCGGAAACCTGCCAGACAGCAGCCTGGTCGTCAGAAATATCCGCCCGAATCACAGGGTACTGGTCGCTTCCACTAACTATCTCCGGATGGCAGGCACACCAGCGGCCATTGAGGATCTGCACAACCACCGATGCCTTGCGCTGGAACTGCGCGGAATGGTCATGAACGAATGGCGTTTTGAGCATGACGGTAAACAGAGCGCAGTACGCTTTACCCCAGCCATGGTATGCGACGATGGCGCGCTACTCCGCCAGTGGGTGTTGGCGGATGCGGGGATTGCCAGCAAGTCATGGTGGGATGTAAAGCGCGATGTGGAACAGGGGAGGCTGCACCTGCTGTTTGCTGAAAGTTTTATTGGGTTCAGCCGCTTTGATAAAAAAAATGTCGGGCTGCAATTTGTCTATCCGCAGCGACGGTTGCAGCCGCTGCCGGTTACCGCCTTTACCCAGTTCTTCATTGACTGGCTGGAAAATGAGTAAAACTCGCCGACCAGCTCCCGGTTTTTTAACTCGCCGTTGCGTTAGTCATGGGCGTTTTTGCACTCAGCAGATGATCGTATAACGTACATCGTGCTCATTGGTCAGGGATGTTCATTATCGCGAAAGGTATGAGTGAGTCTTTTGTGGTTGTGGTTCGCGATCGCTCTGCCAGGGCGGCATGATAACGACGTATGGGGGCCTGGAAACGGGAAGGAAAAACCAGGCTTCCCGCAAATGGGGAGGCCTGGCGGAGCGTTACAGTGCGGCGGCTTGCGGGAAATCCACAACCGTGTCGTTGACGCGGTTAATCATATTGGTAAACAGAATGGCGCTGATAGCGCTGATTATCTCAACAATCTGACGATCCGCGAAACCGGCGCTGCGCAGAGGTTCAACTTTTTCTGCCGGCAGCGTACCGTGCGTGGTGACCACGGTTTTTACGAATTTCAGCAGCGCGTCAATGTGCGCATCTTCAGGGAATTCGCCACGGCGCAGCTGTTGCGTTTGTTCCACGCTATAACCCGCCATTTTTCCTGTTAACGTATGCGCGGCCAGGCAGTAGTCACAGCCGGAAATTTCACTGACCAGTAAGTTGATTGCTTCCAGCTCTTTTTTATTCAGCGAACTTTTTGCCAGTGCGGCATTATGTTGTAACGCCTGAGCAAGCATATCCGGGGCAATGCCAATGGTCTGGTAGGCATTAGGTACTTTACCCATCGCTTTCTTAATGGCACCGAAAAGATCGGCGGTTTTATCGGTAGCGTTTTCGGGTTGAATGGATGTTAAACGGCTCATGATTATCTCCTGTCAGTGTATGGGTTCCGCCGTATCGGCGATGTGCTCATCATAGGGAGATAGCTTGCGGGTAACTGTTATACATCGTCTCTATTTTTTGTCTTATCGTCTCAGAGGGAAGTGTGGATAGCCTCAGCCAACTGCTTGCGATGCTGGCGCCACTATGCGCTGTAAACCTCCACTGCCGCTTTGCCGGGCGGTGGGAAGCCGACCATCAACAACTCGCGCCTGGCGTGGTGCCCTGGCATGTGGTTTTGCACGGCGAAGCGAGGCTGGTGGTAGAAGGCAGAAATGTGGATGTGTGCGCAGGTGATGTGCTCCTGCTTCCCCACGGTTCGCCGCATCTGCTTCAGAGCCTGGTCGAGTGGGGGCAGATTGTTCCGGCGCTAAAGCATGACAACGGCATCCTGACAGAAGTCCGAAGCCCGGCGAAGGGCGCAGCGGTGGAAGTGCTGTGCGGTGAATTTGATTTTGGCCCGCACAGCGGCTGGTTGTTTGCCCATGAAAGCCGCCTTATTCATTTGCAAACAAACCACTGGCAGGCGTGTCCTGAACTGGAAATGTTGCTGATGATGCTGGTGCGGGAAAGTCTCGGTTCGTTGCCGGGGAATGCGACGATTGCCAAAGGGCTGGCCGATACGCTGCTGGCGCTGATCTTGCGTCTGTTGCTCGCACTACATGAGCCGCCCGCCGGTCTGCTCAGGCTGATGAGCAATAAACGGCTTGCTCCCGCGTTGCTGGCCGTCATCGCCGATCCTGCGCACCCGTGGACGCTGGAAACCATGGCCGAACGATGTTTTTTATCCCGCGCGACATTTGCCCGCTATTTTGCCCGCAGCTATCCGCTTACGCCGCAGGCGTGGCTTTCCCAGTTGCGTATGGCGATGGCCTCGCAGTTACTCATTACGCACGCGGGTTTAACTATCGACGCCATCGCCGAACGATGCGGGTTTCTTTCGCTGTCCTCGTTTTCGAAAGGGTTTAAGCGGCTGTATGGTGTGAGCCCCGCGCAATACCGAAAAAGCCGAACCCATCTGCAAACGCCTCAGCCATAGTGGCTGTGCATGCAAAAACGGGCTGGCAAAAATCGCCAACCCGTTTAAAGATTTTGCTCACTGAAAACCATCAATGATTAAGCACCGCTGCTCAGGGTCATGACGTTAAGATCGGCGAGCCCGTCAATGGCGCTGACTAACGCCCTGAATGGCGCGGCCTGGCTGTGTTGCTCCAGCATTTTTGCCGATGCCCAACGCTCAATCATCACGAACTGGTGGTCGTTTTCACGGTTGACATGTAGCTGATAAGAGAGACAACCCGGTTCGCCCTGCACATCGCGTTCAACGGTTTTAAGCGCCCCGGCCACCTTTTCACGGCTACCGGCATGGGCGGTAATGGTTGCAACAACCGTTACGGTATCGTTCATTTTATGCTCCTGATTTCATGAGAAAGTTCAGGTTAGTCTACGCCGCCTGCCAGCATAAAAAACCCATTTCTGGCATTAGCTCTTTCACCGCAGGAATGAAAATCGGTATGAAACCTCAGCGACCGGTGCGCAGCGACTGCGGCGGGATACCGTAACCACGCACGAAAACTTCCCGCATATGGCGACGATCGCGAAAACCGGCTTCACGGGCAATTGTATCCAGCGAAAGCCGGCTTTGCTCAATCATCAGCCTCGCCGCTTCCAGCCGTAATCCTTCAATCGCTTTCGCTGGCGATTTGCCCGTCTCCTGGCGAAACAGGCGGCTGAGCTGGCGGGCGCTCACGTGAACCGCATCGGCCAGCAGTTCCACCGTCAGCGCTTTTTTCAGATTATTGCGGGCGTACTCCAGCGCGCTTTGCAGCCGATCCGAGCGCGGTGCCAGCGCCAGCATTTCAGAGTGCTGCGTCTGCCCGCCGGAGCGGCGTTGATTCATCACCAGCCGGTGCGCGACGACACGGGCTGCCTCGGCACCCAGATCTTTTTCCACCATGCCGAGCGCCATATCCAGCCCGGCCGTCATTCCGGCGGACGTCCAGATACGATCATCAATAATAAAAATACGATCGTCTTCAAGCTGAACGTCAGGATGTTGCAGCACCAGGCTTCGGGCATGCGCCCAGTGCGTGGTGGCGCGCTTTTTCTCCAGCAAACCTGCCTGCGCCAGCACAAATGCGCCGGTGCAGATCCCCGCGATGCGGCGCGCCTGTAGCGCGGTGGTTTGCAGAAAGTGAACAATGCCAGCGCTGGCCGGTTCATCCACGGGCGACAGCACACCCGCGACCAGCCAGGTGTCGATTTGCGTGACGCTTTCCAGCGCTCGGGACTCGACGCCAATACCGGATGAGGAATAAACAGTGCCGCCGAATTCTGAGTAGACCGTTGGCTGATAAAATGCTTCACCGGCAACCATGTTGGCGAACTCAAACACCGTCAAGGTGGACAGCGCCAGCATCTGAAAATGGTCGGAAATAAGTAATCCAATTTTGTGCATCGCGACACCCTTTAACATGCGCTGGCGGCCTGCAAAGCCTGGCTCCGAACGCGTAATCGTTCAGAGATCCATAAACTGATAAGCGCCAACAGTAAAAACAGGACTGCGCTTAGCATCACACCATAAAAGCCGAACAGCGGATAGAGCCATGAAGCGACCGCCGAGCCAAAACCAATGCCGCAAAACATAAATGCGCTGGTCAGGGCGAGCGAGATCCCGCGTGTCGCCGCCGACGCGATCTCGACAATCCGCCGCTGCTGGGTTGGCCACAGAAGATCGGTAGAAAACGCCCACAGCACCAGTAACAAATAGAGCAGCGCCAGCTTACCGGGCAGGATCATAAGCAGCAGCATATCCAGCACCAGCATAGTGATGCCAGTGACCAGTAACCGTTCGGCGCTATAACGGCGTGCGGCGCGGCCAACAAACAAGTTCCCCAAAATCCCGGCAACACCAATCACCGTCAGCGCAACCGAAACACTGGCGGTATCGCCCTGCCAGCGATCGCGGATCATCGGCGAAATAAAGGCATACATGTCATACACGCCGGAGGTAATGAAAAAGACCACCAAAAATGCCGCCAGCGATTTGCCATCCATTAATACCTGTCCCACCTGGCGTAAACGGATGTCCACCCCTTTAACGATGTTCGGCACCGAGAACCAGACGGCCAGCGCGGTCAGCACACTCACCAGCGCGACAAGGGCAAATAACGTTCTTGCCCCCCAACCATTTGCGATCCACGCCGCCAGCGGAATGCCGACCATACTCGCCATGGAGACGCCGAGCAGGATCGTGGCAATAGCGCTGCCGCGTTCATGTTGCGTGACGAGTTCCGCGCCGAGCGCCACCAGCACCGGGCCAATCAGCGATGCGCCCAGCCCCATCACCACACGGGAGATAACCAGCGCGGTGTAATCGGGGGCGATGGCGAAAATAAACGCCCCGAGGCCGAACACCAGCATCCCGGCCAGCACCTGGTATTTGCGCATCATATGACCCAGAAATACCTGCGCCAGCGGTGCGCTGATGGCAAAGGTCAGGCCGAAAATAGCGAGTAAACGCGCGCTTTGACCATCGCTTAACCCCCATTCATGGGAGATGGCGCTCAGGCTGCCCGCTACCGATAGCGCCCCCGTGGCCTGAATAAAATACGCCAGGCTCAGCGCCCACAGCGCGCGTCGTTGCGCCAGAGATAACCGATTATTCATCATTCACTCCTGCTGCGGGGCCCAGGCCCCGCAATTCGATTACGCCACAGGGATCGGGTTGTCCACCATCGCCTGGTTAAAGGCGTTGACCATCTCATGTTCATTCGCACCAGGGTTGGCGCGCGCGGGCAGCACACTATCGACAATGGCTTCAATGGTATCGGTGCCCAGCTTGTCGAAGGTCTGCTGGATAAAGTCCGGCAGCGGCATCGCACGGGTGTCGCCACTTTTATAGATCAGGTCGGTATCCACCCACGGCGGCGAAATTTCAATAACCTTGATGCCAAAATCCTTCAACAGGAAGCGCTGGGACAAGGTGTAGGAGTGGATCGCGGCTTTGGTCGCTGAATAGAGTGCGTTACTGACGAGAGGTAAGAACGCCAGAATCGAACTGTTATTGATAAGTACCGCGTCCGGCTGCTTTTTCAGATGCTCAATAAACGCCGCGCTTACCCGCACCGGGCCTAACAAGTTGGTGTCTAACAGCGTGGTGGCCATCGCGTCATCAAGTTCCCCGGCGGGGTTGTCGAACGGCATAATGCCCGCATTGTTGATAACCACGTTCAGCGCCGGGTAGCGCGACAGCACCTCATGCGCCGCCGCTTTGATGCTTGCGGCCTGCGTGACGTCCAGCACCACGGAATCCATGCCTGGGTTGGCTTCTGTGACGTTATCCAGCAGCGCTTTTCGCCGCCCGGAGATGATCACTTTATTGCCCAACTGGTGAAATTTTTCCGCCATCGCACGGCCAATGCCTGAAGTGCCGCCGGTAATAAAAATCGTATTGCCTGTCAGTTTCATAAAGAAAGCCCTCTGTTTGAAATGGATGTTCAGTGCGTGGTAGCCGGGCGGTAGCGCTCAGCCGGTACGTTGCTGGAGAGATTGGGCAGCATGGCCTGTCGGCGCTGTTCCATTGCCTGCCAGTCCGCGTCGTTGTGCAGTGAGGGGATGGTGACAAGCTCACCCTGGGCGAAGCCAACCAGTGCGGCGTCGACCAGGTCGTAAGCACTCATCACAATGGATTTATCCAGCTGTTCCAGCGGCAAACCGCCGTTGTCCCAGAAAGGCGTTGCTGTTGCGCCGGGTAACACGGCCTGGATCTGAATGCCTTTCTCCGCCAGTTCATGATGCAGCGACTGGCTAAACGCCAGCACAAAGGCTTTCGTCCCGCCGTAGACCCCGTTCAGCAGTTCCGGTGCGATGCCGACAATCGAGGAGATATTGATAATGGCGCCCGCGCCGCGTGCCACAAAACCGGGAACGACCGCGTATGTGAGGCGGGTCAGGGCAGTAACGTTGAGGTTAATCATCGCCTCCATCTGATCGACATCGCTGGATAACAGCGGCGTGTGTGTCCCGACGCCGGCGTTGTTCACCAGCAGCGTGATGCTGGCATCCTCACGCAGCTTCGCTTCCAGCGCCCGCAGTTGTTGGGCATCGTTTAAATCGGCGGCGACGGCTTCCACATTGCGGGCGGTATCCGCCGTGATGTGGCTGGCCATCTGGTTCAGGCGGTTTTGGTTACGGGCGACGATAATCAGGTCATAGCCCATTCTGGCCAGGCGGTTGGCGTAAATCGCGCCAATACCGGTTGATGCGCCGGTGATAACAGCCGTGCCTTTGTGCGGTTGTGTAGCGATGGTCATGCAAGACTCCTTGGGTTCAGCAATGAATGCGATGGAAGCATCATAAGCAAACCCTGCATGTCTTAAATGACGTTTATAGGCGTGATTTGGGACATCTGGTGACGTCTGTCGCCGTGTTGTTTTCACTGTAAGCCTCAGGCTTGTCGCGTGCGCTTTTCAAAGGGCGGGCGGAGAGTTGTCTACGCTTAAAAGAAACAGCATGGTGAGGAGCGCGGATGAGCAAGAAGATTATGCAGGAGTACCTGGTGCTGGGCGGTAAGCATCATGGCGAGGTGTGGCGCGGTGTTTACCCGGCCATGGGGCTGAACTTATCAAAGCATGATGAGCGTTACGGGCAATTTTTCGACCGGGAAGGGCAGCAGAAAATCGAGCTGTCACGCAAGGAGCAATATTTCATCTCTGAATGGATCTCCCCGCAAGGCCAGACTTTTTTGTTAGCCACGGCGGAGGATCTCACAGAATTTGATATTGAAGAGGAGATTGAACGGATTACGCCGCCGCTGCGTCCGCTCGATGGCGCGGTAGAGGACTGGATTTAAGCGTTGGCGAAAAATCCACGGTGGCACGTGGATTTTTTCAGGATGGTTATATTGGCCGCAACGCAGTTATCCCTGTTTTTTATTCCAGTACGCTGCTTATATTTCCTGATATTTCATAAAGCCTCTATAAATCCTTCACGTTACGTAATCCATTTATCACTATTATTAGCTGAGTCTTTTAAATGACAGGTTAATAATAAAATAAAACTTTAGGATTATATTATTTCCTGTTAGGAATGCCGTTTACAGAACAATGTAATATCCTTTTGTTTTCGCATTAATTTTGCGAGATAGATCAAATAGAGTGGAATTCACAGTGGACACCCATATTCGCTCTGCATGACTATTGTTATCGATGTAGCACCTCTGCGTCATCTCCAGGGAATATTTGAGATAATAATTAGAATTTTGCTTATTAAGCGTTCTCCCGCTTCTTCATGGTTTTTATTTATGAAGAAGCGGATTTATTCACGTAACGCATGCCACTCACTTATTTGCTTGCTATTTACAAAGGGAATTTTCAATGAAGAAAACATTGCTTGTGCTGTTTATCCCGGCCATCTGCGGTAGTGCCTGGTCGCAAAGCCTGACGGTTGAACAGCGCCTGGCACAGCTGGAAAAACAGTTACAGGAAAATGCCGTTGAATTATCACAGACCAAAGCGGCATTAAAACAGTATCAGGAAACTGAATCCGAAAATAAAAGTAATAAACCTGTAACGACGGTCGTTAATAAACAAATCACAAACAATGCCGCAGCGGAAAAAACAGCGCCAACGCTGAAAGAGATTAGCAACGTTGTCAAAGAAGATATCGGTTTTACCTATTCCGGCTATCTTCGTTCCGGTTGGGGCGCTGCCAGTCATGGATCGCCACAACCTTATGCCGTTGGATCCGTCGGACGATTTGGGAATGAATATTCCTCGTGGTTCGATCTGCAATTCAAACAACGCGTCTACGACCAGAATGGAAAAACAGCCCATGCGGTGGTGCTGTTCGACGGCAATGTGGGTGAGCAATATGGCGACGCCTGGTTTGATAAAGATGCAGAAAGCCGACTGCAATTTTCTGATATTTATCTGACCACCAAAGGGTTTCTCCCTTTTGCGCCGGAAGCGGACTTTTGGGTCGGTAAACACAACTTACCGAAATATGAAATCCAGATGCTGGACTGGAAAAGCCACCTCACCGAGAGCGGCGCGGGTGTGGGCATTGAAAACTGGCAACTTGGCGTAGGGCAGATCAATGCCGCGCTGGTGCGTCAGGATTTGAATGCCCATGCGGTGAACTATCCTGCCGCCAGCGAGGCGCTGCAGGTGAATACCAATACGCTCGATGTGCGCTACAACAATATCCCGCTGTGGGATAACGCGACGCTGGCTCTGCTTGCCCGTTATTCGGTGGCAAACAAATCCGACACTTATAAAAACCGTGAGGATAACGGCAGTTACTACAGCATTAAAGACGCGTGGCTGGCCGGTATGGTTGTTCGCCAGGCGCTTAGTGCGGGCGGTTTTGAGGAGTTTACCGTACAGGCGGCGGATAACTCGCTCGCCAGCGGCTTTGCTCAGCCATTTGGCCCCAGCCCAACGTATGGTTATGGCGACAACTACTATGGCGAGCACAGCTACGGTAAAGCGTTTCGCCTGATCTCGCAGGGCGAAGCGTACCCGTTCTCCCATGTGGTAATGGCGCATGCGCTGATCTACTCGGCGGGTAACGATATTTACAGTTACGATACCGGCGCGCATACGGATTATCACAGCTTCCGTGCGGTGGTGCGCCCGGCGTGGATTTGGGACAGCTATAACCAGACCGGGGTGGAGCTGGGATGGTTTACGCAGACCAACAAGCAGCAGGGCGTGAACTATCATGAGCAGGGTTATAAAACCACGCTCTACCACGCGCTGAAAGTTGACACCAGCCTGCTGGCTTCGCGACCGGAGATCCGTTTTTATACGACGTATCTTCGCGCGCAGGATAACGGCATCAGCCATTTCCAGTTTGGTGACCAGAAAAAAGATCAACTGGCGGTGGGCGTTCAGGCCGAAGTGTGGTGGTAACAGCTCAACGTTGCGGCGCAAAAGTGCACCGCAACGCGTGGGTTAAATATCGAGAAAGCTCCCCAGCCGGTAGCCGCGCTCGGCAATTGCATATTTCAACGACACCGAGGTCAGCACGTCCAGTTCCGTTAAGCGCGGGTAACAGTAACTGCTCTGGCGCACGGTGTTATCGATAAACGCCGGGTGGCACATGATCTCCAGCGAGCTTTCTCCTCGTGCGTTAGATGCATCCAGAGCCTGTAAAAAGAGCGCTTCGGAAATCGCTTCGCCGTAAAACGCACTGCTAAAGCCCTGGGGCGTGCGCAGTGTGGCGGGTAGCCCGAAATCTGGCGGCAACGCGGGGCGATCGATGCGCAGCGCCACGCCGCGCTGTGCGGCGAACGCTGCGACGATGGGCAGGATCTGCGGGATCATATGCACATGGTGATGGCTGTCCAGATGCGTCGGTTCCCGGCCAAACAGGGCAATAAACCGTTGATACTGTGCTTCCAGTTCACCGGCTATCTCTTCCAGCGGTAGCGCATCCTCCTGCGCCAGCTGCCAGATCCATTTCCCCAGTTGCCCGTCACGCGTAAGTCCGGGCATGGGCGTCAGCGGTTTACCTAACGTCAGCGCAAAATGCATGCCGACGCCGAGCAAGGGCTCGCGCTGACTCAGCCCGGCGGCATGCTCCACCGCATCGCCGTTGACCAGCGCGGTCGTTGAGGTGACAACACCATGGCGAAAGCTGTCGATAATGCCGTAGTTCTGCCCTTTGCTGAGACCGAAATCATCCGCGTTAACAATCAATAAGCATTCCATAGCCCGTCCCGGTTAATGATGTTCAGCTTTCAGTTGCGCAAGGGTACTGGCAAAGTTTGGCAACCATTTTTCGTGGGCGAGCAGCATTTCACGCGCCAGAATTTCCGCGTCGCGATCGGAGTGGATCAGCGGGCTAAGGCTCAGCGCCAGCAAGACATCGTTCAGCTCGCCGCTGAGTGCCGCTTTGCTGGCCGCCACTTCAAAACCTTTAATGGTGTAGATAAGCCCCAACACTTTCTCATCAAAGTGGGTGACGCGCGGGTGCGGTGTTGCGCCGTTGCGCCCCAGCGTACAGGTCATCTCTACCGCCCAGTCCGCCGGGATATTGTCGATATGCCCGTGATGCGGAATATTCACATAGTGCTCGGTTTGCTTGTCGTTATAGATAGCGTTGATCACTTCACAGGCCGCATCGGAATAGTACGCGCCGCCGCGCTGCTCAAGCTCTTTCGGTTTCACCTTCAGCTCAGGATCTTTGTACAGCTCAAATAGCTGTTTTTCGACTTTCTGTACCACCTGCGCCCGCGCGCCGCCTTTGTAGTACTCGCCCATCTCAATCGCCAGCATCTCTTTTTGCTTAAAGTAATAGAGCAGATAAGAGCAGGGCAGCAGGTTGAGTGAGCGGATCAACCCTTCGCTAAAAGGCAGGTCAAAAATATTCTTCACCGAGGAGGCTTTCAGCCTGCCGGAGGCCACACCGTCGAGCAGCTCCGCAAAACGCGATTCACCATTAACCAGCACATCTTTAATAAACACCATGTGGTTAAGGCCAAACAGATCCATGGCAACATCATCGCTGCTGCTAAGACCCAGCACGTCATGAATAAACATCTTCATGCCGACCGGAATATTGCACACGCCGATAAACTTTTTAAAACCGGTGTGGCGATACACCGCTTCTGTGACCATTCCCGCCGGGTTGGTGAAATTAATCACCCACGCATCCGGGCAGATCTCCTCGACATCTTTGATGATGTCGAAGATAACCGGAATGGTGCGCAAGCCTTTAAACAGCCCGCCCGCACCGTTGGTTTCCTGGCCCAGATAACCGTGACTTAGCGGAATACGCTCATCCAGCTCACGGGCTTTAAGCTGGCCGACGCGCAGTTGCGTGGTGACAAAATTTGCCTCGCGCAGCGCTTCGCGGCGGTCCAGCGTTTTAAACAGTGTTAGCGGGATGCCGGCTTTATCAATCATGCGCTGGCAAAGTTCGAAAATAATATCCAGCTTCTCTTTTCCGTCCTCTACATCGACCAGCCATAATTCGGTGACCGGCAGTTCGTGGTAGCGCTTAATAAACCCTTCCAGTAATTCCGGGGTGTAGCTGCTACCGCCGCCGATGGTGACGACTTTTAATTTCTGCTTCATGATTTCTCCCTTCGTGTCAGACACGGTGGTGTAAAACGTTCAGCCCGCACGCCGTTACTGGTTGATTTCCGTTAACCTTTTTCGGTAGCTATTGGGGGTGAATGAGGTCATTTTCTTGAATGTTTTAATAAACAGGCTTGGGCTGCTGTAACCCGACTCATAAGCGATATCGGTGACCGAATAGTTGGTCATTTCCAGCTGCTTCTTGGCAAAATCAATGCGGATTTCATTGATGATCTGCATCGGCGTTTTGCGGTAATAACGCCGGGTGGCGCGGGTCAGATACTCCTGCGATTTCGCCGCCAGCTGCACCATATTTTCCATCGCGTTTTCGCCAAACTGCGTTTTATCGTGCATTGACTCAATGGTGGTTTTTAACCACTGCGGTGTGTCATCCACCACCTGCTCTTCACGGTAGTGGCGCAGGCGGTTAATGACATAAAAGGTCACCGCCTCGATAAATTCGTCCAGCCCGGTTTCGCGGAAATTGAGTGAGGCGATAACGGTTTCCACATAGCTCAGAAAAGCGCTGCTGGCGCGGTAGGCCTGCGAGGCGACAAAACAAAATGGCAGCAGGGCAAGATAATGCTGTTCAAAAAAGCGTTTACTGATCCCCACATTGAGTATCCGCGTCGCGCCAAATTCATAGAAACTTTGGTGGTGCGAGCCCAGCGGGATAAAAACGAAATCACCGCGTTCAAGCAGCACGCGCTTACCATTAATCTCCTGGTAATAGCGGCCGGTTAATACCAGCGTGAATTCGTAGTAGTCGTGCTGATGCAGCCCGCTGGCGCTCTCCGTCTTGTTGTAGATAAACACATGGAAATTTTTACCGTTAAACAACTGCTGTTCGTGAACGGTTTTGATCCCCAGCGTGTTGATCGAAGGCTGCATTATTCACTCCTTGTTATTTCAGTTTTTCGTGAAGCTCAATCAGTTCCGTTATCAGCTCGCGCGCCAGCATTGATGTCATCAGATGATCCTGCGCATGCACCAGCACCAGGCTCACTTTCATCCGGCCTTCGCCCTGATCGCCCTCAATCAGTTTAGTCTGCACCAGGTGTGCTTCGTTGAGCGCCAGCCTTGATTGCTCCATCAGCGCTTTTGCGCCGTCAAAATCACCCTGTTTAGCCTGTTTCAGCGCGGTGTAGGCCAGGCTGCGCGCGTGCCCTGAGTTAATGATTAAGCCCATCACCACTTCTTCCAGCTCATCGGCCGGGGTGGTGCTCTCCAGGACGGTATCGAATTCGAACATCGTTGCTCCTCGCGTGGTTTCCGGCGGGGGGCCCGCCGGGTTCGGTCAGAATTTCAGTGCATTAGCGATATCTTCTTCGCTCTCTTCCTGCTCAATGGCGTTCTGCGCTTTGTTGGCGACCATCACGAACGGCAGGTAAACCAGCGTTGCAATGCCTAAGTTGAACAGCGCGAGCAGCAGCGCGGCGATACTGCCGTTGGTGTTAAAGAATGCGCCCAGCCCGGTTGGCATTGTCCACGGTGCAATGTTGGTGATCGGTGGAATAAAGCCGGTGTAGTAGGCCAGCAGCGTAATGGCGGCAAGTATCGGCTGCACCAGAATGAAGGGGATAAACATCACCGGGTTCATGATGATCGGCAGGCCGAACAAAATCGGTTCGTTAATCTGGAACAGGCCGGAAGGCAGACCCAGCTTCGCCACCTGGCGGTAATCTGCGCGACGTGAAGCGAGGAAGATGGCGATAATCAGCCCCAGCGTTGCGCCGCTGCCGCCCAGGAAGATATAGGAGTCGAGCATCGGTTTCGCCCAGACATGGAACGTTTTACCCGCTGCCAGCGCCGCTTCAACCGAGCCATATTGTTGATAGACAGAAATATTTTCCAGCGCCCATGGTGTCATGATGCCGCTGTCCAGCGCGGTCAGCGCCAGCGAACCATGGATGCCGAAAAACCACAGCAGCGGCACAAACAGTACATATGCCCAGCCGACCACACTGCCCAGCGAAGCCAGCGGCGTGGAGATGGTGTCCATGATAATTTGATGGAAATTGGTGCCGTAGTGATTCAGCGCCCAGGCGATAATCCCCATAATCGACAGAATAATAAAACCGGGGATCAGCGCGGAGAACGAGCGCGCCACCGAAGCTGGCACACTGTCTGGCAAGGTGATCACCCAGTTGCGTCGCACGATAAAGGTGAACATTTCCGCCACGGCCAGGCCAATGATAATCCCGGAAATAATATTCGCCCCGCCTAACCAGTTGGCGCCAACGGCGTAAGATTCACCGACGCTATACGGTGTGACGGTCATAAACGCGGCAATCGATAACAACCCGGCGGCCAGCGCATCCACTTTGCGCTCTTCCGCCAGCGCCATGCCGATAAAGAAGGGGGCCATCAGCGACATAATGCCCAGCGTGCCGTTATAGACGTTGCCGCCGATGCCTTTAAAACTGTTCAGCGTTTCAATGGTCGAGGCATCCAGCCGAATGCCCAACGAATAAAAGAACGATCCTTCGCCAAAACTCAGGAACACGTTATTAATTAAGACAAACATCGCCCCGGCGAGGGTCAACGGCATTAAGCGGATAAAGCCGTTTTTAATGGCGTTAACATGTGGCTGTTTGCCGATTTTTACCGCAAAAGGCACCAGTATCTTTTCAAGTGAAGCAATGGCATTACTCATAGAAAAATACCCTTAAATACCGCAATGCAACATCGCGGTGAATGTGTGGGATCACTGTGTGATAAGCGAACGCAAAACGTTTAGTTGGCGGCGGCTTTTTTTATTGCCGCCACGGCGGCCTTCAGAACACCTAAACCATCGACTTTGCCGTACAGCGAGGCGTCGATCACTTCGACAGGCTTATTGGGAAGCAGACGCTGGATATCCGGTAACATCCAGGCGATTTGTGGACCTAATAAAACAACATCGGCCTGCGGGCCTTTTTCACTTGCGAGTGTCTCGGGAAATGCTTCAATAATGACCGGGACTTCATATTTTTCCGCCTGGGTGCGCATCTTCGACACCAGCAATGATGTCGACATGCCCGCAGAACAAAACAGGTAAATATGTTTCTTTTCCATAAAAACGACCCTCATTGTCCGATGATCCGCCAGCCGGACTCGTTTCTCTCTCTTCGTACTGGCGGTGCGCCTAACCAAAATGACTTTTTTCTTCGGTTGAAACAAGTATACGGGAGGGTTATCGGTGCGGGTATTTCATAAGGCTCCAAAATTGTCTCTGGTTGACCTGGTGCTTTGCGGGCCTTCACATTTTGGGCAATTTATCGTTAAAGAGGTGGGGCAGGCGGGGATAAGTACGGTTCAACTATTTCTGGATGGCACTGCGTAGCTGCGCAAAAAGGGGCTGTGAGGCGCCGCCATTACGCTGCGGGTAATGGCGGCAACACGCATTATCTCAGCATGGCGACTAACGCTTTCGCCACGGCTTCGGAACTGGCCGGGTTTTGCCCGGTGATCAGTTTCCCGTCTTCGACGACGAACGGTGCCCAGTTCGGCCCTTTGTCATACTTCGCGCCGAGCGATATCAATTCGTCCTCCACCAGAAACGGCACTACGTTGGTCAGCTCAACATCCGCTTCTTCGCCGTTAGTAAAGCCGGTCACTTTACGTCCTTTCACCAGCGGATCGCCGGCGGCGGTTTTCACATGGCGCAACACGCCCGGCGCGTGGCAGACAAAACTCACCGGTTTACCGGCACGTTCAAATGCTTCAATCAGCGCAATCGAGGTGTCGGATTCGGCCAGATCCCACAGCGGGCCGTGGCCGCCGGGGTAAAAGAGAGCGTCAAAATCCCCGGCGCGTATGCTATCGAGTTTAACGGTGTTAGCCAGCGCCTGCTGGGCCGCCGGGTCGGCTTTAAAACGGTGGGTCAGTTCGGTCTGAAAATCCGGCAGATCGCTTTTCGGATCGAGCGGTGGCTGACCACCGGCGGGCGAGGCGAGCACAACCTCGGCGCCCGCGTCTTTGAATACGTAATAAGGGGCGGCGAACTCTTCAAGCCAGAAACCGGTTTTTTTACCGGTATTACCCAGTTCGCTGTGGGATGTCAGCACCATTACTATTTTCATGTTACCTCCGTCGTGATGCGTTATCAGCGGCATTACCGTTGCCATACTGAATGAAAAAGTCGTTCAGTAAGCATAGCGATGAATATCGGCTTTACCGGGATTGTCGGAAAACTCCAGGCTTAAGCGTTACAGCATTCACACTTTATTACACGTCACTACACCACAAATTATTTTCTTTAATTCGTTTCGCTGTGGGTGAATGTTTGATTATGCATTGCGGTCCATTTTTTCTTTTATTCAAAGAAATGTCTAATCCTGTAAATAACGCCAGTCTGACAAAGTTGTTATAAAACTGTCAGCCGCTGGTCAGCATGCGCTGCGTAATATCGCTTACGTTGAAACATCATTATCCCCCCCTCTTTTATGCGGAGCTTTATTATGAAAACCATTATTAACACCGTGCTTGCTGCAACACTGTTTAGTGCTATCTCTTTCGGCGCGTATGCCGCGCAACCGGTCACCGACGATAGTGGCCTGGTGCCGATGGGTACCATTTCAATTGCCAAAGCCGATACGGTTGCGGATCTCGAAGCGCAAGTTCAGCAAGCCGCTGAAAAAGATAATGCGAAATACTATAAAATCATCTCCGCCGGTGGCGATGAGTATATTTATGGTAATGCGATTCTGTATAAATAATCGCGTGCAATAACCCCCGATCTTTCATTCGCTAAAGACCGGGGGTA
Source organism: Kosakonia sp. SOY2 (assembly GCF_027109175.1). Taxonomy (NCBI): domain Bacteria; kingdom Pseudomonadati; phylum Pseudomonadota; class Gammaproteobacteria; order Enterobacterales; family Enterobacteriaceae; genus Kosakonia; species Kosakonia sp. SOY2. The sequence continues at coordinate 502,430 of NZ_JAPVXH010000002.1, forward strand.
ATTATTCAGATATTGAAAAAGGCGCCGTGCAAGGCGGCTTTTTGCTGGCTATGATTTTTGTGGTTCGCGCGCCAGCAGGTAGAAACAGAGCAGACCGGCGCAAATACTCATGTTTTTGGTGAATTGAATCACTTGTCCGGCTTGCTGGGGGCCACTTGCCGCCCAGAATTGATGGAACATAATACTGGTGAGAAAAATATAGAAGATCCATAACAGCGATATTTCTTTTACCCGATAACCAACAATAAATGCAATGCTGCCACCCAGCTCAATGGCAATGGCAAAAATAATCATCAGTCTGCCAATAAGCATATCGCCAAACGGCGTTTTTAACACGTTATCGGTGAAGTTGATTATTTTCCCGCTGCCGCTATATAAAAACAGCGGGGTGATTAAGATACGGGCAATGATAATAATAGTGTGGTTGTTCATGCGTGGTTCCTTGAAGAAGAAAAAACCAATGAGTGGGCATGAGCAGTATATTGGCGGAACCCTGACGGCCGAATGACACCACTCTGTCAAAGTTGTCAGGGAATAGCTGGCGCTATTTATTTAGCGCCAGCGTAAAGCCAAAGGTATTTTCGCCATTCTGGCTGGTGGCAAAGACATCACCGCCATGCATTTGCGCCACCGCTTTGACAATCGACAGCCCAAGCCCGTGGTTGGTATCGCTTTGCGTTCTGGCGTGATCGGCGCGGTAAAAGCGCTCAAACAATCTTTCCAGATGGTGGCTTTCAATGGCATCGCCGTAATTTTTAACGCTCACCGTCGCATGCTGATCATTACGACTCAACGTGACCGTGACCTGGCTATTTTCGTAGGCGTAGCGTGCGCTGTTTTCCAGCAAATTGGCGAGCGAGCGGGTAAATAAGCGCCTGTCGACGCAGATCGTCACATCACCTTCGATCAGTAATTGCAAATGGCGATCGGTGAATGAAGGTTCGGTATATTCGGCCGTTTTTAACGCCTCCTCGCGCAGCGACACTTCCGCAAGCTGCGCCGGATGTTTGCCGGTTTGCGCATGGGACAAGAACAGCATGTCGTTGACGATCGACGTCATGCGGTTTACCTCCTCAAGGTTTGATTCGAGGCAGGCTTCGAGTTCCTCATGGCTGCGTTTGCGCGAGAGGGCTAGCTGCGTCTGGCCGAGAATGCTCGAGAGCGGCGTTCTCAACTCGTGCGCCACATCGGCGTTAAAACTTTCCAGTTGTCGCCATGCAATTTGCTGGCGGGCGAGCACGCCGTTAAAGGCTTCCGCCAGACCCTGCAACTCCTGCGGTAGCGCGGTGGCGTCCAGCCGCTGGCCGTCAATCCCTGGCGCAAGTTCACGCGCCTGCTGGCTGAGGAGTTCCACCGGTTGCATCCCCTGGCGGGAGATAACAAAGCCTAAAAAGGTCACGAACAGCACGCCCATGGTGGTGATAAAAATCAGCACCTGGGTAAATTCATTCAGCGTGCCCATATACGGCGTGGAGTCGATAGAAACCACAAAATGCAGCGGCGTCACGCCATCGCGGTAGCGAATGGTTTTCGTCAGAATAAACAGCGGACACTGGTCGGTTTTTTCCCGGTTAATGCGGCTGAAGCCATCGGTAAGGGCGTTGAGATCGATCTCTTTTGGCGGCTCGCCACCCACTTGTAGCGCCGGATCGCTGCTTAAAATCCAGTAATGAACACGCCCGCCTTCCGAGTTACTCAGGCTCATCAGCTTGGTTTTGAGTTCGTCGAGTTCATGGTGATTAAACTTGGAAACGATCAACGGCTCCACCAGTGAGTAGCGGAACATCAACTCGTTATGCATCTGTTTATTCAGCGATTCGCGCAGCGATTCCCGCAGGCAAAGCGCATAGGCGAGGGCAATACATAAGGTGACCACCGCAAACGTCAGCGCCAGTTTGCGGGAAATAGAACGTTTAAACATACGCACTCATTTTGCCGGGATCTTCGTCGCGATACTCAAGGATGTAACCCATGCCGCGCACGGTGTGCAGCAGCTTCTCTTCAAACGGGGAGTCGATTTTGGCGCGTAAACGTTTGATCGCGACTTCGACAATATTGGCGTCGCTTTCAAAGTTCATATCCCAGACCTGCTCGGCAATCATCATTTTCGACAGCACTTCCCCCTGGTGCCTGGCGAGCAGACTTAGCAGGGCAAACTCCTTTTGCGTCAGGTCGATGCGCGTACCGTTGCGGTACACTTTGCGCGCGAGCAGATCGAGCTGCAGGTTGTGGACCTGCAACTGTGAAATATCAAGCCCATCGGTCGGTCGGCGGCGCAGCAGCGCCTGAATGCGCGCCACCAGCTCAATCAGCGAAAACGGTTTGGTCAGGTAATCATCCGCGCCCAGTCGCAGCCCTTTAACCCGCTCATCAAGTGAACCGCGCGCGGAAAGCATCAGCACCGGCGTCTGTTTCAGTTTGCGCAGGCTGGTGATGACGGCATATCCGTCCATCGACGGCAGCATGACATCCAGGATAATGGCGTCGTAGTCCATCTCCGTTGCCAGGAATAATCCTTCGCGCCCGTCGGCGCAGACATCGACGTTGTAACCTTGCTCGCGAAGCGCGGTGTTGATGTAAGACGAAATTTTCTCTTCATCTTCGATTAAAAGGAGTTTCATGACCCAGGCCCTGATGATTACCTATAACTGACGTCAATAATATAAAGCGTTGCCGCTAACAATTGCCTGACCGTTAACTGACAATTTTGTAAGCAAAAGACGTTATAACGAATAAAATTCCCGCCTGGTGCGTTTACGGGATATCTGCAATCCGGAGAATCCATTTATGAAACGCATCATTCCAGCCATGATGATTGGCCTTTTAAGCGCGCCGGGAGCACAGGCGATGCCGCTCAGCTACCGTATCGCCACGCCGGCAACCACGGTTGCGCTCTCCTGGCACGCCTTTGGCGGCGTGTCACAGGCGCATCTTGATGGCGTAAGTGGCGACGTAACGCTGAATCCGGCGCAGGAGAGGGAGGATCGCATCAACGTGACGATCCCCGTTGCGACACTTATCGCCTCTAACAGCTTGCTGACTTACCAGTTGAAAAGCAGCCTGTTTTTTGATGCGGAGCACTACCCGACAATCGCCTTTAGCAGTAGCCGGGTGGTGGATTTAGGCGACGGGCATTTCCGGGTTTTTGGCTCCCTGGCGGTAAAAAATATTCGCCGCCCGGTGATCCTCGACGCCACGCTGCAAAAACAGGGCAGGGCGGATTCGGGACAACTGTCACTCCATGCCACCACCGCGATCTCCCGTTCGGCATTTAACATGGATAAGTTCGCCATGCTGGTGGACGACACGGTAACGATAAATATTGAAATCCATGCGCAGGCCCAGGCCCAGGCCCAGGCTCAAGTCCAAGCTCAAGCCCAGGCTCAAGCCCGCCAGCCAGCGTAAACCGTAGCGGGCGCGACTTATGACAGCGCAGCGTGCAGCGCCTGCGCGTGTAGGGACAATTGCGGCGGTGGGTTTCGGCCTATCAGCACAAATTGATAGCCGCGTTGTTGCCACCAGACGAGGTGCATATCGTGGCGATTTTCAGGCGTTAAGGCGCGCGTTTGGGCATGTCGTTCAGGCGAAATACACAGCGCCATCGGGCCATATTCCGCATCCATCCACGCGATTTGCGCAATTGAGGTGCTGTCATAACGCAGCATGCGCACCATCTTCAGTTCTGCGCCGGTCAGGGCAAGTTGCGCCATCTTCACGTTTAAGCCAATATCCTGCGCTGTGCGCGCCAGCCCGCGTTGCAATGCCGTGGGCGAGCTGTCTGCATCCAGCAGCGTTTCCGCGCTATACAGCGACATATATTGCGCCTCAAGATCGCGGATTTTCTCGCTCTCATTACGCGCCAGCGCCAGTGGCCTTGCGAAATAGCCAAGCCCGCCGCCAATGATCAGAAAACTGAGCGACGCGGCAATCAGCGAACGGCGGCTGATGCCGGTGGATGAGCGGGGCGAAGCCAGAAGCTCGTTCAACCGCGCCTGCATGCGCGCTTCGGGAGCTTCATGAAGCAGCGGTGCGAAGGCTTCGGCGAAATCCGCACGATCCTGTTTTAGCGCCTCGGTACGGCTGGCGAGCTGTTCGTCTTGTGCAAGCTGGCTCTCAAATTGTTGCGCATCCGCTTCACTCATCTCGCCATCGAGCCAGGCGACAATCGCGTCATCCTGATAGGGCGGTGTAAACATGCTGGGTTTCACGAGCGTTTCTCCTGGGGTTTTGGCGGCGTAGTGGCTTTTTTCGCCAGCGTCGCGCGTGCGCTCGCCAGCCGGCTCATGATCGTGCCGATAGGCACTGCGAGCGTGTCTGCCGCTTCCTGATAGGTAAACCCTTCGACATAAACCAGAAATACGGTATTGCGCTGCGCCTCCGGCAGCGCGCTGACGTGCTGCATAACTTTCGCATAATGCCGCCGCGCGTCATCCTGGGCGTGGGTATCCGCCGCCAGCAGTTCATCACTCTCCACAAAACCTTGCCCCATCCGCACACGACGCGCGCGCAGATCGGAGATCCAGATCGAGTGCAGAATGGCGAACAGCCAGCTGTCTATGCGCGTGCCCGGGGTAAATTGCGCACTCTTTTCGAGTGCGCGAACGCAGGTCGACTGCACCAGTTCTTCGGCAACCTCGCGGTTGCGCGACAGAACCAGCCCATAGCGCCACAGGCGTGTCAGATGTGCAGCAAGTTGCTGGCGAACGTCACTGGTGGTGATTTTGCGCTCCTCGCTCCGGTCGTCAGGACTCAGGGTGACCATTAATCGCCGCCTGCAAATCGCGATACTCTTCGCATTGCACACCGCAAAGCGTGGCGATGGTTTTCAGTTGCTCTTTTGCCAGATCCGGGCGGCCTTTCACCAGCCACGCTTCACCGAGATATTCCCGCACTTTCGCATACTGCGGGTTGAGCGCCAGCGAACGCTGATAATAGCCAATGCCTTCATCGGTGCGACCCAGTTTGCGCGTGGCGTAACCCCGGTAGTTCCAGGCTTCGGCGGTATTGGCGTTTTTCAGCGTATCCAGCAGATTCAGCGCCGCCTGATACTCCCCTTTTTTCGCCAGATGATAAGCGTAATGGGTTTTATCGTCGTCGCTGAGGCGGCTGCTTTTTTCCGCCACACACTGTTTGAGCGTGCTGTCATAAACCTGCCCGCTCGGGCAGTCTGGCGTTTTACTGTTGGTATTATCGTCTCCGGCGGCGAAAACCTGCGCGGCAGGCAACAAAAATAGCGACAGCAACAGCGGGGCGAGCGTTTTCATTTTGAGTTCCTTCGGTAGCGTGAGTAGTGAGTTAACGCCGCAATGGCGATTTCTATTCGAAAAAAATCACGTTTCCCGCCAGGCGCTGCTGATGCTGGCGACATCACCGTTACGTCATACATCCGGTTTATAATTTGATACGGCGTGTCGCGGGAGTGTGAGTCTCTGATTCGGCGGAGGGTAAACCATGCGTGTTAGCGGGCAGCAAGGTGAGTTAACGGCGTTAGCGGTGGCGGGCAGCTATGTGGTGTTGCTGGGCTGGGATATGCCCGAGCAGCATATCCTCGCCGGTAATATTCTCGGTTTCGCCATTCAGCGCACGCGAAAAAGCGACGGGGAGGTTATCTGGCTAAACGGTATGAAAACCTTCGCCAGCGTCGAGCCGACGCCCGCGCCGGGCGTGCCGGTCTCCTCGTTCAGACACCCTTTCCAGACCTTTCAATGGTCTGATTACAGCGTTGCGCCCAACGCGGAATATCGCTACGAAATTGTCGCCATGCGCGGGCCTGCCGGGGCGTTAACGCCGGGCGATGCGGTGCAACTGACGGTACTAACCGAGCCGGTGGATAACGGCGAGCACGCGATTTTCTTCAACCGTGGAGCGATTGCCTCACAGGAGTATGCCCGGCGCTTTCACAATGCCAGCCCGGCGGAGATTGGCGATGCGGCCTGGAAGTGGCTGTCGCGCGGCCTGCTGGAAGGGCTGGAGCGGTTTATCGGCCAGGCTGATAAAGGTGATGAGCTGCACGGTGCCATTTTTGAATTCAAAAACAGCCGCATCTATGAAGCGTTAAAAAGCGCTGCCGCGCGCGGCGTGACCGTGAGCGTGATTTACGACGGCGACTCGCAGCGTGAGTCCAATGAAAAACATCTGGCGCACAGCGGCATCGAGGCGCTGACGCACCCGCGCATCCACTCCGGTCGCTATATGCATAACAAGTTCTTTGTTTTGCGGCGCCAGGGTGTGTCGCAGCAGGTCTGGACCGGTTCCACTAATCTCAGCGAAAACGGCATTTTCGGTCACTCGAATAATGCGCACATCGTTCGCGATCCTCGCGTGGCGGAGCAGTACGAAACCTACTGGCAACTGCTGTTGCAGGATTTAACCCGCGCGCCAACGGCGAAAAAAGTCGAAACGATCACCGCCGCGCCGCCGGTTCCGTGGCGCGATGAAGTGAGCACCGTCTTTTCGCCGCGCACCTCGCTCACCGCACTGGAGTGGTACGCTCAACTGGCTGCGGGCGCGCAACGCGCGTTGTTCGGCACTTTCGCTTTCGGCATGAACAAACTGTTTGTCCCCGCCTGGGATCGCACCGACGAGGTGTTACGCTTCGCCTTGCTGGAGAAAAAAGGTTCCGGCAGTCAGTACAAGCAACAAGCGGCGGAAATCGACCGTATCCGCAAACATCCAAATGTTACCATCGCCGTTGGGCAGAACCTGGTGCTGAACGCCTTTGACCGCTGGCTGAAAGAGATCGAAAGCCCGGTAGAAGAGACGCACGTCACGTACATTCACACCAAATATTTGTTGATCGACCCGCTTGGCCCGGAGCCGATTGTGATTGTCGGTTCGGCGAATTTTTCCGCCGCGTCCACCGACACCAATGATGAAAACATGCTGGTGATCAAGGGCAACGCTGCCGTGGCAGATGTTTATCTTGGGGAGTTTATGCGTCTGTTCACCCACTATGCGTTTCGTGAATCGGTGGCGCGCTCGCAACAACGCATCGTTGCAGGCGCGGTGTCGCCAAAATACCTTTACGAAACCACGCAGTGGATTGATGCCGCTTCCGGGTATTTTGTCGCCGGTAGCGACCGCGCCCTGCGTCGCCGCTACTTTTCCGGTCAGTAAGCGGCGGCAAATAATTGCCGGTGGCGATAGTTTCGCCGTCGGGCATTATTTCCGCCTTTGTTCGGCAGGATAAAAAGAGAAATAACCGCTAATAAAGCGTACCGGCATGGCTATTTTGCTTAAGGTCGATAAAAAGCAATGTAACGCAGTGCTGGTTCTTCAGTGCGTGGATAACGGTGCCCTTTTAAACCCGCCTGGATGGCGGGTTTAAAAGGGTAAAGTGTGAGTTTTACTGCTGGTGAGTAAATATCCGCTCGCCAATTTTTTGCGCCTCACGTAGTAACGCTTCCGGTGTGCCGAAATCAGGCAGCATCAGCGTGGCATTGGTGAGCACAGGCGCGCCGCAATAATCAAAAATGCCGTGGGCGATCTGCGTCTTCCAGGATTGTGCATAGCCATGCTTTTCAAAGGTTTTCATGTCTGCGCCGCCCAGGGCGATAAGGTGGACAGGTAAATGCCCAAGTTTGCCGGAGACCTTGCCGTTTGCGCCCTCTTCATAGGCCCATCCGTTGGAAAACACCCGGTCAATCCAGCCTTTTAACTGGCCGGGCATGGTCCACCAGTAAATGGGGAACACCAGCACCAGCGCATCGGCTTTCTCAATGCGCGCCTGCTCGGCAAGCACATCGGCGGGCAGTGGCGCGCCTTCGGCAAAGGCGGTGTAATCTGCCGCATTAAACACCGGGTTAAAGCCTTCTTGCGTCAGATCGGCAAATTCTGCGCTATTTTCCCCATTTTTATCCGTTATCCCCTGTGCAACAGCTTTCGCCACGCTGTGGGTTAACGAGCTTGCTAAAGGGTGCGAAATCACGATTAACGCATGCATCTGAACCTCCTGGATTGCCATCCGCCGTTAACGGACGTAGTCTTATATACGAACAGTAACCTACCATTAGTAAGTTACTTTTAGTATATAAGCCTGTCAAGGGAGAAACATCATGGCGGAAACGCGTGTGCGTCAGCGCTTGTCGCGGGAAGATCGCTATTCGCAGCTTGTGGATGTCGCGTGGCACATTATTCGCGAAGAGGGCACCGAAGCGCTGACGCTCGGCCATCTGGCGGAGCTAGCCGGTGTCACAAAGCCAGTGGTGTACGATCATTTCACCAGCCGTTCCGGGCTGCTGGCGGCGCTCTATCGCGAATATGATCAACGCCAGAACCGCAAAATGGATGATGCGCTGGCAAAGACCGCGCCGGAACTTGCCGCGCGCGCGTCGGTTATCGCCATCGCTTATATTGAGTGCGTGCTGTTTCAGGGCCGCGAAATGCCAAGTTTACTGGCGGCGCTCGCCGGTACGCCGGAGCTGGAAACTATCCGCCGCGAATACGCCGTCGATTTCATCGGCAAGTGCCGCACTCTGTTTGCGCCATTTTGCGGTGAACCGCTGCGCGATGCGCCGCTGTGGGCCATGCTGGGTGCCGCCGAAGGGCTCGCCTGGGCGGCGGTGCAGGGGGCGATTAGCGAGTCGCAGGCGAAAGAGGAACTTTGTGCGGTCATCATCGCCATGGTTCGGGCGACGCTGCCGCGCGGCTAAAGCCGTTCTACCTGGCGCGCGCCTTGCATCAGGGAAGCAGGACTTCCCTGGAGCATACGCATGATAGCCAATTCATCGACCACCATCCGTTTCCTGCTCGCCTCGCGCCAGTGTGAGCTCAACAGCCTGCGTTATCTGCTGCAAAGCGGCGAACTGGTGGGCAAGATCAGCCAGCTTGTGCACATGCTGCAACGCGAGCGCGGAACCTCCAATATGTTCCTCTGCGCAAGCAAGGGGCAATTTGCTGATGAGTTGATCCTGCGCGAACAAGAGGTGGCGCAGGCACAAGCACCGCTGATGGCGCAACTCGACACGCTGGAGCAGCAGATTGCCGCGCTGCCGCAGGCCAGCCGTCTGTTCAGCCACGTCGCCAGTGTCGTGTACGCCCTGAGTTTGCTGCCTGCGTTACGCCAGCAAATCCGCCAGCGCACGCTGCGTTTACCGCAGGCGATGAGCTTCTTTAACGACATCATTCGCCATCTGTTGTCGCTGGTGTTTGAGCTGTCTGACACCGCCGCCGAACCGGCCATCTCCAGGCATTTGATCGCCATGTTCAGCTTTATGCAGGGCAAAGAGTACGCAGGCCAGGAGCGGGCGACCGGTGCGGCGGCCTTTGCCGCTGGTACATTCAGCGAAGAGACGCAGCAGAAATTGCTCAGCCTGATTGAACGGCAGGAGCGCTGTTTCGCCACCTTCACCGATTTCGCCGACGATGAACACCGCCTGCGCTGGCAGCAGATGGCGACCGACAGCCAGTTTGAACGGCTGCGGCGCATTGCCTGCACCGGGCGTGAGCTTTACGACGCCGACAGTTGCCTGCGCTGGTTTGCCCTTGCCACCCAGCGCATTGACGAGATGAAAACGCTGGAAGATGCGCTGGCGCAAACGCTGATGGCGCACTGCCGGGCACGCATTGCCGCCACCGAGCAGGCCAATAATGAGCAACTCGCCGATATCGAAAGCCTGATGCCCGCATACGAGAACGAAGAGAGCAGTTACTCGGTCTTTAGCGACGCCCACGGCTGGCTGGAGAGCGGCGGCGTTCGCCCGCAGCTTGGCCGTTCACTGCTGGTGCTGGTGCAGCAGCAGTCTCGGCGCTTGCAGGCGCTGGACACTGAGCTTGCGGCGCTGCGCGAAACGCTCAACGAGCGCAAGCAGATTGAGCGCGCGAAAAGCATGTTGATGCAGCACCGGCAAATCAGCGAGGAAGAGGCCTACAAAACCCTGCGGCGTATGGCGATGAACCAGAACAAAAAGCTGATAGAAATCGCCAGCGCCATGCTGGCGGTGGCCGATGTTTTTCAGGCTAACCCTTAAGGAGTAGCTGCACATTGCCAGTGCGAAAAGTGCCCTTCCGCAGTGCGCCGCGCTGGGTTGTTAGCGGCAATGTGCCGCGAAATCCGCCGCTTTCAATTCTGGCACAGCCTTTGCTTTAACCTTCCCGGACAGAAAAAATCACAACGCGCACCCGGCCAACGGCGGTCGGTTTAGCGTTAAGCGGACAACGGCGTCCATAAGCGTGCAGCTTTGCACAGGCTTATGGACGCCGTTTTTTTTTGCATCCCACAACGGTGAGCAGCGCGAGGGTGGCATGAGTGATAACAACACGAAAGGTATGACGGTTACCCGCCGTCAGTTTTTACTGGGCAGCGCGGCGCTGGGCGGCAGTCTGCTGGTGCCGGGCGTCATCAACCGCGCCTGGGCCGCCGGTTCTGACGCACCGGAGCTTAAAGAGATCCGCGTGGGCTTTATTCCGCTCACCGACTGCGCCTCGGTGGTGATGGCGGCGGTGAAAGGCTTCGACAAAAAATATGGCATCACCATTTTGCCGAGCAAAGAAGCCAACTGGGCGTCGGTGCGCGACAAACTTCTTTCTGGTGAATTGAACGCCTCGCACATTCTCTACGGCCAGCTTTACGGTCTGCAAATGGGGCTTTCCGCGCCGCAAACCAACATGGCGGCGCTGATGACCCTCAACCAGAACGGGCAGGGGATCACGCTCGCTAATGCGCTGCACGAGGCGGGTGTCACCGATTTGCCCGCGCTGGCAAAGCATCTCGCCGCCAGTCCCGCAGGCACGTACACCTTTGCTCAGACCTTTCCGACCGGCACCCACGCCATGTGGCTCAACTACTGGCTGGCGAGCGCGGGTATTAACCCGCTCAACGACATCCGCAGCGTAGTGGTGCCACCGCCGCAAATGGTGATGAACATGAAAATTGGCAACATGGTCGGCTACTGCGTTGGCGAACCCTGGAACCAGCGCGCGATCGGCGATGGCATCGGTTTTACCGCCGCGACCAGCCAGGATATCTGGCCGGATCACCCGGAAAAAGTGCTCGGTACGCGCGCCGATTGGGTCGAGAAGAACCCCAACAGCGCCCGCGCGCTGACCGCCGCGATCCTTGAAGCCTCGCGCTGGATTGACGCCTCGGACGATAACCGCCGCGAAACGGCGAAGGTGATTGCCGGGCGCGCTTATCTCAACACCAAAGAAGAGACCATCGTTGGCCGCATGCTCGGCCAGTACGACAACGGCATTGGCAAAAGCTGGAAAGATCAGCACGCGATGCGCTTCTTCCACGATGGCTCGGTCAACTACCCGTGGCTCTCCGATGGCATGTGGTTCCTCACCCAGCACAAGCGCTGGGGGCTGCTCACAGACGATCCGGACTACCTCGCCATCGCCCGCCAGGTGAACCGCATTGATATCTACAAACAGGCCGCCGCCAGCGTGGGCAATGTTTCGCTGCCGGACAGCGATATGCGCAGCAGCGTGTTGATGGATGGCGTTCGCTGGGACGGCAGTAATCCTGCCGCCTACGCCAACGGCTTTAGCGTAAAAAAATGAGAGGTCGCTGATGAAAAACCAGGCGCAAGTTATCCCGATCCCGCTGGACGAAGCGGCGAAAATTCCCCAGCAGGCAGAGATCGTTACGCTGCCCGCCAAAGTGCGCGTACGTCGCCGCCCGTCATTGTTTCGCCCGCTGATGCAGCGCGTGGTGCCTGCGCTGCTCGGCATCGGCCTGCTGCTCTGCCTGTGGCAGGTGGCGGCGCTGAACAGCAAAAACTTCCCCACGCCGTGGCAAACGTGGCTGGCGGCGCTGGAGATTTTCGCCGATCCGTTTTATGTCGCCGGGCCGAACGATCAGGGCATTGGCTGGAACGTGCTGGCCTCATTAGAGCGCGTGGCGACCGGTTTTGGCCTTGCCGCACTGGTCGGTATTCCCACCGGTTTTTTGATTGGCCGCTTTCGTTTTGTCGCCAGCATGCTCAACCCGCTCATCTCGCTGCTGCGCCCGGTCAGCCCGCTCGCCTGGCTGCCAATAGGTTTGCTGCTGTTCCAGCGTGCGGAACCGGCCTCAAGCTGGACGATTTTCATCTGCTCCATCTGGCCGATGATCCTCAACACCGCTGAAGGCGTGCGGCAGATCCCGCAGGATTACCTGAATGTCGCGCGGGTTCTGAAACTTTCCGAGTTCGCCATCATGCGCAAAATCCTGCTGCCCGCCGCGCTGCCGGGCATCCTCACCGGCATGCGGTTATCGATTGGCATCGCCTGGCTGGTGATTGTGGCGGCAGAAATGCTGACCGGCGGTATCGGCATCGGTTTCTGGATCTGGAACGAGTGGAACAACCTGAATGTGGAACACATCATCATCGCCATTGTGGTGATTGGCGTGGTCGGCCTGCTGCTCGAACAGGCGCTGATGTGGATTGCTAACCGTTTTAACTACACCAACCGCTAGGGGGCTCTGATGCGTACCAATCCGATTATCCAGGTTCAGCAGGTGAGCCAGCGTTTTAACACCAGCAGCGGCGAGTTTCTGGCGCTTGATAGCGTTAGCTTTGACATTCACCCCGGCGAAACCCTCAGCCTGATTGGTCACTCCGGCTGCGGCAAATCCACACTGCTGAATTTGATTGCCGGGCTGACGCTGCCCACCAGCGGCGGTCTGCTGTGCAACAACCGCGAAATCGACGGCCCGGGGCCGGAGCGCGGCGTGGTGTTTCAGAACCATTCGCTACTGCCGTGGTTGACGGCGTACGACAACGTCGGGCTGGCGGTGCGCCAGGTGTTTCGCGGCGAAATGAGCAAAGTGGAGATGCATGAATGGATCATGCACAACCTGGATCTGGTGCATATGTCCCACGCGTGGAATAAGCGCCCGCACGAGATCTCCGGCGGCATGAAGCAGCGTGTCGGCATTGCCCGCGCGCTGGCGATGAAACCGAGCGTCCTGCTGATGGATGAGCCTTTCGGCGCGCTCGACGCCTTAACCCGCGCTCATTTACAGGATGCGGTGATGGAGATTCAACAGCGCCTGCACACCACCATTGTGCTGATCACCCACGACGTGGATGAAGCGGTGCTGCTCTCTGACCGCGTGTTGATGATGACCAACGGCCCGGCGGCGAGCATTGGCGAAATCATGGCGGTGGAGCTGGAGCGCCCGCGCTCGCGCGTTTCGCTGGCCGACGACGCGCAGTATCAGCGCTATCGCCAGCAAGTGCTGCATTTCCTGTATGAGAAACAGCCCAAAGCGGCCTGACCTCTCTTTCTCTTGCGCATTAAGGATCCAGGTTATGAAAAAGCCCGTTTTAGCGGTGATCGGCCACGGCATGGTGAGCCACTACTTTCTGCAACAGCTCGTGGAGCGCGAACTGCACCTGCATTACGACATCGTGGTGTTTGGCGAAGAGCGGCTGCCCGCTTATGACCGCGTGCATCTTTCGGAGTATTTTGCCGGGCGCAGCGCGCAGTCGTTGTCGCTGGTAAGCGAGGGGTTCTTTGCCGACAACGGCATCACGCTGCACTGCGCGAGCAAAATTGTCGCTATCGACAGCCAGCAACGCTGTGTGCGCGATGCGCAGGGTGTGGAAACCCATTACGACACGCTGGTGCTCGCCACCGGTTCGTATGCTTTTGTGCCGCCGATCAGCGGCAATACGCGCCCTGGCTGCCTGGTATACCGCACGCTCGACGATCTGGACGCCATCGCCGCGCAGGCGAAGAACGCGAAACGCGGCGTGGTGATTGGCGGCGGTTTGCTGGGGCTTGAGGCCGCCAACGCCCTGCGTCAGTTAGGGCTGGAAACCCACGTTGTTGAATTTGCGCCACGCCTGATGGCGGTGCAGCTCGACGAGGGCGGCGCCATGATGCTGCAACGCAAAATCGAAGCGCTTGGCGTGCAGGTTCACACCCGCAAAGAGACGCGGGAAATCATCGACGGCGAGCAGGCGCGCCACCGCCTCTGCTTTGCCGACGGCAGTTTTCTGGAAACCGATCTGCTGCTGTTCTCGGCGGGCATCCGCCCGCGCGATGAGCTGGCGGAAAGCGCAGGGCTGCAAAAAGGGCCGCGCGGCGGCATTGTTATCAACGATCACTGTCAGACTTCCGATGAAGCGATTTACGCTATCGGCGAGTGCGCGTTGTGGAACGGGCAGATTTTTGGTCTTGTCGCACCGGGCTACCAGATGGCGCGCAGCGTGGCGGACAAGCTCGCGGCGCGCGACACACCGTTTACCGGCGCGGATATGAGCACCAAACTGAAATTGCTGGGCGTCGAGGTGGCCTCTATTGGCGACGCGCACGGCAAAACCGCCGGCAGCCAGAGTTACCAGTGGACCGATGGCCCGCGCGAAATCTACAAGAAAATTGTTGTCTCCGCCGATGGCAAACGGCTACTCGGCGCGGTGCTGATTGGCGATAGCGCCGATTACAGCCTGCTGCTGCAAATGATGCTTAACGACATGCCGCTGCCCGCGCAGCCGCAAACGCTGATCCTGCCTGCGCTTTCCGGCGATGCGCCAAAAGGGCTGGGCGTGGCGGCGCTCGCCGCCAGCGCGCAAATCTGCTCCTGCCATAACGTCAGCAAAGGCGATATCGCCGCCGCCGTGGCGGGCGGTTGCAGCGAACTGGGAGCACTGAAAAGCTGCACCAAAGCGGGCACCGGCTGCGGCGGCTGCGTGCCGCTGCTGAAACAGGTGATGGAGCACGAGCTGCAACAGCTCGGCGTGGAGGTGAAAAAAGATATCTGCGAGCACTTTGCCTGGTCGCGTCAGGAGCTGTATCACCTGATCCGCCTGCACGATATCCGCACTTTCGACGCGTTGATTGCGCAGTTCGGCCAGGGGCACGGCTGCGAAGTGTGCAAACCGCTGGTCGGCTCCATGCTCGCTTCGTGCTGGAACGACTACCTGCTTAAACCGCAGCACCTGCCATTGCAGGATACCAACGACCGTTTTTTTGCCAACATTCAAAAAGATGGCACCTACTCGGTGGTGCCGCGCATCCCGGCGGGCGAAATCACTCCACAGGGGCTTATCGCCATCGGCGAAGTGGCGCAGCGCTACAATCTCTACACCAAAATCACCGGCGGGCAGCGGGTGGATCTCTTTGGCGCACGGCTTGAGCAGTTGCCCGCGATTTGGGAGGAACTTATCGCCGCCGGGTTTGAAACCGGCCACGCTTACGGCAAATCCCTGCGCACGGTGAAATCCTGCGTCGGTTCCACCTGGTGCCGCTACGGCGTGCAGGATTCCACCGGCATGGCGATCGCGCTGGAGAACCGTTACAAGGGGCTGCGCTCGCCGCACAAAATCAAAATGGCGGTCTCCGGCTGTACCCGTGAATGCGCGGAAGCGCAGGGCAAAGACATTGGCGTAATTGCCACCGACAAAGGCTGGAACCTGTATGTTTGCGGCAACGGCGGTATGAAGCCGCGCCACGCCGATCTGTTTGCCAGCGATCTCGACAGCGAAGCGCTGATCCGCACCATCGACCGGGTGTTGATGTTCTACATCCGCACCGCCGACCGGCTACAGCGCACCAGCACCTGGCTGGACAACATGGAAGGCGGTCTGGACTACCTCAAACAGGTGGTACTGGAAGACAGTCTCAATATTGGCGCTGAACTGGAGCGCGAAATGCAGCAGGTGGTCGACAGCTACCAGTGCGAGTGGAAAACCACCCTCGATAACCCGCAAAACCGTCTGCTGTTCCGGGGCTTCCTCAATAGCGATCAACCGGATGAAGCGGTGGTGATGGTGCCGGAGCGCGGGCAGATCCGCCCGGCAACAGCGCAGGAAAAACCGCCTATGCAGAACCAGCCGCACACGGGGGATGGCGAGTGGCAGCATATTGCCGCGCTGGCTGATATTCCGGCGAACGCCGGCATGGCCGCGCGTCTTGGCCAGCAGCAGATTGCCCTGTTTCACCTGCCTGATTGCGAGGAGCAAGTATTCGCGCTCGAAAACCATGAACCTGGCAGCCAGGCGAATGTGCTGGCGCGCGGGCTGGTGGGCGACGCAAGCGGTGAGCCGATGGTTATCTCCCCGCTGTATAAAAAGCGTTTTCGCCTGCGCGACGGGCAGAGCCTGGACGATGCCGGGCTGCGTCTGCGCGTCTGGCCGGTGAAAATCCTGCACGGGCAAATCTGGGTGCAGCACGCGCCCGCCGCGCAGAACACCTTGTCGGCAATTGCCGAAGCGTCTTAAACAGATCCGGGGGCGAAATGGAGCAGATCAAAAGCGTATGCCCCTACTGCGGGGTGGGCTGCGGGCTGGTGATGCAGGTGGAAAAGCAGCGCATCATCAGTGTGGTGGGCGATAAATCCCACCCGACCAACCAGGGGCGGTTGTGCACCAAAGGTAAAAGCTGTGCCGGGGCGATAACGGCGACTGGCCGGCTGGATAGCGCGTATCTCCGCACATCGCGTCAGCATGAGCCGGTGCGCACGGCAATTGATGACGCCATCCGCGAAACCGCCCGGCGGCTGCGTGGCATTATCGATAAGCACGGCCCGGATGCGCTGGCGCTGTATGTTTCCGGCCAGATGTCTTTAGAAGCGCAATATCTGGCGAACAAGCTGGCGAAAGGGTTTATTGGCACCAACAACATCGAGTCCAACTCACGTTTGTGCATGGCCAGCGCCGCCAGCGGTTATAAGCTCTCGCTCGGCGCGGATGGGCCGCCTGGCTCTTATGACGATTTCGAGCGCGCCGATCTGTTCCTGGTGATTGGCGCCAACATGGCCGACTGCCACCCAATCCTGTTTCTGCGCATGATGGAGCGCGTCAATGCCGGGGCGAAACTGATTGTCGTTGATCCTCGCCGTACTGCCACGGCAGAGAAAGCCTCGCTCTTTTTGCAGATCAAACCCGGCACCGATCTCGCGTTGCTGAACGGTTTGCTGGCACTGTTGGTGCAAAACGGCCAACTGGATAACGATTTTATCGCCCGGCACACCGAAGGCTGGCAGGCGATGCCGGATTTTCTGCTGGACTATACGCCGCAGCAGGTGGCCGAGCGCACCGGGTTGCGTGAAGCCGACATTCGCCAGGCGGCGCAGTGGATTGGCGAGGCGGGGGAATGGATGAGCTGCTGGACGATGGGGCTAAACCAGAGCACGCACGGCACCTGGAGCACCAACGCGCTGTGTAATTTACACCTGGCGACCGGCGCGATTTGCCGCCCCGGCAGCGGGCCGTTTTCGCTTACCGGCCAGCCGAACGCGATGGGCGGGCGGGAAATGGGTTATATGGGCGGCGGGTTGCCGGGTCAGCGATCGGTGCTGGTGGATGAAGATCGCGCGTTCGTCGAACAGCTATGGCAACGTCCTGCCGGCACGCTGCGTGGCGAGGTGGGCGGCGGTACGGTCGCGCTGTTTGACGCGATGAGCGCAGGCGAGATCAAAGCCTGCTGGATAATCTGCACCAACCCGGTCGCCACCGTGCCAAACCGCGAAAAAGTGATCGCCGGGCTGGAACGCGCCGAACTGGTGATTGCGCAGGATGCGTTTCTGGATACCGAAACCAACCGCTACGCCGATATCCTGTTGCCGGGTGCATTGTGGGCGGAGGCCGAAGGAGTGATGGTCAACTCCGAACGCACCATGACGCTGATGCAGCAGGCGGTATCTCCGCCGGGCGATGCGCTTGCCGACTGGCAAATTATCGCCAGTGTGGCGTGTGAAATGGGTTACGCGGAGGGCTTTCGCTACGCCAGCGCCGCCGCGGTGTTTGATGAAATCCGCGCCGCTCACAACCCGGCAACCGGCTACGACATTCGCGGCGCGAGCTATGCGCGGCTGCGCCAGACGCCGTTGCAATGGCCGTGCGCGCCGGAGGATGATGAACCCCGTCATCCCATTCGCTATTTGCAGGATAACGGGCGCGTGCGTTTTGCTACCGCCAGCGGCAAGGGGCAATTTTTTGCCCGCCCGGATCTCGCGCCTGCCGAAATGCCGGATGACGACTACCCGCTGGTGCTCAACACCGGGCGCGTGCAGCACCAGTGGCACACGCTGACCAAGACCGGCAAAATCCCGCTGCTTAATACGCTCAACCCCGGACCGTTTATCGAAATCTCCCCCACAGACGCACAACGGCTGGCGATAAACGAGGGGGACTGGGTGGATATCCGCTCGCGGCGCGGTATGGCACGGCTGCCTGCGGTGGTGACTGACCGTGTGCGACCCGGCAACAGCTTTGCGCCTTTTCACTGGAACGATCTGTTTGGCGACAAGCTGGCAATCAACGTCCTGACCAGCGATGCGCTGGATCCGGTTTCGCTGCAACCCGAGCTGAAACACTGCGCCATCGCGCTGGTGCGCAGCCAACAGCAACCCGCGCCCGCCGCTGCACCCGCAACGGATGAAGACAGCGGGTTAGTGCTGGTGCTGTGGGCCTCCACCACCGGCAATGCGCAGGCGTTTGCCCGCCGCTGCGCCGAACAGCTGCTGCATGCCGGGCTGGCGGTAAAACTGCGCGCCATGGATAGCGTCAGTGTGAACGATATGGCCGCCGCGCCGCGCGTGTTACTGCTCGCCAGCACCTTTGGCGATGGCGATCCGCCCGCTAATGGCGCGGCGTTATGGGCGGCGTTGAGCGCCGAAAACGCACCTGCGCTGAGCGGGACGGCGTTTTCGGTGCTGGCGTTTGGCGATGCCAGTTACGCGCAGTTTTGCGGTTTTGGCCGCAAGCTCGATGCCCGGCTGGCCGCCCTTGGCGCACAGCGGCTGCTGGCGTGCCAGGTGTGCGATGCGGGCGATATTGACGCGGCGCAGCAGTGGCTGGCGGCGATCCACACTGACATTCTGCGGCTCGGCGCACCGCCGCAAAGCACGGCGCAACCCACGGCAAAACCTGGTTTCAGCCGCCACGATCCCGTTAGCGTGCCGCTGGTCACGAATCAACTGCTGAGCGCGCCGGGGGCGGAAAAAGAGATCCGCCAGTTCGCGTTTGATCTGCAGGGCAGCGGCTTGCACTACGAAGCGGGCGACGCGCTCGGTGTCTGGCCGCGCAACTGCCCGCAGCGGGTCGCCGACATCCTCGACCTGCTGGCGCTGGATGGGCAAAGCAGGGTGCAGGTTAGCGGCGTGGGCGAGATGACGCTGCAGGCTGCGCTCTGTGACTGTTTTGACATCACGCGCATCACCCCGGAGGTGCTGCGCCTGGTGGCTGACCATGCGCAAAACGAAACGCTGCATAGCCTGCTCTCCAGTGAAAACAGTACCGAACTTACGCAGTGGCTGTGGGGGCGGCAGATTATCGACCTGTTGCAGTGTTTCCCGGTACATCTGGCGGCTGAACAGTGGCTTTCGGCGCTGCGTCGCTTGCAGCCACGACTCTATTCCATCTCCTCCAGCCCGAAAGTTTCCCCGCAGCGCGTTGAACTGACGGTCTCCACCGTGCGTTATGGCGACAGCAAGCAACGCGGCGGCGTCTGTTCGACCTTTCTGGCGGATCGCGCAGAGCGCGTGGCGATCTTTATTCAGCCCTCGCCGCATTTTCGCTTGCCAGCCGATCCGAACACGGCGGTGATTATGGTCGGCGCAGGCACCGGCATTGCGCCGTTTCGCGGTTTTCTGCAGGAGCGCCAGGCCACGGGGGCGAGAGGCGATAACTGGCTGTTCTTTGGCGAGCAGCATGCGGCCACGGATTTTTATTACCGTGAGGAGCTGGAGGCCTGGCAGCGCGACGGCGTGTTGTCGCGCTTCACCACCGCGTTTTCCCGCGATCAGGCGCAGAAAATCTACGTTCAGCACCGCATGCTGGAGCAGGGGGAAGCGCTGTGGCGCTGGTTAGCCGCCGGAGCACACTTTTATGTTTGCGGCGATGCGAGCCAGATGGCGAAGGATGTCGAAAACACTTTAAAGCAGGTGGCACAAACCTTTGGCGACATGAGCGCTGACGCGGCGGACGCCTGGCTGGCGACCCTGGCGCGGGAAAATCGCTATCAGCGCGATGTCTATTAAGCGTTGTACAGTGTGATACAAAGCCAACGCCCGGGTCGCGCGTAACCAGGATACACTCATTTTACCGTTACCCGCCGCCAGGGCTTTTTGGATGGAACATATTGACCACATTTTGGTTGTTGATGATGACCGGGAAATTCGCACGCTGCTTGCTGATTACCTGACCCGCTCCGGCCTGCGCGCAAGCGTTGCCGCGAATGGCAAACAGATGCGGCAGTTACTCGAAACCACGCTGGTGGATTTGATTGTGCTGGATATCATGATGCCAGGCACGGACGGGCTGACGCTGTGCCGCGAGTTGCGCAGCAGCGCGCATAAAAACGTGCCGGTGCTGATGCTGACCGCGCGCAGCGAAGAGACCGATCGCATTGTCGGTCTGGAGATGGGCGCGGATGACTACCTGGTAAAACCCTTTGTTGCCCGCGAACTGCTGGCGCGTATCAAAGCCATTTTGCGCCGCACGCGCATGTTGCCGCCGAACCTGCAAATCACCGAAGCGGGACGTTGCCTGGCGTTTGGCGACTGGCAGCTTGACACCTCGGCGCGTCATCTGGTGGATGCGCAGGGGACCGTGGTGGCGCTGAGCGGCGCGGAGTATCGCCTGATGCGCGTGTTTCTCGATCACCCGCAGCGCGTACTCAACCGCGACCAGCTTCTGAACCTTACGCAGGGGCGCGACGCGGAGCTTTTCGAACGCTCCATTGATCTGCTGGTAAGCCGCCTGCGCCAGCGCCTGAACGACGACGCGCGTGAACCGGCTTACATCAAAACCGTGCGCAGTGAGGGCTACGTTTTCTCAATGCCGGTGGTTATCACAGAGGCGCGGGAATGAGGCTGTGGCCGCGTTCGCTGCTGTCACGTTTAGTGGTGATTGTGCTGGTGGGATTGCTGCTGGCGAACGCGTTAACCCTTAGCCTGCTGCTGTATGAACGCATCACCACCGCGCGTTCGGTAATGCTGGGCAA
Source organism: Kosakonia sp. SOY2 (assembly GCF_027109175.1). Lineage (NCBI taxonomy): Bacteria > Pseudomonadati > Pseudomonadota > Gammaproteobacteria > Enterobacterales > Enterobacteriaceae > Kosakonia > Kosakonia sp. SOY2. The sequence goes on from NZ_JAPVXH010000002.1 coordinate 523,307, forward strand.
TCTGGAATACGATGTGGCGACCAGCGTGGCGATCCTCGACCGTTTACCCGCCAGCGAGCGCCCTGCATGGCTGGCGCGTATCGATCGCGGTAACTATCGCTACTTGCTGAGCGCAGGTGAAAGTGGGCGCTACCCCACCAACTGGCGTTCGAAAGATACCGCACGCTCGCTTGAACAGGCGCTGGGCAGCCAATATGCCCTGAAAATCAATGCTGTCCCAGGCCCGCAGGAACATTTGCAGGCGCATTTGCGCCTGCATGATGGCGCGCCGCTGACCATTGATATCACCCCGCGTCCAACGCCTATCGCCCGTTGGCTGCCTGCGGTGCTGGTCGCACAACTGCTGCTATTGCTTATCTGCTGCTGGCTGGCGGTACGCCTGGCTGTGAAGCCGCTGACCCGCTTTACCCGTGCGCTTGATGCGCTCACCCCATCGCCCGAACCCCCGCCGGTGATGATCGAAAACGGCCCAACGGAGGTGCAGCACGCGGTGCGCGCTTTTAACGCCATGCAGGCGCGTATTGCTCATCACCTGAGTTCGCGCGCGCAGATCCTCGCCGCGATTTCGCACGACCTGCAAACGCCGATCACCCGGATGCGGTTGCGCAGCGAAATGGCGGCCGACGAAGCGCTGCGCGACAAACTGCTGGCGGATCTGGATGAGATGTCCCGGCTGGTTCGTGAAGGGATCGCTTATGCCCGCACGCAGGATGCGCCGTCGCTCGCACCGCAGCGGCTGGCGCTGCACCCGTTTATCGACAGCCTGGTGTGTGACTATGTCGACGTTGGCAAGCGGGTAACGCTGCTGCGCTGCCCGCCGGATCTCACGCTGCACATTGATGTGCAGGCGCTGCGGCGCATATTAACCAATCTGCTGGATAACGCGCTGAAATTCGCCGGCAAAGCAGACATCGATATTGTACTTACGCCAGATGCGCCGCTCGCGATCCATGTGCTTGATAACGGCCCCGGCATTCCTGAAGAGGCGCTGGCAGCGGTGCTGGAGCCTTTCTACCGGCTGGAAACCTCGCGTAATCGCGGCACCGGTGGCACCGGTCTGGGGCTGGCGATTGCCCGGCAACTGGTGTCGCAACTCGGTGGGCAATTGCACCTGAGCAACCGCCCGCAGGGCGGGCTGGATGCCTGCGTGCTATTGCCGCACTAAGTTTGTATCTCTGCGTATCTGCTCTCCGGCCTGCAACACCGGCTGACAAAACCCGCCATCACCGACACTGCCGCGATACACCGCGGCGGTGTAATGCGCCTGTTTCCTCAACGAATCAAGGAGCTTGTTATGGTGATCATTGCTTTTTTAGGCGGCTGCTTGACGCTGCTCAGCCCCTGTACGCTGCCGGTTATTCCGCTACTGTTTGCAAGTTTTGGCCGCGATAAACGTCATCTTGCCGCACTGCTGGCGGGAATGGTGGCGATGTTTACGCTGGTGGCACTGCTGGCGGGCGCCACGCAGCAGTGGATCATCCAGGCCAACGCCTGGGGGCGCTGGCTGGCACTCGGTCTGCTGGCGGTGATGGCGCTGGCGCTGATTTCGCCGCGCATTGCCAGCACGGTGATGTACTTTGCCGTGCGTGCCGGTGAACGGCTCGATAACCGCAGCCGCCGTACGGGCGGTGTTCTTTCGGCGCTGCTGGCGGGGTTATCCGTCGGGCTACTGTGGGCGCCGTGCGCCGGGCCGATCCTGGGCGCGGTACTGAGCACCGCCATGCTTAACGGCGCAAGCGGGCAGACGGCGCTGGTGCTGGCGGCTTACGGCAGCGGCGCGGCGGCGATGCTGGCGCTGCTCTGGCTGTGTGGCGATCGGTTTTTTTCCCGCCTGCGCGCCAGTCTGCCCTTCAGCGAGCGGCTGCGTCAGGGGGCGGGCGTCGCCATGCTGGGCGCGGTAGTGCTGATTGGCAGCGGGGCGACGTCTGCGTTGCAGGGGGCGGGGGCGTGGACAACGCGGCTGGAACAACAACTCCTGAGCTGGCGGACATCACCGCAACCTGCCGTCACGCTGCAGCCGGTCAGCGAGCCGCTGGTGCGCAATAGCATGCCGTCACTGGAAGGGGCGGTGAGCTGGCTTAACTCCGCGCCGCTCACTGCGCAGGCGCTGAAGGGCAAAGTGGTGCTGGTGGATTTCTGGACGTTCGACTGTATTAACTGCCAGCACACGCTACCGTATGTCAACGCGTGGGCGGAAAAATACCGTGACCAGGGGTTGGTGGTGATTGGTGTTCACACCCCGGAATACCCGTTCGAGAAGAACATTCAGTCGCTGCAAAACGTGGTACGCAAAGAGAATATCCGCTTCCCGGTGGCGGTGGACAATAACTACGCCATCTGGAATGCGTTTGGGAACCAGTACTGGCCTGCGCATTACTACTTTGATGCCAAAGGGCAACTGCGGCAGATGTACTTTGGGGAAGGGGAGTATCAACAGCAGGAGCAACTTATTCAGAAACTGCTGGCCGAAGCCCATTCATGAGGGAAAAGCGCCTTCGCTGATTCAGCCGAAGGCGCGTGCTGTTTAATGCCGTGCAATGTCGATAAGCGCCTGCGCAAAAAACGCGGGCGCTTCTTGCGGCAGGTTATGACCAATGCCGCCGGTGGCGGTACGGTGCTGGTAGCGGCCGCTGAATTTGGCGGCGTAGCTGGCAGGGTCCGGATGCGGCGCGCCGTTTGCGTCGCCCTCAAGCGTAATGGTCGGCACCGTAATTACCGGTGCCTTGGCCAGTTGCTGCTCCAGCGCGTCGAAACGGCGCTCGCTGCTGACAATTCCCAACCGCCAGCGATAGTTATGCAGCGTAATGGCGACATGATCGGCGTTGTGCAATGCCTGCGCCGAGCGGGCAAACTCCGCTTCGCTAAAGCGCCATTGCGGCGAGGCGGTTCGCCAGATAAGTTTCGCAAACTCATCGGTGTGCTCGCGATAGCCTGCTTCTCCGCGCTCGGTCGCAAAGTAAAATTGATACCACCAGGCGAGTTCCGCCGCGGGCGGCAGCGGTTTTTTATTCGCCTGCTGCCTGCCAATCAGATATCCGCTTACCGAGACCAGCCCTTTGCAGCGCTGCGGCCACAGCGCGGCAAGGATATTGGCGGTACGCGCGCCCCAGTCAAAACCGCCGATCACCGCCTGTTTAATGTCGAGCGCGTCAAGAAAGGCAATCGCATCGACGGCGAGCGCCGCCTGCTGGCCGTTGCGCGGTGTGTCGGCTGATAAAAATGTGGTGCTGCCATAGCCGCGCAGCCACGGCACCAGCACGCGAAACCCGGCACGGGTAAGGCGCGGGATCACATCGGCAAAGCTGTAGATGTCATACGGCCAGCCGTGCAGTAGCAGCATCGGTTCGCCGTTTTCCGGCCCGGTGTCGATATACCCGATATTCAGCACGCCTGCGTCAATCTGCTTAATGGGCGGTAGCGGCGTCAGGTTGCGCGGTGTGGTGGTGAGGGCGGCGGGCGGTGCGCTGGCCTGGGCGGGAAGGGCGCTGAGCCCCAGTTCCAGTGCGGCCAGGCTTGCGGCGGTGGCCTGCAACAGCAGGCGGCGTTGCGGATTTTCAATCGATGACATAAGTCACTCCTGCAAAAAAGTGGGCGATGGCGTCCTGCGCCATCCACCCGCTATTGCAAGGGATCACTGTATCCCGATTGTGTGCGGCTACGCGCCGTTCTGTATCAGCGTGTATAACAGCGGTGTTTGCGTATCGCGTGCAGGCTCTGCGGCCAGGCGATCTTCCGGGAGCTTACACAGCAAGCCTGCCGTCAGGCCGATCAAGGATGTTGGCGGGTAATCCTGCCACTGTCCTGGCGTGTTCATGCGGGCGATTTTGTCGCCAGTGGCAAAATGTTCTGAAAAGTAGGTCTTATGCACATGGGTGAACTGGTGCGTATCACAGTTCACGACCAGGCTTTGGCGTTCGCTGCGGATCATCATCAGCGGATTCTTTTTCACCGGCATGCCTTTGGTGTAGTTATGAATCACGTCAATACGACGCAAATAGGGATTGCCGTCGTAAAGGGAAATGGTACGAAAATCCAGATAGCTGACGCCGCTACTGAGTGTCACGAACTTAACGACCCGCTTGGGCGGGGTTTCCTCTTGCGTAACGCTGGCACCCGGATGGCTGGTGCAGCCGGACATCAGCAGCAGTGCTGAGCCAAGAAACAGGGATTTTTTCATTTTTGCTCTCTTTGCAGATCCGGGCGCACTGCCAGTAACTCGTCCTTGCTGACCTTGCCCTGAATCGAACAGCGCAAAAAGGTTTTGCCTTCACTCACTTCCAGCATTGCGAGTTTTTCCACGCTATCCGCGGCCGGAGCAATACCGCTGACGGCGGTTTTGTTGACCCGCCATGTGGTCTCACCGGCGCGTTTGATCAGCGGATTGGCGTAATACCCGTCCGTGACTTTTTGCCAGTGAATGTCAGGCAACGCAGCTATCACCGCAGACATGGGCTCTTCGATCACCCATCCCCAGAAGTAATAATCACCCAATTTGCCCAGTGACTCCTGCGACCTGTCAAAGCCAGAAATAGTGAGCTGATTGATGCGCAGAGGCTTGCTAAACCAGACGGTATCGGAGCCGTCTTTCGGCGCGGCAAACCAGGCGTGATGCTGCTTATCTGTCACCACTGGCGCAGTGTGCGCCAGTGTGGCTCGCTGTTTGTAGAGTTCACTGAAAAAGCTGCTGTCGCAACGCAGTAAACTTTCGGTCAGCGTTTGCGCCTTTGCGCTGCCGGTTATTGCCAGCGTGAGTAGCGCCAGCGGCATAATTAACTGTTTCATCGGTGTCCTTACGTTTTAATTTCGTGTTTTTTACGGCTTTATTTCTTCGTATTCCGCAGAGGCCGGGTTGTATTTCAGCCGGGCGACATAAATGACGCAGGTATCAGTGCCATAGTCATAATGCACTTCATACAACGCCCCTTTTTTCGGCGTGAAGTGAATATCCACGCTGCACCCTTTGTAAGCCTCATGGTGAATGGTTGTCGGCAAATCGGGCAGCAGCGTGGTTTCAAAAAAAGCGTCACTGTATTTTTTGTTCTTCAACTTTGGAAAACCCATATCCTGGGTTGGACCATAAGCCTTATTAATAAAGCGATCGTGTTTTTGTACCCAGCCGCCAATTTTCTGCCCGCTGGTATCCGTTTGATAAATGGCGTAGGTCATCGTTGCGCCGATTAAGCGAATTTTCGCGACATCATCCGTCATTAATGGCGGGTAATAAAAAGGCTGTTCCGGGAAAAACGGGTTATTTTTACTGATACATCCCGCCAATAAAAATAACGAAACAATAACAATTAATTTACGCACCATTCCCCCGGCGATGATCATTTCCACGTCGATAGACGGGTATCGGCACCTGAGGTCTGACCTTTACATAAAAACGCGGCGGGCGTGGTTTTTTGCGATTCCATTAAGTTGTATTATTTATGCATCTTAATTATTGGTGACGTGTATGGCTGGCCCCCGGATCCTGCGAGAAAAACTGACTATCCGCAAAATGATTGCCCTTTATCAGCGCGCCTGCCCGGATGCGGTAAGCAGCGCGGCGCACTACGCGGATTTGTACGCTTATGCGGAAAAGCGGCTGGATAAATGCGTGTTCGGCGAAGAGAAACCGGCCTGCAAGCAGTGCCCGGTGCACTGTTACCAGCCTGCGAAACGCGAAGAGATGAAACAGATTATGCGCTGGGCGGGGCCGCGTATGCTGTGGCGTCACCCGGTACTGACGGTGCGCCATTTGCTTGATGATAAACGCCCGGTGCCGGAGCTGCCGGAGAAGTACCGGCGCAAATAGCGGGTAAAGGTAAAAAAGCAGGATGCGTATTCGGTAAAGGTGGGGAACGAAGGTGGGTTACGCGTTTGCCGGATTAGCGGTTTTACGGCGCTGTTGACGCGCAATGAAACGCCCGACGCGCGAAAACGCCCGTCGGGTCTGCGGCTATAGCGCCTCTTTATCAATACCTAATCGTTTCATTCGGGAGAGCAGCGTGGTGCGTTTGAGCCCCAGCCGCTGCGCCGCGCCTTTTGGCCCGGCCACCACGCCGTTGGTTTCCCGCAGTACGCGCACGATCAGCTGATACTCATCTTCCCCTTCGCGCGCCACTTCGGCGGGCGTTTCAGGCGCGACGGAGGGCACGGCGATTTCCGCCATCGACAGTTGCAGCACGTTGCCGCGCGTGAGCAGCACCGCACGCTCGATCACGTTCTCCAGTTCACGCACATTCCCCGGCCACTCCATCGCACTCAGCACGCGCAAGGTTTCCGCCGGGATGCTGTCGATGTTGCGCCCCATTTTGCGCGCGATTTTAAAGGTGAAGGCTTTTACCAGCAGCGGAATGTCTTCCGGGCGCTCGCGCAGCGGCGGCAGGTGGATCGGGAAGACATTCAGGCGGTAATAGAGATCGCTGCGAAATTCCCGGTCGGCGACCATCTGTTTAAGATCGCGGTTGGTGGCGGCGATCAGCCGCACATCGGTCTGGATCAGCTTGTTGCTGCCGAGGCGCTCAAACTCCTGCTCCTGCAACACGCGCAGCAGCTTGGGTTGCAGCTCAAGCGGCATATCGCCCACTTCGTCAAGAAACAGCGAGCTTTTATCCGCCAGCTCAAAACGCCCGATGCGCTGGGCGCTGGCGCCGGTAAACGCGCCGCGCTCGTGGCCAAACAGATCGCTTTCCAGCAGCCCGGCCGGCATTGCCGCGCAGTTCATCTTCACCATCCGGCGGCTGTTGCGATCGCTCAGGTTATGGATGGCGCGCGCGATAAGCTCTTTCCCGGTGCCGGTTTCGCCAAGGATCAGCACCGTGCTGTTGCTCTGCGCCACCATCTCAACCTGCTTGAGCACGCGGAACATGGCATCGCTACGCCCGATGATCTCGCCAAATTCGCTGTCGACATTATTGAGTTGTTCGGTCAAGGCGAGGTTTTCATCCACCAGCCGCTCTTTCAGACGGTGGATCTCCTGGTAGGCCAGCGCGTTATCCACGGCAATGGCGATACGCTCGGCAATCTGGCGCAGCAGCTTCAGGTTCGCCGGGGTAAACACCTCTTTCTGGCACTGCGCCAGTTTCAGCACGCCCAGCAGATTTTTGCCGGACATCAGCGGCAGCAGGCACAGGGTCTGAATTTTATTACCCCAGGTTTCAAACAGCATCCGCTCGTAAGGGGCGAGTTTGTCACGCTCATGCAGATTAATCAGCAGCATCTCTTTGCTGCTAAATACCCGCTCGGTCAGCGTTCCCTGTTCGTCGACTTCCTGCGTTTCATGGGCGGGGTCGGCTTCATCCAGATAATGCGTCGAGTAGATGGTCAGTTTGCCCTTGCGGCTGCCGCGCAGCACCAGGCTAATGGCGTCAATGCCGAAGTAGTAGTGGATCTCTTTTGCCACTTCACTGACCAGCTCATCCATATGCAGCCGGGAGAGCACCGCGTTGGTGATGGCCACCAGAATGCGAAAATCGTCGCGCTCCTGGCACAGAAGCTCGTAGTCCGGCGTGGGGTGCTCGCGGCTTTGCAACTGCTCGGCAACGACAGCAACGATCTGCGTCAGCGTATGCAGGCGCTCGGTCTCTTTGTCGCTCCATGGCCTGTCGCTGGTACGAAAAAATTCGCAGCCGCCAAAAATCTGCCCTTCGGCGGCGAGCGGCAGCAAGCTGTAATGCGCGAATGCCGGATAGATCCGGCTTTCGGCAACGGCGGGCCAGGTCTCGCTAAAGAGTTGCGCGGTGCAGCGCAGCGCCTGCGGGTGAGAGAGAATATGCCGCACCGGGCCGCCTGCCAGCAGCGCCTGGTCGTTATATCTGGCGCAGTTGTCGGGTGTTTGCACGGCGTAACGGCTGGCGAGATGGCTGTCGGCATGCCACAGCACAATCGCGGCGTTGTCGGCGAGACCCGCCTGGCGGGTTAACCGGGTTAACGTTTCACAAAGCGCGGCCATATCGGGCTGCTGTAATAACATCCGCGTTATATCAAACAATCCTTGTTGCCCGAGATCACTCATCGGTGTATACGACATTTTGCTTTTCCAGGAACACACGCAGAAGGTGTGAAAAAATTAATAAAAATAAAAGGTTAACAAATCCGTGGCAAGGGTTCGGCATGGGGCAAATCCAGCAGGCGCTTCACTCCATAAAGGCCTGTCAGACGTACACCTTTGCGTTCGACCACTTCACCAATTATTGCGGCGTCGCGCCCTAAAGGGTGAGCGCGTAATTGTGCCAGCGCCTGCTCTGCGGCTTCGCGCTGTACGGCAATCACCAGTTTGCCTTCGTTGGCAAAATTTAATGCATCCAGCCCCAGCAGTTCGCAAACCCCGCGCACCGCCGGTTTTACCGGTAAATCTCGTTCATTTAACTCAATGCCGTAACCGCAGGCGGCAGCAAACTCATGTACCACGGCGTTAACGCCGCCGCGCGTGGCGTCGCGCAGCGCTTTTACGCCGGGAAGCTCGCGCAGTTGGCTAATCAACGGCGTCAGCACCGCGCAATCGCTGGTCAGCTCGCCATCCAGCCCTAAGCCTTCGCGCAGGTTAAGGATGGTTGCGCCGTGATCGCCCAGTGTGCCGCTTGCCAGCAGCACATCGCCGGGTTGCAGGGAGTTTGCTGCCCAGTGAACCGACGCCGGGATAGCGCCAATGCCGGCGGTATTGATAAATACCTTATCGGCTGCGCCGCGCTGCACCACTTTGGTATCGCCGGTAACAATAGCGATACCGGCGCTGCGGGCGGTGTCGGCCATGCTCTCTACAAGGGTTTTCAGCGTTGCTATTGGCAACCCCTCTTCAAGGATAAAACCGCAGGAGAGGAAGCGCGGTGTTGCGCCGCTAACGGCAATATCATTTGCCGTGCCGCATACCGCCAGCTTGCCGATATTGCCGCCGGGAAAGAACAGCGGATCGATAACGTAGCTGTCGGTGGAAAACGCCATCCGATCGCCGCCTGCTGTAAGCTCTGCCAGATTGATACGCGCCTGATCTTCCTGCTCTGCAAGCCAGGGGTTATCGAACGCCTCCATAAAAAGCTGGCTGATAAGCTGTTGCATCGCCTGGCCGCCGCTGCCGTGCGCCATCTGCACTTCATTCATGCTTCACACTCCTGAGCACGATATTGATACCAGGCCGCGCAGGCACCTTCTGATGAAACCATTAGCGCGCCGAACGCGCTTTGCGGGTTACAAGTGTTACCGAACAGCGGGCACTGGTGCGGTTTGCAGCGGCCGGTCAGCACGTCACCGCAGCGGGCGCGCGGATCGTCATACACTTGCTGTACCGCCGGGCGAAAATGCGCTTCGGCGTCAAAGCGCTGATATGCAGGCGTCAGATGCACGCCGGATTCGCCAATCATGCCCAGGCCGCGCCATTCACTGTTGCCGCGTACGGTAAACACCTCGGCGATGGCGGCCTGCGCCAGCCGGTTGCCTTCGTCCGGTACCACGCGGCGATACTGGTTTTCCACCTTACTCTGGGCGGCAATTTTTTGCTCAACCAGCATCACCACGCCCTGCAACAGATCGAGCGGTTCAAAACCGGCGACCACCAGCGGGCGCTGATAAGTATCGGCGATGAAAGTATAGGCGTCGGTGCCAATCACCATACTGACATGACCCGGCGCGAGAAACGCGTCGATGCCGTTGTCCGGCTGCTCCAGCAGGCTGCGCAACGTTGGAATCAGCGTGATGTGCTGGCAGAAAAACCAGAAGTTATCGAGGTTACGGGCTTTTGCCTGCTGCAATGTAATGGCGGTGGCGGGCATGGTGGTTTCAAACCCGAGGCCGAAAAACACCACCTTGCGCTGCGGATTTTTTTCCGCCAGCGCCAGCGCATCCATTGGTGAATAGACAATCCGCACATCCGCGCCGCGCGCTTTTGCCTGCAGCAGCGAGCCGTTTTTCCCCGGCACGCGAATGGCGTCGCCAAAGGTGCAGAAAATCACTTCCGGGTGTTGAGCGATCTCCACGCAGGTATCAATTCGCCCCATCGGCAACACGCAGACCGGGCAGCCGGGACCGTGAATAAACTCAATGTTTTCCGGCAGTAGCTGGTCGAGACCGAACTTGAAAATAGCGTGTGTGTGCCCGCCGCACACTTCCATAATGCGCAGCGGACGCGCGGCGGTGTAAGAGAGGTGCGCTGCCCGTTCACGCAGGTGATCAATCAGTTGCATCACCTGTTCCGGGGCGCGATATTCATCGACAAAACGCATTATTTCTCCTCGCCGTAAAGCAGCGCGCCGACATCGGGTTCGACATCGAACATGTTTTGCAGCGCCGCCAGCGTATCCAGCGCCTCTTCTTCGTTAATCACGCTCATCGCGAAGCCGACATGCACCAGTACCCACTGGCCGAGGCGTGACTGGCCATTTTCGTCCATGCTGCCGACCAGCGTTAAATCGACATCACGCTGAATGCCGCTGACATCCACTTTGGCTTGCAGGCCATCAATGGCGCAAATTTGCCCCGGTACGCCTATACACATCGTTGCGTCTCCAGCCAGTCAAGCCAGGCGTCCATCCCATCGCCTTTGGTGGCAGAAATCAGCATGATTTCAATGGTCGGGTTCACTTCACGGGCATAAGCGATGCACTGCTCGACGTTAAAATCGAGGTAGGGCAGCAAATCCACTTTATTGAGCAGCATCAGTGAGGCAGCGGCGAACATATGCGGGTATTTCAGCGGCTTGTCTTCGCCTTCTGTCACCGACAGCACCGCCACTTTATGACGCTCGCCAAGATCGAAACCCGCCGGGCACACCAGGTTGCCGACATTTTCGATAAACAGAATGCCGCGATTTTCCAGCGCCAGTCGCGGTGCGGCGTCGGCAATCATCTGCGCATCAAGATGGCAGCCCTTGCCGGTGTTAACCTGAATCGCCGGCGTGCCGGTCGCGCGAATGCGTGCGGCATCGTTAACGGTTTGCTGATCGCCCTCAATCACCGCGCAAGGGACGCGCGCTTTCAGGCGTTTAAGGGTTTCGGTAAGGAGGGTGGTTTTGCCGGAACCGGGGCTGGAGACCAGGTTGAGCACCAGGTGTTGCGAAGCGGCGAAACGGGCGCGGTTGCGGGCGGCGATTTGGTTGTTTTTCTCCAGCACGTCGATTTCCACCTCCACCATCCGGCGCTGGCTCATGCCTGGCGCGTGGGTACCTGCTTCACCGTGACCATAATGCAGGTCGCCGTGTTCCAGTTGCGTGGGACGAAAATCGTCGGTTTTGATACCGGTGATTTTCAGCGCCGGGCGAGCGGCTGGGGAGAACGGTGCACCGCGAAACGCTGAGTGCGGGTTATGTTCGTCACCCTCGATATAAAGGTTACCGTCCTGACAACCACATGTTGTACACATTGTTTACTCCTCAATTTCCAGTCGCTGAATTTGCATGCCGTCATCGGCGACAATCTGCAACTGGTCGCTGTGGCACTGCGGGCAGCGGCGCACTCGCTGGGTAAGTAACGTCACATACTGTTGGCAGGACTCGCACCAGCATTCCGCCTGTTGTTGTTCGATGTGCAGTGTACAGCCTTCCGCCAGGCTGCCGCGGCAAACCAGATCAAAACAAAACGTTAAAGCTTCCGTTTCTACACAAGAAAATGCGCCGACTTTCAGCCACACGCCGGTGACCCGACGCGCGCCGTTTGCTGACGCCTGTTGTTCGATAATTTCCAGCGCACGCTGGCAGAGGGTGATTTCGTGCATAACGCCTCCTGATGACTTTGCGCCCTTAATGCAATAAGAGTGCCATTCCGCGTTTTGACACGGTGACGATGTCGACAATGTCGAGATGACACGTCGAAAGGGTGAGCGTTTTGTTTTTATTTCTTTTTAAATCAATATATTAAATTTTGGCATGGATGATGCTTTACCGCCGTTGTTTTTCATTAACCGGGTAAGCAGACATGACGATTTGGGAAATTAGCGAAAAGGCAGATTACATTGCCGGGCGGCATCACCGCCTGCAGGAAGAGTGGCGTAGCTACTGTAACGCGTTAGTTCAGGGCGTTACGCTCTCCAGAGCGCGGTTGCATCACGCTATCGGCTGTGCGCCGGAACAGCAACTCTGCTTTGTGCTGTTCGAACACTTCACGGTTTATATCACCCTGACCGGCGGCTTTAACGGTCACACCATTGAATATGCGATTGCCAATAAAGAGAGCGACGAGCGACGCGTGATTGCCAAAGCGCAGCTCTCCAGCGATGGCAAGGTCGATGGCGCGTTCAGCGTGCGCGATCGTGAAAAAGTGCTGGAGCATTATCTCGGCAAAATCGCCGCCGTTTACGACAACCTGTATGCCGCAATGGAAGCGGATACGCCGGTCAATCTCACCACGCTTGTCAGCCACGCGCACGCGCCTGCGCTGGCCTGAGTTTGGGTGTCGACATGTGTCGAAGTGACACATAGCACGACACGTTTCGTCATAAATGACCGCCCGTAACCAGGGTGAATCACCTGAGGATTTGCTGGTGAACCGTTTTGTAATTGCCGATTCGGCGTTATGTATTGGGTGCCATACCTGCGAGGCTGCCTGCGCCGAAACGCACCGTGCGCATGGCCTGCAGGCGATGCCGCGGCTGCGTGTGATGCGCAGCGAAAAAGAGTCCGCGCCGCAGCAGTGCCACCACTGTGAAGACGCGCCCTGTGCGGGCGTTTGTCCGGTGAACGCGATCAACCGCGTTGATGGCGCGGTGCAGTTAAATGAAAGCCTGTGCGTCAGCTGCAAGCTGTGCGCGATTGCGTGTCCTTTCGGCGCGATTGAGTTTTCCGGTAGCCGCCCGCTGGATATTCCCGCCAATGTTAACTCGCCCAAAGCGCCCGCTGCGCCGCCTGCGCCGGCGCGTGTCAGCACGTTGCTGGATTGGGTGCCCGGCGTGCGGGCAATTGCGGTGAAGTGCGATCTCTGCCACTTCGATGCCGAAGGCCCGGCCTGTGTGCGGATGTGCCCGACCAAAGCACTGCATCTGGTCAATAACCGGGATATCGCCAGAGCCAGCCGTCGCAAACGCGAGCAAACCCTCAACACGGATTACGGCGATTTATCGCTGTATACGCAGCTAAACCGGAGCGCGAAATGACTATCCTCTCTTTGTTAAGCGCTGCTGTCGCAGTACTTACCTGCGCAGCCATGCTGGCCTATCTGTTTATGCCGTTCAAAGCGTTAAGCGGACTCTTTTCCGGGCTTGGTGGCGCTATCGGTTGTGCAATGGCGGCGGCCTGCGGCGTGATGGCATTAACAGACGCTGTCACCGTGAGCGGCACGCTGCCGTTGATTGAATATCACGTCCTGGTCACGCCGCTCAGCGCCGTATGGCTGATCACGCTCGGCGTTTGCGGCGGTTTTGTTAGCCTGTTTTCCATTGACTGGCATCGCCATGAAGCGGTGAAAGCCAACGGGCTGCTGATGAACTTACTGCTGGTCGCCGCGCTGTGCGCGGTGAGCGCGGCAAACTTCGGCGCGCTGGTGATCATGGCGGAAATTATGGCGTTGAGCGCGGTATTTCTGACCGGCTGTAGCAAATCCGGCAAGCTGTGGTTTGTCATGGGCCGTTGCGGTACGGTTCTGCTGGCGGTGGCCTGCTGGCTGCTGTGGCAGCGTTACCAGACGCTGGATTTTGCACTGCTCGGTACGCATGCGATCGGTAGTGACATCTGGCTGCTCGGCGTGATCGGTTTTGGCCTGCTTGCCGGGATTATTCCGCTGCATGCCTGGGTGCCGCAGGCGCACGCCACTGCACCCGCACCGGCGGCGGCACTGTTTTCCACGGTGGTGATGAAAATCGGCTTGTTCGGCATTTTGAGCCTTTCGCTGCTCGGCGGCCAACCGCCGCTGTGGTGGGGCATTGCGCTGCTGGTATTTGGCATTATTACCGCCTTTATTGGCGGGCTGTATGCACTGATGGAACACAACATCCAGCGCCTGCTGGCGTACCACACGCTGGAGAACATCGGCATTATTCTGCTCGGCCTTGGCGCTGGCGTCACCGGCCTTGCGCTGCAACAACCTGTGCTGCTGGCGCTGGGGCTGACCGGCGGCCTGTATCACCTTTTTAACCATAGCCTGTTTAAAAGCACGCTGTTCCTCGGTGCGGGCACGCTGTGGTTTGGCACCGGTTATCGCGATATCGAAAAACTCGGCGGTATCGGTAAAAAGATGCCGGTTATCTCGCTGGCAATGCTGGTCGGGCTGATGGCGATGGCGGCGTTGCCGCCGCTCAACGGTTTTGCCGGTGAGTGGGTGATTTATCAATCCTTCTTTGGTTTAAGCGCCAGTGGTCATTTCCTGCTGCAACTGCTGGGGCCGCTGCTGGCGGTTGGTCTGGCGATTACCGGCGCGCTGGCGGTGATGTGCATGGCGAAAGTTTATGGCGTCACTTTTCTTGGCGCGCCGCGTAGCGCTCAGGCGGAAAACCCGCGCTCCATTCCCTGGTTAATGACTGGTGTGGTCGCCGCGCTGGCCATTTGCTGCGTTATCGGCGGTGTTGCCGCGCCGTGGCTGATGCCGCGCCTGTTTGCCGCTGTACCGTTGCCGCTGCAAACGGCAAACACCGTGGTGTCGCAGCCGATGATCGCGCTGTTGCTGATTGCCACGCCGCTACTGCCGTTACTGCTGATGATGCTGTTTAAAGGCGATCGCCTGCCCGCACGCCGCCGCGGTAGCGCCTGGGTGTGCGGTTACGATCACGAAGGATCAATGGTGATTACCGCGCATGGTTTCGCCATGCCGGTGAAAGCGGCTTTTGCCCCGGTGCTGAAACTGCGGAAATGGCTGGAGCCCCGGCTTCCTGTTCCCGGCTGGCACGGTGATAGCGCGCCGGTGCTGTTTCGTCGGCTGGCGCTGATTGAGCTGGCGGTGCTGGTGGTAGTGGTGATTTCACGAGGAGCCTGATGATGAGTTTTCTGTTTGCTTTACTACAGGCGCTGGTGTTGTTTGCCGCAGCGCCGCTGCTTTCCGGCATCAGCCGCGTGGCGCGTGCGCGTTTGCACAACCGGCGCGGGCCGGGCGTGCTGCAGGAATACCGCGATCTGCTGAAACTGCTGGGGCGGCAAAGTATTGCTCCGGCGGCGTCTGGCTGGGTATTTCGCCTGACGCCGTTTGTGATGGTGGGCGTCATGCTGACCGTCGCGACCGCGTTACCGGTGGTGACGGTTGCCTCGCCGCTACCGGAACTTGGCGATCTGATCACCCTGATTTACCTGTTCGCTATTGCCCGCTTTTTCTTTGCCATCGCCGGGCTTGATACCGGCAGCCCATTTACCGGCCTTGGTGCGAGCCGCGAAGCGATGCTCGGCGTGCTGGTCGAGCCGATTTTGCTGCTTGGTCTGTGGGTAGCGGCGCTGGTCGCCGGTTCCACGCACATCAGCCACATCACCAATACCGTGTATCACTGGCCGCTCTCTCGCAGCATTCCTCTGTTCCTGGCGCTCTGCGCCTGCGCGTTCGCCACCTTTATCGAAATGGGCAAACTGCCGTTTGATCTCGCGGAAGCGGAGCAGGAGTTGCAGGAAGGGCCGCTGTCTGAGTACAGCGGCAGCGGTTTCGCGGTGCTGAAGTGGGGCATCAGCCTGAAACAACTGGTGGTGCTGCAACTGTTTGTTGGCGTGTTTCTGCCCTGGGGGCAAATGACCACTTTTAGCGCCGCCGGTTTGCTGCTGGCGCTGGCGATCGCCGTGGTGAAACTGGTCGCTGGCGTGCTGATTATCGCCCTGTTTGAGAACAGCATGGCGCGTCTGCGTTTTGTTGCCACATCGCGCGTAACCTGGGCCGGTTTCGGCGTCGCCTTTTTAGCCTTCGTCTCCTTGCTGGCGACGTATTAAGAGAGTTTGAGCATGTCTGAAGAAAAAATCGGTCAACACTATCTTGCTGCCCTGCACGAGAAATTTCCCGGGGTGGTGCTGGATGAAGCGTGGCAGACCAAAGACCAGATAACGGTCACCGTCAAAGTGAACTACCTGCCGGAAGTCGTGGAGTACCTTTACTACCAGCAGGGCGGCTGGCTTTCGGTGTTGTTTGGCAATGACGAACGCAAGCTGAACGGCCATTTCGCCGTTTATTACGTGCTGTCGATGGAGCAGGGCGTGAAGTGCTGGATCACGGTGCGTGTAGAAGTGGACGCGCTGAAAGCGGAATACCCGTCGGTAACGCCGCGCGTGCCGGCAGCGGTATGGGGCGAGCGCGAAGTGCGCGATATGTACGGCCTGATCCCGGTGGGTCTGCCGGATGAGCGCCGCCTGGTGCTGCCGGATGACTGGCCGGATGAACTCTACCCGCTGCGTAAAGACAGCATGGACTATCGTCAGCGTCCTGCGCCGACCACTGATGCGGAAACCTACGAGTTCATTAACGAGCTGGGCGATAAGAAAAACAATGTGGTGCCGATTGGCCCGCTGCATGTGACTTCCGACGAACCGGGGCATTTCCGCCTGTTTGTAGACGGCGAGAATATTGTCGATGCCGACTACCGCATGTTTTACGTCCATCGTGGCATGGAGAAGCTGGCGGAAACCCGCATGGGTTACAACGAAGTCACTTTTCTTTCCGATCGCGTCTGCGGTATCTGCGGCTTTGCCCACAGCACGGCCTATACCACTTCGGTTGAAAACGCGATGGGCATTGTGGTGCCGGAACGCGCGCAGATGATCCGCGCCATTTTGCTCGAAGTGGAACGCCTGCACTCGCACTTGCTCAACCTCGGTCTGGCCTGTCACTTTGTCGGCTTTGATTCCGGGTTTATGCAGTTTTTCCGCGTGCGCGAAGCCTCCATGAAAATGGCGGAAATCCTCACCGGGGCGCGTAAAACCTACGGTCTGAACCTGATTGGCGGTATCCGTCGCGACATGTTGAAAGAGGACATGATCCAGACTCGCCAGTTAGCGCAGCAGATGCGTCGTGATGTGACTGAACTGGTCGATGTGCTGATGAGCACGCCAAACATTGAGCAGCGCACCGTCGGCATTGGCCGCCTTGACCCGCAAATCGCCCGCGATTTCAGTAACGTCGGCCCGATGGTACGCGCCAGCGGACACGCTCGCGATACCCGCGCCGATCACCCGTTTGTCGGTTACGGCCTGCTGCCGATGACTGTGCACACCGAACAGGGCTGCGATGTAATTTCACGCCTGAAAGTACGCATCAATGAAGTGCTGACCGCGCTCAATATGATCGATTACGGTCTCGACAACCTGCCAGGCGGTCCGCTGATGGTGGAAGGCTTTACCTACATTCCGCACCGCTTCGCGCTCGGTTTCTCTGAAGCGCCGCGCGGGGATGACATCCACTGGAGCATGACCGGTGATAACCAGAAACTTTACCGCTGGCGCTGCCGTGCGGCGACATACGCCAACTGGCCGACGCTGCGCTATATGCTGCGCGGCAACACGGTTTCTGACGCCCCGCTGATCATTGGCAGCCTCGACCCCTGCTATTCATGCACCGACCGCATGACGGTGGTGGATGTGCGTAAGAAGAAAAGCAAGGTCGTGGCTTACAAAGAGCTGGAGCGTTACGGGGTTGAGCGTAAGAACTCGCCGTTGAAATCGTGAGGGGAGAACGGTAGCGATGTTTACCTTTATCAAAAAAGTGATCAAAACCGGCGCGGCAACCAGCGATTACCCGCTGTCGCCAGTGCCGGTCGACAAAAACTTTCGCGGCAAACCGCAGCACAACCCGCAGCAGTGCATTGGCTGTGCGGCGTGCGTCAATGCCTGCCCGTCGAATGCGCTGTCGGTGGAGACCGATCTGGCCACCGGTGAGCTGGCGTGGCAGTTCAACCTGGGGCGCTGCATTTTCTGCGCCCGTTGCGAAGAAGTGTGCCCGACGGCGGCTATCACGCTTTCGCAGGAGTATGAGCTGGCGGTGTGGAACAAAGCGGATTTCCTGCAACAGTCGCGCTTTGAACTGTGCCAGTGCCGCGAATGCGCCCGACCATTCGCGGTGCAGAAAGAGATCGACTACGCCATCGCGCTGCTGGCGCATAACGGCGATAGCCGGGCAGAGCTGCACCGTGAAAGTTTTGAAACCTGCCCGGAGTGTAAGCGCCAGAAGTGTCTGGTGCCGTCCGACCGGATTGAATTGACCCGCCATATGAGAGAGGCCAGCTAATGAGCCAGCTGTTAGGTCCGCGCGATGCGGACGGTATTCCGGTACCGATGACGGTGGAGGAGTCCATCGCCAGCATGAAAGCCTCGCTGCTGAATAAGATCAAACGATCCGCCTATGTCTACCGCGTAGATTGCGGCGGTTGCAACGGCTGCGAAATCGAGATTTTTGCCACACTTTCACCGCTGTTTGACGCAGAACGCTTCGGTATCAAAGTGGTTCCGTCACCGCGCCATGCCGACATTCTGCTGTTCACCGGCGCGGTAACCCGCGCCATGCGCTCACCTGCGCTGCGGGCCTGGCAATCTGCGCCGGATCCCAAAATCTGTATCTCCTACGGCGCGTGCGGCAACAGCGGTGGTATCTTCCACGACCTGTACTGCGTGTGGGGCGGCACCGACAAGATTGTGCCGGTGGATGTCTATATTCCCGGCTGCCCGCCAACGCCCGCGGCCACATTGTATGGTTTCGCCATGGCGCTGGGCTTGCTGGAGCAGAAAATCCATGCTCGTCTGCCTGGTGAGCAGGACGACCAGCCGGCCGAGATTTTGCACCCGGCGATGGTGCAGCCCCTGCGCGTGAAAGTGGATCGCACCGCGCGTCGGCTGGCGGGTTACCGCTACGGCCGCCAGATTGCCGATGACTTTATGCGTTTGCGAAGCGTCGGCGAACATGAAGTGGTGAACTGGCTGGCGCAGGAAAACGATCCGCGCCTGACCGAGATAGTCAGCCATCTGAACCAGGTGGTGCAGGAGGCGAAAATCTGATGGGCGAATCGGTGGTCTTTAGCCAGTTGCGGCGTAAATTTATCGACGAGAACGACGCTACACCCGCACAGGCGCAGCAAGTGGTTTATTACAGCCTGGCTATCGGCCACCATTTGGGGGTGATCGACTGCCTGGAAACGGCGCTCTCCTGCCCGTGGGAGGATTACCTTGCGTGGATCGCCACGCTGGAGGCAGGCAGCGAAGCGCGGCGCAAAATGGAAGGCGTGCCGCGCTACGGCGAAATTGTTATCGACAGCACGCACGTGATGCTGCTGGCAAACGCCTTTGATCGGGCACAGACCCGGCAAAATGCGCAGCAGCTCGCCTGGAGTAAAGCGCTGCTGTCGATGCTGCATGATATCCATCAGGAAAGCGCCATCTATTTAATGGTGAGGAGATTACGTGACTGACGTATTGCTGTGTGTCGGCAACAGTATGATGGGCGACGATGGCGCAGGCCCGTTGCTGGCGCAAATGTGCGCCGAAAACCCGCAAGGTAACTGGCAGGTGATTGATGGTGGCAGCGCGCCGGAAAACGATGTGGTGGCGATTCGCGAACTGAAACCCTCGCGGCTGCTGATTGTCGATGCGACCGATATGGGGCTCAACCCCGGCGATATCCGCGTGGTGGACCCGGATGACATTGCCGAAATGTTCCTGATGACCACCCACAATATGCCGCTCAACTATCTGATTGATCAATTGAAAGAGGATACCGGCGAGGTGATTTTTCTTGGCATTCAGCCGGATATTGTCGGGTTTTACTACCCGATGACGCCGCCGGTAAAAGCGGCGGTGGAATGTATCTACCAGCGGCTGGCGGGCTGGGAAGGTAACGGCGGGTTCGACAATTTGTAAACGGTGCGCCGGTTGTCCGGCGCAGTTATTTAACGACTAACGACGACGCTTTTCCGCGTACATCACTTTGTCGCAGTCTTCCAGCATATCGCGCAGCGTGGCGTATCGACTGCCGCCGTTTTCGATAATGCCGTGCGAATAGTTGATGTGGTAATTCTTACCGGACAGATGATCGATGGCGTCCATCCGCGATTGCAGATCGAACAAAAACGCATCCACGTCATTCACGGCGAGATTTCCCAGCAGCACCGCAAACTCCCCGCCGCCCAGACGCGCGGCGATATCCTGCTCTTTAATACATTTTGTCAGGTTGCTGGCGAAGATTTTTACCACCTCATCGCCCTCTTTACTGCCCAGCAACTCATTGATGGCTTTCAGATTATCAATGCTGAAATAGAGCAGGCTGAAGGGTTTTTTATGCTCTTTTAGCCAGGCAAAGCGCTTCTCGCCGGTGCGGTAAAAACCACGGCTGTTTGGCATCCCGGTCAGGCTGTCGGTCATCGCCATACTGAGGATCAAAAACTCATCTTCCACGATGGCAGCGAAGTCGAGCAGGGTGTTGATTTCCGCACTGGAGAACGGGCGCGGGTAAGTGTCGATAATACAAATCGTCCCGGCAATAGCCCCGTCCGGCAGGCGCACCGGGCAGCCAGCGTAAAAGCGCACCCAGGGCTCACCAATGACAAACGGGTTATCGGCAAAACGCGGATCGGCGAGAGTATCTTTCACAATGAAAGTCCCCTCTTCGAGGATGGCGTGTGCGCAAAAGGAGAGATTGCGCGGCGTTTCGTGAGTATCGACACCGCTGCGTGACAGCAACCACTGACGATCGCGATCGAGCAGGCTGATGACCGCGATCGGTACGTCAAAGGTGGTCTTCGCCGTACGGGTTAACCGGTCAAAGCGCTCATCATCCTTTTTATCAAGCAAATCCATCATATATAGCGACTTCAGCCGCTCGATTTCATTGACTGGCATGGCCGGAAAGATCATAGCTCATCCTCGCTCTGTTCTGTTTCCTAAAGTGTAGACAGTTCTTCTGATCATCGCGTTATATATCCGTAACTTGCCTGTGCGCGCACAAAATCGATAAACGCCTGTAAAGGCGCAGGAATTAGCCGCCGGGAGTTGTAATAGAGGTACGGGCCGTTAAACGACAACCACCAGGGTTCCAGCACCGGCGTCAGTTCGCCGCGTTCAATCGGTGAGTGCAGCCACTCTTCAAACAGATAAATAATGCCGCTTCCGGCAATCGCGGCTTGCACGGCCAGATCCATTGCCGCGCCGACGCTGACCACTAAGGTGCCATTGACCTGAACGCGCAATGTTTCGCCATCGCGCTCGAACTCCCACTCTGGCATCACGCCGCTGGCGTAGCGGCCGCGAATGCAGTTATGCGCAATCAGATCGCGTGGATGTTGCGGTATGCCATGTTGTTGCAGGTAATGGGGCGAGGCAGCGGCGACAAAACGCTGGCGGCGCGGGCCGATGGGCAGCGCGACCATATCCTGCTCCAGACATTCGTCATAGCGGATGCCCGCGTCACAGCTATCGCGAAAGACATCCTGCACGTTACTTTCGGCCACGATTTCCAGCTGAATGTCCGGATAGTGCGCCAGAAAGGCGGGTACGATGGCGGGCAACACCAGCCGGGCAGCGCTGACCGGCACGTTCAGGCGCAGCGTACCGCTGGGTGTTGATCGGTAACGGTTAATGGCATCGAGCGCCGCGTCCACTTCGCTCATCGCCGGTTGCAGTCGCTCCATCAGCGCTTTACCCGCATCGGTTAGCGCCACGGTGCGGGTGGTGCGGTTAAACAGGCGCACGCCGAGCTGCTGTTCTGCGCGGCGCACCGCATCACTCAGGCGGGAAGGATTGGTGCCGGTCACGCGTGCGGCTTCGCGAAAGCCTCCGGCGTTAGCGACCGCCACAATGGCGTTCAGCAGGGCGAAGTCCAGCTTCATTGTTCGGTTAACCGTACAGTGTGTATTAATTTCAGCGGATTGTTGCACAGCAACGATACTCCTACAATCTGTTTACTTAATGCACAGGAGGTACTCCATGTCTCAACCTTCACTTACCTTTCGTCTGGGCGATCGCCAGGTTGGTCGCCTGGGTTATGGTGCCATGCAACTGGCGGGGCCCGGCGTGTTTGGGCCGCCCGCTGATGAAGCGAAAGCGTTGCAGGTGCTACGCGATGTGATTGCCGCAGGCGTGAACCATATCGACACCAGCGATTTTTATGGCCCGCATGTCACCAATAAATTGATTAAGCAGGCACTGCATCCGTACCCGGATGATCTGTGCATTGTCACCAAAGTCGGCGCGCGCCGTGATGATAAAGCCAACTGGCTGCCCGCATTCAGCGCTGAAGAGTTAACGCAAGCCGTTGAAGATAATCTGCGAAATCTCGGCCTTGAAGTGATGGAAGTGGTGAACCTGCGCGCCATGTTCGGCGTGCATGGGCCGGAAGAGGGGCCGCTTGAAGCGCCGCTGGAGGCTTTGATTAAGCTGAAAGAGCGTGGGCTGATTCGCCATATTGGTCTGAGCAACGTGACGGCGAAACAGGTGGCGGATGCGCAGAAAATGACGCCGATTGTCTGCGTGCAGAACCTCTATAACGTGGCGAACCGCCATGACGACGCGCTGATTGATTCGTTGAATGCGCAGGGGATCGCCTATGTGCCGTTCTTCCCTCTCGGCGGCTTTACGCCGTTGCAGTCAGGCGAGTTGAATGAAGTCGCGACTACGCTTGGTGCCACGCCGATGCAGGTAGCGCTGGCCTGGTTGTTGCAGCGCTCGCCGAATATCCTGCTGATCCCTGGTACGTCGTCACCGCAGCATTTGCAGGAAAACCTCGCCAGCGCGCAACTCACTTTGCCGCCGGATGCGCTGGCGAAACTCGACGCTATCGCGCAGGCGTAATCAGAAACTGCCCGGTTTACCGGGCAGTTTTAGGCGCACTCACCGACTCACGGCACACCAGCTCGCCCCGATGAGCGCTAATGGCAGTCGCCTCTGGCATCAGAACCATTTCGATGGCGTTACGGATCATCTCCTCCATCGGAACATGGATGGTAGTCAGTGACGGGTTGTAATATTTGCCGATAACCGAATCATCAAACCCGGCCAGCGACACATCCTGTGGCAGCCGCAAACCCGCTTCATAACAGGCTTTTGCCACGCCAATGGCCATATCGTCGTTCCCGGCCAGCACGCAGGTAAACGGTACATTGCGCGCCAGCAGTTCACGCCCCGCCTCGTAACCGCTGTCGGTACTCCAGCTCCCGCGCACCAGCAGTTGCGGGTCGGGTTCGATCCCGGCGTTGCGCAGTGCTTTACGATAACCGGCTAAACGGCTCTCGCCGGTGGGGGACGCATCGGAACCGGCAACAAACGCAATGCGCGTATGCCCCTGTGCTAACAGGTATTCCATCATTGTTTCACAGCTTTGCTGGTGATCGACAAACACGCACTGGTTGCGGTGGCGGGTAAGTTCCCGGTTGATCACCACGATTGGCGTCGGGTTGCGTTCGATGATCTCATCGAGTTCGGTGACCGACAGGTATTTGGGGTAGATCATGATCGCTTCACAGCGCAGCGACAGCAGCAGGTCGATGGCGTCGCGCTCTTCCTGCGCGCTGTGTTTTCCGTCCGCCAGCACCAGTTGGCGGCCGTGCTGCTCGCTGTTGGTCGCCGCGTGGTAAATCATGCTGGAGAAAAACGGGCCGTTATACAGCCCGTTGGTGATGACCAGCCCGACAGAGTTGGTTTTATTGTTGGCAAGATTGCGCGCCAGCTGATTGGGGCGATAACCCGTTTCGGCAATCGCCTGCATAATGCGGGCTTTCACTTCCTCACGGACAAAAACTTTGCCGTTTAGCGCGCGCGATACTGTCGCTTTGGAGACGCCGGCCAGCCTGGCGACATCCAGTATCGTTACCATCGTTAAACCTCACTGTTGTTATTATTGCGGCGGTCAGTTTCAGGCCAGCGACATCAGCGGAACTCCCGCGCTGACAGCGCCCTGCGACTGATGGCGAGTGAGCGTAAACTCCTCGCTGTTGACCACCAGCACCGGCGTGGTCAGGTCGTAACCTGCCCGCTCAATGTGTTCTTTATCAAAGGCCAGCAGCGGTGTTCCGGCGCTAACCCGGTCGCCCTCTTTGACCAGCGGCGTAAAATATTGCCCCTGAAGATTGACGGTGTTAAGCCCAACATGAATCAGTAATTCCGCGCCATTATCACATATCAGGCCAATGGCGTGATGAGAGTCGATCAATGTTGCGACCTGTGCATCACAAGGGGCGACAACTTTACCTTCGTGCGGGATGATGGCGACGCCATCGCCCAGCACTTTTCCGGCAAAGGCTTCATCCGCGACGCTTTCCAGGGCAATAACTTCGCCTTTGATGGGGCTCAGCATTTGCAGGGAGCCGACAGTCAGCGCCGCGTTTTTCTCATCAGAAACCACAGCTTCGACCGGATCGTCAAACCCGACAAACTGCACCATCACAATGGTTAGCACAATCGCGGTGCCCGCGCCCACCAGTTCGCCAATAAACGACATTGGCGCATCCGGGCTGATTGCGTTGACCAGCGTGAACAGGCCCGGCAGTGCGGCATAAGCATAGTAGAGACTGCCAAACAGGCTGGCGACGACTGCGCCAATCGCGCCACCAATACAGCCGCAGATAAACGGTTTTTTAAAGCGCAGCGTCACGCCATAAATTGCCGGTTCGGTAATACCAAAAATCGCCGTCACGCCTGCCGACAGCGAGGTTGCCTTCAGCTGCTTGTTGCGGCTTTTGATAAACACGCCGAATACTGCCGCCATCTGGCCAATCACCGCAATGGTTTGATAGGCCTGGAAAGAGTCATAACCCTGAGTATCGAAGTTGGCCATGATCACCGGCGTAATGCCCCAGTGGACGCCAAAAATCACAATCACCTGCCAGACACCGCCGATAATCGCTGCCGCCAGTGCCGGTGCGGCGTGGAACAGCGTGTTATAACCGTGCGCGACGCCAAGCGCAGCCCAACTGGTGATCGGGCCAATCACAATTAACGTCAGCGGCACAATGACTACGAAGCAGAGCAGCGGTGTAAACAACGGGCTCACCACTTCAGGCAGCCATTTTTCAACGCGGCGTTCAAACCACGACAGCGCCCAGACGAGGAACAACGGCGGCAGCACTGACGAGGTATAAACCGTTTCCGCCAGCGGGAAAAAGAGGAATTTCACTTCACTGCCGCTGGCGATTTTCCCGGCCATCGCTGTCCACTCCGGGTTGATTAACGCGCAGCAACAGAGCACGGCAATAAAAGGGTTACATTTAAAATGACGCGCGGCGGTAATGGCGATGAACACCGGCAGGAATGCGAAGGGTGTCCAGGACATAAAGTTCAGCACCGCAAACGTGCCGGAGGATTTGATCTGCGCATCGGCAAGCCCGAGCAGAATCAGTAAACCCTGCAAAATCCCGGCGGCGGCAAGGATGTAGACAATCGGCGCGAACACCGCCGACATGGTGGCGATCACCGCGTCCAGCCAGCGTGTTTTCGGTTGCGCTCCGTTGCCGTCTTTCTCTTTCACCATACCGCTCAACGCATTAAACACATCGGCGACGTGGGTGCCAATCACCACCTGAAATTGCCCGCCGCTTTCCACAACCGCAATCACGCCTGGCAGGCTCTGGATGTTGGCTTTCGCCGTGTCAGGCGTTTGATCCAATACCAGGCGCAGACGCGTAGCGCAGCGGGAGAAATTATTGATGTTCTCTTCACCGCCGACCTCGCGGAGGATATCACTTGCTAACTTGTTGTAATCCCTGATAACGGCCATTTTTATTTCCCTTTTATTATCGGAAACTGAGTTGGTGTAACTGGGTGAAACCGGTTTCATGCTAACCTGGTAAACTACGCCTGCAACCGGTTTCATGGAGATCTGCGAGCTAAATCACTTCTCGGTTTGTATTAGGGAGAGGAAATCGACAGCCATATTTCGTCAGGGGACGAAGCGTGGGCCCGGCATCTGCGCAACACTGGCGGCTCATTATTGATGAGGAGCCACGTTATGATCGCTGTACTTTTTGAAGCTGATATCGCCGCAGGTAAGCAGGCGCGTTACCTGCAATTAGCCGCTGAACTCAAGCCGATACTGGCAGGCATCGACGGGTTTATCGCTATCGAACGTTTTCAGAGCCTGAGCCACGAGGGGAAGATATTGTCACTGTCATGGTGGCGCGATGAAGCATCAGTGCACGCCTGGAAGAGCAATGTGCTGCACCAGGCGGCTCAGCGCGAAGGGCGGGAAGCCATTTTTTCGTCCTACCGCATCCGTGTTGCCACGGTTTTTCGCGATTACGCATCAACCCCGGAGCAGCCATAATATGTACGATATTCACGTTATCCTGAATAATGCGCCGGGCGAACTGGCACGGCTTGGTGAAACGCTCGGTAAGCATGGCGTCGGGCTGGAAGGGGGCGGTGTGTTTACCGCAGGCGATCAATGCCATGCGCACTTCCTGGTGGTCGACGGCGAGCGCGCCCGGGAAGTGTTAACCGCTGTGGGTTTAACGGTACATGCCGTAACCCTGCCGGTTATCCGCAAACTGAAGCAGGAGCGTCCCGGCGAGTTAGGCGAAATTGCCCGCACGATCGCGCAATATAATATCAATATCCTTGTGCAATACAGCGATCATGACAACCGGTTGATCCTGCTCACCGATAACGATCCGCTGGCGCGCGAGGTAACACAACGATGGGACGTACAACCGCAATGACCGGCAATGAACTACGTAAAGCGCAGGAACAACCGCATCTGCTGGAGGAGATGCTCTCCGGCCTTGCCAGCGCGATGGCGGAGCCTTCCCGGGCGAAAATGCTCTGTGCGTTAATGGACGGGCGGGCGTGGACCGCGACCGAGTTGAGCGCGGTGGTGGATATTGCCGCGTCAACGGCCAGCGCGCATCTGGCAAAACTGCTCGCCAGCGGGCTGCTGGTCTGCGTGTCGCAGGGACGGCACCGCTACTACCGGCTGGCAGGCAGCGATGTCGCCGCGCTGCTGGAAACGATGATGAGCGTATCCATGCGTGGTGTGCAGGCACCTGTCACCCGCACGCCGCTGGCGCTGCGTCAGGCGCGTACTTGTTATGATCATCTTGCCGGTGAGATTGCCGTTGGCGTGTATGCGTTTATGCAGCGCGAAGGCTGGATCACTGACGATGGCAGCGCGGTGACGGATTCAGGCAAACGCAGCCTTGAGAAGATTGGCGTCACCCTCGATCCGCGCACCCGGCGCAAACCCTGTTGCGCCTGTCTGGACTGGAGCGAGCGGCGTTTTCACCTCGGCGGCGATGCAGGCGCGGCGCTACTGATTGCTTTTGAACAGCAGGGCTGGCTGACGCGTACGCCAGGCTATCGCGAAATCACCCTGACCGACGCAGGAAAAACCGCGATTTCTAAGGTGTTTGGTGTGGCGTTTAAGGGGTAGGAAAGTAAACAGTGAATTTTGTCAAAGGACGTGAGAAAGCAATACTTTCAGCTAATGCTCCCCAGCAAGAAAAGTGGGGTTGTAACCGCGTGCATGTCCCGTGTGATCAGGTGCGTTCGAGCGAGAATGCCCTGAAAAATACTAAGAGTTAGACCGACATTTTGTAGCGTTTTTTTGACTCCTGCCCGTCTCTGTACCAGGATAAATCCGCTAAAAGTGCGTCATTGTGCTTGATAAGGACATATCTTATGACAATTAAAAGTTTTTACTTTTCGCAAGTCGCTGACTTAAGAATCGAAGGTGTCGGGATCCATGCCAGTTATTCGGTTAATTTAACTATCAGCGACGAAAATACCTCTGAGGGAAAAAAAATTACTGTTTCTGCTACCGGGAAAAGTAATGCAGCGAAAGCCGCAGGTTCTGGCAATCTTTTATTCTGGTGCAAAGTAAAAAATATCTTGGATGGGAAAACTTATGTTCTGGAAAGGAAAAAAGGCGAACATTGGGCCGTAGGCATTGATGACATCGTCATCGGAAATACGTCATTTTTTATTGCCCCCGCATCAAGCAGAAATGCCGCTTTAGAAATTGAAGCCGGCTACTTCTATGATTCTGGATATACAGGAACCGTCCCGCCCATTCCTGCTAGCGTCAAGAGAGTCATCAATTTAACGCCTTTTCAGGGATAGAATCATGAATGTAAAAAAAACGCTTTTCATCGCTCTTTTTTTTATTTTTAGCGTCAGCGTCGTCGCTGTGAGTCGCTATAAAGATGAGCCAACTCAGCAGGCGTCAGACCTGGTAAAACAGTATGCGCTGGCAGATGATGCGGCAAAATCCAAAGTGTTACAGGACTTCGACAAGCTGGCACGCGAAAATCCTGAGAACGCCAATGTCATCAGAAGTTACACCAGCTTGCTCTCTTCAAAGGGCGAATATGCGAAAGCCCTCGCTTATCTCGAGCCTGTGAACAGAGCTAACACCGATCCCTCTCTGCTGCTGCAAGAGTGTATGCTCAAAGATCGGATCGGCAAAAAAGATAAGGCGTGCTATCAACGCGTGATTGTTGATTCTGAAAGCAAGCACCTTGAAAACATGGATTACCTGATGGCGCTCTATTTTACCGACGACCCAAAATTCCCGGCACAAAAGCAGCGTCTCCAGCAGGAAAACCCCACGCTGAGCCGCGATTTCGCGCTGTTCGATCAGGATAAGCACTCGCTTTTGATGTCCCTCTATCCGTGACAAACTACATTGCCGGATGGCTATTTGCGCCTTATCCGGCTCCTACAAGCAGACTGGATGATGTGAGGAAATGCGCGTTCTTTCATGAGATTGGGTATGGATACCTTTTT
This sequence comes from Kosakonia sp. SOY2, assembly GCF_027109175.1. Taxonomy (NCBI): domain Bacteria; kingdom Pseudomonadati; phylum Pseudomonadota; class Gammaproteobacteria; order Enterobacterales; family Enterobacteriaceae; genus Kosakonia; species Kosakonia sp. SOY2. Next base: position 551,862 of record NZ_JAPVXH010000002.1, read on the forward strand.
CAGCGATGATCGAGGCAGTCGTTTAATGCTTTACCCGGGATTGTTTCCTCAGCCGAAAAATCAACAACGATCCGCTGTGGGTTGAAGCGCAGATCGTCACTGCCTTTCCCGGAACGCTGAACGATTTGGCCAAGGTCGATATTGTGATGGCCAATGCGTTCACGACAAACGGCCAGAGCTACAGCAAAAAGAATCAAACGTGCCCACCCATACCCTGGATCTCGGTCGCGATCACCCCGGAAAATCGATTCGGTGATCTATTACCGCAACAACCCGATCCACAGCAACATCGATGATTACCACCACTGCCTGAGGCAATGATCTTCGCGCCGTGCCCGGTAACGTGATTGCCAGCACTAAAACGGCCTCTGCCCGACATATAAAAAATGGTCGTCCGATTTTCGGTTGTGAGGAGTAGACGGCAAACGCCACACTGACTCCACTTAGCGCCCCAGGAGACGACCATGGATTTCACTGCTTTTCACCATCAAATCACCCCGTTACTGCTCGCCAATGTCTGGGATGCAGCCAGCGCGCAGGCGGCAGAGCAGGCCGGATACCAGGCGATGGGCACGTCCAGCGCCGCCATTGCCGCAATGCTCGGTTATGACGATGGCGAACAAATGCCGTTTGCCGAACTGCTGTTTATGGTGAAACGCATTCGCGCCGTCTGCGATCTGCCACTCAGCGTGGATATGGAAGCCGGTTACGGCCAAACTGCGCAAGCCATTGCCGATAACCTGCAACAATTAACAAAGCTCGGTGTGGTGGGCATCAATCTGGAAGATAGCCGCGTGGTCAATGGTGAACGGCAATTGGTTGAAGCCGCGCATTTCGCCCGGCAGTTACGGGAAATCCGCGCGCAATTGCCGTGTCCGTTGTTTTTGAATATCCGTACCGATACGTTCTTGCTGAACGTGGAAAATGCGCTGGCAGAGACGCTGTATCGCGGGCAATTATATGCTCAACACGGCGCGGACGGTCTGTTTGTGCCCGGCGTAATGCAAAACGCGGATATAGCCGCTATCGCGCAGCAGATCCCTTTGCCGCTCAATGTGATGTGCGTACCGGGGCTGGCAGGATTCACCGAACTGGCCACGCTTGGCGTGTGCCGTATTTCGATGGGCAATGCTGTTCATGCCGCGTTACAAACGCAGTTGAAAAACATACTGTTGAGCGTGCGGACACAGCAATCGTTTGAGGGCGTTTTCCACTATGCAAATCACGGATAAAGTGCAGTGCGATACCTGGTATCAGGCGCTACTCGATCGCGCTTCTGAATACACCGGCCTCTTTTTTGTCGGCGTCAAAACCACCGGAGTTTTTTGTATTTCCGTCTGCCGCGCGCGTAAACCGAAGCGGGAAAATGTGGTGTTTTTCCGCGAGATGAAATCAGCGCTCGATGCCGGTTTCCGCCCGTGCAAAGTGTGTCGACCAACGGAAAATGCCTGTTCGGCTCCGGGCTTTATCGAGCAAGCGTTAGCGCTCGTTCGCGCCAATCCTAAAATGCGTATCAGCGACACGCTGCTGCGCGAACAAGGCATCAGCCCGGAGCGTGTGCGCCGCTGGTTTTTGCAGCAACATGGCATCACATTTCAGGCTTTTCAGCGCATGTCGCGGGTAAATGTCGCGCTTCAGGAGTTGAAAGGCGGGCGCAGCGCCACCGATGTTGCCTTTGACAGCGGTTATGAATCGCTCAGCGGCTTTGGTTATACCTGTAAAAAACTCACTGGCGCGGCACCGAGCCTCGGGCAGCAAGTGATCATGATCCACCGTTTCACCACACCGATTGGCCCGATGTTTGTCTGCGCCACGGAACAGGGCGTTTGTCTGCTGGAGTTTGTGGATAGACGCATGCTGGAGACCGAATTCAGCGACTTACAGCGCTTGTTGAAAGCGCGCATTATCGCCGGGGAAAACCGGCATACCCGGCAGGCGGAAAAAGAGATCGGCGAGTATTTCGCGGGCGACAGACAGCAGTTTTCGCTGACGCTGGATCTGCCCGGCAGCGCGTTTCAGCGCCGCGTCTGGCAAGGTTTGCAAACGGTGCCGTACGGCCAGACCACGCATTATCAGGCGCTGGCGGAATGCCTTGCACAACCCACCGCGGTACGTGCCGTCGCGGCGGCCAATGGCGCGAACCGGGTGGCGATTGTCATTCCTTGCCACCGCATCATTGGTAAAGACGGCACCATGACCGGCTACGGTGGCGGTATCGCGCGTAAAGCGTGGTTGATCGCGCATGAGAAAAACCATCTTATGCGGTAGCGCTGTTAACCCCTTTGGCAGAAATTCCTCCGGTTGCGGGCTGTGACTGCGAGCGCGTTGGCAACATACCGGTTTATGGAGGGGATGTGCCGTGATCGGTAATCGCCTGCGCGGCGCAAATCAGCGCCAGGTGGCTTAAACCCTGCGGCAGGTTGCCGCTCCACTTGCCGGTGCGAACATCGAACATCTCATTAAAGGTTTCGACATTGCCTTTATCGCAAAGGGCGCTGAGGATCGCATCCATTGCCGCTTCGGCTTTGGTTGTCTCGCCCATTGCCGCCCAGGCTGCCGCCAGCCAGAACGAACAGGCGACAAAGGTGTTCTCTTCCTGTTCGACGCCGCTGTAGCGGTAGACCAGTGCGCCGCCGTGGCCCAGCTCCTCTTCAATGGCCCGGTAAGTGGCAAGCATGCGCTGAGGGTTAACGTGTTGACCATAGCGATAAACCAGCGCCAGCGAAGCATCAAGCCGATCTTCGCTATCGGGGTAAAAGAGGTAAGCCTGTTTGCTCTGTGACCAGCAATGGGTTTCGATCCAGTCGCGGATGCGATCCCGCTCGCGCTGCCAGCGCCCGACCCACGTTGGCTCAATGTATTTCTCTTTCGCCATCAACACGGCCATATCCAGCGCCAGCCAGCACGCCATCTTGGAGTGGGTATAATGTTGCAGCTCGGGCAGTTCCCAAATCCCGCAATCTTTTTGCCGCCAGTGATCGGCACAGCAGTTTGCCAGCTCGCCCAGCAGTCGCGAGGTGGTGAGATCCAGCACGTGGCCCGCCTTTACGAACAGCTCCGCCGTTGCCAGCATATCGCCGTACATGCTGAGTTGTAGCTGGTCGCGCGCGTTGTTACCCACTCGCACCGGCTGTGAATTTTTGTAGCCCCGAAGCGCCGGGTACGTTTCACAGGGCACTTCCTCCCCTTCGAGGGTGTAACACGCCTGCAGCCTGACACCGTGGCGGATAATGGTTTTTGAAAGCCAGGAGAAGGCGGCTTTGCACTCTTCCAGCGCCCCCAAAAAGGCAAAGGCTTTAATGATCAGGCAGGCATCGCGGATCCACGCGTAGCGATAGTCGTAGTTTTTCTCACCGCCAATACCTTCAGGAATGGAGGTGGTCGCTGCCGCGGCAAGCGCACCGGTGGGGGAATACCAGAGGAATTTCAATGCCAGCGCGGAACGCCCGACATGTTCTGCGTAACGCCCCGCATAACTCAGGCTTTTACTCCAGTCGCACCAGGCGGCATGGCTGGTTTCAATGCGCGCGTCAATTGCCTCAAGGCTCGGGACTGCCAGCGGCTCTTTTTCAGTCACCAGCAGTGCAACCAGCCGCCGCTGGCCCGCCGAAACAGTCATGTGACCATTAACCTGCTCATCGTCGGCGTCGGTGATGTTGACCTCTTCGCTGGTGCGCAGCATCGCCATTAAATCGGCGATATGGTAGACGTTGCCGTGCGCTGTTTTGTTCATCCACGGCGAACAGGTTTCTGCCCGCGTCCCGAAACGCACTTTCAGCGTTAAAGCCACTTCGCCTTCCAGACCTTCAATCCGGCGCGCCAGCTCGCTCCACGGCAAACGTCCAGCGAGCGTACTGTTAATGGATTCGGTAAGTAACACTTTGCCGCTGGCGGTGGTGAAGGTGGTTTCCAGCACATTGCTGTCCTGCCTGTAGCAGCGCGTCACGGTGTAAGGTTGTTGCGGCGCTAACTGAAAAAAACCGCCAATCTCCGGGTCGAGCAGGCGATCAAACAGCGGCTGGGAATCCAGGTTCGGTGCGCACCACCAGTCAATTGACCCGTCGGGGGCAATAAGTGCGACCGAGCGTCCTTCGCCAATCGCGGCGTAATCGCCGGGTTCGGCAAAGCCATCCTCCCGGACAGGAGAGTGCGAGACTGTGTTCTTCACGGTGTTGCGATCCTTACCAGCGATGGCCGCCAGACGGCGGCCATACAGAGTGGAAGCGGGGGGAGTTACAGCGTGCCGGTACCGCCGTCAGAGCACCAGACCTGCCCGGAGGTGTAGCTGCTTTCCGCCGAGGCCATGGTGACATACAGCGGGGCAATTTCTACGGGCTGACCCGGGCGGCCCAGCGGTGCGCTGGCCCCGAACTGCTGCACTTTTTCCTGTGGCTGACCGCCGCTCGACTGCAGCGGTGTCCAGTAAGGGCCTGGAGCCACTGCATTGACGCGGATGCCTTTTTCACCAAGTTGCTGCGCCAGCGATTTGGTGAACGCCACAATCGCCGCTTTGGTCTGCGCGTAATCCAGCAGAATGGGGCTTGGCTGATACGCCTGCACCGAAGAGGTGTTGATAATGCTGGCACCGCGCGGCAGATGTTCCACGGCGGCTTTGGTTATCCAGAACATCGCATAGACGTTGGTTTTAAAGGTGGCGTCAAAATCTTCGGTCGACAGGGTCAGAATCGACTCATTGAACTGCTGACGACCGGCGTTATTGACCAGAATATCCAGCCCGCCAAGTTTGGCGACTGCCTCTTTAACCAGCGTCTGGCAAAACTGCTCTGAACGGATATCCCCCGGAATGGCGATGGCCTTTCGCCCTTCGGCTTCGATCAATTTGATCACTTCGGCGGCGTCGGATTCCTCTTCCGGCAGGTAGTTGATCGCCACATCCGCGCCTTCGCGGGCATAGGCAATGGCAACCGCCCGGCCAATGCCGGAGTCGCCGCCGGTAATCAGCGCCTTACGGCCCGCTAAGCGCCCGGAACCCCGGTAGCTGGTTTCACCGTGATCCGGCACAGGTTTCATTTTGCTGGCAAGACCCGGTGCGGGCTGCGGTTGTTCGACAAACGGAGGAGTAGGATAGTGCGGTGCTAGCGTGGTTTTTGGGCTTTGCTCTGCCATGCTTTCTCCTTCAGACGTTGTTGTACACGTCATTAAGCCTGGCATAGATGTGAGCGTTGTCACGCTATCATGCGGCAAACCGGCATTGAGAAAAGTCTGTAAACAGCGGGGAAAAGAGGGGCAACGATGACATGCGTCGGTATTGCCCCTCTTGTGTGGCGCGGTGTTTAGTCGAGATCGGCCCCGTTACTGGCGATCACTTTCTTGTACCACCAGAACGATTTTTTACGGCTGCGTGCCAGCGTGCCGTTACCGGCATCATCGCGGTCAACATAGACAAAACCGTAGCGTTTGCTCATTTCACCGGTTGATGCCGCCACCAGATCGATACAGCCCCAACTGGTGTAACCGATAACCGGAATGCCATCTTCGATAGCGTCGCCCATCGCGCGGATATGCTCGCGCAGGTAGCTGATGCGGTAATCATCTTCCACTTCGCCATTGGCGTTCAGTTCATCTTTCGCGCCCAGGCCGTTTTCCACCAGGAACAGTGGTTTCTGGTAGCGGTCGTACATCATGTTCATGGTGATGCGCAGACCCAGCGGATCGATGCCCCAGCCCCATTCGCTGACCTCAATGTACGGGTTGCGCAGTGATTTCACGATGTTGGCGGCACTGGTGTTGTTGGCGTTCATATCCGCCGACGCACAGCGCGAAGCGTAATAACTGAAGGAGACAAAATCGACGGTGTTCTTCAGGATTTCGTCGTCACCGGCTTCTTTGACAATGGTGACGCCTTTTTCGCGGAACACGCGCGCGGAGTACGCCGGGTAGCTGCCGCGCGCCTGCACATCGATAAAGAACAGGTTTTCGCGATCTTTTTCCAGTGCGGTCCACACATCGGCCGGTTTGCAGGAGTAGGGGTAGAAATTCCCGCCCGCCAGCATGCAGCCTACCTGGTTTTGCGGGTTCACTTCATGGGCGATTTTCGTTGCCAGCGCGCTGGCTATCAGCTCATGGTGCGCCGCCTGGTATTTCACCTGATCCTGATTTTCCCCCTCTTCGAACACCAGCCCCGCGCCGGAGAACGGGCTGTGCAACATGATGTTGATCTCGTTGAAGGTCAGCCAGTATTTCACCAGCCCGTTAAATTCTTCAAAACAGGTGCGCGCATAACGGGTGAAAAACTCCACCATTTTGCGGTTACGCCATGAGCCATATTCGATGACCAGATGCATCGGCACATCGAAATGGCACAGCGTGACCAGCGGTTCGATATTGTACTTTTTGCACTCTTCAAACACCGCCCGGTAAAACGCAATCCCTTCCGGGTTCGGCGTCAGTTCATCGCCTTTCGGATACAGGCGGCTCCAGGCAATCGAGGTACGAAACACCGAAAAACCCATCTCCGCCATCAGCGCGATATCTTCTTTGTAGCGATGATAAAAATCGATCGCCTCGTGGCTTGGGTAGAATTCGTCATCGCGCAGCGTAAAGCGTTTTTCCTGTCCCAGTTTCACCGGCAGACGGTTTGCGCCGTGCGGGATCATATCCACGGTGGTCAGCCCTTTGCCGCCCTCCAGATAACCCCCTTCCGACTGGTTGGCGGCAAGCGCGCCGCCCCATAAAAATCCTTGCGGAAATACTGACATGCGTTACCTCGCTTTCTTAAATCAGGCTCGTGCTTCTTTTACAGTGGCCGGCTCGGCCGCTTGCGGTTTGTCACTGGTTTCTACGGGAATATCTTCAAACCCGAGCAGCAGCGTCAACACAAATGACAACACTACCGCCAACGCCATTACGCCGAATACCCACACAATGGACATCGGGTTAGCCGGATCGAAGAACTGCACGCTGGTAAATAACCCCGGTGCCGCCATCGAGTGGCTGGCAAGCCCCGCGATACCGGCGACCGCGCCGCAGACAAAACCACTAATTAAACTCGCAATCAGCGGGCGTTTCAGGCGCACCGCCACACCGTAGAGCGCCGGTTCTGAGATACCGGCCAGGATCGCGGAAGCCGCTGCCGCCATGGCGGTCTGACGCAGTTCCGGGTTTTTGGTTTTCCATGCCACCGCCAGCGAAGAGCCGCCGAGCGACAGGTTCGCGCCGATTTCCGACGGCATTACCATGCCCTCTTTGCCGGTTTCCGCGATGGTTTGAATAATGGTTGGGGTGAACACACGGTGCATACCGGTCATTACCAGCAGCGGCCACAGAGCGCCCATAATGGCGACGGAAAGCCAGCCGAGATAGCCGTGAATGGTGTAGACCAGCGCGGAAATCGCGCTACCGATCCAGATACCGAGCGGGCCAATCAGCACAATCGCCAGCGGCGCGGCAATCAGCACGATCAACATTGGTTTTAAGAAGTTTTTCGTCACCGCCGGTGTAATACGATCCACCCAGCGTTCGATATACGACAGGCACCAGGTCATCACCAGCGCCGGGATCACTGTATAGGTGTATTTCACTGCCGTCACCGGGATCAGCGCGAACTCAACGTGCTCGCCCTGTGCGGCTTTCGCCATCAGATCGACAAAGCTCGGATGCACCAGCACCCCGGCGATGGCAATCGCCAGCGACATATTGGTTTTGAATTTCACCGCCGCAGAGGCCGCTACCATCAATGGCAGGAAGAAGAAAGCGCCATCGCCAATCACCGTCAAAATCGTCAGTGTGGAGGAGCCTTTTGGCAGCGCGCCGGACATCTCCAGCACCATCGCCAGCAGTTTAACCATCGACCCGCCGATGATCGCCGGGATTAGCGGCGACATGGTGCCGATTAAGGCATCCAGAATGCCCGCGCCGATGCGGCGCAACGTCAGTTTTTGCTTCGTCTGTACTTCAACCGGCTGCATATCTTGCGGCAGCAGGCTGACCACTTCGCGAAACGCCTGGGAAACCGTGTTGCCGATGATCACCTGGCACTGGTTATCATTGCGTACCACACCCATAACGCCGCTGACGATTTTGAGCGTAGGCGCGTCGATACGGGTTTCGTCTTTCACTACAAAACGCAGACGCGTCATGCAGTGCGTTACGGCGGCGATATTATCGGCTCCGCCCAGCGCGTTCACCACCGAGTGGGCCAGCGCGGCATAATTCTTTGCCATGGAGATTTGTCCTGTTCTATCAATAAGGTACAGCTTCATCACTGCAGTTTTGCGGCCATGAAACATGAAATAGGTAACCGGTTCCACAAAATCATGATGAGTTTCATTGTGTGAAACAATACGTAAAAAGAGGTTATTTTTATAATCGTGATGATGATCACTTAATGAGGTGGGTGCGAAATGTTCATCTGTCGGGGTTAGGTGTTCCCATCATCGCAACGCCTGAAGTACACTTCGGGTCACGATTTTTGCAGGGGTAGGATCGATGGCGACAATGCAGGAAGTAGCAAAGCGGGCCGGAGTGTCGAAAGCCACCGTTTCCCGCGTGCTGACGGGCAAAGGGTATGTCGGCGAAGAGACGAAAGCGCGCGTCTTTCAGGCCATTACCGAAAGCGGTTATCGTCCGAATTTGCTGGCGCGCAGCCTGGCTTCCAGCAAAACCCAGACCTTAGGGCTGGTGGTCACCAACACCCTCTATCACGGGGTTTACTTTAGCGAGCTGCTTTCCCACGCCGCGCGTATGACCGAAAATAAAGGCCGCCGATTACTGCTGGCAGATGGCAAACACAGCGCCGAAGAGGAGCGCCAGGCGATCCAGTACCTGCTCGATTTGCGCTGCGACGCGATCATTATTTATCCGCGCTTTCTTAGCGTGGATGAACTCGATGAGATTATCGACAACCATTCGCAGCCCATCGTGGTGCTCAACCGCCGGTTGCGTAAACACGCCAGCCACTGCGTTTACTCTGACCAGAAAGCCTCCAGCCTGAGCGTGGTGTCGCGGCTTATCTCCCGCGGTCACCGCGATATTGCGTTTATTACCGGTTCGCTGGATTCGCCCACCGGTATTGAGCGTTTATCGGGCTATAAAGACGCGCTGGCGCAGCACGGGATCGATGTGCGTAATGAGTTGATAGCCGAAGGGAAATGGACGCCAGCCAGCGGTGCGCAGGGCGTGGCGGAGCTGCTTTCCCGCAAGGCGACGTTCACCGCGCTGGTGGCGAGCAATGACGATATGGCTATCGGCGCGATAAAGCAGCTTCATCAAAGCCAGCTCGCGGTACCCCAGCAGGTGTCGGTGGTGGGGTTTGATGATATCGCTATTGCGCCATTTACCGTGCCGGCGCTCTCCAGCGTGAAAATTCCGGTCACGGAGATGATCAAAGAGACGATTAACCGCTTGATCTTTATGCTCGATGGCGGCGATTTTCACTACCAGCAAACCTTTCCCGGCGAGCTCATCACTCGCGATTCCATTATTAATGGCCCGCACGCCTAATCTCGTCAGCTGTCATCGTCACTTCTGTCGATGACAGCCCACTGATTTTATAAATCTCCTTTAATTACAATTAATTATAATTCTGGCACGCTTTGTGAATACTCCGGCGGGATATCGCCTTTTACCGGAGGAATTCATGAACCGATTTATTATGGCTGACGCAGCAAAATGCATCGGCTGTCGCACCTGTGAGGTCGCCTGCGTGGTATCTCATCAGGAAAACCAGGATTGCGCGGCGCTCACCCCGGAGACGTTTTTGCCGCGTATTCATGTCATCAAGGGTGTCAATGTGTCGACGGCGACATTATGCCGTCAGTGCGAAGATGCGCCCTGCGCGAATGTTTGCCCGAACGGCGCTATCAGCCGCGACGAAGGGTTTGTGCATGTGATGCAGGAGCGCTGCATTGGCTGCAAAACCTGCGTTGTGGCGTGCCCGTACGGTGCGATGGAAGTGGTAGTGCGCCCGGTTATTCGTCACAGCGGCGCTGGCCTGAATGTGCGTGCCGAGAAAGCCGAAGCCAACAAATGTGATTTGTGCTACCACAGCGAAAGCGGCCCCGCTTGTATGCAGGCCTGCCCGACCAACGCGCTGGTGTGTGTCGATCGCAACTTACTGGAACAGATGAGCGCGGAAAAACGTCGTCGCGCCGCGCTGGATGGCGCCGTTTCCCTGGTGTTCTAAACAATCTGAATTTCACTTTTAACAGGTCTGTTACTGATGAAAAAAATTACGAGCGTATGCCCTTACTGCGGCGCTGGCTGCAAACTGAAACTGGTCGTGGATAACGGAAAAATCATCCGTGCGGAAGCGGCCAACGGCCACACGAACCAGAACGAACTGTGCCTGAAAGGTTATTACGGCTGGGATTTCCTCAACGACACCAAACTGCTGACGCCGCGTCTGACCCAGCCGATGATCCGCTACGAAAAAGGCGGCAAACTGACGCCGGTTAGCTGGGATGAAGCGATCCGCTACACCGCCAAACGCCTTAGCGACATCAAAGCGAAATACGGCCCGCGCGCCATTATGACCACCGGCTCGTCACGCGGCACCGGCAATGAAACCAACTATGTTATGCAAAAATTTGCCCGCGGCGTGCTCAACACCAACAATGTCGACTGCTGCGCGCGTGTTTGCCACGGCCCGTCTGTGGCGGGTTTACAGGAAACGCTCGGCAACGGTGCGATGAGTAACTCCATCAGCGATATCGAAAACTCCAGTTGTTTGCTGGTATTTGGCTATAACTGCGCCGACTCACATCCGATCGTCGCGCGCCGGGTGATCAAAGCTAAACAGAAAGGGGCGAAAATCATTGTTTGCGATCCGCGCCGCATCGAAACCGCGCGTATTGCCGACCAGCACCTGCAACTGAATAACGGCTGCAATATGGCGCTGGTCAACGCCTTTGGTTATGTGCTGCTCGAAGAAGAACTTTACGACAAAGATTATGTTGCCAGCTTTACCACCGGGCTTGAGGCGTACCGCGAAACGGTAAAAGATTACGCGCCGGAAGCGGTGGAACACATCACCGGCGTGCCGGCAAAACAGGTACGTCAGGCGATGCGCACCTATGCCGCCGCGCCGTCTGCCACCATTATGTGGGGCATGGGCGTAACGCAGTTCGGCCAGGCGGTGGACGTGGTGAAAGGGCTCTCCAGCCTGGCGCTGCTCACCGGTAATCTTGGTCGTGAACATGTTGGCGTTGGCCCGGTGCGCGGGCAAAACAACGTGCAGGGCGCGTGCGATATGGGCGTGATCCCCAACCAGTTTCCTGGTTATCAGGATGTGGTCAACCCGGAAGTACGCGCTAAATTCGCCAAAGCCTGGGGTATCGACCCGGCGGTGATGGACGATAAAGTAGGCGTGCGCATTACCGAAGTGCCGCACCTGGCGCTGGAAGGCAAAGTGAAAGCCTACTACATCATGGGCGAAGATCCGTTGCAGACCGAAGCGGATTTAGGCCTGGTGCGTAAAGGCTTTGAAGCGCTCGATTTCGTGGTGGTGCAGGACATCTTTATGACCAAAACCGCCGAGCAGGCCGATGTGCTGCTGCCCGCCACCTCCTGGGGCGAGCATGGTGGCGTGTTTACCTGCGCCGATCGCGGTTTCCAGCGTTTTGAAAAAGCTATTGAGCCGAAGTACAACGTCAAGCGCGACTGGGAAATCATCAGCCTGATTGCCACGGAAATGGGCTACCCGATGCACTACGACAACAACCAGCAAATCTGGGATGAGCTGCGCGAGTTGTGCCCGCTGTTCTACGGTGTAACCTACGAAAAAATGGGCGATATGGGACACGTTCAGTGGCCTTGCCCGACGCTGGATCACCCCGGCACGCCATATCTGTATCAGAACAACAAATTCGATACGCCGGACGGCAAAGGCCATCTTTTTGCTGCCCAGTGGCGTGCGCCAGCGGAACGCCCGGACGATGAGTTCCCACTGGTGCTCTGTACGGTGCGCGAAGTGGGTCACTACTCTTGTCGTTCAATGACCGGCAACTGTGCGGCGCTGCAAACCCTCGCCGATGAACCCGGATTTGTGCAGATTAACCCGGACGATGCGGCGGCGCTGGGCGTACAGGATCGCCAGCTTGTGTGGGTTGAGTCGCGCCGTGGCAAGGTGATCACCCGCGCGGATGTCAGCGAACGCGTCAATCACGGCAGCGTGTATATGACTTATCAGTGGTGGATTGGTGCGTGTAATGAACTGACGCAGGATAATCTGGATCCGATTTCAAAAACGCCGGAGACCAAATATTGCGCAGTTCGGGTGAGTGCGATCAACGATCAGCGCTGGGCCGAAGAGTACACTCAGAGCACTTATCAACAGATGAAGAGTCGATTGCTCAATGCAGCAATGCAATGATGACACGGCCAACAGCAACGGTGTCTGTTTGCGCGTGTACGGTAAAGTACAGGGGGTGGGCTTCCGCCCCTTTGTCTGGCAACTGGCGCAACAGCTCGGGCTGAAAGGTGATGTCTGTAATGATGCGCAGGGCGTGGAGATTCGCCTGCTCGGTAATGAGCGCGACTTTCTCGTCCTGTTGCAGCAGCAGTGCCCGCCGCTGGCGCGCATTGATATGGTAACCAGCGCGCCGTTTTGCTGGTCCGTTTTACCGCTTGATTTCGCCATTCGCCACAGCGCGGGTGGCGCAATGAATACCCAAATTGTCCCCGACGCGGCAACCTGTCCGGCTTGCCTGGCGGAGATGAACGACCCTTCTGAACGCCGCTACCGCTACCCATTTATTAACTGCACCCACTGCGGGCCGCGCTTTACCATTATTCACGCCATGCCCTATGACCGGCCTAACACCGCGATGGCCGGTTTTCCGTTGTGCCCGGTTTGCGAAGCTGAGTACCGCGATCCGCTGGACCGGCGTTTTCACGCTCAGCCCGTCGCATGCCATGAATGCGGCCCGGCGCTTGAGTGGCGCAGCGGCGAACAGCATGCACATGGGGAAGCGGCGCTACAGGCGGCCGTCGCGCTGCTAAAAAGCGGCGGCGTTGTGGCGGTAAAAGGCATTGGTGGTTTTCATCTCGCCTGCGATGCAACGAACCAGGCGGCGGTGATGCATCTGCGCGCGCGAAAACATCGTCCGGCAAAACCGCTGGCGGTGATGGTACCCGGTGCGGAAGGCGTGACGACGCAGGCGCAGCGTTTACTTGCGACACCCGCGGCACCGATTGTGCTGGTGGACAAAAACAGCGTTTGCGGGCTTTGCGAGGCCATTGCGCCTGGCCTTGATGAAGTGGGCGTCATGCTGCCTGCCAGTCCGTTGCAACACCTGCTGGCGCAGGAATTACAGCGCCCGCTGGTGATGACGTCCGGCAACCTCAGCGGCAAACCGCCCGCAATCAGCAATGACGAGGCGTTAAGCGATCTGGCGGAGATCGCCGACGGCTTTTTGCTGCACAACCGCGATATTGTTCAGCGCATGGATGACTCCGTGGTACGCGCGAGCGGGGAGATGCTGCGCCGTTCGCGCGGCTATGTGCCGGATGCGATATCGCTGCCGCCGGGGTTTAACGATCTTCCGCCGCTGCTGTGCCTGGGCGCGGATCTGAAAAACACCTTTTGTCTGCTGCGCGGTAACAGCGCGGTGCCGGGTCAGCATTTTGGCGATCTCACCGATGAAGGCGTCGAAGCGCAGTGGCGCAGTGCGCTGCGTTTGATGCTGGATATTTACGATTTTTCCCCTGAACAGGTGGTGGTTGACGCCCATCCGGGTTATCGCACGCATCAGTGGGCCAGCAGCTATGGCCTGCCGGTGCAGACGGTGTTGCATCACCACGCTCACGCCGCTGCCTGCCTTGGTGAACACGGCTGGCCGCTGGAGGGCGGCGATGTCATTGCAATAACGCTTGATGGCATCGGTATGGGCGAAGGCGGCGAGCTGTGGGGCGGCGAATGTCTGCGGGTCAATTACCGCGAGTGTGAGCACTTAGGCGGGTTACCGGCGGTGGCGCTCCCCGGCGGGGATTTAGCCGCGCAGCAGCCGTGGCGCAACTTGCTGGCGCAGATGCTGGATTTTGTTCCTGACTGGCAGCGCTACCCGGAAACCGCCGATATCCAGCGGCAGAACTGGCCGATGCTGGCGCGCGCAATTGAACGCGGGGTTAATGCGCCGAAAGCCTCATCCTGCGGTCGCTTATTTGATGCCATTGCCTGTGCACTCGGTTGTGCGCCGCTGCACCTGAGCTATGAAGGTGAAGCGGCCTGCCAGCTGGAAGCGCTGGCGGCGAGCGTTGCGTCCGTTGAACATCCGGTTCAGATGCCGCTGCGTGGCACCATGCTGGATTTGGCGGCGTTCTGGCAAAGCTGGCTGAACTGGCAGGCCACAGCTGCCGAACGCGCATGGGCATTCCATGACGCGCTGGCGCAGGGCCTGTCAGCACTGGCGCGGCAGGAAGCGGCACGGCGTGGCATCCATGTGCTGGCGTTCAGCGGCGGCGTAATGCATAACCGCCTGCTGAAAAAACGCTTACAGCACTATCTTGCGGAGTTTACTTTGCTGTTTGCGCACCAGCTCCCGGCCGGTGATGGCGGCATTGCTTTCGGCCAGGGGCTGGTAGCGGCAGCGCGGGCTATATCGCCAGTGCTTTAAGCAGGGCAAACGCCTCTTTCATTCTGTCTTCGCTGACCACAAACGCGCGCAGTTTATCCTCGGCGTCCAGCCCTTTTGCCACCATGCCGTCGGCCCCGGTGGCAATGTGCCAGCGCAGATCGGTGCGGTGCGTTTCCCCGGCCAGATGCAGCGGCATCAGCGGCGTTTTCACCTTCACCAGCATCGCGGGCAGCACCAGTTGCGTGCTGTTGCCGGTGAGGTTTTTCGCCAGGGTCATCGCGCTCAGTTGGATCGGTTGCAGGAACGGCAGCACCTGGCCGTTGATCTGCGCGCAATCACCGAGTGCGAAGATGTGCGGATTGCTGGTTTGCAACGTACCGTCCACCACGATGCCGCGCCCAACCTCCAGTCCGGCGTTCTGCGCCAGCGACACCTGCGGCGCAAGACCAGTAGCGGCGACGACCACATCCGTATCGATGTAGCGATCGTCATCCAGCTGCGCACGCACCCCCTGTTCGTGTTCGTCGAGTTGCGCTAAACGCGATTGCAGCAACAGGCGTACGCCCAGCGCCGTCAGGCAGTGTTGCAGGCGGCCACTCACTTCCGGCGGCATTAACGACGGCAGAATACTGGCGGCGTTATCGAGAACGGTCACGGTTTTGCCTGCGCGGCGAAAGTCCATCGCCAGCTCGCAGCCAATCAGCCCGGCACCCACAATCAGCACGCGGCTGGCATCGCGCAGGGTGGTTTCACAGGCGTGATACTCCTGCAAGCTATTGAGCGTGAGCATTTTTTCGCGCCCAGGAAGCGGCGGAACGAAGGCCTTTGCCCCGGTCGCCAGCACCAGTTTGTCGTATTGCCACTGTTTGTCGGCGCTTTTCACCACCCGCGCTTGCGTGTCGATGGCGCTGACAAACGTGTACGGGAACAGCCGCAGATTATATTGCTCGGCGAACTCACCCGCTGACTGGCGAATCAGATCCTCGGCGCGCTGCGCCTGGCTAATCACATGGCTGAGATCCGGCTTGTTGTACTCTTCCATGCCGTCGGCGGCAATCAACGTCAACGGTATGGCGCTGTCCAGTTTGCGGATGTTTTTCACCAGCGTCCGGGCGGCGAAGCCCGAACCGATAATCACAATGCCTGCGCTCATTTTGCCTCCGTTGCCAGTTCGTCAAACACCTCTTTGCCAAGGGAACATTCCGGGCAGAGGAAATTGTCCGGCAATTCGCGCCACGGCGTACCCGGTGCGACATCCTGCATCGGCTCACCTTTTGCCGGATCATAAATCCACTGGCACACACTGCACTGCATGGATGGGCCGAGATCGGCCGCTGCCGCCGCTGCGCAGGCGCAGGTTTCTTGTGCGCTGGCGGCAGGGCTGTTTACCGGCTCCGGCAACGGCGACAGCGCCCACTGGCGGGCAATATCACGCCCGTGCTGGCGGCAGACTTCCAGCGCATCGATATCCGGTCGCCACTTCGCTTTCAGGCTGACCGACATTTCAAATCCGGCATCCTGTAAACGGGTCGACAGACGATCAACCGCGCCGCCGCTCCAGCCGTGGGAGCCAAAAGCGCTGGCGCGTTTATTGCGAAAACGCAGGCCGGTTATCTCTTCGACCAGCCCGGCGATTTTCGGCATCATCACGTTGTTCATGGTCGAGGTGCCGACCAGCACGCCTTTGGAGCGGAACACATTGGTCAGAATGTCGTTTTTATCGCTGCGGGCGACGTTGAAGATTTTTACCGCCACGCGCGGGTCGACTTCGTTAATGCCCTGCGCAATAGCGTCAGCCATCATGCGGGTGTTGTTGGACATGGTGTCGTAGAAAATGGTGATGCGATCTTCCTGGTAATCCGCCGCCCATTTCAGATACAACTCAACGATTTGCGTCGGGTTATCGCGCCATACAACACCGTGTGAAGTGGCAATCATATCGACCGGCAGGTTAAAACCGAGGATCTCGGTGATTTTCGGCGTCACCAGGCGGCTGAATGGTGTGAGGATGTTGGCGTAGTAGCGCTGGCACTGCTCGAACAGTTCCGTTTGATCCACTTCATCATTGAACAGACGTTCATCGCAGTAGTGCTGACCAAAAGCGTCATTACTGAACAGCACCGCATCGCCAGTCAGGTAGGTCATCATGCTGTCCGGCCAGTGCAGCATCGGCGTTTCGACAAAAATAAGCTGTTTACCGTTGCCGATATCCAGCGTGTCGCCGGTTTTCACCACGTTGAAGTTCCACTCCGGGTGGTGGTGGTGGCCATTAATCGAATCAATGGCGTTATTGGTACAGTAAATCGGGGTGTTCGGGATATGCGACATCAGCTCGGTCAGCGCACCGGCGTGATCTTCTTCCGCATGGTTGATAACGATGTAGTCGATCATCTGCAGATCGATTTCGCTGCGCAGGTTCTGCACAAACTCGCGGCTAAATTTATGATCGACGGTATCGATCAGCACGTTTTTGCCTTCGCGGATCAGATAGCTGTTGTAGCTGCTGCCGCGCAGGGTTTTATATTCGGTGCCGTGAAAGTCGCGAACTTCCCAGTCACGCTGTCCAACCCAGTGAATGTTGTTTTTTACATGAATAGCCATATCAGTTGTCCTGTGCAGTTTTCTCAATTCGATGTATGGCTAATATCAAGTTGCGTGCCAGGTTTATATTCGATTGATATAAAAGCGTTTTAATGATTTTTCGAAAAAATAAATTGTCATTATGACTATGACTAATACAGTCAATATGACACTATGCATTGTCAAAATGACAGTGAGGTAGGTATGAGTTTTTCGCTAAATGTCCTGGCGGGGATCGCCATAGAACTGCAAAGCGGCATCGGCCATGCGGATCGTTTCCAGCGGCTAATCACCACCCTGCGCCAGGTGCTGGAGTGCGACGCTTCGGCGCTGCTGCGCTACGACGCGCGGCAGTTTATTCCACTGGCCATCGACGGGCTGGCGCAGGATGTGCTGGGCAGGCGCTTTACGCTGGAAGGCCACCCACGGCTGGAGGCGATCGCTCGCGCGGGCGATGTTGTGCGTTTTCCCGCCGACAGCGATTTGCCCGATCCCTACGATGGGCTGATCCCCGGTCAGGAGAGCCTGAAAGTGCACGCCTGCGTTGGGCTGCCGCTGTTCGCCGGGCAAAACCTGATTGGCGCGCTAACGCTCGATGGCATGTCGCCGGATCAGTTCGACACTTTTAGCGATGAAGAGCTGCGGTTGATTGCTGCGCTGGCGGCAGGCGCGCTGAACAACGCGCTGCTGATAGAGCAACTGGAGAGCCAGAATATGCTACCCGGCGCACCGGCGGCGTTCGAACAGGTGACGCGCAGCGAAATGATTGGTCTGTCGGCGGGCATGGAGCAGCTAAAAAAAGAGATCGAGATTGTTGCCGCTTCCGATCTGAACGTGTTGATCAGTGGTGAAACCGGCACCGGCAAAGAGCTGGTGGCAAAAGCGATTCATGAAGGTTCGCCGCGCGCCATCAATCCGCTGGTCTATCTCAATTGTGCCGCGCTGCCGGAAAGCGTGGCGGAGAGCGAGCTGTTCGGCCATGTCAAAGGTGCCTTTACCGGCGCTATCAGCAACCGCAGTGGCAAGTTCGAGATGGCGGATAACGGCACGCTGTTTCTCGATGAGATTGGCGAGTTGTCGCTGTCGTTGCAGGCGAAGCTGCTGCGTGTCCTGCAATATGGCGATATTCAGCGTGTCGGTGACGACCGCAGCCTGCGGGTTAATGTGCGCGTGTTGGCCGCCACCAACCGCGACCTGCGCGAAGAGGTGCTGGCCGGACGTTTTCGCGCCGATCTCTACCATCGGTTGAGTGTGTTTCCGCTTTCTGTGCCGCCGCTGCGTGAGCGCGGGGAAGATGTTGTTTTACTGGCGGGCTACTTCTGCGAGCAGTGCCGTTTGCGGCTGGGGCTGGGGAGAGTGGCACTAAGCCCCGGCGCGCGGGCGCATTTGCTGAGTTATGGCTGGCCAGGTAACGTGCGCGAACTGGAGCACGCCATCCACCGCGCGGTGGTGCTGGCGCGCGGTACGCGTAACCGTGATGACGTGGTGCTGGAAGCGCGCCATTTTGCGCTTAGCGATGAACCGGCGGCCCCCTCCGCTGCGGTGACGCCGCTGCCCGTAGAGCAAAATCTGCGCGATGCGACGGAGGATTTTCAGCGCGCATTTATTACCCGCACGCTGGAAGAGCAGGGCGGTAACTGGGCGGCCTGCGCGCGCTGTCTGGAGATGGATGTCGCCAACCTGCACCGGCTGGCGAAACGCCTGGGGCTGAAGCGTTAAAAGATGACTGCCTGCCAGTGATCGTACAGCGTGGCGTCGCCAACCTGCACCGGCTGGCGAAACGCCTGGGGCTAAAGCGTTAAAAGATGACTGCCTGCCAGCGATCGTGGAGCGTGACGTCGCCAGTCTGCGCCGGCTGGCGAAACGTCTTAGGTTGGAGCGTTAAGGATTACTGTCTGCCAGTGATGGTGCCGCGAGGCGTCGCCAGCCAGCACTGGCTGGCGAAACGCCTGGGGCTGAAGCGTTAAAAGATGACTGCCTGCCAGTAATGGTGCCGCGTGGCGTCGCCAGCCTGTACCGGCTGGCGAAACGCCCGGGGCTGAAGCGTTAAAGAATGCCGGCCTGGTAGAAGTCTTGCAGGTTGATGGCGCCGACCAGTAAACCGGCCTCATCCACCACCGGGGCGGCGGCAATTTTGCGCTGCATTAAGCGCTCTTTGGCGTCCACGGCGCGGCTGCCTGCCTCCAGCGTGATGCCGCCGGGCGTCATCGCTTTATCGACCTGCGCGGTTAGCGCCCCGCCTGAGACCAGCCAGCGACGAAGATCGCCATCAGTAAATACCCCTTTTACATGGCGCTGGTTGTCGCAGACCGCCACCAGACCCAAACCGGTGCGGCTCAGTTCCAGCATCGCGTCCATCACGCTGGTGGTAAGCTGCACCTGCGGGATCTGCTCCTCTTTGCGCATCAGATGGTGCACTTTATTGAGCAAGCGCGCGCCAAGTGCGCCTGCCGGGTGAGAGCGGGCAAAATCCTCTTCATCAAACCCGCGCGCCTGCATCACCGCCATCGCCAGCGCATCGCCCATCATCAGTGTGTTCACCGTGCTGGAGGTGGGAGCCAGGTGCATCGGGCAGGCTTCGCGCTCCACCGAAATATCCAGCACCGCCCGCGCGGCGAGCGCCAGTGGGGAGCGTGGTTTGCCAGTCATCGCCAGCAGCGCGACGGATTTCTCTTCAAGGCGCGGCAGGATCAGATCCAGCTCTTTTGCCGAACCGGAGTAGGAGATAAACAGCATCACGTCGCGGCTTTCAATCATGCCGAGATCGCCATGCAGCGCTTCCGCCGGATGGACGAAAAATGCCGGTGTGCCGGTGCTGGCAAGCGTCGCGGCAATCTTTTTGCCAATATGACCGGATTTACCGATACCGGAGACGATAATTTTCCCCTCGCAATTCAGCACGGTTTCAGCGGCGCGCACAAACGCCTCGTCAAGGCGATCCGGCAGGCGGCTGGCTTCCTGAAGCTCCAGCAGCAGGGTTTGCCGTCCGGCGTTAATTAATGACTCACTCATGTTTTTCTCCGGCAATGATCACTTCAACCCCTTTGGCTTCCAGCGCGGCGCGCACGTCAGCGGCGATCCCGGAATCGGTGATCAGTTTATCCACGCTTTCCAGGCTACAGACCACGTTCGGGCTTTTACGGCCAAATTTGGAGGAGTCCGCCATCAGGATCACTTCCCGCGCGGCGTTGCACATCGCTTTACTGACGGTGAACACCTCGTTAAAGGTGGTGACACCCGCCTCTAAATCGATGCCATCGGTGCCCATAAACAGCTTGTCGAAGCTGAAATGCTCAAAGGCGTTTTCCGCCAGTTGGCCGTGAAACGAGGCCGATTTCTTACGGAAAGTGCCGCCCGGCATCAGGATCGTTTGCTCGTTATCCAGCTCAGAAAGGGCGTTAACGATATGCAAACTGTTGGTCATTACCGTGATGTTATTGAAGTGGCTGAGCAGCGGCACCATTTGCAGCACGGTACTGCCCGCATCAAGGATGATCGAATCGCCGTCGTGGATGTAGGTCACTGCCGTTTCGGCAATCAGCCCTTTTTGCACGGTGTTGATAAGCGTCTTGTGATCAATCGGGGGATCGGCTTCATCTTTGTTGAGCACCACACCGCCATAAGTGCGGATCACCGCGCCGGAATGTTCCAGCGCGACGAGATCTTTACGTATGGTCGTCCCTGTGGTGTCGAAGTAAGCTGACAGCTCTTCAACAGAACACTTTCCCTGCTTTTGCAGATGCTCAAGAATAGCCGCCTGACGCTGACGTGGTTTCATAGGCGCTGATATCCTGCGTTACGTTGCGAAATGATAATTTCGCAAGCTATTAGCGTTCACAACGAAATTATCAATGTTTCATTTTAAGCGCTAATGATAGTGCATTCTGACAGCTCGGATCATGGGGAAAGATCACATCAGGCTCTAATTCCTCTCTTTTAATCCCTTTCAGATAGTCAATTTTTGTGGGGCGGGCAAAAACGGTGAGACCGCGCATTAGCAAGGTGTCCGTTACGCGGTCTTGCTGATCGAAGGCCACGACCAGCACCACGCGCGGTTTGAAACGCCCGCCGGAGCGCCCGACGCCGACGCGCCCGCGCTGGCACAGCGTATCAAACGCTTTATTAAACTGGCGGATTTGCCAGCCGCCCAGCGCCATCTGGCAGAGCCAGGCAATGGCGGCGACGGTGATCAGGGCTGAAACCATAGCACTCTCCTTTTAAATCAGGCCCCCGCGCGGAGGGCCACGCAGATCAGAACATGACCTGGCCGCCGGTGACATTAATCGACTGGCCGGTGCAGTAAGAGGCTTTAGGGCTGGCATAAAACATCAGCACGTTCAGCACATCCTGGTAGTCGCAGCCGCGCTTGAGCGGCACTTTGTCGATGTAATATTGCTCCACTTCATCCGCCGCAATGCCCAGTTTGCTGGCATATTGCGGGATAAGTGACTGGAACATCGGCGATTTCAGCAGGTTACCCAGCATCAACGAATGCACGGTAATGCCGTACTCCGCCAGATCCAGCGCCAGTGATTGGGTCAGCCCCACGCCGCCGAACTTCGCTGCGCTATAGCCCGAGTTGTGCTTGCTGCCCACTTTGCCGGATTTGGAGTTGATCTGGATGATGCGCCCCTGAATGCCGTCGCGAATCATCAACTTCGCGAACTCGCGTGCGCAGAGGAAATAGCCCACCAGGTTCACCTGCAAGGAACGGTCGAAATCACCGAGCGCAAAGTCGCTGATAAACGCCGCTTTGGCAATGCCTGCGCTGTAGACCAGCAAATCCGCGCGGCCAAAAATCTCATCCACGCCGCGCGCCAGAGCCAGCACGCTGTGCTCGCTGGTGGCGTCCGCGCCAAAGCCGTAGGCCATCCCTTCGCCAAACTCGCTGTTGATCTCCTGGGCGACATTTGCCGCTTTATCACTTTGAATATCCACTACCGCCACGCGGTAACCTTCTGCGGCAAGCCCACGGCTAAGGAACGCCCCAAGGGTTTGTCCTCCACCAATGACAACGGCAACCTGTTTCATACTCTTCTCCTTACGACTTAAGCGACAAATTTCAAAATGCAGCCGGGGGCGATACCGTCCGGCACCGGGCCTGCGACGTGTACCGTTCCGGGGTATTCCGACTGCGTTTGCCCATCGAAACGCAGGGTGATATGACCCAGTTCACGCAGATTCTGCTCGGCGACATCGCCGACGGCGGTGACCGGGTAGCGACGATCGCCAAGTTCAAACTGCGCGCCGGGTAACAGCGCGCCCGAAAGCGCACCGTGGTTATGGATAAAACAGAACTCGGCGACATCCGCAGGCGCGCCTTCGCGGAAGGTGATCAGCATGTTGTCACTCAGCGCATCCGGGGCGCTCTCACCGATATGGGTAATGGTGGTTTGATAAATCACACTCATAAAACACCCCTTATTGATAAATGAAACCGGAGACAAACCAGGCGACCAGCACCGTTGGCGCACCGGTTAAAAAACGGCTGACCAGTACGGAGGGCACACCGACGCGCACGGTATCCTGACGCGCTTCCGCCAGCGACAAGCCCACCGGGATGAAGTCACACGCCGCCTGGGCGTTGATGGCGAACAGCGCGGGCAGGGCGAGATGCGGCGGGATATTGCCGAGGCCGATCTGTACGCCAATCAGCACGCCAATGACCTGGGCAATCACCGCGCCTGGGCCGAGGAAGGGTGACAGCAACGGGAAGGAGCAGATAAGCGCCAGCGTTACCAGCCCGAGTGGATGGCTGGCAAGCGGCGCGAGGCCGTGGGCAATCCAGTCGCCAAGCCCGGAGGCCATGATGATGCCGATGAGCGCCGAGACGAAGGCCATAAACGGCAGAATAGTTTTCAGCACCGTGTCGATGGTGTCGCGCCCGGCCTGAAACAGCACCGCGACCGCCGAACCCATGCCCATGCCGACTTTTGCCAGCAGACCATCGCTCTGCTCGGTGATTTTTTTGCTGGTGTCGTAATCCTTCGCGACCGGGCGTTTTGGTGCGGCGGTTGGCGCGTCACCGTGCAGATGGATATTGTCCTCTTTCACTCCGGAAACGTAGATATCTTCCAGGATGTACTGCGCCAGCGGGCCGGATTTCCCTGTCGCATGGATATTCACCGTCGGGATGCGGCGTTTCGGATAGATACCACAGCGCAGCGTACCGCCGCAGTCGATCACCGCAACGCCAATCTCCTCTGCTGGCGGCTCGCCCTCTTTAAAGCCGTCAACCGCCTGCCAGCCGGTGAGTTGCGCCAGCTTATCGACGATCGCCGGGCGGGTGCCCGCGGTGATATAGACAATTTTCTTCTCAGTGCTGGCGTCGATTTCCAGCGGGCCGCCCCAGCCGCCGGTGCCTTTTTCAATCACTATGCGCGTCATGATGTTGCTCCAGCGAGTTGGACTTTTTGTTCAAGTTGAATGCCCATTTTCTTCTCGAAAATGGAAGTGGTGAGGTCGGTAACCCAGCCGCGGAAGAAGTTGGTCACCAGGCCGACCAGCAGGTAGCTCACCGCCAGCGGGCCGAGCGGCAAGCCCAGCGTTGTCAGACCGTTGGCGATCCCCAGATAGACAAACAGCTCGCCGGGGTTGATATGCGGAAACAGGCCATTCATTGAGTGGCAACTGTAGGACGCGGCAGCGTAATAACTGGGTTTGTACTTTTCTGGCATAAAGCGCCCGAGGCTCAGTGTCATGGGGTTGCAGAAGACAAACGTGCCGATGCAGGGCAGCAGCAAATAGCGGGCAAGGGGATTGCCCGCGCAGCGCTGGGCAAATTTTTCGATCCGGTGTTGGCCAATAAAGTTAATCAGTGCGTTCATGATAACCAGCAGGCTTATCAGCAGGGGCAAAATACCGGTCACCATGCCGGTGAACACTTCGCCGCCTTTCTGAAACAGCCCGATGAACCATTCGGCACCATGCGTAATGGTTTCCATTGTTCTCTCCTGTAGGGTTGTCGTTTTGTTGTTTAACCGTGCACTATCATAATCATTATGAAAGGTTGAAATGTGTTATTTAGATCTCGTTATGAAAGAAAAAATGATCATTGTGAAAGTTTTTTGCGAGAGTGAGCGGAATTAAATGAACGCGTAATGGAGGGTGAAAAAGTGAAGTGAGATCGCGTGCGCAGGCGTTACGGCGCTTCCTTGTCGGTAGCCAGATGCTTTACCATACTTGCTCCTGGCTGATTCGTTTAAAATGGAAGTCCCATGTTGAAGCGTTGTTACGCAGCATTGCTGCCTGCGTTTGTTGTGCTCTGTGCCTGTAGCAGTAAACCCCCGCTTGCTGAAACCCCGCAAACCGCGTCGCCCGCGCCTTCCGGCGGTTTTCTGCTTGAGCCGCAGCACAATGTTCTGATGACCGGCGGTGACTTTGCCAATAACCCGGCGGCGGAGCAGTTCATCAATATGATGGTCAGCAAGCACGGTTTTGACCGCCAGCAACTGCATGAAATTCTCTCGCAGGCCAAACGCCTGGACTACGTGTTGCGCCTGATGGATAAGCAAGCGCCGACGACAGCGGGACCCACCGGGCCGAACGGCGCCTGGCTGCGCTATCGCAAGCAGTTCATCACCCCGGACAACGTGCAAAATGGCGTGGCGTTCTGGAATCAGTATGAAGACGCGCTTAACCGCGCGTGGATGGTTTACGGTGTGCCGCCGGAAATTATCGTTGGCATCATCGGCGTGGAAACCCGCTGGGGCCGCGTGATGGGCAAAACGCGTATTCTCGACGGGTTAGCGACGCTGGCCTTCGCTTACCCGCGCCGCGCGGAGTATTTCGCCAGTGAACTCGAAACTTTCCTGCTGATGGCGCGCGATGAAAGTGATGATCCGCTCGAACTGAAAGGTTCTTTCGCTGGCGCAATGGGCTATGGACAGTTTATGCCCTCTTCGTACAAGCAGTACGCCGTCGATTTCAACGGCGACGGGCATATCAACCTGTGGGATCCGGTGGATGCCATTGGCAGCGTGGCGAACTACTTCAAACAGCACGGCTGGGTGAAGGGCGATATCGTGGCGGTTCCGGCCAACGGCCAGGCACCGGGGCTGGAAAATGGCTTTAAAACCAATTACAGCGTCGGGCAACTGGCGGCGGCGGGTTTAACACCGCAACAACCGCTGGGCGCGCACCAACAGGCGAGCCTGCTGCGCCTTGATGTGGGCACCGGCTATGAGTACTGGTACGGTCTGCCGAACTTCTTCACCATTACCCGCTATAACCACAGCACGCATTACGCGATGGCGGTCTGGCAGCTCGGCCAGGCGGTTTCACTGGCGCGCGTTCGCTGATCCCTCTCCCCTCCTGCGGGAGGGGAATCTGAAACATTTCGATGCACTCCCGTTACGCATAGCGATTTACTTAATCATTCATACTGATTATTGTTACGTTATAACATATGAGGTGTGTGAATGATTCCCGTAACGCTGTTTTCCCTTTCCGGCACGATCCGTTTAGTGCTGGCTGCCGCACTATTAGCGGTGCTTTGGCTCCTGACTAGCTGGGCGGTTGCGCTGCCATGATTGAACTTGACCACCTGGTCGCAGGCTACGATCGCCTCGCGATCACGCCGGCGCTGTGCGGCACGCTGGCGCGCGGTAGTATGACGGCGATTGTTGGCGCGAACGGCTGCGGTAAATCGACCCTGTTAAAAACGCTGGCCGGATTTTTACCGCCGGTGAGCGGCGTTTTGCGCTGGCAACCGGCGCGGCCCGTCATCGGCTGGCTGGCGCAGCGCCACGCGCTGGAATCTCAATTTCCGCTCACCGTGCAGGACGTGGTGAGTATGGGCTGCTGGCCGCGCGTTTCGTTGTTTCGCGGGTTGAATCGCGATGCCCGTAGCCGAATCGCTCAGGGGCTGGAGCGCGTTGGGCTGACAGCAATGGCGCGCGAAACGATTGATACGCTCTCCGGCGGGCAGTTTCAGCGCATGTTGTTTGCCCGCGTCTGGGTGCAGAACGCGCCGCTGGTGATGCTCGACGAGCCGTTCACCGGTATTGATGAAGCCACATCGCAACTGTTGATGGAGCAGATTGTGGACATGCATCGTGGCGGGCAAACCATTATTGCCGTGCTGCACGATAGCGAGCGCGTGTCTCGCTATTTCCCGCAAACGTTACGCCTCGACGAACGCGTGGCGCAGTGGGGCGCGACAGCGCATTTCGCGACAAAAGATGAGGCGTGCAGCGCATGATCTGGCATCTCTTTTTCCAGCCGTTTATCGAGTTTGGCTTTATGCGCCGCGCACTGGTGGTGTGTCTGGCGCTCTCCATCAGTACCACGGCGCTGGGCGTTTTTTTGCTGCTGCGGCGCATGAGCCTGATGGGCGATGCGCTGTCGCACGCCATTCTGCCGGGCGTGGCGGTGGGTTATTTGCTGAGCGGCATGTCATTGCTGGCGATGAGTATCGGCGGTTTTATCGCCGGGATCGTGGTTGCGCTGGTTGCCGGGTGGGTAAGCCGCCGCACGCCGCTGAAAGAGGATGCCAGCTTCGCAGGTTTCTACCTCGGTTCGCTGGCGCTCGGCGTCACGCTGGTTTCGCTGCGCGGCTCCAGTGTCGATCTGCTGCATCTGCTGTTTGGCTCGATTCTGGCGGTCGATCGCGACTCGGCGCTGTTTGTCGCAGGAGTGGCCAGCCTGACACTGATGATGTTGGCGTTTTGCTATCGCGGCATGGTCAGTGAAGCGTTCGACAGCGCGTTTTTGCAGGTTAACGCCCCGCGTGCACCTGGCCTGCTGCACGGGCTGTTTCTGGCGTTACTGGTGCTTAACCTGGTGGCCGGGTTTCAGGTGCTCGGCACATTAATGGCCGTAGGCGTGATGATGCTCCCCGCCGTGGCGGCGCGCTGCTGGGCGCGGACATTACCGGGATTATTATGGCTTGCGGCCAGCATTGGAGCGCTGTGCGCGTGGCTTGGGTTAAGCCTGTCGTGGATGGCGGGATTACCCGCCGGACCGGCGATTGTGCTGACCGCCAGTATTGTCTTCTTTTTTTCCATTTTATTCGGCACGCGCAGTGGGCTGGCTCACAGCCTGCGCGCACTTTTAACGTAGCAAGGGGAAATGATGAAACGGACAGGGCTTATTCTGGCGCTGGCGCTCGGCCTGGTGGCGCAGGGCGCAATGGCAAAAACAGTAAATGTGGTCGCCAGCTTCTCGATTCTGGGCGATATCACCCAGCAGGTTGGCGGCGATCACGTCAAGGTGACGACGCTGGTGGGGCCGGATGGCGATCCGCATACCTTTGAACCGTCGGCGAAAGACAGCGCACTGCTTAACAGCGCCGACGTGGTGGTGGTGAACGGCCTGGGGCTGGAAGGCTGGTTAGATCGTCTGGTGAAAGCCTCTGGCTTTAAAGGCCAGCTTGTCGTCGCATCAACCGGCGTTGCAACGCATACGCTGGAAGAAGATGGCGCAACGGTGACCGATCCCCACGCCTGGAACAGTGCGGCGAATGGTGCGCTGTATGCGAAAAATATTCTTGCCGCGCTGGTGAAAGCCGATCCGGCTGACGAAGCCGCGCTGAATGCCTCCGGTCAGCGTTATATCGACCAGTTAAATAAACTGGATAGCTGGGCGAAAGAGCGCTTCAGCGCGGTGCCGCAGGCGAAACGCAAAGTGCTGACCAGCCACGATGCGTTTGGTTATTTTGCTCGCGCTTACGGCGTTGATTTCATGGCGCCGCAAGGCATCTCTTCTGAAAGTGAAGCCAGTGCCGCGCAGGTCGCTTCGCTGATCAAACAGATCAAAGCCGATGGCGTGAAAGTGTGGTTTATGGAAAACCAGCTGGATCCACGGCTGGTGAAACAGATCGCCAGCGCAACCGGCGCGCAACCGGGTGGCGAGCTTTATCCGGAAGCGTTAAGCGCCAAAGGCGGGGTGGCAGATACCTATCAGAAAGCCTTTCGTCATAACGTCGACACTATCTATAACAGCATGAAGTAACAAGCAATAAGCCATGCAGGCCGGCGCTCGCTGGCCTTTTTTCGGAAGCCTCCTCGTAAATTCGCCATCCCCTCTCCATCTTTTCACGGAAAGTGGTATCTTTTCCGCCACAGTTTTTAGACGCACGGGAGCCATCATGACGGACAATGAATTAATGCAGCTCAGCGAACGCATTGGGCTGGCGCTCAGGGCGCGCGGCGCGACGCTGACAACGGCGGAGTCCTGTACCGGTGGTTGGGTGGCGAAGGTGATCACCGATATCGCTGGTAGTTCCGCCTGGTTTGAACGCGGGTTTGTTACCTACAGTAATGAAGCGAAAGCCCAAATGATTGGCGTACAGCCCGCCACGCTGGATGCGCACGGTGCGGTCAGCGAGCAGGTGGTGGTCGAGATGGCGATTGGCGCGCTGAAAGCAGCGCGTGCCGATTATGCGATTTCCATTAGCGGCATCGCCGGGCCGGATGGCGGCAGCGACGAGAAGCCGGTTGGCACGGTTTGGTTTGGCATTGCCAGCGTCAGCGGGGAAGGGATCACGCGCCGTGAATGCTTTTCCGGCGATCGTGAAGCGGTGCGCAGACAGGCCACCACCTATGCCCTGCAAACCCTTTGGCAACATTTTCTACAAAATGCTTGATACTGTATGACTATACAGTATAATTGCGACAACAGAACAGTAATTCACCGCGGAGCGTAACGCGCTTCACTCTGCATGAAGGAGTAATCATGGCTATCGACGAAAACAAACAAAAGGCGCTTGCAGCCGCACTGGGTCAGATCGAAAAGCAATTCGGTAAAGGCTCCATCATGCGTCTGGGTGAAGACCGTTCCATGGATGTGGAAACCATCTCTACCGGTTCGCTCTCGCTGGATATCGCGCTGGGCGCTGGCGGTTTGCCGATGGGGCGTATCGTCGAAATTTACGGGCCTGAATCTTCAGGTAAAACGACGCTGACCTTGCAGGTCATTGCCGCAGCACAGCGCGAAGGTAAAACCTGTGCGTTTATCGATGCTGAAC
Organism: Kosakonia sp. SOY2; assembly: GCF_027109175.1. Taxonomy (NCBI): domain Bacteria; kingdom Pseudomonadati; phylum Pseudomonadota; class Gammaproteobacteria; order Enterobacterales; family Enterobacteriaceae; genus Kosakonia; species Kosakonia sp. SOY2. The sequence goes on from NZ_JAPVXH010000002.1 coordinate 580,944, forward strand.
ACGCGCTGGATCCGGTTTACGCTCGCAAACTCGGCGTTGATATCGACAACCTGCTCTGCTCTCAGCCGGATACCGGTGAGCAGGCGCTGGAAATCTGTGACGCGCTGGCGCGCTCCGGTGCGGTTGACGTGCTGGTGGTCGACTCCGTTGCAGCGTTGACGCCGAAAGCGGAAATTGAAGGCGAAATCGGTGACTCTCACATGGGCCTTGCGGCACGTATGATGAGCCAGGCGATGCGTAAACTGGCTGGTAACCTGAAACAGTCCAATACGCTGCTGATCTTCATCAACCAGATCCGTATGAAAATTGGCGTAATGTTCGGTAACCCGGAAACCACCACCGGCGGTAACGCGCTGAAATTCTACGCCTCTGTGCGTCTGGACATTCGCCGTATCGGTGCGGTGAAAGAGGGGGATAACGTGGTCGGCAGCGAAACCCGCGTTAAAGTGGTGAAAAACAAAATCGCTGCGCCGTTTAAGCAGGCTGAATTCCAGATCCTCTATGGCGAGGGCATCAACTTCTACGGCGAGCTGGTCGATCTTGGCGTGAAAGAGAAGCTGATTGAGAAAGCCGGCGCCTGGTATAGCTACAACGGTGACAAAATTGGTCAAGGTAAAGCGAACGCAACAACCTGGCTGAAAGAAAACCCGGCGGCAGCAAAAGAGATCGAGAAAAAGCTGCGCGAAATTCTGCTCAGCAATCAGAGTTCTTCCGCTGAATTCACTGCCGATGGCAATGACGAAGACGTTGAAGAAACCAACGAAGATTTCTGATAATTTGAATGGTAATCAAGGGCTGCTGATGCAGCCCTTTTGCTTTTCTACGAACACAGGATCAAGCCATGCCCGAGAACCCTTCCCGACGCTCCGCCGTTGCCCGCCTGCGTGACCGGGCGATGCGGATTCTGGCGATGCGCGATCACAGCGAAAAAGAGTTTCGCCGCAAATTAACCGCGCCAGTAATGAGTAAAAACGGCCCGGAAGAACTGGATATCACGCCGGAAGAGGTCGAAGAGGTCGTGGCATGGTGTCTGGAGCATAACTTTCTTGATGATATGCGCTTTGTGCGCCAGTTTATCGCCAGTCGTGCGCGCAAAGGGTATGGTCCGGCACGCATTCGGCAGGAGTTAAATCAAAAAGGGATTTCGCGAGAAGACAGCGAAAGCGCGCTACGCGAATGCGATATCGACTGGGTGGAGAGTGCCCGTGCGCAAGCGCAGCGCAAATATGGCGAACCGCTACCGACTGAATATGCGGCGAAAGTAAAAGTGCAGCGTTTTTTGCTCTATCGCGGCTTTATGCAGGAAGATATTCAGGAAATATGGCGAAATTTTGCCGACTGAGCGCATACGGGATTTTACTTCGCAGTAAAGAAAACTTATCTTATTCCCACTTTTTCCAGTAGCTGGCGCGTTTTCCATGTATGGCAACGGCCGGTTACCACATTTCGTTAGCTTGATTTCAGGATAATTATGAGCAAGAGCACCGCTGAGATCCGTCAGGCGTTTCTCGATTTTTTCCATAGTAAGGGACATCAGGTAGTTGCCAGCAGCTCCCTGGTACCGAATAACGACCCGACTCTGCTGTTTACTAACGCCGGGATGAACCAGTTCAAGGATGTATTTCTTGGGCTCGACAAACGTAATTATTCCCGCGCTACCACAGCACAGCGTTGCGTTCGTGCTGGTGGTAAACACAACGACCTGGAAAACGTCGGTTACACCGCGCGCCATCACACATTCTTTGAAATGCTGGGCAACTTTAGCTTCGGCGACTACTTCAAACATGATGCTATTCAGTACGCATGGGAACTGCTGACCGGTGAGAACTGGTTCAACCTGCCGAAAGAGCGTCTGTGGGTGACGGTATACGAAACGGACGACGAAGCGTACGAAATCTGGGAAAAAGAAGTGGGCGTGCCGCGCGAGCGCATTATCCGCATCGGCGATAACAAAGGCGCCGCTTACGCTTCTGACAACTTCTGGCAGATGGGCGATACCGGTCCATGCGGCCCGTGCACCGAGATTTTCTACGATCACGGCGACCACATCTGGGGTGGCCCTCCGGGCAGCCCGGAAGAAGACGGCGACCGCTATATCGAAATCTGGAACATCGTCTTTATGCAGTTCAACCGCCAGGCCGATGGCACTATGGAACCGCTGCCGAAGCCGTCCGTGGATACCGGTATGGGCCTGGAGCGTGTTGCCGCGGTGCTGCAACATGTGAATTCCAACTACGAAATCGACCTGTTCACCCGACTGATTCAGGCGGTGGCAAATGTGACCGGCGCGACAGATTTGAGCAATAAATCGCTGCGTGTTATTGCCGACCACATTCGTTCTTGTGCCTTCCTGATCGCCGATGGCGTCATTCCGTCGAACGAAAACCGTGGCTATGTGCTGCGTCGTATCATTCGTCGTGCGATTCGTCATGGCAACATGCTGGGCGCGAAGGACACCTTCTTCTATAAACTGGTAGGCCCGTTGATTGAGGTGATGGGTTCCGCTGGTGAAGATCTGCAACGCCAGCAGGCGCAGGTTGAGCAGGTTCTGAAAACCGAAGAAGAACAATTTGCGCGTACGCTGGAGCGTGGCCTGGCGCTGCTGGACGAAGAGCTGGCAAAACTGAAAGGTGACACGCTGGACGGCGAGACCGCTTTCCGCCTGTACGATACTTATGGTTTCCCGGTGGATTTAACCGCCGATGTCTGCCGTGAACGTAATCTGAAAGTTGACGAAGCAGGTTTTGAAGCCGCGATGGAAGAGCAACGCCGCCGCGCGCGCGAATCCAGCGGTTTCGGTGCAGATTACAACGCGATGATCCGCGTTGATGGCGCTTCGGAATTTAAAGGCTATGACCATCTGGAACTGAACGGCAAAGTGACTGCGCTGTTTGTCGATGGTAAGCCGGTTAACGCGATCGCCGCAGGCCAGGAAGCGGTTGTTGTTCTTGATGAAACGCCGTTCTACGCCGAGTCTGGCGGCCAGGTGGGCGATAAAGGCGAACTGAAAGGTAATGGCTTTGCCTTTGCCGTACAGGATACGCAGAAGTACGGCCAGGCGATTGGTCATCTCGGCAAGTTGAGTAGCGGTTCGCTGAAAGTCGGCGACGGTGTGAAAGCGGAAGTCGATGAAGCGCGCCGTGCGCGTATTCGTCTGAACCACTCTGCCACACACCTGATGCATGCCGCGCTGCGCGATGTGCTCGGTACGCACGTTGCGCAGAAAGGCTCTCTGGTCAATGACAAAGCGTTGCGCTTTGACTTCTCCCATTTTGAAGCCATGAAGCCATCGGAAATCCGTGCGGTAGAAGATCTGGTGAATGCGCAAATTCGCCGTAACCTGCCAATCGAAACCAACATCATGGATCTGGAAACGGCAAAAGCGAATGGCGCAATGGCGTTGTTTGGTGAGAAATACGAAGACCGCGTGCGCGTGCTGCGCATGGGTGATTTCTCGACTGAACTCTGCGGCGGCACACATGCTTCCCGCACCGGTGATATTGGTCTGTTCCGCATTGTGTCTGAATCCGGCACAGCGGCAGGTGTGCGTCGTATCGAGGCCGTTACCGGTGAAGGCGCGATTGCCAGCCTGCATGCGCAGAGTGACCAACTACATGATGTTGCGCAGTTGCTGAAGGGCGACAGCCAGAACCTTGGCGATAAAGTGCGTACTGTTATCGAACGTACTCGCCAGCTGGAAAAAGAGTTGCAGCAGCTTAAAGAGCAGGCGGCAGCGCAGGAGAGCGCTAACCTGTCCGGTAAAGCTATCGATCTTAACGGCGTAAAACTGCTGGTTAGCGAACTGGCTGGCGTCGAGCCGAAGATGCTGCGTACCATGGTGGACGATCTGAAAAACCAACTGGGTGCTTCAGTGATTGTGCTTGCCACCGTGGCGGAAGGAAAAGTTTCCCTGATTGCGGGTGTGTCGAAGGATGTGATCGACCGTGTTAAAGCAGGGGAATTGATTGGTATGGTTGCCCAGCAGGTCGGGGGTAAAGGTGGCGGACGTCCGGATATGGCGCAAGCCGGCGGTACAGACGCAGCCGCACTGCCTGCCGCTCTCGCCAGTGTAAAAGACTGGGTAAGCGCTAAACTGTCATAATTACAAAGCGAAAGCAGACGCCATAACCTTGCGGTTATGGCGTTGTTGCCACTACGCTATTGATAACGATAAAGTCAGGTTGAAGTCTTGTATATCGGCTAAACTTAGGTTTAACAGAATGTAATGCCGTGACTGCTTACACTTAGGTGTTTGTCATCGCTTACTTTTTGGCGTTATATGATGGATAATGCCGGGATACAGAGAGACCCGACTCTTTTAATCTTTCAAGGAGCAAAGAATGCTGATTCTGACTCGTCGAGTTGGTGAAACCCTCATGATTGGGGATGAGGTCACTGTGACTGTATTAGGGGTTAAGGGTAACCAGGTTCGTATCGGCGTTAACGCCCCTAAAGAAGTTTCCGTTCACCGTGAAGAGATCTACCAGCGTATCCAGGCTGAAAAATCACAGCAGTCGAACTACTGATGCCATTATCGCGTCTCGCTGTTTTCCGGCGAGACGCAACTCCTCCTCTGATTCTCCCCTCAATACGTTTCCTTTTTATTTCATACTCGTTGTTTTTCCCTGTTACCCGCCTGTTGAGATGGAATGTCTTTGCCATTTTTCTACAGCGAAACGGCAGAATTTCTGCTGATAAAACATCCTTTTTGGCCTTTTTGCAGGCTAATTGCCTGCGAAGTGTGCAAACGATTCAGGGGCTGGAAAAAGTGTTTGACTTATAAGTCCCAGAAAGTAATATGTGCGCCACGCAGCGACGATGAGCCCTTAACAAGTTCTTCGAAGCACTCGAAAGAGGCGCGTGTGGTGAGGTGGCCGAGAGGCTGAAGGCGCTCCCCTGCTAAGGGAGTATGCGGTCAAAAGCTGCATCCGGGGTTCGAATCCCCGCCTCACCGCCATTTTGCATCCGTAGCTCAGCTGGATAGAGTACTCGGCTACGAACCGAGCGGTCGGAGGTTCGAATCCTCCCGGATGCACCATCTTGCTCAGTGTGGCGAGGTAACGCAGCACTGAATCAGCGTTGTAAAGTAAGTTTCCCGATGCATCCGTAGCTCAGCTGGATAGAGTACTCGGCTACGAACCGAGCGGTCGGAGGTTCGAATCCTCCCGGATGCACCATTCTTGCTCAGTACGCCGATGTTATGCAGATATGAATCTGTGTTGTAAATAGCATTTCCCGATGCATCCGTAGCTCAGCTGGATAGAGTACTCGGCTACGAACCGAGCGGTCGGAGGTTCGAATCCTCCCGGATGCACCATCTTATTGATACACAAACCTGTTTATTCTTTCAGTCTGGCGGAACTTACTGCCGGAATCAGAAAGAATTGCGCTGTTTCAGAAACGGTCTGAAGGCGAGGCAACGCCGGGTCATCTTTCCGGATTTGTTTGGTCATGAAGGTCTGAATCTGTAGCGTAAAAAGATTTCCCGATGCATCCGTAGCTCAGCTGGATAGAGTACTCGGCTACGAACCGAGCGGTCGGAGGTTCGAATCCTCCCGGATGCACCATCTTCTGTAATACCCCGTCGATTTATTCTCTCAGGTTTAGAGCATCTTTTGCTGATACCAGCAAGAATAACGCGGTTCTGGCAATACCCTGCAAGCTAAGCAACGCCATTCTCCTGACCACATCACTTTAGTAAAATACAAAACTTTGTCTTACCGGTTATCCCGCCAAAATCATGCGTAACACTATGCTTCTCACTCGCTGGCAGCGACAAAAATCACTGTTTACGTTAAAGTAACTGTTTGTTATCCGCTTTGTGAGAACATGATGTACGAACGTTACGCTGGTCTGATTTTCGATATGGATGGCACTATTCTTGATACAGAGCCAACTCACCGTAAAGCCTGGCATGAAGTGCTCGGGCGTTATGGGATGCGTTTTGACGAACAGGCAATGATTGGGCTTAACGGCGCTCCAACCTGGCGTATCGCGCAATCCATTATTGAAGCCAACCAGGGCGATCTCGATCCGCATCTGTTGGCTCAGGAAAAAACGGCGATGGTAAAAGCGATGTTGCTGGACTCTGTTCGCCCATTGCCGCTTATCGAGGTCGTGAAAGCGTGGCATGGTCGCCGTCCGATGTCTGTAGGAACGGGCAGCGAAAGCGCGATTGCGGAAGCGTTGTTGGCACATCTTGGACTGCGGGGTTACTTTGACGCCGTTATCGCAGCCGATCATGTTAAACATCACAAACCCGCGCCCGATACTTTTCTGCTTTGTGCACAAAGCATGGGGGTGGAACCGACGCAATGCATCGTTTTCGAAGATGCGGATTTCGGGCTTGAGGCGGCGCGTGCAGCCGGTATGGACGTCGTGGACGTTCGCTTATTGTGAGTGACACACTGTCGTTGTTGTCACTGTTTTCCAGCAGTTTTCTCAGCGCCACGCTGTTGCCTGGCAATTCTGAGGTTGTGCTGGTTGCCATGCTCATTTCTCACGTTAGCCAGCCCTGGCTTCTTGTTGTAATAGCAACAATGGGTAATAGCCTTGGAGGGCTGACTAACGTTATTCTTGGGCGTTTCTTCCCGCAGCGTAAAACATCGCGCTGGCAGGAAAAAGCGACTGACTGGCTTAAACGATACGGCGCGGCAGCGCTGTTGTTAAGCTGGGTGCCTGTTATAGGCGACTTGCTGTGCCTGCTGGCAGGATGGATGCGCTTGTCGTGGGGGCCAGTAGTAATTTTTTTATGCCTTGGCAAAGCGTTGCGCTATCTGGCGATTGCCTTTGTAACGCTGCAGGGTATGACGTGGTGGCACTAATTGGACTGAGTGAGTGACCTTTAATCGTCAACCATTACAATTATGCTTAATAAAATGATTATGACAGGCGGGAGGTCAATTTGATCCCGGACGTATCACAGGCGCTGTCCTGGCTGGAAAAACATCCTCAAGCTCTGAAGGGGATACAACGCGGTCTTGAGCGTGAAACGCTGCGCGTAAATGCGGATGGCTCTCTGGCAACTACGGGTCATGCGGCTGTGCTTGGCTCAGCACTGACCCATAAATGGATCACCACCGATTTTGCTGAAGCACTGCTGGAATTTATCACTCCGGTAGATGGCGATATCGATCATATGCTGACTATCATGCGCGACATTCATCGCTACACTGCGCGCCAGATTGGCGATGAACGCATGTGGCCGTTGAGCATGCCGTGTTATATCAAAGATGGTCAGGATATTGAGCTGGCGCAGTACGGCACGTCCAATATTGGTCGCCTGAAAACGCTCTACCGCGAAGGGCTGAAAAATCGCTATGGCGCGCTCATGCAAACCATTTCCGGCGTACATTACAATTTCTCGCTGCCAATGGCTTTCTGGGAAGCGAAAAGCGGCAGTACGGATAAAGAATCGGTATCGGAAGGGTATTTCCGCCTCATCCGCAATTACTATCGGTTCGGCTGGGTGATCCCGTATCTGTTTGGCGCTTCGCCAGCAATTTGCTCGTCGTTCCTGCAAGGGAAACCGACAACGCTGCCGTTTGAGAAAACGTCTAACGGTATGTACTACTTGCCGTATGCGACCTCATTACGCCTGAGCGACCTCGGGTACACCAATAAATCGCAAAGCAATCTTGGTATTACCTTCAATAACCTGCACGACTATGTGGTGGCGTTGAAGCGCGCAATCAAAACGCCTTCTGAGGAATACGCCAAAATTGGTCTGAAAAAAGATGGCAAATACTTACAGATCAACACCAATATTCTGCAGATTGAAAACGAGCTGTATGCGCCCATTCGCCCGAAACGTGTGACCCGAAGTGGCGAAACACCATCGGATGCGTTGCTGCGCGGCGGCATTGAGTACATCGAAGTTCGTTCTCTGGATATCAATCCGTTCACCGCCATTGGCGTTGATGAGCAGCAGGTGCGCTTCCTCGATCTGTTTATGGTCTGGTGCGCGCTGGCTGATGCGCCGGAAATGAGCAGCGATGAATTACTGTGCACCCGTACTAACTGGAATCGCGTGATTCTTGAGGGGCGTAAACCCGGTTTGACGCTCGGAATGGGCTGCGAAACCGCACAGTTCCCGCTCGCTCAGGTCGGTAAGGATCTGTTTAGCGATCTGAAACGAGTAGCGCAGACGCTGGATGGCGTGTACGGTGGCGAAGAGTACGAAAAAGTGTGCGACCAGTTGGTTGCCAGCTTCGACGATCCAGAATTGACATTCTCTGCGCGCATTCTGCGCTCGATGATTGATAATGGTATCGGCGGCACGGGGAAAGCCCTGGGCGATCAGTACCGTTCGCAGCTGCGTGAAGAGCCACTGGAAATTTTGCTTGAGGAAGATTTTATCGCCGAGTGCAAAGCGTCGCTGGTGCGTCAGGCAGAGGTTGAAGCCGGAGATTCGGAGTCATTCGAGGCGTTACTCGCGCGCCACGCTTGATACAAAAGAAAAAGGCCACATCTCTGTGGCCAAAATTTCATCTCTGAAGATCAGGGATGATGATAACAAATGCGCGTCTTTCATATACTCAGACTCGCACGGGAAAAAAGAGTTCATTTTATTTTTAAAAAATCACTGTCGGAGGTGACTAAATGCCATTATTGGATAGCTTCACTGTCGATCATACCCGTATGGAAGCGCCAGCAGTCCGTGTTGCCAAGACTATGGACACGCCGCACGGCGACACCATTACCGTATTCGACCTGCGTTTCTGCGTACCGAACAAAGAAGTAATGCCGGAAAAAGGTATCCATACGCTGGAGCATCTGTTCGCCGGTTTTATGCGTAACCACCTCAACGGCAACGGCGTTGAGATCATCGACATCTCTCCGATGGGTTGCCGCACCGGTTTTTACATGAGCCTGATCGGTACGCCGGACGAGCAGCGCGTCGCCGATGCCTGGAAAGCGGCGATGGCAGATGTCCTGAAAGTAAAAGATCAAAGCCAGATCCCGGAACTGAATATCTATCAGTGCGGGACATACCAGATGCACTCTCTGGAAGAAGCGCAAGAAATCGCGCGTCACATCCTCGATCGCGATGTTCGCGTTAACAGCAACGAAGAACTCGCCCTGCCGAAAGAAAAATTGCAGGAACTGCATATCTAGTTTCCCATGCCGCCTTTCTGCCCGGAAGGCGGCATTATTATTTTCACTCAAACGCCTTTCAATATTATTTATTCATTAAAAATATTATTTATCTATATATATAAAGATAAATGATGTCAGAACAATATCCTTTGTGGGTATGGGTCTTCTTATTGTTATTTAAATGCTGCCGTGGTAGTTTTCATCCTCGTTGTTATTTGACCGATATTCCATGTTTAATTTATCTATTAACTGAATGAATTTCAGTGAAAGAATATGTCTGAGTGATGAGGATATTATGCGACGCTCACAACTTTACCTTTTATGTGTCTCCCTTTTGTTATCTTTTGCATTAACGGGATGTGTTAAATCAACAGTGCCTTCGGTGGTGAAAGACTCCCCGCAGAAGCAGCAGGCGCAGCAGTGCTACGAATGGCTTACCGCATTAAAAGGTTTGGATAAATCGGCGTTTCAAACCTACACCCAGCAATTTAAGACGATTAATAATAGCTACGAAGTCTATAAGAAAAATCAGCCAATAATTGATAAGAACGCCGCTGAAATAATGAAAACGGAAATTGATAACAAGGTAGAAGTTGTTTGTTCTCGCGTGCGCAGCGCGGTATTCGCGAATATGTCCAGCCGAGCAAATACGCTGAAACAGTTATGATAAAACTACGCCACTCCTCTGCTGTACTGTTATCGGTTTTCTCTCTTTCCGTCTATGCTGAGCCCGATTTATTACTCGAACGCCTGAACAAAGAACATATCATATCGGCCGAACCGAACTCACCGTTTACGGTGGATCGGGGCGCCGCAGGGGAGGTTGTTGTCCCGTCACCTCTGGCCCCTGTGAAACTGCCAGCGCCAACACCCGATTTGAGTGAACAACACATCAAGCAGCTTAAGGACCAGCTTGCCGCGCTACAGCATGAAATCAAAACGCTACGGAAAAAGCAGGCCGCCGCGATCGTAAAACCCGGGGAGGCGTCTGGTGAAGATGATAATCAGCGCCAGCAGTTACAGGCACTTAGCCAACAACTGGCGCAGGCAAATAAATCCGGTGACGCATTAAACAGCCAGCTCGATGCCGCCATGAAAAAGATGAGTATGCAGGCATCCCGTATTGAGAAGCTGGAGGAGGCGCTAAAGCAAAGTAGTGAAGAGAAAGCGCAAGCGAAACAGCAGTTAAATACGGTTCAGGCAACGCCGCGTCCCCAGGACGCCGAACAACTCCAGTCGATGAGCAACGATAACAAAGTGCTACAGCAGCAGCTGGCGGAGGCGAAAGAGCAGGCCGCTGCATCTGAGGAGAAACGCCAGCTGGCGATGGCGAAAACGGCAGATCTGGAAAAACAGCTCGCTGAGGCGAATAAAACGCGCGAAGCAGCAGATGCGCAACTGGCTGAGGCGACAAAGCAAACTACCGGGCAGAGTGCGCAGCTCGCCGAGTTGGAAGCGAAGCTGAAGCAGCGCAGTGAAGAGAATGCGCTTGCGCAGCAACAGCTGGCGGAGGCGAAAGAGCAGAGCGCGGCATCTGAGGAGAAACGTCAGCTGGAGACGGCGAAAACGGCGGAGCTGGAAAAACAGCTCGCTGTGGCGATTAAAACGCGCGAAGCAGCAGATGCGCAACTGGCTGACGTGACAAAGCAAACTACCGGGCAGAGTGCGCAGCTCGCCGAGCTGGAAGCGAAGCTGAAGCAGCGCAGTGAAGAGAATGCGCTGGCGCAGCAGCAGCTGGCGGAAGCGAAAGAGCAGGCCGCTGAATCTGAGGAGAAACGCCAGCTGGCAACGGCGAAAACGGCGGAGCTGGAAAAACAGCTCGCTGAGGCGAATAAAACGCGCGAAGCAGCAGATGCGCAACTGGCTGAGGCGACAAAGCAAACTACCGGGCAGAGCGCGCAACTTGCCGAGCTGGAAGCGAAGCTGAAGCAGCGCAGTGAAGAGAATGCGCTGGCGCAGCAGCAGCTGGCGGAAGCGAAAAAGCAGGCCGCGGCATCTGAGGAGAAACGCCAGCTGGCGACGGCGAAAACGGCAGATTTGGAAAAACAGCTCGCTGAGGCGAATAAAACGCGCGAAGCAGCAGATGCGCAACTGGCTGAGGCGACAAAGCAAACTACCGGGCAGAGTGCGCAGCTCGCCGAGCTGGAAGCGAAGCTGAAGCAGAGTAGCGAGCAGAAAGCGCAAGTGGAGCAGCAGCTCGCAGCGGCACAGGCTACGCCAGCTGTAGCAAAAACTGCAGCAACGAAAGCGGCTTCGCCAGCCTTCTCACTGGCGGCGAACAAATCAGAACACGCTCGCGTTAACTATGCCTGGGGTGTCTGGTTTGCGGCAAAAGTCCAGCTTGAGAGCGAGGTGCTCAAAGATATCAGGCAGAAATTTATGCCGACGGCTTTTTTGCAGGGCTTGCAGGATAAATTCGCTAACACTCTGCAAATGCAGAATGCAGAGCTGGAAAAGATCCTCAGTACGCTCAACAAGCAGGTAGACGATGCGCGGCAACGCGAAATAACCCGTAACAAGAAGCAAGGACAGCAGTTGCTGGCCGATGCGGCGAAGCTAAAGGGCGCGGTGCAGGCGGATAACGGCGTGGTCTATTTGGTTGAAAAACGTGGGCCGGGTGCCGCTATTGGCGATACCGATGTCATTCGTTTCAAAGTGGATGAAAAGGTCAGCTCCGGGCAGGTTCTCGCCCAGAATGAAATCAACACCGCGCGTGTGAGCGAGCTGCCGATGGTGATGCGTGCTGGTGTAAAAAAACTGGTCGTGGGTGGCAGAGTGAAGATTTATGTTCCCACCGAGCTGGCTTACGGCGAGGAAGGTATACCTGGCGCTGTACCGCCCGGCGTGACTTCCGTGATGACGCTGGAAGTTCTCGGCATTGAGAAGTAAAACAAGCCATTAAAAAAATCGCCTCCATCAGGAGGCGATTTGCTTTTCAGGTTAATGCGCGCCACCGCCGCCGCCGCCCGCACCAAATGGCGGTTTGGCAAACCACACCAGCCCCAGCAAGATCAGGAACACCCCCGCAGAGAACCAGAAAATCTCATTGGCGGAGATAATCAGCCCCTGGTTGGTTATCTGCTGCGCTATCCAGCCGGAAGCCTGTTGCTGCGACATGCCCATTCCCTGCAGCTGGTTATAGATTTCCTGCGAGTTCGGATTGTACGGATTGACCGACTCTGTAAGCTGCGCATGGTGCATCGATTCCCGGTTCGTCCACAGCGTCGTGGTGATCGAGGTTCCGATCGAGCCCGCCAGCGTTCGTGCGAAGTTCGACAGGCTCGACGCCGCCGCCAGTCGCTCTGGTGGCAAACCGGAAAGGGTGATGGTCGTCAGCGGCATAAAGAAGCACGCTACCGCGAAACCCTGAATGAACTGAGGCCACGCCGAAGCGCCGAAATCCATGCCCGGCTCGAAGGTATACGCACGCCAGTAGAAGCACACCGCATACATAATAAAGCTGAACGTCACCAGACGGCGCATATCCAGCTTATGCGCGAAGCGGCCAATAATCGGCGACAACAGCACCGGGATCACGCCAACCGGCGCAGAAGCCAGCCCCGCCCAGGTCGCGGTGTAGCCATACACTTCCTGCAACAACTGTGGTAACAACACAATCGCGCCGAAATAGAGCATATAGGCAAGGCTGATACACAAGCAGCCGATGGTAAAGTTGCGTGACTTAAACAGCGACAGATCGACTATCGGGTTATCGTCGGTCAACTCCCACACCACCAGGAAACTTATCGACACCACGGCGACAATCGTCAGCACGATGATCTCCGTCGAGTTAAACCAGTCGAGCTCTTTACCCTGGTCGAGCATCACCTGCAGGCTACCGATACCGACGATCAGCAACGCCAGCCCTACGCCATCAATGCGCCGCTGCTCGGTACGCGTTTCGCGCCCACGCAGGCTTTGCAGCGTCAGCAGCACCACCAGCGCACCGATCGGTACGTTGATAAAGAAGATCCAGCCCCAGTGGTAGTTATCGCTGATATAGCCGCCGAGGATCGGCCCGCAAATCGGCGCGACGATCACCGTCATTGACCACAGCGCCAGCGCGATAGAGCGCTTGGCAGGCGGATAGTTGCTGAGCAGCAAACTCTGTGACAGCGGGATCAGCGGCCCGGCGACAATCCCCTGGATCACGCGAAAGAAGATAAGCATTCCCAGACTGCTGGAGACGCCGCACGCCCAGGAGGCAATTGCGAAGGCGACGGTAGACCAGAGAAACAGCTTCACTTCCCCAACGCGTTTCGCCAGCCAGCCGGTGATCGGAATCGAGATGGCGTTTGCCACCCCGAATGAGGTGATCACCCAGGTACCCTGGCTCAGCGAGGAGCCAAGGTTACCGGCAATAGTCGGAATAGCAACGTTAGCGATGGTCGAGTCCAGCACCTGCATGAAGGTCGCAAGCGACAACGCAATGGTCATAATGACCAGCTGCGCGCCTTCCAGCGGTTTCTGTTGCATTGCACTCACCTCAGATTAACCGGCGTTGGCTTTCACGATGTTTTCGATCAAGGTGTTGACCGGCTCAAGGCTGATTTCCCGGGCGTTGCTTTCATAGGCCGGGCTGGTGCGCACCTGGCTTGCCAGCACCTGACCTTCACGATCGGCGGTATCCACTTTCACCAGCGTGGACAGACCAATACGCAGCGGATGGTCGGCGAGTTGTTTTGCATCCAGCTCAATACGTACCGGCAGACGCTGTACCACTTTGATCCAGTTACCGGTGGCGTTTTGCGCAGGCAGCAGCGAGAACGCACTGCCGGTGCCCATATCCAGGCCAACCACTTTGCCGGTGTACTTCACTTCATCGCCGTAAATGTCACTGACGATGGTGGCACTCTGACCAATACGCATATGCGCAAGCTGCGTCTCTTTAAAGTTCGCATCCACCCACAGGTTACTGGCCGGAACGACAGCCATCAGCGCGGTGGACGTTGTGATCTGTGCGCCAGGCTGCACGGCGCGGCGGGAAACGTAGCCGGTGATTGGGCTGACGATTTTAGTTCGTTGCAGCGCCAGCCAGCTATTGCGAACTTCGGTCGCAGCTTGTTTTACCGCCGGTTGATCTTCCAGACGGGTATCAAGCACGATGGCCTGGTTAGCGTTGTACTGCTGAATGGCGACATCCAGCTCTGCTTGCGCGCTGGCCACGGCATCACGGGCGTGTTGCAGCTCTTCACGGCCAATCAGGTTGGCACTGCCGAGCGGCACGCGGCGGTTAAAATCGCTCTGCGCCTGGGCGAGGGCGGTTTTTTTCAGCTCAATGCTCGCCTGCAACTGTTTGCTGTTGATGATTGACTGGCGGGTCTGGCGAACGCTGCTTGCCAGCGCGGTTTGCGCTTTTTCAAACGCCTGCTGCGCGTCAGTTGCGTCCAACGTTACCAGCACATCGCCCTGTTTTACGAAATCAGTGTTATCGGCCCAGACTTTCGTCACGCTGCCGGACACCTGCGCCATGATTTGTACCTGGTTCCCTGCCACGTACGCGTCATCGGTCTCCTCGAAGTGACGCAGTACCAAAAACCAATAAATCCCGTATGCCACGGCAATAACAATAAAGAGCAAGGTCAGCAGAAGAAGGGCGTTTTTACGTTTGCCTTTCTTTTTGACCGGTTGCTGCGGGGTTTGACTCTCCGCATTTGCGCTCATGCTTTTCTCCACGATCTTCTTATTTTCATCCCGGCAAACGCCGGCCTGTTTTTGCCAAAAAAGCCAGTAGATACTGGCTTTTCAGTATTCTTATATCCTGGATATTCGAGCGTCTTATCGCGTTAGCGTAACGCCTCGAGAATGACGTCGTCCTCTTCCATCTGGTCGAGACGCGTCAGGAGTTTTCGGGTGATATGCTCAAGCTGATCTTTCTCGCCAACGCTCAGCGAAGACCAGAGTTGATGCAGGCAGTTATGCTGCGGGGGCAGAACCTGGCGCAGGAACTCGTGACCTTTCTCGGTCAGTTGCAGGTGCAGACAGCGACGATCGTTATCGCTTTCGCGACGCTCAATCCAGCCGCGCTTTTCCAGCTCATCAGCGATGCGTGTCGCATTGGTACGGGATGATCCCAGCGCGCTACTCAGCTCAGAAGGCTGAATACTATGATTTTCCTGGGATTCCAGGGTAATCAGCGCCATAAACAATGTCTCGTTAATGCCCTGCGCTTTCAGCATCTTATTGCGGTTTTCCAGCAACTTGCCCTGCATATGCATACACAGGCGGGTTAACAGAATTTCCTGAAACGGGAAATCTTCATAGCGGCTGGCGCGAAACTTAAGCATTTGTTCAATGGGCGTAAACGAACTATCCATTTGGGTATAACCTCATTAATTGCAGTCGATATAGTAACGACAGTGACAAATAAAGTAAATGTATTATTTGTAGTAATAAATTTGCCTTATCTATGCATCTGCCAGGAGTTTCCAGACGATTCCGTACGCGAAAGCGCTCAGTAGCGTGGGGAGAATAATGCTGCGTGTTTTCCAGAAACTCACGCCGAGCACCGCGAAACCGGCAAGTGTCGGCAGCAAACGGCGGCTGTCGGCGGCGATTTCCGGCACGCAGGAAACCACCAGCAGCGCGCAGATGGACGCAATGCCAATGGTGTCCAAAAACACACCGCTCACGCCGCGTTTCGCCGGGCGCGACTGTCCGGCGCGGATACGCAACGGCAGATAACGGAATAAAAAATTGGCGCAGCCCACCAGCAGGCCGAGCAGCAGCACCTCATTGCGCATCCGATGCTCCTTGATAAAACGCCTGTACCAGCGCGGCCAGGCAACCGGCGAAAATCCCCGCCAGAATCGCGGCAGGAATGGAAAACAGCGTGACGCCCGCCAGTGCGCCGAGCAGCGCCGCCGTCACGGCACTTATCTGGCGACGCTGGAACGAGGCCAGCAGGAAACTCATAAACAGCGCGGGCAACATAAATCCTAACGCCGGTTCCACCGCCGGGTAACCATCGAGCAGCCCGTCGCCGGAAAACGCACCCAGCACCGTGCCTGCCACCCATGAAAGCCAGGAAAAGAAGGCGATGCCGATCATCCAGTTTTCGCTCCAGCGACGGTTATCACGCACCAGCTTCGCGGTGGCGGCGGCAAATACCTCATCCGTCAGGCCAAAAGCCCAGACGGCCGTTTTGCGGTTTTTGAGTGGTTGCAGAATACGGCTGCGCAGCGACGGGCCATAAAGCACGTGGCGAACATCCATGGCCATCACAGTCAGCGCGGCAACCCATAATGCGCTACCTGCGGCAAGCATGGTGGTGATGACGAACTGGCTGGCACCCGCATAAATAATGCAGGAGAAGAAAACGCTTTCGAGTGGGGTAAAACCGAGTTTGGTGGCATTCATGCCAAAGGCAAACGCGACGGGGACGTAACTCAAAACGATGGGAAGGCTGTCTTTGATACCCTCCAGAAATGTCGCGCTCTGGTCAGACGTGCTCTTTGTTGCGGTTACTGAACTATCCATATCCATAATGTTTGTTATATATCACCCACGTTAATATAACCGGGATAAACAAGTCCCATAACCTTAACAGACTGAGGGACTCGTTAACACCCCGGTGTTCCTCCGAAACGTGCAAACGTGGGGGAGTGCTTAGATTGCCGCCTCCTGGCGGTGAAATCCTCGCCACCAAACCAGCAGATTCAGCAGTGCCAGAACGCTACCCGCCAGGCAAACTCCTGTCCAGCCGGCGTGTTGCCATGCGGAAGCGGAGATCAGCGAGCCCGCCGCGCCGCCAATAAAATAGCTGGTCATATACCCGGCGGTCAGGCGGTTTCGCGCGTCCGGTTTTACGCGATAGATAACCGTCTGGTTGGTGATATGCACCCCCTGCACGGTGAGATCCAGCACGATAATGCCAATAATCAAGGCGATAACCGAGCTGTATCCAAGCCAGATAGCCACCCACGAGAGCAGCAACAGGATCAGGCCGCCGGTGGTGGTGAGATGGGAGTGACCCCGATCCGCCAGCCCACCGGCCTGCCGCGCGCCAAGGGCGCCTGCGGCGCCCACCAGGCCAAACAGTCCGATCGTCGCCTCGGAGAACTGAAACGGCGGTGAGGCCAGCAGGAACGCCATTGACGTCCACAAAATGCTGAAGTTCGCAAAGCTCAGGCAGCCAAGCATTGCCCGGGTACGTAACAGTTTGTCACCGGCAAACAGGCCAAATATCGAGCCAAGCAGTTGCAGGTAATTAAGATGATTATCTTGCTTGATTTTCGGCAGCCCGCGCCACAGCGCCAGTGCCATCAGCACCATTAATACGCTGGCGACCCAGTAAACCGTGCGCCAGCCGCCGAGGCTTGCCAGTAATCCGGCAACGGTGCGCGCCAGCAAAATGCCGAGCAGCAGACCGCTCATGATCGTGCCCACCACTTTGCCGCGTTTGTCCGGGGTTGCCAGCGTGGCGGCCAGCGGTACGAGAATTTGTGCTACCACGGAAAACAACCCGGTCAGCGCCGTGCCGAGGATCATCAGACCGAGCGACGAACTACTGGCGGTGATCAGCATGCCGCCTGCCGACAGCAGTGTCATCAGTACGATCAGCGAACGTCGTTCGAACATATCGCCAAGCGGCACGAGAAATAACAGCCCGGCGGCGTAGCCAAGCTGGGCGGCGGTAACAATAAATCCGGCCTGGTTGGGCGTGAGCGAAAAGGCGTGGGCGATGGTATCGAGGAGCGGTTGTGCATAGTAGTTGCTGGCGACGGCGAGGCCGGTGGCAACGGACATCAGCGCAATCAGCGCCGGGCTGAGACCCTGGTTCGGTGTGTTCATTGGCGTTGTCAGTCAGGTATGTTTTTTCCAGACACTCATCATAGCCAATAGATTGAATTTTGTGAGGAAGATCGCGTGTCGGAACGTGCGGTAACGTACCCTGTCAGGCAACAGGCAACAGGCAACAGGCAACAGGCAACAGGCAACAGGCAACAGGCAACAGGCAACAGGCAACAGGCAACAGGCAACAGGCAACAGGCAACAGGCAACAGGCAACAGACAACAGACAACAGGCAACAGGCAACAGGCAACAGGCAACAGGCAACAGGCAACAGGCAACAGGCAACAGGCAACGGGCAACGGGCAACGGGCAACGGGTAACGGGCAACGGGTAACGGGTAACGGGTAACAGGTAAACAGGCGAACAGGTACTGCCTGAATAAGCAAAAGCGCCATCCGGCAAAAAACCGATGGCGCTGTTGAAGGGGTGACGGCGACAGGTTATTTCTGTGCGGCAAGCGCCTCTTTGATCCAGCCGTCGAACTGCTGCTGGTGCGCTTTGATCCAGCCATCAACGTGACCCTGAATATCCGCTTCAGAGGATTTGCCTGCATGCATCATGGCGTTTTCGGCATTGATATCGGCCAGCGGCAGTTTCATCACGGCGAAAAGTTTCGCCGCCGCCGGGTTTTTCTCGGCCCAGGCTTTGTTGGCAACAATATGCATGGTATTCACCGGGAACCCGTAGTTCATGCCGTTTGGCAGTTTGGTGTCGATATCTTTCTGTTCCCCCGGCAGGGAAGAGAACGGCACTTGCAGCCAGACCACATCTTTACCCGGTTTCAGCACGTCGCTGACCCAGTACGGCGTCCAGGTGTAATAGAGCACCGGTTTACCCTCTTTGAAACGGGTAATGGTATCCGCCATCATCGCTGAGTAGTTCCCGTGGCTAACGGTGACAGTGTTTTCCAGACCATAAGCCTGATGCTGGTGGTTAATCACCGCTTCGCAGCCCCAGCCCGGTGAGCAACCCATCATGTCGGCTTTGCCGTCGCCGTTACCGTCAAACAGCCTGGCGATTTTCGGATCCTTTAGCTGCTCGATATTGGTGATGTGATATTTCTCGGCGGTTTTCTTATCGATCAAATACCCCTGCGCCGCGCCGGTGACATAGGTGCCTTCACGGTAGAATTTTTTGTCGCCTCCGGCGGCGGCATACATGTCGTCATGCAGCGGTTGCCAGTTGACGGCGGTAAAGGTGACATCGCCCGCCGCCATTGAGGTGTAACCCACGTTGTAATCCACTTCGTCCGGGGTATTCACGGTGTAACCGAGTTTTTCAAGGGCGCGGCTCACCAGCAATGTCTGGAAACTCTCTTCGGCAATAGTGCTTTGAAAAGGCTTCACGGTGATGCCTTTGCCTGGCAGTTCTGCGTCCGCAGCAAATGCACTGGTCGAGACAAGGGTGGCAAACGCTGTGGCAAAAAGTACGCTATGTCGCATCGTTGTTCCTTATTGTTCAGGTGGGATACTGCTGCCCGGCGAGTTGCCGGGCGACAGATTATTTAGCGAAAGGGCGGGTCAGCAGACCCAGCGGGCCGGTTTGATACCAGCGGCGATTACCGCGGCTGCGGGAATCGCGACCGACAGCCTGCGTCAGGCGGTCGAGAATGATAGCGAGGATAACAATCCCCACGCCGCCAACGGTGGCAAGCCCCATATCAAGGCGGCCAATACCGCGCAGTACCATCTGGCCAAGCCCGCCAACGGCGATCATCGAGGCGATCACTACCATGGAGAGGGCAAGCATCAACGTCTGGTTAATTCCCGCCATAATGGTGGGCATGGCCAGCGGTAACTGTACTTTAAACAACATCTGGCGCGGGCTTGCGCCAAATGAGCGCGAGGCTTCGATCAAATCGGCCGGCACCTGGTTGATGCCGAGAATAGTCAGACGCACCACCGGCGGCAGGGCGAAGATAATCGTCACCACCACGCCCGGTACGTTGCCGATACCAAACAGCATCACAATCGGCACCAGGTAGACAAACGCGGGGGTGGTCTGCATCGCATCCAGCAGCGGGCGAACGATTTTCGCCGCGCGCTGGCTACGTGCCAGCCAGATGCCCATTGGCAAACCGATCACCACGCAGAACAGCAGGGCGGTCAGTACCAGCGCCAATGTCACCATCGCCTGCGACCAGGCACCGATAGCACCAATAGCAATCAGTGATACCAGCGTGGCAACGCCCATTCCGGCGCTGCTCATCTGCCAGGCGATCAGCGAGAAAAGAATAATCGCCACCGGCGCGGGCATGCCCAGCAGCATCTGCTGGAATGCGCTGAGGATGTAATCCACCGGCACGCGAATGCCCTGAAACAACGGGCGGAAGTGCATCACCACCCAGTCGATCGCCTGCGTTACCCAGCTATCGAGCGGGATCAGCGTCTTGTGGAACGGATCCATAATATTGAAGTGTTCCGGCGCGGGTGCCGGCGCGCTGTGCAGCCAGTCAGCGCTGCCGCCATCGGCTGGTGCGCTACTGCCGCCGCCCCAGGCATCCGCAGACTGCGCGGCGTTGTCGGTTGCCGGTGCGCTATCCCACGGGTTGTTTTGATCAGCCATTGTTTGCCCCCTCGCGATCTAAAGCCTGCAGCAGCATCCGTTTAGAGATGATGCCCACATACTGTTGCTCTTCACCGACCACCGGTACGGCGCAGGGCGCTTGTCCAACGTGGGAGAGCAACTCGCTGAGCGGCGTTTCGGCATCCACCGCAAGCGGGGAGTCGATTAACGCCGCCTCGATCCCCTGGCTTTGACCGAGCGCCTCTTTCAGGGAGTCGATGGAAACAACGCCGACAAACTTATTGCCGCGTTCAATCACATACCCGAATTCACGATCTTCATCCTGCAACACTTTCAGCGCCGAACGCGGGCCGAAGCCTGGCGTTTTGCGAATCAGCCCAACGGGAGTACGCCGTGCAATATCTTTGGCGCTAAATACCTGACTAATATCCACACCACGGAAGAAGGTGCGCACATAATCATTGGCCGGATTATTCAATATTTCATCCGGCGTGCCGACCTGTACCACTTCACCGTTTTGCATAATGGCAATCCTGTCGCCAATACGCATGGCTTCATCCAGATCGTGGGAAATAAATACAATGGTGCGCTGGTAGCGGGCCTGAAGCTTTACCAGTTCATCCTGCATTTCGGTGCGAATTAATGGATCGAGCGCGGAGAAGGCTTCATCCATTAATAAGATATCGGGGTTGATGGCTAATGCGCGCGCCAGACCAACACGCTGGCGCATACCGCCAGAAAGTTCATCCGGATAACTGTGCGCATAATTCTCCAGCCCAACCTGACGCAGCGCGTCCAGCGCTTTTTCCTGGCGTTCGTGCGCCGGAATACCGGCTAATTCCATGCCAAAGGCGGCATTATCCAGCACCGTCATATGGGGCATTAGCGCAAATGACTGGAAGACCATCGCAATCTTTTTCCTGCGCACCTCGCGTAATTCGGCGTCTGATATTTTGGCGATATCCACGCCGTCAATCAGCACCTGTCCGCGGGTGGGTTCAATCAGGCGATTGAGAAGGCGTACCATAGTGGATTTACCCGATCCGGATAACCCCATGATGACAAATATCTCGCCTTCTTCAATGGCCAGACTGGCGTCTTTCACGCCAAGCGATAGACCCGTTTTTTCCAGAATTTGTTCTTTCGAAAGTCCTTTTTCAATATATTTGAAAGCCCGCTGCGGATGCTCGCCAAATATCTTATAAAGGTTTTTAACTTCTAATTTAATTGCCATGCAATAATAGAGTTCCTGTTATTTATTGTGTCGATATCGTACCTGGTGAGAATAATTGACTGGATATACCCTAGCATACTCAGAATCTGAGACAACCCTGAATTTCCCGTCTTTAAGAATTTGCTTAAGCGATAATTGCCGCGATTTCCCATGAAATAAGGGCTGGCGGCGGATGAGATTTTTTTGAAAATCATCGGGGAATCGCACCTGAATAGTGCTGATTCAGATGAAAATGACGAAACAATTACAGTGTAGAAGCTGAAGGGATATTGTGCCGGGAAATCACGAAGGCATTATTAAAATAATAATATCCTTTTTTCGTGGCGGGTTATTTTAAGTGCAATATCAACGGGAATATTCCTCTCCCTTTCAGGAGAGGAATGAAAGATTAGAAGTTCCAGTCTTCATCTTCGGTTTCGACGGCTTTGCCCATCACGTATGACGAGCCGGAGCCGGAGAAGAAGTCATGATTTTCATCGGCATTTGGCGAGAGCGCGGACAAAATTGCCGGGTTCACGTCGGCCATTTCCGGCGGGAATAATGGCTCGTAACCGAGGTTCATCAGCGCCTTGTTGGCGTTGTAACAGAGAAACGCTTTCACATCTTCGGCCCAGCCGCTCCCGGCGTACAGATCGTCGGTGTAACTGAGTTCGTTCTCGTAGAGATCCATCAGCAGATCCAGCGCGAACGTTTTCAACTCCTCGCGTTTTTCCGCGCTCACTTTTTCCAGCCCTTTCTGGTACTTATAACCAATGTAGTAGCCGTGCACCGCTTCATCGCGGATGATCAGGCGAATCAAATCGGCGGTGTTAGTGAGCTTACCGCGGCTCGACCAGTACATCGGCAACCAGAAACCGGAATAGAAGAGGAATGATTCCAGAAACACGCTGGCGATCTTCTTCTTCAGCGGTTCATCGGCGCGGTAATAGTGCAGGATCAGTTGCGCTTTGCGCTGCAATGCGCGGTTATCTTCGCTCCAGCTGTAAGCGGCGTCGACATCTCTGCTCTGGCACAGCGTAGAGAAAATAGAGCTGTAAGAGCGGGCATGCACCGCTTCCATAAAGCTGACATTCGACAACACCGCCTCTTCGTGCGGGGTTAGCGCGTCCGCCATCAACGCGGGCGCGCCGACGGTGTTCTGAATGGTGTCGAGTAACGTCAGACCGGTAAAAACGCGAATAGTAAGCTGCTGTTCTGCCGGGCTTAACGTCTGCCAGGCAGGAATATCGTTCGATAGCGGCACTTTTTCCGGCAACCAGAAGTTGCTGGTCAGGCGATTCCACACTTCCAGGTCTTTATCGTCCTGGATTTTGTTCCAGTTCACCGCGCTGACGCGTGATAGTTGGCTCATCCTTTTCTCCTTACAACGCGCAGGACACGCAGCCCTGGATTTCGGTGCCTTCCAGCGCAAGCTGGCGCAGGCGAATGTAATACAGCGACTTAATGCCTTTTTTCCAGGCGTAAATCTGCGCTTTGTTGATATCGCGGGTGGTGGCGGTGTCTTTAAAGAACAGCGTTAGGGAGAGCCCCTGATCCACATGGCGCGTGGCCTCGGCGTAGGTATCAATGATCTTTTCCGGCCCGATTTCGTAGGCGTCTTCGTACAGCGCCAGGTTGTCGTTGGTCATAAATGGCGCCGGGTAGTAAACGCGCCCGGTCTTGCCCTCTTTGCGGATCTCAATTTTCGACACAATCGGGTGAATGCTTGATGTCGCGTGATTGATATACGAGATCGACCCGGTGGGCGGCACGGCCTGCAGATTCTGGTTGTAGATCCCGTAGCGCATCACATCGTCACGCAGTTGTTGCCACATTTCACGTGTTGGGATGGTGATGCCAGCACGTTCAAACAGCGCCCGCACTTTTTCCGTTTTCGGTTGCCAGTTACCCTCAAGGTACTGGTTGAAATACTCGCCGCTGGCGTAGCGCGAGGCCGGGAAACCGGCAAAATGCTGACCGCGCTCGCGGGCGATCATCATTGAGGTATGCAGCGCATGCCAGGTAATGGTGTAGAAGTAGAAATTGGTGAAATCCAGTCCCTCTTCGCTGCCATAGGCGATGCCTTCGCGCGCCAGATAACCGTGCAGGTTCATCTGCCCAAGCCCGATGGCGTGCGAGGCGGCATTGCCGTTTTCCACCGAGGGCACCGAGCGGATATGGCTCATGTCAGACACCGCGGTTAAACCGCGAATGGCGGTTTCCACTGTGCGGCCAAAGTTCGGGGAATCCATGGTGTGCGCAATGTTCAGCGAGCCAAGGTTGCAGGAGATATCGCGCCCGGTATTGGCGTAATCAAAATTCTCATCGAAGGTCGAGGCGCTGCTGACCTGCAAAATTTCCGAGCACAGGTTGCTCATGTTAATGCGACCGGCAATCGGATTGGCGCGGTTGACCGTATCTTCAAACATGATGTACGGGTAGCCGGATTCAAACTGGATTTCCGCCAGCGTCTGGAAGAAATCGCGGGCATTAATGTAGCTTTTACGCACGCGATCGTCGGCCAGCAACTGCTCGTACATCTCGCTGATGGCTACGTCGCCGAACGGTTTGCCGTATAAACGCTCGATATCATAGGGCGAGAACAGCGCCATCTCAGCGTTCGCTTTCGCCAGACGGAAAGTGATATCCGGGATCACCACGCCCAGCGACAGGGTTTTGATACGGATTTTCTCGTCGGCGTTTTCGCGCTTGGTATCGAGAAAACGCAGAATATCCGGGTGGTGCGCGTGCAGATAAACCGCGCCTGCGCCCTGGCGTGCGCCAAGCTGGTTGGCATAGGAAAAGGCATCTTCCAGCATTTTCATCACCGGGATCACCCCGGAGGACTGGTTTTCAATGCGCTTGATCGGCGCGCCGGCTTCGCGCAGGTTGGAGAGCAGAAATGCCACGCCGCCGCCGCGTTTGGAAAGCTGCAACGCGGAATTCACCGCGCGGCCAATCGACTCCATATTGTCTTCAATGCGTAACAGGAAGCAGGAGACCAGCTCGCCGCGCTGCTGTTTGCCGCAGTTGAGGAACGTTGGCGTCGCGGGCTGAAAACGGCCTGAGAGGATCTCGGTGGTTAACTGGCGCGCCAGCGTTTTATCGCCCTGCGCCAGCGTCAGCGCCACCATGCAGGCGCGATCTTCGAAATGTTCAAGATAGCGTTTACCATCAAAGGTTTTCAGGGTGTAGCTGGTGTAAAACTTCCATGCGCCGAGAAAGGTCTGGAAGCGAAAACCGCTGGCGTGCGCATCGGCAATCAGGTCAACGACGAACGCGCGGTCGTAACGGGCCAGCACGCTGTCGTCGTAATAACCTTCCGCCACCAGCCAGTTCAGACGTTCATCCTGGCTGTTAAACGTCACGGTATTCGGGCGCACATGGGTTGCCATAAAGGCGTCCACCGCCTCGCGGTCTTTATCAAACTGAATGCGGCCGTCTTTATCATAAAGATTCAGCATCGCATTCAGCGCGTGGAAATCGGGCGCGGATTGCATCACGCGCTCTGCGGTTGTCGTAGCCAAAATTCGCTCACTCCTTTACGCACGTTGTCGATGTCCTGTTGAGTGCCCATCAACTCAAAACGATACAGATACGGCACGGCGCATTTTTGCGATATCACATCGCCTGCGCGGCCAAAGGCTTCACCGAAATTACGGTTGCCGGAGGCGATCACGCCGCGAATCAATGCGCGATTGTGCGGATCGTTTAAAAAACGGATCACCTGGCGCGGAACCGCACCTGCCGTACCGCCACCGCCATAACTGGGCACCACCAGGATATAGGGTTCGTCTACCTGGAGGCGTTCACGCTCATTAAGCGGAATGCGCACGGCCGGCAGCCCGAGACGCGCGATAAAACGCTGCGTGTTTTCCGAGCTGCTGGAGAAGTAGACGAGAGTGCTCATGCGCTGGCGACGCTCGGCGCGGCATGTAAGCGATTAATCATATCCGGGCGAAAACCGGACCATGTTGTTTCCCCGGCGACAACCACCGGTAACTGACGAAAGCCCATTGCACGCAGCTCATCTGCCGCTTCCGGCACGTGGTCAACGTTCACCATTTCGAACGCCAGGCCACGGCTTTCCATCGCACGTTTGGTGGCGTGGCACTGAACACAATCATTTCGAGTGTAAATGGTAATGCGCATAATTCGTATTTCCGTCTAAAATGGATTGGCGGCGCGAAGGTTCGCGTCAGTTAGTGTCTGTGTTACTGATCTGAATACTAGATGTAGTTATTTAAAGATGCAACCACACAATATATAGGAAATTGTCATAGGCTTTGCCCTGAGGATAGAAACAATGGGTAAGGGCGGTGTGTACGCGTTTCGTACAGAAAAGGGCATGTGCAGACAAATAAAAACCCCTGCGGGCGTTGAAACCAGCAGGGGTCAGCAGGGTGGAAATCTGTTAGCGGCGCAAGCTCAGCAGCGCGCCAAGAAAAATACCGACCGCAGCGGCAGCGCCAACGCTGCACCAGGGTTTGTCTTTCACAAACGTATCGGCACAACCCACGGCGTCTCTCGCCGCTTGTTGCACACGGCTGCGGCCATGCATGCGTGCGCGGGTCTCTTTCAGCAGGGCCTGTGCTTTACGGCGCGCGCTTTCCGCTTCGTCTTTCGCGTCGCTGCCCCAGGATTTCAGTACGGCTTCGAGGCTGTCAGCGAGCTGGTTAACATCGTGGTTAATATCCTCAACACCTTCATCTACGTCACGGCGATTCGGTCTGTTAAACATAGGATCCTCCCTCGTTTTCGATGTGAATTTTAGTTTAGACCATAATTTTCAAGGCCAGACGGCAATCACGCCTTTCAGGTTCGTTTGTGGAATTTTCTGAGTCACGGTCCATGCTCAGTCATGTAAGGTGGCGAGGCTTTGGAAAGATGACGAGGAAAATCTATGTATTTAAGACCCGATGAAGTGGCGCGCGTGCTGGAAAAAGTGGGATTTACCATGGATGTGGCCACGCCGAAAACCTATGGTTATCGCCGTGGCGAAAATTATGTGTATGTTAACCGCGAAGCGCGTATGGGACGCACGGCGCTGGTGATCCACCCCACGTTGAAAGAACGCAGTTCGTCGCTTGCGGAACCCGCCTCGGACATCAAACTGTGCGATCACTACCAGAATTTCCCGCTCTATTTCGGCGGCGATGCGCAGGAGCATTACGGCATTCCGCACGGCTTTAGCTCGCGCGTGGCGCTGGAAAAGTTTATCACGGGGTTATTTGGCGAAGCGCATTAAAAGGCGACAGACCGAAGCCTGCCGCCCGCCATCAGGCCTTGGCCTGATGGTAGTTGCTCACCCGGAACAGGCGGCGGCAATAATCAAGGAAGTAACCGTACACTGCGCCCATCATCATCGACAGCACAATATTGGAGCTGACTGCGGCGACAATCTGGTGCCAGTCGGCACCGACTCCCCACAAAATAGCGACATACACCGGTGACTGGAAGGTCACATAAGCCAGCACATCGGCGAGATTTTTCATCCAGCCAGACGGGCTAATACGGCGGGCGTAACGCATAAATGCATCGCGGTACATGCCATAAGGCCAGGCGATAATAATGTTCACCGGGATAGCCACCAGCCGCGATGAAAGTGACTGTTCAAAGCTCATTCCGGAGAGAAATATTTCAATCAACATGTTCACTACCGAACAGTAGACAACCATAGCAAAGGTGTCCGCAGCGGCGTGACGCAGGCGAGACTGCGAAGAGAACATGGTGGTGCTCCTTGATAATCAATAAACAGGCTAATGAACGGTCGTGTTAGCGTTTTGAAACGGCTGGTTTGATGTGTGTAGATTATCCGTCTGCATTGAAACTCACAACTAGCTATAAATTTTTATTTTCTTTTCTTTATTGGATAAAGTGCTCTGTGTTTGCGTGAATTTTACGCATTTCATTATTTTTGTTGGATTGGTTATGAAATGTTTTATTTATCAAATGCTTGTATGTTTTGTGTGATGTGGCGCACTGAGCGGCTGTGACAAAATGGGCGGGTTTCAGAGCGCTATGCTTTGCGGAAGAAAATAAAACATTAGGCAGCATTTTTTATGCTAACTAAGCGTGAATGGCAGTGTTTAGTGCTGAAAATGAGGTTGCTTGTTTATGCGGTTTTTTTGAATGGAAATGAAGTTTTAAGCGGTGGGTGAACGCCCACCGCCGCCGATCAGCAGACGCCAAAATCACCGTCTTCTTTATACAAAGAGACATCTTCCGCTTTCAGCGTGATTTTTGCTGCCTGCTCGTCGTGGGCCGGAACCGCGACAATCTGATCCTGATGGACTTCCAGAACTTTCAATTTTGGCCCGCCAATGCGTGGCTGCACAATATCGCCGACAGAAAACATGCTTTGCTCCTTTTGTAATGAGTTTGTGAAGATAAACATAGCCTGAACGTCTGCCTGGGTACAGCGTAAAAGAGGGTAAACACGGCCAGTGAAAGTGGCAGGTACAGTCAAAGTGGCTAATCTTTAAGGGATTGTCTTTTTTTTCAATCAGCTGGAATGACGTTGCACAGGAGGTTTATATGGGTTTCTGGCGAGTTGTATTTACCATTATTCTGCCGCCGCTGGGCGTGCTGCTTGGCAAAGGCTTTGGATGGGCATTTATCATTAACATCCTGCTTACACTGCTGGGCTATTTCCCTGGCCTTATCCACGCGTTTTGGGTGCAAACCCGCAATTAACCCCTGTCGGGCGGGTCTCCGCCCATTATTAAAACTCACCTGATAACACCCCAATTTATGGTGGTTTTGCGTGAATTTTGCGCAAAAAAGTAAAGAAGCGATACGACGCAGACGATAACCGACTGATGAACGTTAATTCTATGGAGAAGATATGAGCATTCAGGATGTCGGTTCGGCTGTCGCGTTACAGGCGTTGCCCGAAGTACGTCAGCCAAAAACCATCACGTTTGCCGGAAAAGAGATCGTCACGGAGCGCTCGATTTCCGTCAACATTTCAGCAGAAGCGCTGGCGAAGGGCATGGAAGGGCACACGCCGCCAACCAAAGAAGAAGCGGAAAAGAGGGCTCAGGCAATGGCGGTGGTTCGCAATGCCAACATGGCCACTTATGCCCGTGGGCCAAGCCTCGCCAGCGAATTCTATTCCGATCCGCAAAGCGCGGGCGACGCGGTGAAATTTATCGACTTTTTCCAGCACTCAACCGTTAACCCTGATGACATGGCCGCCGCGCTGCATCAGGCGCTGGTCTCACCGCAAGCGAGCGGTGATTACACTACCAGCGCGATGGATCTGTCGATGACCCAGGCGAAGCTGAATGAGGTGGTGTCAAAGTACATCTCTGCTGATTATCAGCAACAGGCCAGCGCGTTTGTCGCTGGTTTTATTGCTGATAAAGCCGATCAGGCCGATCAGATTAACCGCGTGGTGCTGACGCAGGCGTCGAATCTGGCGCAAAGCCTGGGCAATACGACACAAGCCAGGCAACATCAGCAGGCGATTGATCAACTGAGTGCGGGCACTCATGCCTCCCAGACGGTACGCAATCAAATGCTGAGTATCACCGCCAGCGGTACTGACAGCGATAGCTGGTTCACGCAGTTTAATCAGTCAGTGGACAGTAGCGGAACGCTGCCGTTTATGCGTGATATCGAGAAAAACCACATCAGCGCGCTACAGCAGCAATGGCAGCAGTTTGCGGTCTTTTTGCAGACGGCAAAACAGAGCGATGCAGCACAAGAGGCGGGCAAGCAGTAGCCAGTAACCGCTACTGCGTTGCAGCGCCATCCGGCTTAAAAACATCATCGTGAAAGGAAGAAAAGCCAGTGCGAAGCATATCGCGCTGGCTTTTTGCGGGTATCAGAACGTTTCCCAGTTGTTGTCACTACTTGAAGGCGATGCGGTAGCGACCGGGCGCAGCGGCGTGGCTTGCGGTTTGCCCGGTTTTGCACTCAGGAGTGGGTTGTGTCCGTTAACACGGAACACGGCAACCGCCTGACGCAACTGCTCGGCTTGCTGCTCCAGCGCGGCGGAAGCGGCAGCAGATTCCTGTACCAGCGCGGCGTTCTGCTGAGTTACGCTGTCCATCTGCGATACCGCGAGGCTCACCTGCTCAATTCCCTTGCTCTGTTCTTCAGAGGCGGAGGCGATTTCGCCCATGATATCCGTCACGCGCGTAACAGCGTTGACGATCTCTTTCATCGTATCGCCCGCTTCAGCAACCTGCGTGGTACCCGAGTTCACCCGGTTCACCGAGTTATCGATCAGGGTTTTGATCTCTTTAGCCGCCTGCGCACTGCGGCTTGCCAGCGTACGGACTTCGCCTGCCACCACCGCAAAACCACGGCCCTGTTCACCGGCACGCGCCGCTTCTACCGCAGC
Organism: Kosakonia sp. SOY2; assembly: GCF_027109175.1. Lineage (NCBI taxonomy): Bacteria > Pseudomonadati > Pseudomonadota > Gammaproteobacteria > Enterobacterales > Enterobacteriaceae > Kosakonia > Kosakonia sp. SOY2. The sequence continues at coordinate 610,929 of NZ_JAPVXH010000002.1, forward strand.
GTTGAGCGCGAGAATATTGGTCTGGAAGGCGATGCCGTCAATCACGCTGGTGATATGGGCGATTTGCTGCGAGCTGTCGGAAATTTCGCTCATCGTGCGCACCACGTTATTCACCACTTCGCCACCGCGCGCGGCGGTATCGGAGGCATTTTTCGCCAGATGCGATGCCTGACGGGCGTTATCGGTGTTCTGTTTCACCGTGGCCGTTAACTGTTCCATGCTGGCGGCGGTCTCTTCCAGCGAGGCGGCTTGTTGCTCGGTACGCGACGAGAGATCGTTGTTGCCGGTGGAGATTTCGCTGGCGCCGGTGTAAATCGAATCGGAGCTGTTACGCACCGCGCTGACGGTTTTCACCAGCGACGTTTGCATTTCATGTAAGCCGGCGGCGAGCTGGCTCATTTCGTTGCGCCCTTCGGCCGAAATGCTCATCGTCAAATCGCCCCCGGCGATAGCGCGAATATGCCCCATCACGCTGTGCAGCGGGCGCAGAAGCAAGTGCTGCAAACCGAGCCAGATAACGGTCATTACCGCAATTACCACCAACAAAATCACGCCGAGCGTCCACTGCATGCTGGTAAAACTGCTCTGGTTTTGTTGGGCGGCGGCTTGCAGGAAGGTATTGTTTTCCGCCCGCCATTTGGCGTAGCTGGCATCCATATCATCCTGCGCTTGCTGCGCGTCGAGGTTGCCATAGGCTTCATAGTTATTGGCGCGCAGGAAAGCGATCGACTGCTGCAACACATCGTGCATTTTGGTGATGTTCTGCGCCACTTCGTCGGCTAATGCAGCGTCCTGACCGGCAACGCGCGGTGTGCTTTTATAGTTGTTGAAATAGCCTTCTGACTTACCCAGAGAATCTGCCGCCGTAGTGAGCAGCTTTTCAATGCTGGCCAGCGACGCCGGATCGCGCTGGTTTTTCAAAAAGCGGATTGCTACGCGGGTAACGGTAACGCGTGTTTTGATAAGCGTGTTTACGCTGTCGCCAAGATTTTCTTGCTGCGCGTTCAGAACGCCAGTGTTCTGAAAGTTGACCCTGTCGTTATTGACCGCAGAGTAGAAAAGACCCCCAGTAACCAGTTGAAGAAGACAAAATACTGAAAGAGCAATAATGATGCCTGTAATAACCCGTATATTTTTAAGCATGGCCATAGTCCGTGAGAGAGTCGGGATTGCACCACTAATATCGACCTGGCCAGCATTAACTTTATGATCACTTTTTAAACACTTAAATAAGACTTAAATAAGTGCCGGCGCCTTGCGCGCCGGGAACATGTTTTAGATTTTTTTGCGGCGTTTTACGGCGAGAGCAATACGGGGTTCCAGCAGTTTTGCCACGGCGGCGAAGACGGGAACGACAACCGAGTTGCCAAACTGGCGATAAGCTTGGGTATCGGAAACCGGAATGCGAAACGGTTTTTCGCCCACTTTTTCAAACCCCATCAAACGCGCGCACTCATGTGGCGTCAGGCGTCGCGGGCGACGCGCCTGGTTTTCCGCGTTGGCAAAATCGGCCTCGCCGAGCGCTTTATCCCAGCCGCGATCGATAAGAATTTCTGAACCATCTTTGTGATAACGCGCCGAAAGCGTGCGCGCCACGCTATCCGCGCGGGTTGGATCAACCAGCCCGAAACCAAAACCATTGCCTTTCGCGGCGTGTTTTTTCGCGTAGCGATAGAGGTAATCCCACAGCTTATGCGACAACACATATTTGCTGTCGACGGTTGGCTCCAGTAACTCACCGAACGCGGGCCGCTTTGCCGGATAAAAACGGTCAATATCGCGCAGGGTAAAGCCGTCGGCGAGATCTAAATCGCGGCGAAAACCCACCAGCACAATGCGCTCGCGGTGCTGAGGTAAAAAGTGTTTGCCATCGATGATTTTCGGGTCATCTTTGCCGTTTAGCGCGGCGTCAGCGACGTCATAGCCCAGCTCATCCAGCGTATTCATGATCACGCTGAAGGTTTTGCCTTTGTCGTGGCTCTTTAAGTTTTTAACGTTTTCCAGCACGAAGATCGCCGGGCGACGGGCTTTGATAATGCGCGCCACATCGAAAAACAGCGTGCCCTGCGCTTCGCACTCAAACCCGTGCGCGCGACCCATGGCGTTCTTTTTACTCACGCCCGCGAGGCTAAAGGGCTGGCAGGGAAATCCGGCGAGCAGAACATCGTGGTCAGGGATCGTTGCGGCGATATGCGCGTAAGCGTCGGCTTCGGAAACGTTCGGGTTGCCGCTCAGCGTCACTTCGCGAATATCCTGATTGAAGGTATGCGTGGCGTGATCGTTGTACCAGTTGGCTTTATAGGTGCGCACCGCGTTTTTGTTCCATTCACTGGTAAACACGCACTGTCCGCCAATGGCTTCAAACCCGCTGCGAATACCGCCGATACCGGCAAAGAGATCGATAAAGCGAAAACGATAGTTCGGGTGATGGGCGGGCGGGGAGGGCAGCAAGCTGCGAAGCTGCGCTTCTTCGGCGGCGGTGAACGTTCTCGGATTGCCTTTGCCATTGACCCAGCGGTTGAGCGATTCGCGGCTCCACTCGGCTTTACCCGCTTTTTTTAACTGCTCTGCCACATATTTCTGGCCGTAGATTTCCAGCACCTGATCCAGTAGTACCCGGTCCCGTTCCTGCTGTCGCTGCTGGTCAGTATCTGCCTGCGCCAGCAGATCCTGCGCAAGTGAATCAAATTCCGCCATGACGTCTCCTTGGGGTTAGGCCCTGAAATATATCACTCATTTGACCCAGAGGATAATCGGCAGGTGCGGGGATTTTTACTGCGTAATAAATGAAGGCGGTACTGATTCGGTGAGCCACACGCCGTTATCAGCTTGATAGAAAACAAAGCCCTGCGTCTGCATCTCGCCTGCGTTAATCCGCAGCACCACCGGTTTCCCATGGCGCTGGCCAACTGCCGTTGCTGTGACTTCATCGGCGGATAAGTGCACATACTGGCGCGATTTTGCTTCAAGCCCCTGCGCCAGAATGTCGTCAAGGAAACGGGTAGCCGTGCCGTGATAAAGCGTTTCTGGCGGCACTTTCGGTTGATAGGAAATATTGACCTGCGCGGTGGAATGCCCCTGCGCGGCGCGGATTGATACACCATCGGCAGATAAGGTGAAGCGCTTTTTATCGCTGGTCTCGACAATCTGGCGGATCAGCTCGTGGGTAAACGCATAACCTTGCAGCGCTGCGCCGGCGATCAGCGCATCGATATTGGCCCAGCCTTCCGCATCCAGCGTCAACCCAATCGCCTGAGGTTCATGGCGTAAGACGTAGCTTAAAAACTTACTCATCTCACTCTGTTTTTTGTCCATCAATGACTCTCCGTTTGAAAGCGCCATTATCTGGCGACTTTTCTGTGCGGGCAATTACCCACTTCTGGCAGCGCAAACCTGCTTAACTGCGGTTCCACGGCATTTTCGCCAGCAGCAGCGCCATGCCACACCAGCCGCTCAGACCCGCAAACAGCAAACCCGCGCCGACAAAACCCGACAGCAGAAAGAAATTAGGGTGAAGCGTAAAACCAAGCACTACACCGAGCAGGATCAGGCTGCCTGCCACAATCTGCACCTGCTGCATCAGCGGGCGCGGCTGACGTTTATCCTGCACCGTTGGCAGCTTTTCGCGCTTCCAGTTATTGAGCCCGCCGTCGAGGATCATCACCTTAGCTGGCGCTGCGGCGCGTACTAATGCGTCGGCGTTTTGTTGCGTGCGCATGCCGGACTGGCAATGGAAAATAACCGTTTGGTCCGGCGAAATTGGCGTAACAGTTTGCCCGGCAAGCACGTCGTCCAGCGGCAGGGAAACCGCGTCCGGCAAATGTTCACGACGAAATTCATCCGCCTGGCGAATATCAACAATCAGCGCGCCGTTTTGCTGCTGCGCGCTGGCTTCTTGTGGGCTGACGAGGGTGTACTGCATGGTTATATCTCCGGGCAATAAATGGTTTTCAGCGTATGAACCAGCGTGCGGATCGCAGGCGCTTTAATGAAGTAGTTCACCCGCTGCGCCTGGCGCTGGCTTTCGATCAACCCTTCCTCTTTCATCCGTGCCAGATGCTGCGACGTGGCGGAAGGGCTAAGGCCTGTAATCGCGCTTAGCTCCCCGGCGGATGTGCCGGGCGCGTCGCACAACATGCAGAGGATCAGTAAACGATGCGGGTTACTCATCGCTTTCAGCAGGGCAGACGCTTTCTCTGCCTGTGCTTGCAGTAAGGTGATATCCGGACTGGTCATTTTATTTTAGTATTGTCTAAATTTAGATAACTCTAAAATAAGTGGCGTGGAGAAAGCAACCTGTATGAATAAATTGCTCACACTTTCGGTTTGAATTCTGGCCGCCAACTCCGTTTACTGACGGCTAACATCCCGCAATCTATGGAGAAAAACGTGAAAGTTTGCCGCTATCTCAACTGTACGATTTGCGCCCTTACACTGTGGGTCAACGGCGCGAACGCCTGGAGCAACGCGCTGCCGGTTGGGCCTGCGGCAGGTGATCAAACGCTTTCGCCGTTTTATATCTGGGATGGCGCGTTACCCGATAAACCCGGCGTGATGCTGCGTGAAGAGCCGATTCCCGGTCAGCCTGACATTCCTGATGCCAGCGAGATCGCGCGCATTCTTTATACCTCGCAGGATAAACGCTGGAATGCTGGCATCGTGCCGGTCAGCGGTACGCTGTGGTTGCCGAAAGGGCACGCGCCAAAAGGCGGCTGGCCGCTTGTCGCCTGGGCGCACGGTACGCTGGGCGTTGCCGATAGCTGTGCGCCTTCCTGGACTAACCCGACCCCGCGGGATGCGCACTATATCAATCAGTGGCTGAAGCACGGTTTTGCTGTCGTCGCCACCGATTACCAGGGCCTTGGCGGGCCAGGCCCGCACCCATATATGAACTGGGAAGCAGAAGGGCGTTCGGTGCTGGACAGCGTGCGCGCTGTGCTCAGCAGCACGCCGCAACTGGCAAATAACCTGGTGATCAGCGGTCAGTCGCAAGGCTCCGGCGCATCGCTTGGCGCCAGCCTGCTCGCGCCGGATTACGCGCCGGAACTCCAGCTTCGCGCGACCATTGCTACCGGTGTGGTCGCCACTTTTCCGGATGGCCCGATCAAAGCGGGATCTGCGCGGCCAGGGCAGCGCGATCCTGCCCGTTTTACGCTGCTGCGCATCATTGGCGGTTCGCTGCCGGACGGCGCACCGCCAGCGGAAAAATGGGTGACAGATCAAGGCGCGAAGATGCTGGCGCTCGCCAGAACATCCTGTATGCCGGAACTGGGGCGCTATGAGCGCCACGAAAAACTGACTGGTGACACGGTGTTTATCGGTGGCACAAAACAGGTGGAGTCAACCTTGCTTGCGGTAACGGATATGCCGGTGAAAACCTTTCCTGCGCCGCTGTTTACCGCAACCGGGCTTGCCGATCACACGTTGTCACCGCATCACCAGTACGCCGCTATCGCTGCGCTCTGCGCGGGTGGCAATGCGGTGGAGTGGAAGACCTACCCCGGCATTACGCATAACGGTGTGGTTAACGTCGCTTTCGATGACGAACTGAAATTTGTACGCGGCGTGATGGAAAACGCCCCGCAGTCCAACAGTTGTGGTTCGTTACAGGCTCCTGGCGAATTGCAGCAGCCATTAAAGGGCGTGCCGTTTAACCGGTAGCGTACCGGGCAGACCAGAAATGCAGCAATACACTCTCCGCCTGAAAGACAGCAAGTAAAAGGGAGAAATCGGTGTCAGGCACCGGCAGGCTACGGTTGTCGATAACCGCCAGCGACGGGAGGCTGAAGAGTGATGTACTCATGGTTCTCGCCTGTTTTAATCCGTCTGAAAGGCAGCAAGTAAAAGGGAAAAATCGGTGTCAGGCACCGGCAGGCTATGGTTGTCGATAACCGTCAGCGACGGGAGGCTGAAGAGTGATGTGCTCATGATCCTCTCCTGTTTGTGTTAAACCGCCAGCAGGGCTGCATGATTAAAAATAGAGCAAACAGGAGAGGGATGATTCTTATGAAGTGGAGTGGCGAAAGCGCAGCGTTGCGGGCAGCACGCGCTGTGGTGAAGCCGGTTCATTGCCTTCTATCATCTGGGTGATGATATCAAAGCAGTCCTGCGCGAGGCGCGGGACATTCTGCTCCACCGTATCAATCGGTAGCGTCAGCGAATCATATAAATAGTGATCGTCGAAGCTGGCGATATGAATATCGCTCTCCAGCATATGGTGCTGGCTCATATAACGCAGCACCCCTTCCAGCAGGCCGCAGGCGGCGGTGAACAGCGCTTTTGGCGGGCGGCCCAGTTTCGCGCACAGGGCCGAGAACATTTCGTAACCGCTGCTCGGATGGTAATTACCGTGAATAATCCACTCCGGGCGCGGAGTCACACCGGCGCGCTCCAGCCCTTGCATAAATCCGGCAAGGCGGTCTTTGGTGGGCGACAGGCGCGGTTGCCCGCCAAGAAAGTAGACTTCATCCGGGTTGGCGCGCGCCAGCCGTTCGACCAGTTCGGCGGTCGGCGTCAGCGAATCGGTGATCACCAACGGCAACTGTGTGTCATTGATATGGCGGTCAAACAGCACCACCGGCAACTGCTCGCTGAGCTTCACATAGTCGGCGTCGTTTTGCATGCTGGAGGCGACAATCAGCCCGTCGACCTGGCGCGCAACCAGGTTATTGACCACCACCGTTTCCTGGCTGGCGTTTTCATCGGTACAGGAGATAAGTAGCTGCAAACCGGCTTCGCGGCAGAGATTTTCCAGCTCGTGAGAAAAAACAGCGAAACCGTAGTTGGTGATTTCCGGCACCACCAGCCCCAGCGTGTGGCTGCGGTTTTCACGCAGCAGGCGGGCGTGAATGCTGGGCTGGTAATGATGCTGCTGGGCGATAGCCTGCACGCGATCGCGCGTCTCCTGCGCCACGCGCAGCTCTTTACCACGGCCGTTCAGCACCAGGCTGGCGGTGGCTTTTGAGACCCCCGCCAGCGCGGCGATATCACTGATGGTAACGCGTTTTGTTTTTCTCACGGTTGTGCATCGGTTAAGGAAACAAGCACTTATTCTACCATGCAAGCACGTAACGACCAGTAGCTGGCCTGCACTTCTGCGTCTCCCGTCAGAGTTATTTGCGCCGGATGGGCCGGGAAGTAGCGGCTGCTCATCACCCCTTCGCCATCGTTGATAAAGATTTCGACGCTGGAGTGGTCACAAAGGATCTGCAACTTATGCGCGCAACCGTTCCAGTAACGGTGCTGCCACGCGCCGTTCTCCAGACTGCGACGTGAAAGACGCAGTTCATCGTGCCGCCATTCGAGGCGCAGCGTATCGGCGAAATCCAGCGTTATGCCGCCCGCACTTTCCAGCACCAGTTCCAGGCGCTGCGCATCCAGCGCGGGCATCTTGTGCGCTGTGCCGCAATAATGTTGCTGATCACCACGCAGTGCCTGCAACTCCCTGACCGGTTGCTGATAGAGTTTTCCGTTGCGTGAGGACAGCTCACGCAGGCAGGTCATCTGGTGGATCCAACCGTTGGCAACGGTCGGCTGGCGCATCTCTTCGCCGTCCGGCACGCCCATCCAGCCTACCAGCAGGCGGCGCCCGTCGGCGCTGAGCGTGGTTTGCGGAGCATAAAACTCAAACCCGGCGTCCAGTTCGTGAAAGTCGCCGTGCTGGTAGCTTGCACTGGCGTAGTCGAGCTGACCGCTTAAATAAGCGCTTGGGTAAGTGTTGAGATAACGCTTCTCTTCCCGCGCGATCCCCTGCGGACAGCAGATTAAAAACGTACTGCCGTTAAGGGTGAACATGTCCGGGCACTCCCACATATAGCCCGCGTCACCCAGTCCACCCATCCCGCTACCGGCGATTTCGCCAAGGTTTTGCCAGTTCCACAGGTTTTCGGAACGCAGGAGTAAAACTTTGCCCTGCAATTGCAGGTCCTGCGCGCCCAGCACCATGTACCAATAGTCGCCGTGGCGCCACACTTTCGGGTCGCGAACGTGGCCGGTGTAGCCGTGCGGCAGGGGGATCGCCGGGCCGAGCTTGTCGAAGCCGCCCGCGCTGTTTTGCACCGCCAGGCATTGCCACGCGGTACGCGTGCCATCATCAAATTTCACATTGCCGGTATAACAAAGCGTCAGGACGCCATTGTTATCAACGGCGCTGCCGGAATAACAACCGCTGCGGTCGTACTCTTCATCAGGCATCAACGCGACAGGTTCATGCTGCCAGTGCACTAAGTCCTCTGAACTCCAGTGCCCCCAGCACTTGTGCTGGTGCTGGCAGCCCAGCGCATTCCACTGGTAGAACAGGTGGTAGCGCCCGGCAAAGTGGATAAACCCGTTCGGATCGTTGAGTAACCCGGTGGCCGGCGCCAGGTGCCAGCCGGGGTAGTGGCTGTCATTCAGCGCCTTCGGTAGACCTTTCATCACCGCCTGTAAAATGGCGGGTAGCAGCGGTTGTGAAGCCATTATTCAGAGTCCGTTTTGTATTTCAGCAGGTAAGAGATAACAAAGGCGACGCTAAAGGCGATAGCCATGCCGATAATATAATTCAGCAGCGAGCTGGCCTGCACAATCGCCATCCCTGGTAGGCCGGTCAGGCCAACCGCCGTCATATAGACATGCACCGACACCACCCACGCGCCGCCAACCGCGCCGCCAATCAGTGCGGCGATAAACGGTTTTACAAAGCGCAGGTTGATACCGAAAATTGCCGCCTCGGTAATGCCGAGCAGGGCAGAGAACGCCGAGGGCAGGGTAATCGCTTTAATCTTCGCGTCTTTGGTTTTAAACCATACCGCCAGGCACGCGCCGCCCTGCGCCACGTTTGCCATCGCCCAAATCGGCAGCAGGAAGTTAACGCCAATCGATGGATTCCCCAACAGCCCGGCTTCAATGGCATGGAAGCTGTGGTGCACACCGGTAATGACAATCACCGAATACAAGCCGCCGAACAGCAGACCGGCCAGCCATCCGGCATGGGCGATAAGGGTACTGAGCACAAACGAGATGCCGTCGCCGAGCGCGCGACCCGCCGGGCCGATAATCAACATCGCGACAAAGCCGGAGATAATCACCGTCAGGAACGGCGTGAGGATCAGATCCAGCGCATCCGGGATCACCCGGCGCAGCTGTTTTTCCAGCAGGCTCATAAACCACACCGCCAGCAGCACCGGGAAGACGGTCCCCTGGTAGCCGATCATCGCCACTTCGATGCCGAAGAAGTTCATGGTGTGGAAGCCAGCCGCCACGCCCCAGGCGTTAGTCAGCGCCGGGTGAGTCAGAATGCCGCCCAGCGTTGCGCCAAGGTACGGATTGCCGCCAAATTCGCGCGCGGCAGTAAAGCCAATCAGGATCGGCAGAATGATAAACGCCGCCGAGCTGAACATGTCGAGCATGATATAGAGCGCGTTGTCGGCGTTGACCCAGCCGTAGGTTTTCACCATCCCCAGCAGGCCCATCAGCAGACCGGAGGCGACAATCGCCGGAATAATCGGCACGAAAATGTTGGAGAGCAAACGGGCGATACGCTGGAACGGGTTCAGTTTACGCGCGGCAATGTCTGCCGCTTCCGATTTACTGGTTTCGCTGATCCCGGCTTCGGCAATAAACGCGGCGTAGACTTTGTTCACTACGCCTGTGCCAAAGATAATCTGCAACTGACCAGCGTTACGAAAGCACCCCTTTACGCCGTCAACTTTGCCAATCGCGGCAGTGTCTGCTTTAGCGTCTTCCACCAGCACCAGGCGCAGGCGTGTCGCGCAGTGCGCGGCGCTGGCAATATTGTCCTTGCCTCCCAGCAGCGGCAGTAGCGACCGGGAAATTTGTGCAAAATCCATAAAAACCTCTGTTTTATCGTTTTTGTGGGACTAACCGGCAAAAAGGGCTCCCGAAGGAGCCGTTTCATCAGAACCAGGTTTCCATTTGTACGCCGAAGTTCCATTCACCGCCGGCCTTGAAGCCGTCGCTGCCAAAGGCATCGGAGCTCGCATATTTATCCAGACGATGATCCCAGTCCATCCAGGTGGCGAACAGGCGGATTTCCGGGCGTTTAAGGAATTCACCCACATCGCTGGCTTTCAGCGTTGGGGCGACGGTGAGTTTGTAGAAGTTGCCGCTGACCGCGTTGCGGCTGTTGTAGCCTTCCGGGCGCAGATCCATGTACTGATAGCTGCCTTCATACTGCATTTCGAAGTTTTCGGTAAAGCCCTGAATCAGGCGCACGTTAGCGGTTGCCCATTGATAGCTGTCGCCTTTGACATAGCGATCTTTGCTGGTCTGCGCCAGCAGTGCCGGGGCAATATGCCAGCCGCCGCCGAGCGGCGTAATACCGTAGCTGGCAAGACGCCAGGTGTTGGCTTCCGGCAGCAGCGCGCCGTCTGAACCGATTGACTTCACTTCCGCACCCAGGCCGTGACCGTACAGTAGCGCGGTTTTCGCTGACCCTTCGCGCAGACCGTAGAAGCTGTCGTTATGCAGGCCGAGCAGAGCATGTACGCCGGTGTTCGCCGCATCGCTCTTCACTTTGTTGCCGTCGAGATCGAGGCGGTCATCATTGTCTTTGGCGCGCATCCCGCTCACCATCAACTGCACCGGACCGTAGAAGTTATTCAGCGAGAGAATGTAGTTCTGCGCGGTGTTTTTGCTGTTTTCGATATCACCGAAAGTGCGCCCGTAAATCGAGACGTTGCTGCGCGCGTTGTCGCCCCATTTCATGTCGTACACGCCCGCGCCAGTCCCGGCGAGGAACACCACATCGGAGTCGATCCAGTGAATGTCGAAGTTGTCGCGGTCAAAGCGTTTACCGGCCCAGAAGGTGGAATCTTTAAACGCGCCGCTGAAGCTTGGCAGATGGCCGATTTCGGTAAATGCCTGGCGCAGGTTGAGATCGCTTGAGGACGCCGTCCAGTCGTTATAGGTTTTCTGCCCGTCGGCGAGCATCACTTTAAAGCGCGTGGTCGCACCGTTCGCCAGCGTCTGTTTATGCTCGAGGTTCATCTCGACATAGGTGTCCGGCTCATTCCCCAGACGACCAACGTGGCCGCCGGTTTCTCCGGCAGGTGTCACCGTTGGGCCACCCTGTGTTTTGGCGGCCGAGTTGTTCATCAGCAAGCCGGAGCGGGCGTAGCCGTGGAACTCAAACCCGCCTTCGTCAGCGGCTTTTTGTTCCAGTTTGGCGATACGCTGTTCAACCGGGGCGGTGGTGGTCTGGTTTTTTTGCTGGGCGGCAGCCAGTTGCTGGGCCTGTTTTTCGGCGGCCTGCGCACGGTTTTCGGCGGCGTTAGCGCGTTGTTCTGCGGCTTGCAGGCGCTGTTCCAGTGCGGCGAGACGCGCTTCAATGCTGCTCATGCTGGGGGCGGCGGCGTGAGCGGCCCCGGCGCTTAATATCAAACCAAGGGTTACGGCGAGCGTGCTTTTTTTCATCTTTTTGCATCCCTAAGGAAGAGCCATCATCACAGAGTTATTTTGCTAAACCGGTTTAGGCCTCGAATCATAATCAAGGCCATTTTCTACACGCAATGAAATTTGCTAAACCGGTTTAGTGATTGTGAGACGGCTCGCAAAACGAAACGGCAGGCCCGCTAAATCAGCGGCATTGTTCCAGAAGCTGGTGGTGATACGGCAGGGCGGTCATCGCACCTTTGGCGGTAGTCGCCAGCGCGCCGCAGATCTGCGCGCTGGCAAGCCTCGCGGACAACTGCGCTTCGCAGTCCGGCAGGCCGTGCTCCGCGAGCCCCCACAACAACCCGGCGACAAAGGCGTCGCCCGCACCGGTGGTATCGATGCTCACCACCGGTAAAGTGGGGTAGTGGAATATCTTGCCGCTGTGCCAGGCGGTGACGCCCGCTTTTCCTTGTGTCACCAGCAATAAGCTAATGGCATAACGACTTGCCATGGCTTGCATGCTGGCCTCAAGCTGTGTGGAACCGGAAAAAAACGCCAGCTCCTCTTCAGACAGTTTCACCACATCGGCCAGCGTTAACGCCTGGCTCAGGCACTGGCGAAGCTGCGTGGCGTCCGACCAGAGATCCTGGCGGATATTGGGATCGAAGCTGACAAAGCCGCCCGCGCTGCGCACCCGCTGCATGGCAGAGAAGGTGGTGGATCGCGATGGTTCTGCCGCCAGCGCAATCGAGCAGCAGTGTAGCCATTCGCCGCACTGGAATTCCGGCAGGTCGCTTTCGGCAAGAAACAGGTCGGCGCTCGGGCGTACCATAAAGGTAAACGAACGTTCACCGTCATCGTCCAGCGCCACCACCACCGTGGAGGTGCGCTGCGACGGGTCAGCGCGCATAAACGCCGTGTCGACCTGTTCTGCTGACAGCGTTTGTTGCATAAAACGACCAAATGGATCGTCACCGACGCGGCCAATAAACCCGCTATTTCCCTGTAACCGCGCAACGCCGACCGCAACATTCGCCGGTGCGCCGCCGGGACACTGCATTAAATGTCCCGGTGCTTCCGGCAGTAAATCCACGACGGCATCGCCCAGACACCAGACTCTGGCTGACATGCTTTTCTCCTGACAAAACGTATTGCTAAAAATTAACTAAAACGGTTTAGCAAATCAATGATGTTTTGCAAGACCTGTGATTTTTTAACCCCTGCTGTGCGGTGGATTTTATGCGCAACGTAAAAGATATATCAGAGAAAGAAGAATATAGTCAGGCGGAAAATAACGATTTCCGGCCATATAAGATCTGAATTTTTCTCATGAAATATAAATTAAGATAATGAGGGTGGTTATTTATATCAGCAGGTTAGTTGTTCTTATTAATAAATATACATTTCACCTGTTAATGGTTTTTTTCTTTAAAATTCAGTCTAATGAGATGCCATTTCCATTCATTTAATTACTGGATAAGGAAATTCCATTCGTTTGAAAAAATAAAAATCAGGGTTTATAGCTTTCTCAGGCATAACGAATTACCGATTGCACCCATAAGGAGAGAGCACATGGATGAGCAATACCCTGGCATAGATGATATTTATGCCTCCCTGGAATTATCTTCGTCCCTGGAAAAACACCAGTTCCCCGCTAAAGAACGGGACCCGCGCAATGTCTTTGCCGCAGTACGCGACGAATTGATGCTTGACGGTAACTCACGACAAAACCTGGCAACGTTTTGCCAGACATGGGTCGATGATGAAATTCGGACATTGATGGACTTGTCCATCGACAAGAACATGATTGATAAAGACGAATACCCGCAAACGGCTGAAATTGAGTCTCGCTGCGTACATATGCTGGCCGATTTATGGCACTCGCCGGAGGCGCAAAACACGCTCGGTTGCTCGACGATTGGTTCCTCTGAAGCGGCAATGCTCGGCGGGCTGGCGCTGAAATGGCGCTGGCGAAAAAAACAGGCCGCTGCAGGCAAACCTACCGACAAACCGAACCTGATCTGCGGGCCTGTGCAAATCTGCTGGCACAAGTTTGCCCGCTATTTTGATGTTGAGCTGCGCGAAATTCCCCTGCAAGGCCAGCGGTTAGTGATGAACGCCGAAGAGGTGATCAAGCGGGTTGATGAGAACACCATTGGCGTTGTCCCGACGATGGGCGTCACCTTCTCGTGCCAGTATGAGCCGGTAAAAGCGGTGCATGATGCGCTGGATAAGCTGCAACAGGAAACCGGTCTTGATATTCCCATCCATGTTGACGGTGCCAGCGGCGGGTTTCTGGCGCCGTTTTGCGCACCGGACATTGCGTGGGATTTTCGCCTGCCGCGGGTGAAATCAATTAATGCCTCTGGCCACAAATTCGGTCTTGCCCCGCTGGGTGCCGGTTGGGTCGTATGGCGCGAGGCCGCTGATTTGCCGGAAGAACTGATTTTTAATGTTAACTACCTCGGCGGCAACATGCCGACGTTCGCCCTCAACTTTTCACGACCTGGCGGGCAGGTCATTGCCCAGTATTACAATTTCCTGCGCCTGGGGCGGGAAGGCTACACGAAAATTCATCACGCCTGTTACCAGACAGCGCAGTATCTGGCGCGGGAAATCGACAAATTTGGGCCGTTCAAAATCTTGTTCGATGGCGACAGCCAGCAAGGCATTCCTGCGCTGGCGTGGACGCTGCGCACCGAGCGCGCCATTGGCGGATACACCCTTTATGACCTTGCAGATCGCCTGCGCAGCCGCGGCTGGCAGGTGCCCGCCTATTCAATGCCGGCCCATCGCGAAGATTTGGTTATCCAGAGGGTGCTGGTGCGCCACGGCGTAAGCCATGATCTCGCCAGCTTGCTGGTGGACGATATTAAGCGCGCGCTTGACTACTTTTCCCGCCATCCGGTCATAAACCCGCTCAGCGCTGAGGAAGCCAGTGGTTTTAATCATGCCTGAGGCCCGGAAAGTCTCGTTATGAAAGGAGGAGTGCCATGGAGGCGGTGAACAAAAGCGTTCCGGCTAGAACATTATCCATGATTGGTTTTTTTGCTATTACCGCATCCATGGTGATGGCGGTGTATGAATACCCGACGTTTGCGACATCGGGTTTCAGCCTGGTTTTTTTCTTATTACTGGGCGGTATTTTATGGTTTATCCCGGTTGGCCTGTGTGCGGCTGAAATGGCCACGGTTGAGGGCTGGGAAGAGGGCGGGATCTTCACCTGGGTATCAAAAACGCTGGGAGAACGCTGGGGGTTTGCGGCAATTTCGTTTGGTTATCTGCAAATCGCGATCGGTTTTATCCCGATGCTCTACTTCGTACTGGGCGCGCTGGCTTATATCCTTGACTGGCCAGCGCTGAACAGTGACCCGCTGACGAAAACAATCGCCGCGTTAATCATTCTTTGGGCGCTGGCGTTTACCCAATTTGGCGGCACGAAATATACCGCGCAAATCGCCAAACTGGGCTTCTTCGGCGGCATCCTGCTGCCTGCCGCTATCCTCGTGGTGCTGGCCATCGCGTACCTTCTCAGCGGCGCGCCGCTGGCCATCACTTTTGATATGTCGACGTTTGTCCCGGATTTCACCCGGCTTGGCACGCTGGTGGTCTTTGTGGCGTTCATTCTGAGTTATATGGGGGTCGAGGCGTCGGCTACGCATGTTAACGAAATGAACAACCCAGGCCGTGACTATCCACTGGCAATGATACTGCTGATGATCGCCGCGATTTGCCTCAGTTCGATTGGCGGCTTGTCTGTCGCGGCCGTGATCCCACATAACGAGATCAACCTTTCTGCCGGGGTCGTTCAAACTTTCAGCGTGTTAATCACCCATTACGGTGCCGGACTCGCCTGGGCCGTAAAAGTCATCGCGGCGCTACTGGTACTGGGCGTGCTGGCAGAGATCGCCTCATGGATTGTTGGCCCGTCTCGCGGCATGTATGTCACCGCGCAGCGAGGCATACTGCCTGCGCCATTCGCCCGGGTTAATAAAAACGGTGTGCCGGTGACGCTGGTGGTGAGCCAACTGCTGATGACATCCGTTGCGCTGGTGGTGCTCACCAATGCGGGGGGCGGGAGCAATATGTCCTTTTTGATTGCCCTGACGCTGACGGTGGTGATTTATCTGTGTAGCTATTTTTTATTGTTCCTGGGCTATATGCAGTTAATTCGCAAACAGCCACAGCTCAAGCGCACCTTTCATATTCCCGGCGTAAAAGGATTCCGGCTCGCGGTGGCAGGGCTGGGCTTGTTGGTTTCGCTACTGGCCTTTATCGTCTCGTTTTATCCACCGGCCTCGATTGGCGGCGAAAGCGCCGACGAGAAGTACATCACGCTGCTGGTTATCTGTTTTGTGATTGTGCTGATCCTCCCCTTTCTGGTCTACGCGCTGCATGACAAGCGCGGTAAACAAGGCACTGTGACCCTGGTTGCCATCACCGCTGATAATGCGCCGAAAGGACATTTCTTTATCCATCCACGCGCGCGTTCACCGCATCATTTAGCCCCTAAGGAATAGCAGTTTTTTCAATGATATGAGTCATTAATAAGGAGAAGTGAATGAAAACAACCGTTAGCATCATCGTTGGCAGCTTGCTGCTGGTTTCCGCTGCAACACAGGCAGCAGATAAAGGTAAGCCCGTGAATAGCTGGACATGTGAGGATTTCCTCGCGCTGAAAGCCTCTTTCCAGCCAACTGCCATCGGCATTGCTGAAGCGTTAAATAACAAGGACAAACCTGAAGAAGCGGTGGTGGATGTTCAGGGGATTGAAACGGTGACGCCCGCCGTGATTGAAGCCTGCAAACAGGACAAACAGGCCACGTTCAAAAGCAAAGTGGAGGGCGAGTGGGACAAACTAAAAAAGGATATGTGAACGCGAAAATTTATTATGGCTAACCTGCCGGGGCATTGAGGCCCCGGCAACTTACTCGGGTTTAAACAGCGGCACTGTCTTGCCGGTAATATAGCGTCGGCGCAGCCAGGCCGACGCGCTATCCATCAGCATCACTACCGCCACCAGAATCACGGTGATAAACATCACCACATCCCAGTTCCACAGCCGCATATTCTCGGCGTAAATCAAACCAATCCCGCCCGCGCCAACAAAACCGAGCACCGCTGCCGAGCGGGTGTTGGACTCAATTTGATACAGGCTCAGCGCCAGAAATGTCGGGAAGGATTGGGTAAAAGTGCTGAAGCGGTGTTTCTGCAAACCGCCCGCGCCCACGGCGGTTAAGCCGCGCCCTGGCGAGCGATCCACCGCTTCGTGGCTTTCGGCGTACAGCCGGCCGAGCAAGCCGGTGTCCTGCATGATGATCGCCAGCACCCCGGCAAGCGGACCAAGCCCGACGGCGCGCACAAAAATCAGCCCCCAGATCGCCATATCAATGCCGCGCAACATATCGAACAGGCGGCGCACGAAAAAAGCGATAACGCCCGCAATGCCGCCTTTCATGATGTTGCGCGCGGCAAAAAACGACAACAACAGCGCGAATAGTGTGGCGGTCGTTGTGCCGGCAAAGACAATCGCCAGCGTAATGCCAATCTGCGTGAAGTAGTAACCAAACGGCCAGTTGAGGAAATCATGCCAGACGAACATGCGCAAAATATAGCGGCCGATCTGCTGCATGCCGGTCAGCGCCTGTTCAACAGGAATGCCGAACTGCATAAAGAACCACACGTAATAGAGCAGTACGGCAAGGGCGATAAGCCCGAGGCGGCGCAGATAACGCCCCTGCGCCTGGAACAGTTTTCGGTTTAATTTGCGGCTCAATTCCACATTCGGTACGGCTTGCCAGTTGGTCATTTTTTCCCCTCCAGCACCCACTGGCGCAAGCGACCAGAGAGCGTATCGAGCACGAAAACGACGATAATAATCAGCAACAATGTGATGCTGACCTGATCGTAACGGTCGAGTTTGATGTTGGTCATCAGCTCCTGGCCGATGCCGCCCGCGCCGACCAGCCCAAGAATGGTCGAGGAGCGAAAGTTAATTTCGAGACGCATAAAGCCATAAGAGAGAAAAATCGGTTTCACCTGCGGCCACAGCGCGAAGCGAATGCGTTGCAAACGTGTCGCGCCGCAGGAGGCCAGCCCGCGCACCGGTCTGTCATGCGTGCTCTCGACCGCTTCATAAAACAGCTTGGTCAGGCTGCCAACGGTGTGCAGCGCCAGTGCCAGAAATCCGGGGATCGCCCCGATGCCAAACGCCATCACGAAGATCACCGCCCACGCCAGTTCCGGCATGGTACGCAAAAATGCGACCAGCGTACGCACGGCAAAACGTACCGGCGGCGGAGACCAGGTGTTGCCCGCCGCCAGAAAAGCCAGCACGGCGGCAATGGCGAATGAAACCAGCGTTGCAGCCAGCGCCAGTTGCAGGGTTTCCCAAATCAGCGGGAGCTGGATCGGCAAACGGTAGCCCCAGTACGCCAGCGAGCCTTTGGTGTGGCTGTCGGCAAACAGCACCGGCCAGTGCAGCGTCGGCACCGTTTCCAGCATGTAATCCATAAAGTTCGGCAGCGAGTGCCAGATGGTGGTGAGATTGAATTCTGCCGCGTTACCGGCGGCGAAATAGAGCGCCAGCAGCACCAGCGACCAGGCGACAGTGTCGCGCTTCTGTCGCATTCGGACTTGCTGATAGTAGTGCTCAAACTGCGTATTCGACATATTCATGCGTAGCGGGAGATCCTGTATGACCATCGAATAAAAGCCCCTGGTTTTTACGCAGGGGCCGAAGAATCGATGCGGCGAAGGATTAGCGTGCGGTAACCAGTTCGCGTTTCATCTCGATAATCTGCTTAAAGTCATCCACGCTGCCCGGGCCGATATGCTGCGTACCGCCCATCGCTTTCACGAAGCAGGCGTGGTTATCGGTATCCAGTTTTTTAACCGCGGTAATCACTTTGGCTTTGAAATCCGCCGGCAGGCTGTTGCTCACCAGAATCGGGCCGTTCGGGATCAGCGGCGATTCCCAGATGATGCGGATCTCTTTCATCAGGTTCGGGTGATCCATGCGGATCAGACGGTTAAACGCCCCGACGCTGTAGCCTGAGTTGTAATCGCCGACCATCGAGGTCCATGTTACAGCGCCCGCGAACTGGCCGTTCAGCACGCCGAGGATATCTTGCTCGTGACCACCGGAGAAGGTGACGCTGGAGAAGTAGTTGTTGTATTTATTGTCCGCGTTACCGCCAAACTTCTGTTTGAAGGCGTAGTTCGGGATCAGGTAACCGGAAGTGGAATCCGGATCGGCGAAGCCAAACGCTTTACCTTTCAGATCTTCCAGTTTTTTGTACGGGCTGTCGGCTTTCACGATCACCACCGAGTGGTAACCGCGCGATTGATCTTTGTCATCCACCGCGATCCCGACGATATCCACGGCTTTCGGGTTATTGATATACACGGATGCGTAAGAGGAGGGGGACATGCTCAGCACCACGTCGACTTTTCCGCCCAACAGACCCTGAATCACGCCCGAATAATCAGACGAGTTGCGCAGCTTGGTATCCACGCTGAGCTCTTTATCCAGAAACTCTTTCACGCACTGGTTATCACCAATTTGTTGGGTTGCGTTCTGGCCGCCCAAAATCCCCAGATTTAATTCCTTCGGCTGCTCCGCGGCAGCCGCCTGCCATGCCAGCAGAAGACCTGTCATCAATGCCGATAAACGTAATGCGCCAGAAATATGCTTTTTCATTGTCATTGCCTGTGTCGTCTCATTGGAAGGAATAATTAATGCAATTGACTGATTTCATCGCCGTACAGCACCTGCAGCACGTCCTGCGTTAACCGGGAGGGATGATCGTCAAAAATGATCCGTCCCTGGGAAACGCCGATAACGCGGGTGCAATACTCTTTCACCAGCTCCACGGAGTGCAGGTTCACCATCACGCTGATGCCTTGCTCGCTCACTTCGCGTAATACGCCCATGATGCGCTGGGTATTTTTCGGATCCAGCGAAGCGACAGGTTCGTCCGCCAGTAAAAGAGAGGGGTTTTGGATCAACGCGCGGCAAATGGCGACACGCTGCATCTGACCGCCGGAAAGCGTTTCCGCCCGCTGTAAGGCATGCGGCAGCATGTTCAGCCACTCCAGCAAAGCGATTGCTCTGGCGCGGTCTTCATCGGTAAAGACTTTAAACAGGGATTTCAGCGTCGACGTCTGGCTAAGCCTGCCGAGCAGCACATTGGTCAGCACGTCGAGGCGCGGCACCAGGCAGAAGTCCTGGAAAATCATGCCGCACTGGCTGCGCCACTGATTAAGCGCACGACCTTTCAGATGAGTGACATCGCGCGGTGTACCCACTTCCGGGAAACTTAGAATTTCGCCAGAGGTGGCGCTGTGCGTGCCGTTTAGTACATGCAGCAAGGTGGATTTCCCTGCGCCGGAGCGTCCAATCACGCCGACCATCTCACCGCTGTGCAGATCAAAACTGATGTCGTGCAGCACGGTCTGGTGCGCGTTATAGGCTTTGCGTAAGTTCTTCACGCTCAGCACCTTTTGCTTCGGCACCGTGTTTAATTGATGCAGAGACGAATAGTGGTCTTCAGAGATTTCTGCCAACGCGCTGTTCATAAGTCTTCCGGTTTTTTCATTAAACTGGCGACCATTAAGAGCACGGGTGATGATCGTTTTATGACGAAAAAGCGAACAAATAATGAACACGGGTGTTTGGCTTAGATACTCGCCCGTGTGGACCTTTATTTTACGCAATCGACGGTGAGGTGTTTTTTCCAGCCCGGTGCGCGGTGAACGGCTGGTGGATCGGAAAAAAAAAGGGAAAGCGCAGACGGGGAGTAAGGGTTATTTTTACACGCCATTTCGCATCGCCGAGAAAGCGAAAGGTTATTTCCTCCTCTTTGACCGACAAATTCTCAAAATAGCCGCTGGCCCACGCCTGACCAATACGCACTGTTTCTTTCACACCATGATGAATATCCAACAACACTATCGTCAGCCACTCTTCAAAAATAATGTCGTCGGTGAGAAACAGCAGATAATGGCGTGAATCGATTTGTACCGCAGCTTCCAGCACCAGGCATGGAACGATGAGATTTGTAGCGACCCCGCCAATAACAACTGTCGAACGGGCTTGTGAGAACTCGGTTGCTTCATGCGCTGTGATTATGTCAACGCTATCGCTTTTTTACATCGGTTACTCCATAGAACAGCTTGTGATTTTATCTTCAGATTATTCTTATCTCCAAGCCGGGCAAAGTGCGTATTCTGTGTAAGCTTTTGTATATGACACAGCGAAAGAGATACCCACTTCCGGTCAGTTGATCTGAATATAAATTGTCATCATGGATGAGTATTTTCATTGGCTGAGGTAATTGTTGGCGTTAAGCCAGAATAAACACGGTTCACATAGTCTGTAACCGAATAGGGCTTCGCGAACAAAAGGTTGAAGGCGCAGGTACACGCGCCGTACTAAGGACGCAACACGTATGAACGAGCGTATTTCTGTACAACTCCCTGTAGCGAGTAATCTGTTGTTTTGGCAATTGTCCGGTCATGAAGCTCTATCTGAACCTTATTTATTCAGTCTCACTTTACTGGGCGAGGATGCTCGCCTTGATCGCAATAAGCTGCTTGGTCAGCCCGTGACCATCACGATACCTACCCAATCGCTGACAACACCGCGCTACCTCAACGGCAAAATAACGCGTGCCGGTGTGCGTCCTGTTGAGCTGTCCGGTACGCGTTATGCTGCCTATACGCTTACCGTCGAGTCAGACCTCTGGCCGATGAAACGCGACCGCAATATGCGTATTTTCCAGGGGCAGACGGTGCCGGAAATTGTCAAAACGCTGTTCAGTGAATATCAGGTGAATGTGGATGACCAGCTAACCGGAAATTATCGCGTCTGGGATTACTGCGTTCAGTATCAGGAAAGCAGCTTCGAATTTGTAAGCCGTTTGATGGAACTCGAAGGGATTAGCTATTACTTTCGCCATCAGGCGGATCGCCATATGTTGGTACTGAATGATGCCGACTCAAAACATGAAACATTCCCGGGCTATGAATCGATTCCCTATCATTCGACAACGTCTGGCGGGGTGACTGATGAAGAGGGGATTAGCCAGTGGGCGATGGAAGATAGCGTTACGCCCGGAAAATTAAGTCTTGAGGATTACGACTTCCGCCAGCCGAATGCATGGCTTTTCCAGGCCCGGCAGAACCCGGCATCGCCAAAACCCGGCGATATTGATGTTTATGAATGGCCCGGTCGTTTTACGCAACATAGCCATGGTGAGAAATATGCCCGCATTCGCCAGGAGCGCTGGCAGGTGGATCACCAGCAAATTGGTGGTTCGGCAACGGCTACCGGCATTGCGCCAGGGTTTGTTTTCACATTGAGGAACGCGCCTTTCACCGGGGATAATGGCGACTATCTGGTTACTACCGCTGAATATGATTTCCGTGAAAACCCTTATTCCTCAAGCGATGCAGGTGAAACCATGCACCGCATTGATTTCTCTGTGATTCCTGCTTCAACACCGTATCGTCCCGAAGTGAAAACACCCTGGCCGCGAACCTATGGCCCGCAGACGGCTAACGTCGTTGGCCCACTTGGTGAGAGCATCTGGACCGATCGTTATGGTCGTGTGAAAGTTAAATTCCATTGGGACAGGCAATCGAAAGGCGATGATACCAGTTCCTGCTGGGTGCGTGTCTCCAGCGCGTGGGCAGGGCAGGGATTTGGTGGGGTGCAGATCCCGCGCATTGGCGATGAAGTGGTTGTCGACTTTATTAATGGCGATCCGGATCGCCCGATTATTACCGGACGCGTGTATAACGAAGCCAGCATGCCTCCATGGGAACTGCCTGCGGCAGCAACCGTGATGGGCTTTATGACGCGCAGTAAAGATGGCAATAAAGATAATGCCAGCTATTTGTTTTTCGAAGATAAACCGGGTAGTGAAGCCGTCCAGCTTCATTCAGAAAAAGATATGTCTGTCTCGGTGGAAAATGACCAAACGGTCAATATTGATGGTCATCGCAATACCACTATCAAAAAGACGCAGACCGATACTGTCACGGAGGATGCGACCTTCAATTATCAGGCGAAGCGCACAACTACGGTAAAGAAAGCGGAAATCAAAGCCTTTAACGATAGCGAAACCACCACCATCCAGAATGGCCGTAAGTTGGAAATCACCAGCGGCGGTGACAATGTGATCATAAAAGATGGTCGCACAACCGATGTGACGGGCAATGAGTTGCACCATGTAACAGGTAATATGACGCAAAACTTCGATAGCGCGCTGATAACCACTGTTAAAGGCGGGCAAACCGAAACGATTGATGGTGGCGTGACAATCAATGTTAACAGCGGCAGTTGGACGCAAAACGTTAACAACGGGACAATTACCATTACCAGCCCGCAAACCATAACGTTGCGCAGCGGTGTTTCCATCGATCTTGATGCACCGAAATCAACTTATACCGTGGGTGGCCATAAGGAAGCCGTGACGGGCAATAGTCTTAGCTTCACTGGGGCGTCGGAAGGGGTTACAGGTGTTGCGTTTGATTATAAAGCTCTGTCTATCGGTGTAGCGAACACAGCTATCTCACGTAATGTTATTTCTATTAGTTCAAAAGCATTTGAAAAGAAAAATGTGCCGCTGGATTACAAGCAGGTTGGGGTCTTACTAGAGTCAGGAGCGTTACGGTGGAGTTCTAAGGCTCTGACGTTAATAGTTTAAAATGATGGAGCTGTAAAATGGAATTCAGATGGATGTATCTCGTTTATCTCTTTATCGCTATTGTCGCCATTCGAGTTTTGATCATGGCCGGTTCGATGGTGATACCGGGTATTCGACAAACAATGATGGAATCAGATGTGCGTAAAAATGGTGTTGGCGTTGGAGCCACTATTGTCTCCAGGAGTCGTGCTGGTTCATTTGAGGGAGGGCTACCCGTTTACAGGCTGACTTTTAAATTCAAAACTCGCGAAGGTGTTGAGGTTGAGTCGAGTCTTGAGCGCCCGTTAGCGGCAGAGGACGTTATGCAATTTGAGCCCGGAAATGGTGTGACGCTTAAGTATGATCCCAAAGATCCTAAGCGTATTGCGCTGTCTGATCGCCCATTGATTTTAGGCGATTAAAATCCGTTTTCTCAGGTCAGGAAATAACCTTATGCCGTACCACCTGGACTATGTTGTTTCCGCCTTCATTGCCGCCCTGGCGGCGTTTCTGCTTTATTACGCGCTGCGCTGGGTTCGCCAGCTCTTTATCGAAGCCCATGTGATGAAACACGGTATCGGTGCGAATGCCGATATTATTGCCCTTAAACGCACCAACTGGATGGACAGGCGCTCTGTCTATTGTGAACTGGTGTTGCGCTTCAGAACGCGCGAGGGGCAACTGGTGCAGGCGAGCGTGTTTCAGTTCCTGGATAGCCGTGAAATTGTGCGGTTTGCCGAGGGCAACGGCACGACCGTGAAGTACGATCCGCAAAATCCGCAGCACATTATCTTATATGACCGCCCGTTAATTTTAGGGGATTAATCCCCGCCATTCCCTTCGCCGCAAGGGATGTCCTTCCACCGACTTTTCGCCTGAGATTCGCGCCATTTTCCCTTTCCAGCCAGCGCGTTAACCCGCGTTATGCCCGCACACTGCAACAGCATGAATTTTAATCCCGCCAGCGTCACAAAACCTGGAAAAAACAAGCCACTGCGTTGCAGCGGGTGAAATGCACGCTATATGTTAAATTTGTGTTTAAAAAAATGATACCAAAGGGGTTTGTTCATGGATAAGAAATTCACTGTTCTGGCCGTGGCGCTGGCGGCGCTGTTTTCCGGCGCTGCGCTGGCTGCCGTGCCTCAGGGGTACCCGGCGGATTACCAGAAAATCGTAGACGCCGGAACCAAAGAAGGCAAAGTTGTTATTTATTCCACCACCGATACCAAAGCCGCAGGCCCGCTGATCAAGGGATTCGAGGCGCAGTATCCGGGCATAAAAGTGGAATATAACGATATGAACAGTACCGAACTGTACAACCGTTATCTTAGCGAACAGGCTTCCGGTGGCGGCAGTGGCGATGTGGTCTGGAGCTCCTCAATGGATACCGCGCTGAAGCTGGCTACCGACTATGCGGCTGAATACGCGTCGCCCGAGCTGGATAAACTACCCAAGTGGGCGGTCTGGGAGAAAAAAGCCTACGGCACCACCTACGAGCCAGTGGTCTTTATCTATAACAAACGCCTGATCCCGGCGGGCGACGTACCGGATTCGCACACCGCGCTTGGCAAACTTATCGCCAGTCAGACCGACAAATTCAAAAATAAAGTCACCACCTACGATATCGAAAAATCGGGGCTTGGTTTTATGCTCGCGGTTGAAGACAGCAAGCACGACAAAGACTATTTCACCCATCTGGCGGATGTGGCGAAGGGCGGTTTAACCGTGCAATCCTCCACCGGCACGATGATGGAGCGCGTCTCTTCCGGCGAAAATCTGATTGGCTACAACATCCTGGGCTCCTACGCCGAAGCGCGCGCGAAGGGGGATAACTCGCTGGGCATCTCCTACCCGAAAGATTACGTGCTGGTGCTGTCGCGCGTGTCGTTTATTAGCGCTGAAGCAGAGCACAGCAACGCCGCGAAACTGTGGTTTGACTATGTGCTGTCGGAAAAAGGGCAGAGCATTCTCGCTAACCAGGCGGATATCCCCTCGCTGCGTAACGATATTGAAGGCAAAAACGACATCGATGGCATGACCAAACAGCTGGGCGACGCACTGAAGCCGATTGCGGTGGATGAGTCGCTGCTGGAGTATCTGGAGCCGAAAAAACGTCTGGAATTTATTAAACAATGGCGCGCTGCTGCCGCTAAATAACGCCCTGACCGGTTGTGCGCCGGTTTTGCGCACAACCCTTTTCTCAGCCAGCGGGTTGGCGTGAGGTTCCTGACCAAAGGGAAGATGTATGAATAGTGTGTGCAGAAAATGGCAGGGGTTGCCGCGCGGCGTCATTGTGTTAATTACCGCGCTGGTTATCTATATCCCGCTGTTATTTATTGTGGTGCAGAGTTTTCTCTCGGCGCCCTTTTTTGTCCGTTCTAAGGAACTGAGTCTCGAAGCCTTCGAGTTTATCTTTACCGATCCGGATTTTTATCTGGCACTGAAGTCCGGCTTTATCCTCGCTTTTGGCCTGGTGTTTATCGCTATTCCACTGGGCGGCATTCTGGCGTTTTTGATGGTGCGCACCGATTTACCGGGCCGCCGTTTTATTGAGCCGCTGATCCTCGTGCCTATTTTTGTCTCGCCGATGGTGCTCGGCTTTGGCTACGTGGTGGCCGCCGGGCCGGTGGGCTTTTTCTCGCGCTGGGCGCAGGAGTTAATCGGCTTTGTGCCATGGAACATCTATTCGATGTTCAGCATCGTGGTGATTGCCGGGCTAACGCACGTCCCGCACGCTTATCTCTATATCTCCTCGGCGCTGCGCAGCGTCGGTTCTGACGTGGAAGAAGCCGCGCGAACGGTTGGCGCTTCGCCGTTGCAGGTGATGACTTCTGTCAGCCTGCCGATGGTGCGCCCGTCAATTTTGTACGCCTGCGTTCTGCTGTTCTTCCTTGGGCTGGAGGTGTTCGGCCTGATGCTGGTGCTGGGTGACCCGGAAGGCAACATGGTGCTGGCGACCTACCTGTATAAACTGACCAATAAACTGGGCACGCCCTCTTACCACCTGATGGCAGCGGTGGCGGTGGTGCTGATTTGTATCACTATTCCGCTGGTGATGCTGCAACGCCGCCTGATGCGCACCGCCAACCGTTTTGTCACCATGAAAGGCAAAGCCTCGCAGGCGCGGGCGCTGCCGCTGGGTAAATGGCGCTGGGTCGCCGGTGCGGTGGTGGTAGCCTGGTTGACGGTCACCATCGGCGTGCCGTTGATTGGCGTCGTGCTGCGGGCGTTTATCTCCAACTGGGGGGTTGGCGTTTCCCTGTGGGATGAAGTGTCGCTCGATACCTTCCGCAATATCTGGCAGCAACCCAACCTGCTGCGCGCCATTGTCAACTCGATGGCGATTGGCATTTTTGGTGGCGCGCTGGCGGTGATCTGTTATCTGTTTGTCGGCATTGCCATGCACCGCAAGCAGGATAACGTGACGCGGTTTCTTGATTACAGCGTGCTGGTTCCCCGCGCCGTACCTGGGCTGCTGGCCGGTCTGGCATTTTTGTGGGTATTCCTGTTTTTACCGATGTGGCTCGATCAGTCGCTAAAAAACGGCTGGCTTTCCGGGTTGCCGGTGGCCGAGTGGCTGCGCGAAAACCTGATTGTCTGGCTGCGCTCGCTGCGTAACACCATCTTTAGCGTCTGGCTGGCCTACACCGTGGTGTGGATGGCTTACGGCCTGCGGCTTATCTCCTCCACGCTGTTGCAGGTCGGGCCGGAACTGGAAGAGGCGGCGCGCAGCACGGGGGCGACAAGTGGGCAAGTAACCCGCCATGTGACGGTGCCGCTGTCGCGTTATGGCCTGATTGGCTCCTGGCTGCTGATGTTCCTGATTTTTGAGCGCGAATACTCAACCGGCGTTTATCTGCTCTCGCCCGGGACGGAAACCATCGGCTCGATGCTGGTGTCGCTGTGGGCGGCAGGGGCGATTGATATTGTCGCCGCGCTGTCGTTTATCAATATTCTGCTGGTGGTCATTGGTCTTGGTGTGGCCCTGCGCTTTGGAGTGAAATTACATGATTGAGCTGGCGGTAGAAAACCTGCATCTGACCTACGGTGATAACGCGGTGCTTAAAGGCGTCTCGATGGAGCTGAAACGCGGCGAAGTGGTGTCGCTGCTTGGCCCTTCCGGCAGCGGTAAAACCACGCTGCTGCGCGCTGTCGCCGGGCTGGAAAAACCAACCCACGGGCGGATCACCATTGGTAATAACGTGGTATACGACGGTACGCCGCGTAGTGAAGTTCCGGCAGAGGAACGTAATCTTGGCCTGGTGTTCCAGTCCTACGCATTGTGGCCGCATAAAACGGTGTTCGAGAATGTCGCTTACCCGCTCAAGCTGCGCAAAGTGAGTACGGCGGAAATCAACACCCGCGTGCAAACCGTGCTGGATCAGCTTGGGCTGGGTACGCTTGGCAAGCGCCATCCGCACCAGCTTTCCGGCGGCCAGCAGCAGCGTGTGGCGATTGGCCGGGCGCTGGTCTACAACCCGCCGGTGATTTTGCTCGATGAACCGCTTTCCAACCTCGATGCCAAGCTGCGTGAAGAGGCGAGGGTTTTCCTGCGCGAACTGATTGTCAAACTGGGGCTATCGGCGCTGATGGTGACGCACGATCAGAATGAAGCGATGGCGATTTCCGACCGCATTTTGTTGCTCAACAACGGGGTGATTGAGCAGCAAGGTACGCCGCAGGAGATGTACGCCACGCCGTCGACGCTGTTTACCGCCGAGTTTATGGGCAGCAACAACCGGCTGCACGGCAAGGTGAGCGAAGTCAGTAACGGCAGGGCGAGGATTGAAGGGGCAAACTGGGCGCTGTGGGGCGTTGCCGGGCCGGGCGTACGCGCGGGCCAGGATTGCACGGCGGTGATCCGCGTCGAAAGCCTGCGACTGGCGGACTCGCCGCAGGATAACTCGCTGGATTTGCCCATGCTCACCAGCATGTATCTGGGCGATCGCTGGGAGTACCTGTTCCGCACCTCCGGCGATGATTTCGCGATCCGTGTTTACGGCACCCAGCAGCGCAACCAGCAAAACTACCGCGTGGTGCTGCCTGCTGAACAGCTGTGGATCTTCCCGCAAAAAAGCTAAGTATGTAAGCACGTACTGACTGTTCAGTACGTGCTGCGCATTACGGCAGTGACACCCATTTGTAACCCAGCGCTATCGTCGCCAGCACAATGGTGCTAAAGGCGGCGATATGCAGCATCAAATCCGCCAGGCTGATGTGCGTCGGGTGGCAAAGGGCAAGCAACGTCAGCGCCATGCAGGCGACGCCCGCGCCTGCGGCCGCCAGGCTGCGCGCCGGGAAAAGCGTGCGCGTGCGGCGCAGGTAAGCAATCACTATCAATACCATCGGCGTGCTGACCGTCACCATAAACAAATAACAGTTTGGCCCTTCGACCGCCGTACTTACCGGCAACACGCGGTGCAGATGCAGATTACTGAACGTACCGGCAAGCCACAGTGCCGCCAGCGGTGTAAACCATTTCCAGCCCAGCGCGTTGCGTCCGGCGATGCTCAACAAAAACGCGTTTCGCACCGCCAGCGTCCCGGCGATAAACGTCAGCAGCAACTGCATCAGCGCCCACCACGCACCAGGCTGCGACCAGTCGGTTAGCGTGCGGTTGAGCACGAAACCGGCTATAACCCCGCAGGGCAGCGCGAGCGCCACCCAGCTTAGCGCCCGCCAGCCCGGCTGGAAGGGGCGTTTTACCGGGGCGATGGAACGCCCCAGTTGTTCAATTAACAGTTCATGATCGGCCATGGTGTGCTCCTAACCGACGAAGGTTGCTCAGGGCGCGATGCAGCAGGGATTTCACGGCGGCGACCGTCAAATTTTGCTGTGTCGCGGTTTCTGCCAGCGTCATTTCGCGCAGGTGAACATGTTCAACCACCTCCCGCTGGCGCGCAGGAAGCTGATTCAGCAGCACTGCCAGCTCGTCGTGTGATGGCGGTTCCATGCTGGTGGCAAGCAGGGGAATATCCGTCTCGCTGGCGATTTCGCGCTGCTGGTGGCGACCGCGTTTGCGCAGGGCATCCACCGCGCGGGCGTTGGCTATCGCCATCAGCCATGGCAGAAAAGGTGCGCCCGGATCGTAGGTGTGCCGTACCCGGTGTACGGTGAGCAGCACATCCTGAATCACATCTTCCACCAGCTCCTCGTCGGCGATATGTTTGCGCGCAAGCGAGCGGATAACCGGCACCAGCGCTTTGAGCAGCCGCGTATAGGCCTGACTGTCGCCGGACTGCGCCAGCGCCATCAGCTGCGGCCATTCGTCGCGCGCTGCCTCATTTTTTTCCATATCCCGCCTTCAGGTTTTTTTACCGCTGGCCTGCGTGAGCGCGTTGACGACAATTGAGGGGGTCAGCACCTGCGGTAAAATATGCGGTGCGCTGCCGTCCGCCGGGTAGACCACATACAGCGGCAAACTGCCTTGCCCCAGCTCGTTCAGCGCATCATCAATATCAGCATTAAATTTGGTCGAATCCGCCACCATATACAGCGTGCCGGTTTTCGCCAGCGCCTCTTTCACGGCTTCTGTCGAGAGCGAGGTCTTTTCATTCACCTGGCAGGTTATGCACCAGGAGGCGGTGAAATTGACAAAGATAGCCTTGCCGTGGCCGCGATTATCCGCCACGGTTTGCGGCGACCATTTGACCTCTTCTACCGTATTGCTCGCCGTAAGCGGCGCGCCGCTTTGCACTACCGAAGGCAGCGGAACAATCGCGGCCAGCAGTAGCGCTGCGGTCAGCGCAAACAGCACTTTATGACCGCGCCCGGCGAACCGACGCTGCTGCGCCATGCCGTAAAGCCAGGCGGCGAAACTGACCACCACGGCCGCCGCCAGAATAGCCGCCAGCGCCGTCGTTCCCGCTTGTTGCGCCAGTACCCACACCAGCCAGCCGAAGGCACCAAACATCGGAAAGGCCAGCCCGCGTTTTAGCGTATTCATCCACGCGCCGGGGCGCGGTAGCCATTTGCCGAGCGCCGGAAACAGTGAAATCAGCGTAAACGGCGCGGTAAAACCGAGCGCCAGTGCGACGAATATCGCCAGCGCCACGGCGGGCGGTTGCACCAGCGCGTAGCCGATGGCGCCCGCCATAAACGGGGCCGCGCACGGGGTAGCGACAATGATTGAGAGCGCACCGGTCAGCGCCGCACGCAGAAATGCCCCGCGTTCTATGGTTAACTCACCGGCGCGTTGCACCGACAGACCGACCTCAAACACGCCGAGCAAATTGAGTGCCGCACCAAGAATAACCAGCGCCAGAAAGGCGATCACCAGCGGCGATTGCAACTGAAAGCCCCAGCCCACGGCGGTTCCCCCGGCGCGTAACGCCAGCAACACGCCCGCAAGCGCCAGCATGGTCAGCACACAGCCGAGTAAAAAACCGAGCCCCTCTTTGCGGGTTTGCGCCGGACGTTGCGTATGTCGCAGCAGCCCCAGCGCTTTCAGCGAAATGATGGGAAACACGCAGGGCATAAAGTTGAGAATAATGCCGCCTGCGAAGGCGGCGAGCATGGCGGTTAACATAGCGATTCTCTGATGGATAACGACATTAACGGGGCTGTTTACGAATGCGCGTTCGCATACTGTTTCACCGCTTCCATCGTTTTCTGAATATGCGTCTCCGGGTTTCTGTCAGTGTAGCTCAACAGGATTTTGCCATCCGGCGCGATCACATAAGAGGTGCGATCCGAGAGGGTTTTGCCGTTCATTTTCATCAGCGTGTCATATTGCGCCGCCACTTTCGCGCCCGGATCGGCGGTGACGGTGAATTTGTCGCGACACTCCAGTTTTGAAAATTCATCGACCTGGTCGGTGTTGCCAGCGGTAACGCCAACCACTGTTGCGCCCAGTTTTTTGAAATCGTCCGTCGCTTCGGCGAAGGCGTGCGCTTCGATGGTACAACCCTTGCTGAACGCCGCCGGGAAGAAGTAGAGCACCACCGGGCCTTTTTGCAGTGCCTGCTGCAACGAGAAGGTGAGCGGTTTTCCGGCCAGCGCGCCTTGTAATTTAAAGTCCGGTGCTTGCGAACCGGTGGGCAGGGCAGCGTGGGCATTTGCGATGTTTAACAGTGCAGCGGCGGTGAGGCTGAGAACGAGTTTTTTTATCGGGATCATGTTGCGCTCCAGTTGGGGAAGTCAGTTAACGCTCAAATACAGTTCGTTCGAATGCCGGCAAAAGTTTCGCGCAGCTTTAAAAAAATAGCGTTATTTTCCCGGCAAGCGTGGTGCGTAATGCTGCGTCATGTGCATTTTTATGGTGTGCTGGAAAAGAAAATCAATGAAAAATCTGAATTGGTTAACCTGATAAAAAGGGGCTGGGTTTCAAATGAAAATTACCCATTTAGCCTTGTTTGTCATATGATTACTGCCCTTAGAGGACGGTTATAAAGCGCACGGAATGCGGCGGCGTCGATTCTGGCTTTTTTCTCATATGCTACATTTAAGAGGCTTTCCTCTGGCCTGATGGCTCATCTTTTAACTTCCTTGTGTGACGCTGGGAAACCTTAATGCTCTATAACTCTGCCGTTAAAAAAGGGAGTTTGCTGCGCCGTTATAATCGGCTGCTCACCCGCTATAATACCCACCGCCATGAAGTATCGTTGGCACAAATCGCCGATACATTAGCCTGTACGTCGCGCTATGCGCGCTCTTTGCTCCATGAAATGCAGGAGGAGGGCTGGCTGGTGTGGAATTCCCGCCCGGGGCGCGGCGCGCTTGGCGTACTGCAATGCCGCATGAATGCGGCGGCGCTGGAGACGCTGGTGGCTGGTGAGTACCCGGCATCGGAAACCGAAATGGCGGCCGTGCAGGCGCAGCCGCACTATTCCAGCGATGGCTTTCGCTATTTCATCTCTTTCTACCGGCCGCTGCTGGCGCCGATTCCTTCCATCCACACCGATCGCGCCGGGCGGCATATTTTGCAAATGGTGCATGCCGGTCTGGCGCGCCATATTCCTGAGCAAGTTGCGCCGATCCCCGGTCTTGCCCATACCATCACCTGCAGTGAAGATGGATTGCGCTGGCGTTTTATTCTGCGTCGCGGTCTGGTGTGGCATAACGGCGAGCCTGTGCTGCCTGAGCAGCTTCGGCAGACGCTCGAGCGTTATGCCGGTGGCCCTGGCCTGCCGCATGTCATGGACGTGAAATGCGAAAATTATGTGCTGACGATGCAGCTCGGCCAGCGAGACAACATGCTGCTTTACCGGCTGGCAAACCCGGTTTATGCGCTACCGCATCCGCGCAACGGCTCCATTGGCCTGGGGCCATTTAAAGTGAGTGAGCACTCAAGCAGCCAACTGGTGCTTACCCGCGCGGCGTCCTGGTATGGTGAAACACCGCAGGCGTCGGAGATTGTTTACAACACGCCGCTCAGTGTCGCACCGCTGCCGGCGCTGGTGCGTCTGGATACGCCTCATTTGATGATTGCGCCGGAAGCCATGACCGAACGGGATAATGCCGACGCGTTCTACTATGTCACTTTCAACCAGGCACGCGGACGTTTAAATGCGCAGCAGCAGGCGTTTATCCGGCGCGTTACGCGCTGCATTTGCGCGGGGTTGATTGAGCGGGAAGAGACGCTCGGCCCGCTGCCGGAGTGGCTGCAGCCAACCCACGAGCCGGATGTGCAGGCGTTGTTGCCGGATAGCCTGAATCTTGTCTATTTCCGCTCAACGGAGATGCGCAAAGTGGTAGATGAGCTGGCAAAAAGCCTGCGTTATCGCGGGTGCAAGGTAACGTTGACGCCGATAAGCGTGACGCACTGGCTGTTGCAGGATAAAAACTGGGCCGAGCAGGATCTGTGCATGGGTTTTCTGCGTTTTGAGCAGCATGATGCTTTCAGCATGGAAGAGCGATACCGTCATAGCGTGATGTGGGCCTGGTTCTGGGGCGAAGCGGTCTGGCGGCGCGGGATCAGCATTCTTGATCGTATTAATGCCGGGCCTGCTGAGCGCTATAGCCAGCGCGTCAAAAGATTGATGCGCTTTCTCAGTAACCGCCGCTGGATCGTGCCGCTGCTTGCGCAACGCTACCGTCTTGTAACACCTGCCAGCGTGCAGGGGGTTTTTTGCTACCCGCAAAGCTGGCCCGATTTCACAAGGCTATGGACCGATGAGTCGCAGCCTGCCGAGAGCATACAACCGCAACAGGAGTAGCTTTTCTGGTTTAAAATGTCGTGATTTTCGTTAGTTTTGGTGTTTAAAATCGGAAATTGGCATGGAAAATTAACGCTGACGATATTAAAAGTTGCCTTGTGGTATCGTTTTTTCGTGCTTTTGCAATAAAGTTTAACTATAACAATGGGTTGTGGTGTTAACATCGCAGACGGCAGAAACTGGACGATTAAAAAAGATACGGTAGAATACGCCTCCGCAGTCATTGCCAAACACGCTGCCATCTATTTTTTTCGCTAATAAGATAAAACCATCAGAATATATCCATTAAAATATTAAATGGATATTTTTATGGTGTGTTATATCTCCTGTTTTTTTTGAATTACAGTAATTCCCATTCCTGACGTTTACCTTTTTTATATCTCCTCTTTGCATTTTAACTTTCCAGCTTGCGTGCTGAGAAAAATATGCAGACCTTTCCCTTGTTTCCTGTCTTTGTTGAGTTTCTGCTTGCCTTCCTTGCTTAACGCACTGAAAAAAAGGCAAAAAAAAATGCCACCCAAGGTGGCAATCGAAATAGTGGTTTTACATCACATATGACAACTAATGTACTGTTTAATTGCCACAGTAATATAGTTTAGTCACCAGGTTTCCCGACATATGGCAACTAAAGATCACGCCTTTCATCGAGAGGGGATTTAAGCAAAGCACCAATCAGAATGAACCGGTAAAACGTCCTGTTGCATTGCTTGAATGTATTTTCTCTATTTTTGATGCGTTCGTAAATAACCTTTTTTCTACCGATTGATATATCCGGGGGTAAAAAAACAGAACAAAAAAACCTTATTAAAAAAGTGCCAATTATTTACTCTGGTCATCCCCCGATCAGGCAGCATTTTTAACCGGAAAAAAAGGATCAAAATCAGCGCTTTTGTTTTTTAATGCGATTGACCTCACACTCATCGTCGGAATTTATGAAACATTTAGAAACATTTTTGTTAGGGGATGCCCTGGGAGCGGCATTCTGCGCGGGTTTATCGCTAAGACTAGTACGAAGATAACCAACGCTGATGGTCAAATAAACCGCACAGAGGATTGTGCTATGGATAAAGGCCGTAAAACAGAACGCAAGGGCGCATCGGGAAATTGCAGCCGTCCGGACAGGCGCTGAAGGCCAAATGAATACCATAACGCCACACAGGGTAAACCACCGAAACTAAACGGCAGCTAACCGCGCAGAAGAAAGGTGCTGGTTTTGGTGCCCGACTGCCGCGCAGAAGTAAACACCGGAACCGAATGCCAGCTAACAGCACAGAAGAAAGATGCTGGTTTTGGCGCCCGAACGCCACGCAGAGGAAAACGCCGGAACTGAACGTCAGCAAACAGCGCAGAAGAAAGGTGCTGATTTTCGCGCCCGAACGCCACGCAGAGGAAAACACCGGAACTGGAAGCCAGCTAACAGCGCAGAAGAAAGATGCTGGTTTTAGCACCCGAATGCCACGCAGAAGTAAACACCGGAACTAAACGCCAGCTAACGGTACAGAAGAAAGGCGCTGATTTTCGCGCCCGAACGTCACGCAGAAGAAAACACCGGAACTGGAAGTCAGCTAACAGCGCAGAAGAAAGGTGCTGGTTTCGGCGTCCTGACGTCACATAGAACACATTGCCGGAACTAAACGCCAGCTAACAGCATAGAAGAGAAGATCCGGGTTAAGAAAAGGGTTGGCTTAGCCATCGACCACCTGCCCGACAGCACGCCGAAGAAACCAATGGAATGAAATACCAGCCCGCAGCCCGCAAGAAAGGCCCATCACCGCGTCGGTAGGCTATGCCGAACGGATACAGGAGATGATGCGCAGAAAATCCGCGCATAGAGGGTTCAGGTACTATGCGTCAGGGGCAACGCGTGAGGCACGGGCAGGACATACACACCAGGCACAGGCAGGAGATACACACCAGGCGCGGAAGCAGAGAATCACTTCCGAACCTGGCGCGGGAAACAACACGGGCGGGTAAGTCGCCATGACATGGTGTTAATGCTGAATGCTGCACAGAGAAGACGTCGCGTTAAACGGAAATGCGGTAAACATTACCCGAAGCATCATTGCTGCGGCTTCCGCTTTCGCCATA
This sequence comes from Kosakonia sp. SOY2, assembly GCF_027109175.1. Lineage (NCBI taxonomy): Bacteria > Pseudomonadati > Pseudomonadota > Gammaproteobacteria > Enterobacterales > Enterobacteriaceae > Kosakonia > Kosakonia sp. SOY2. The sequence goes on from NZ_JAPVXH010000002.1 coordinate 646,240, forward strand.
AAGCTGCGTGGTGGTGGCCGTCTGGCTGACAATCTTTTTGAAGTCGTTCATCTTCTTCATATGCATGTTCAGCAACTGATAGCTCTTTTGGTTGAGCTCAGCCGATTTTCGCACTACCACGGTAATACGATCCCAAAGCGTGGCCAGTTCGGAGTGGCGCGGATAGGGAAACGTCAGCTTATGCTGTTTCTCTTCCTGCTTGCGCTGCTCATCATAAAAGTTAATCGCCGACAACAAACGGCTCTTGTTGTCGGAGATCACTTGCAGCGAAACCGGGTTGATCTGGGCGCGGCTAAGCTGACCAATTTCTTCCACCAGGGTCGCTTCAAGCTCACCAAGCAGCTTATACAGTTTGTTCAGAATTACGGGTAAGTTTTCCATCATTCACGTGCACGTTGAGATTATGAGAATCGAAAGATGTCGCGTACCAACGCGCTGGCGATTTTATCGCTGTCCAGGTGGAGTTCACCTGCATCCATCTTCGCTTTAATGGCGGCAAGACGTTCCGTATCAATATCACGGCTGCCGTCATTTTTTATTTGCTGCGTCAGCTGGCTAAGTTTGACCTGCGTACCAGCCTGCTGGGCGTCTGTTTTCCCCGATTGCGCTGGCTCATCATTCATGACTCTGGTCTCAACGAGCGGTTGTTGAGTGCCGGTTGCCTGAATAGGAGTGGCCTGGCGGGTGCGTTCAATGTTCATACGGATCCTGGTTTTCTATGCGGTGGCTCTGTATTAAAGATATCGGCACGGGGAAAATAAAACTGAAATCAGTTCGACAGGCTAATGCTCACTTGGCCTTGTCCTGTTACGGTGGCGACCACCACCTGGCCGGTGCGCGTCTGTACTCTGACGCTTTCATCAAGTGCCGCGTTATCCAGCGCTTTTCCTTTGGCATGGATCAGAAAACCGTCGCCCGGCGCGGTAATTTCGACAGTGCGATTAGCAATCACCGCCCAGCTGCGGCGCAGCTGATTATCCGCCAGTGGCGACCCCGGCTGGATGATGCGCGTGGGCGTGCTGCCAATGATGCGCTGCGGATCAAGCAATAAACCGGCCGGTAAACGATCCAGTTCGCCGCTCACGGGCTGGATATCCTCTGCGCCGATAATCTGCCCCGGTTTCAGCGTCTGCGTTGCCACCCAGTACCTGCCGGTGGCACTAATCTGAATCTGAATGAACTGCTGTTTTTTACCGCATCTGGCGATGACGCTGCGCCGGCCGGTCAGGCGCACGGAGCGGCCAGAAAGGCGTAAATCCGGCTGTGCGCATAATGCGGCGAGTTTGGCCGCTGGGGTAAGAATGTTAATGCGCAGCTGCGGCTGATTTTCTGTTTGTTTATTGTCCGCGGCCAGCAAGGTGGCGATCCTGGCTTCGAGATCGCTATTTTCCGGCGCGCTGGCAAAAGCCGGTGAGAACGGGCTGCAGAGCGCGAAAATCACGATAAGCGACCTGATAAGGGACTGCGGCATAATGGGATAAACCTGCCTTATAATATAAAAGAGCAATAGGATTAATATTTTTTTTATTGTAATTCAGGAAGGCTATTTTCTTATCAATTAAATGCCGTCAGTTTTGACAGCATTTCACTGCATTGATATTTCAACTTTTAAATATAAGCTTCTTTTTGGCAAATTAAGCGAAAGTGAATTGGCTAAATGCGTCTACTTCTGTCGGATTTTTAAGGTATAGATTTATTAGGTTGTCTCTTAGACTATGCCCCGTAATCAATTTCGAAGTAAGCGAGTCATTTCATGTTTGATAAACTTGATAATGAATTGCGTTTCCAGCAGCAGGCGTTAAGCCTGATGTCACGGCGGCAGGATATTTTAGCGTCCAATATCGCGAATGCCGATACGCCGGGATACAAGGCGCGAGATATTGATTTTTCGAAAGAATTGAAAAATGCAATGCAGCAGGAAACGCGTCATCCATTAACACTAAGTTTAACAGCCGGGAAACATATTCCTGGCGTAGCGCCGAAAACGGACAATCGTCAATTACTTTATCGTATTCCCGATCAGCCAAGAGCTGATGGAAACACTGTCGATATGGATCGTGAACGCGTTAATTTTGCTGACAACAATGTCAAATATCAGACGAGTCTAACGATTCTCGGCGCTCAAATAAAAGGTTTAACGAGTGCCCTTAACCAAGGTCAATAATTTTCATGTCGCTGTTTAGTGTTTTCGATATTTCAGGTTCGGCAATGGCTGCCCAATCAAAAAGACTTAATGTCAGTGCCAGCAATATGGCGAACGCCGACAGTATTGCCGGTCCGGATGGTAAACCGTACCGCGCGCGTTCGGTGGTTTTCAATGTCGATAACTCCGCCGGTCAGGAGATTGGCGGGGTGAAAGTGAGCGGCGTTACGGAATCCACTGCGCCGGACAGACTGGTTTATGAACCCGCAAACCCACTGGCGGACGACAAAGGTTATGTGCATATGCCGAACGTCGATGTGGTGGGTGAAATGGTCAACACCATTTCTGCATCCCGCAGCTACCAGGCCAACGTCGAAGTGATGAACTCGGCGAAGAACCTGATGCTGAAAACGCTGACGCTGGGCCAGTAAGGATTAAACGATGGCAATTTCACCGGTCATGACCCAAAGCGCCACGACGACGAAAACCACCTCGTCGTCCGGGGCTAATAACACCAGTAATACCAGCGTTGGTAACGGCTCCAGCGCCGACGACTTGCTGAACAACTTTATGACGCTGCTGGTTGCACAGATGAAAAACCAGGATCCCACCAGCCCCATGGACAACAACCAGCTGACTGCTCAGCTGGCGCAGTTCAACACGGCGGCGGGTGTCGAGCAGCTCAACACCACCATGAACAGCATGGGCACGCTGGTCGCCAGTATGCAGCAGATGAACTCCGCTGACTGGGTAGGCCGCGACATCATGGTTGAAGGCGAACCTTCAGTTTCCACCGCGCAGGGCGGAAACCAGAAAGTCGGGCTTTCCCTGAACAGCCCGGCGGATGAAGTCACCGTCACGCTGACCGATCCGGCCGGTAACGCCTATACCGCGAAGCTGAAAAATGTGGACGCGGGCGTGCATCAGTACTCGCTGGATGATTTTGACGATTTCCAGCCGAGCGACCCGCGCTTGCAGGCCGACGCGAACTTCAAAGTGTCGTTCTCGGCCACCAACGCCGACGGCAGCACGCCAACCATTACCGCGCTGAAACCGGCGAAAGTGCAGAGCGTCTCCTTCACCAACTCAGGGGCGGTACTGCAACTGGGTGTTAATGGTACCGCCTCGCTGAGTGACGTTTACCTCATCGAGTAATTTTTAGTTTGGATTTTGCGCAACCCGCGCACAGGAATTTATCACATGGGTTTTTCTCAAGGTCTTAGTGGATTAAACGCCTCTTCACAGGCGCTGGATGTTGTAGGTAACAACATCGCCAACTCACAAACGGTCGGTTTTAAATCAGGTTCTGTGGCTTTCGCCGATGTGTTTGCCGGTTCTCAGGTCGGCATGGGCGTACAGGTTGCTGGTGTGAACCAGAACTTCAGCGATGGCGTACTTGGCGCAGGCAGCAGCCCGCTGGATATGGGTATCCAGGGCAATGGCTTCTTTCGCATGGTGACCGAAGCGGGTCGCGTATTTTACAGCCGTAATGGTCAGTTCCAGAGCGATGAAAATGGCTACGTCGTCAATAACCAGGGCATGCGCCTGACCGGTTATATGGCAACGGGTACCCCGCCGGCGATCCAGCAGGGCGCTCCGGTAGGACCGATTCAGATCCCGACCGGGCAGATGCCAGCGCGTGCGTCTGACGCAGGTTCCATTTCCGGTAACCTGAATTCCGGTAACGACGTTGTCACGGTAACGCCTTTCGATCCGGCTGATGGCAAATCTTACAGCTATTCCACCCAGGTTAACGCTTATGACAGCCTGGGCAACGAGCATGCGATCAACGTCTATTACGTGAAAACGGCGGATAACCAGTGGACGGCTTACTCCGTGGACTCCACGTCGCCGGGCACCACCAGCTCCGTCAACCTGACGTTTGATACCTCCGGCAAGCTCACCACCAACCCGGCGAATCTGCCGGTGGTGGGTGCCGCTTACCAGGGCGGCGCGGCGCTGAATTTCAACCTCGATCTTTCCGGTCTTTCTCAGCAAGCCTCGGAAAACACCATGGACAGCCCAAGCACCACCGGCTACCCGCCGGGACTGATGAACGGCTACACCGTCGGTGATAACGGCCAGATCATCGCCTCCTACAGCAACGGTGAAAACCAGCTGCTGGGCCAGGTAGTGCTGAGCAACTTCACCAACCCGGGCGGCCTCCAGTCGGCGGGGAACAACTGCTGGACGGAAACCCCGGAATCGGGCCAGCCGGTGATTGGTATTGCCGACACCGGTAACCTGGGTTCGCTGCGCGGCAACATGCTGGAAGCGTCCAACGTGGATCTGAGTAAAGAGATGGTGAACATGATTGTTTACCAGCGTAACTACCAGTCCAACTCTCAGACCATCAAGACCCAGTCTGAGCTTCTGCAAACGCTGGTTAACCTGGGTTAAGAGTAGCGCTTCATGGATCACGCGATTTATACCGCAATGGGGGCCGCGAACGCGGCCCTTAACCGCCAGGCGGTGACTTCTAACAACCTGGCGAATGCTTCTACCACCGGTTTTCGTGCGCAGATCGCGGCGTTTCGCGCGATCCCTGTGCAGGGGCCGTCGATAGAAACCCGCACCATGGTGGCGGAATCCACGCCGTTTAGCGACAACACCATGGGCGCGATGCAGGCCACCGGGCGCAGCCTGGATGTGGCCATGCCGCAAAACGGCTGGCTGGCAGTGCAACTGCCCGATGGCAGTGAAGGCTACACCAAAGATGGCAACATCGAAGTGGATGCCGAAGGCCAGTTGCGGGTGCGCGGTATGCCGCTACTCGGTGACGGCGGCCCGGTAGCCGTACCGCCGCAGGCGGAACTGACTATCGCGGCGGACGGCACCATCACCGCGCTGGGCGCAGGGGATGAGCCTTCAGCGCTGGCGCAGGTGGCGCGCCTGAAAATGGTTAACGCCACACCGAACACGCTGAAACATGGCGACGACGGTCTGTTTCATGTCGCCGATCCGGCTGCGGCACAGGTGCTTCCCGCTGATGCCGATCTGCGCCTGATGCCCGGCATGCTGGAAGGCAGCAACGTCAGCCCGGTGAAATCGATGGTGGACATGATCGCCACCGCGCGCGGTTTTGACATGAACATGAAAGTCATCACCACCGTTGATGATAACGAACAAAAAGCTAACCAGTTACTGAGCGCCGGTTAAGCCCCGGTAAGGAGAAAAACACCATGATCCGTTCTTTATGGATTGCGAAAACCGGCCTCGAAGCCCAGCAAACCAATATGGATGTGATTTCCAACAACCTGGCGAACGTCAGCACCAACGGCTTTAAACGCCAGCGTGCGGTGTTTGAAGATCTGATTTATCAGACCTTACGCCAGCCGGGCGCGCAGTCTTCCGAGCAGACCACCATCCCTTCTGGTTTACAGCTGGGTACCGGTGTTCGCCCGGTTGCGACCGAGCGTATTCACAGCCAGGGCAGCCTGACGCAGACCAACAACAGCAAAGACGTCGCCATTCAGGGCAGCGGTTTCTTCCAGGTACAGTTGCCGGATGGCACCACCGCCTATACCCGCGACGGTTCGTTCCAGTTTGACCAGAACGGACAACTGGTGACCTCCAGCGGTTACCAGGTGCAACCGGCGATCACCATCCCGCAGGACGCGCAAAGCCTGACCATCGGTAACGACGGTATTGTCAGCGTGACCGTGCCGGGGCAGACCGCGCCGCAGCAGGTGGGTCAGCTGACGCTGAGCTCGTTTATCAATGATTCCGGCCTCGAAAGCATTGGTGAAAACCTGTATCGCGAAACGCAATCGTCTGGCGCACCGAATGAATCCACACCGGGTTTAAACGGCGCGGGAACCCTGAAACAGGGCTACGTCGAAACCTCGAACGTTAACGTCGCAGAAGAGCTGGTCAACATGATCCAGACACAGCGCGCCTACGAAATTAACAGTAAAGCGGTGTCGACGTCCGACCAGATGCTGCAACGACTGACCCAACTTTGATCCCTGGCCGCGGGCGTTGCTCGCGGCTGCTTTACCTGTAGTGAATGAGATGACCAATCACCCTTGCTCTGTACGTACGCTTTGTCGTTTTGCAACGACCTTTATGCTGATTTCCGTGGTTACCGGCTGTGCCTATATCCCGCAAAAACCGTTGGTGGGGGGCGAAACCTCCGCTATGCCTGCACCGGTCGCTGCCGCTACCGCGAATGGCTCGATTTTTCAGACAGGGCAGGCGATGAATTATGGTTATCAACCGATGTTTGAAGACCGCCGCCCACGTAACGTCGGCGATACGCTGACCATTGCGTTGCAGGAAAATGTCAGCGCCAGCAAAAGTTCCTCGGCGAGTGCCTCGCGTGACGGTTCCACCGATGTCGGCGTTGCCGGCGTACCCGGTTTTATGGCCGGTCTGGTGGGCAACGGCAAAGCCGATGCGTCGATCAGTGGAACGAATGACTTCGCCGGGAAAGGCGGCGCGGCGGCGAAAAATACCTTTAGCGGCACCATCACCGTGACGGTGAAACAGGTGCTGGAAAACGGCAACCTGGCGGTTGTCGGCGAAAAACAGATTGCGATTAACCAGGGGACTGAGTTTATCCGCTTCTCCGGCATCGTGAACCCACGCACGATCAGCGCCAGTAACACCGTTATCTCCACCCAGGTGGCGGACGCGCGCATCGAGTATGTCGGTAATGGCTATATCAACGAAGCGCAGCAAATGGGCTGGCTGCAGCGCATGTTTCTTAACCTTGCACCTTTTTGATTGATGATGAAAACGAATTTCTTAACCCGCTGCCTGGCGCTGGTGTGCTGTCTGTCTGCGCTGGTAGCCGGGCAGGCCAGCGCGGAGCGGATCCGCGATATCACCACCCTGCAAGGGGTGCGCGGCAACTCCCTGATGGGCTATGGCCTGGTTGTCGGGCTTGATGGTACGGGTGACCAGACCATGCAGACACCGTTCACCACCCAGAGCCTGAACAATATGCTCTCGCAGCTCGGTATCACCGTGCCGGCGGGCGTGAATATGCAGCTCAAAAACGTCGCGGCGGTAATGGTGACAGCGGAACTGCCGCCGTTTGCCCGCGCCGGTCAGCAAATTGACGTGGTGGTCTCCTCAATGGGTAACGCGAAAAGTCTGCGCGGCGGCACGCTGCTGATGACCCCGCTGAAGGGCGCGGATAGCCAGATTTATGCGCTGGCGCAGGGGAACCTGTTGGTTTCCGGCGCAGGTGCGCAGGCCGGTGGCAACCGGGTGCAGGTGAACCAGCTCAATGGCGCGCGCATTAGCGGCGGCGCAACGGTTGAACGTGAAGTACCGTCGAACTTTGCCGGACAAGGCTCGCTCAAGCTCCAGCTTAATGAAGATGATTTCACCGTAGCGCAACAGGTGAGCGATGCCATCAACCGCCGTTTCGCGGGTGCCGCGTTTGCGGAAGATGCGCGCACCATTAGCCTGCGCGCACCTGCCGACAGCGCCGCGCGTGTGCGTTTCCTTGCAACAGTGCAGGATATCCCGCTGCGCGTGGATGCGGGCGATGCGCGAATTATCATCAACTCGCGTACCGGCTCGGTGGTGATGAACCGCCATGTTTCCCTCGATTCCTGTGCGGTTGCGCAGGGCGATCTGACGGTAGAAGTCGCTAACAACACCCAGGTGAATCAGCCGAATACGCCGCTGGCAGGCGGGCAAACGGTGGTCACGCAAAACACGCAGCTTTCCGTGCGTGAGCAAAACGGCTCTCTGCAACGCGTGAACACCAGCACCGATTTGAACAATGTGGTTCGTGCGTTAAACAGCCTTGGCGCATCGCCGAATGATTTGATGGCGATCCTGCAATCTATGAAAACCGCAGGCTGCCTGCATGCTCGTCTGGAGATTAACTGATGATCGGCCCGGCAATGACTCAGGGGGCGGCGTTTGACGCGCACAGCCTCGACAAGTTGAAACTGGCCGCCCGCAACGACGCTCCGGATGCGCTAAAGGCGGTGGCGAAACAGATGGAAGGCCTGTTCGTGCAGATGATGCTCAAGAGCATGCGCCAGGCCTCCTTCAAAGACGGGCTGTTTAATACGCAGCAGTCGGAGATGTTTACCTCGATGTATGACCAGCAGCTGTCGCAGAACATCGCCGAAAAAGGAAAAATGGGCTTTGCCGATCTGATGGTGCAACAACTGACCGGTAAACCCGCCTCAACCGTGGAAAATGTCACCGCGACGCGTGAAGTGCCGCTTAATATCAGCCCGGCACGCTTTATCAGCGTGCCGCTGCGTTTGCAGCCGGTTGAGCCTGACGAGCAGCCGGCGGAAAAAGCCGCCACGGCGCAGGCGGAAATACCGGCAGCTCCGGGTGGCAGCTTTATTTCCCGCATGATGGCACCCGCGATGGCGGTCGCGCGTTTAAGCGGTATTCCGCATCAATTAATTATTGCGCAGGCGGCGCTGGAATCTGGTTGGGGTAAACGCGAAATTATGACCAGCGATGGTAAACCCAGCCATAACTTATTTGGCGTGAAAGCCACGGCGGACTGGCAGGGTGAAACCACGGAAATCACCACCACGGAATATGAAGGTGGCGTCGCACAAAAAATAAAAGACAAATTTAAAGTTTATTCCTCTTATGCCGAGGCGCTGGAAGATTATACGTCGTTAATAAGTCGTAGCCCGCGTTATAAAAATGTTGTGAAATCTGAATCGCCGGAAATAGCGGCAAAAGCGTTGCAGTCTGCCGGATATGCAACCGATCCCGCCTATGCGAAAAAATTGATCAGCATCATTCAGCAAGTGAAGAATAACGTGAATCAGGCGGCTGAAGCTTATTCGTCAGATTTTTCTTCATTATTTTAACCGTCAGGCTTTAGTGAAATTTTGCAAGGCCGATAAATATAAGAGAGCGCTACTTTTATCAGGGGCGTCTTACCTCCTCCTCTGGTTAGGATCGATAACATATGAATTTAATCAACCTGGCCCAGAATGGGCTTAACGCTGCGCAGAATGCATTGAATGTGGTGGGGAATAACCTGTCAAATGCGACGACTGCCGGATACAGCCGCCAGAATATTGTCCTGGGCGAAGCGGGTGGCAAATCCACCAATTATGGTTTCTTCGGCTATGGCGTAAAAGTAGGCGACGTTCAGCGCGCTTATAATGGTTTTATGACCAACCAGGTGCGCGGTGCGGCAACGGAATTTTATTCCCTTAATAGCCGTTACGAGCAGGTTAGCCAAATTGATAACATGCTTGGCGATAGCACCAACAATATTTCCGTGACCACGGACAATTTATTCAAAGCCATGGAATCGGTCAGTAAAGATCCCGTTGACCCGGCGGCTCGCCAGGGGGTTATGGCTGAATTAAATGCTCTTGCTAACCAATATCGCAGCAGCAGCAAAACATTAAATGGTCTGGAGCAGAGCACCAACACGCAAATTAAACAGACCGTTGATGATATTAACTCCTATACCAAACAGCTGGCGTCGCTGAATAAGCAAATTGAAAAGATCCACGGTCAGACCGGCGGTATGCCTGCGGATTTACTCGATCAGCGTGACCAATTATTAGGCCAGTTGAGCGAGAAGCTCGGTATTAAGGTGACAGAAAATACCGATACCGGCGCGGTGAGTGTTTCCATGCAAAACGGCATGGCGCTGGTCAGCGGCGGCAAATCCTATGAACTACAGGCCAGCGCATCTGAAAGCAACCCGGCAAAAACCGTGGTGGCGTACGTTGATGCTTCGGGCAACGCCCTGCCGCTCGACGAAGGCAAAACCACAGGTGCGCTGGGCGGGCTGTTCAAATTCCGCAACGAAGACCTGGTCTCCGCGCGCGATCAACTGAACCAGCTGGCGCTGCAAATGGCCAACACGTTCAATGAAGTGAACGGCCAGGGTTACGACCTCGACGGTAATGCGGGTGCCGATATTTTCAACATCGGCAAGCCGCAAGCCATCGGCAATATCAACAACACCGGCACCGGTTCGCTGGATGTCAGTTTTGCCGATATCCCTGCGGTGAAATCGGAAAACTACGAACTGACCTTTAACGGGCCAGCCAGCACCGACTGGAGCATCACCACCGCCGACGGCCGCACCATCACGCCGACCATTGGCGGCAATGGCGAACTGGAATTCGAAGGGATCACGATTACCCCTGGCGGTACGCCGCAGCCGGGAGACAGCTTTACGCTGAACCCGACCGATGGCGTGGCGGATAACATCACCGTGGCGATCACCGATGGCGATCAGATTGCGGCGGCGAAATCTCCCGATCCGGCCGATCAGAGCGATAACGAAAACATGCTGGCGATGATTGGCATCAAGGATGAAAAAGTGGTGAACGGCATGACGCTGTCTGGCGCTTACGCAAGCCTTGTCAGCTCAGTCGGTTCTTCGGTCAGCGGGCTGAAAGCGGACATGAGCACCTCGGCGAATGTTTATGACCAGTGGGCGCTTCAGCAGCAGTCGGTATCCGGTGTCGACATCAATGAGGAGTACGTCAATTTGCAGATGTTTTCTCAGTATTACCAGGCGAACGCGCAAGTTTTACAGACGGCGACCACCCTGTTCGACACGTTGTTAAGTATTCGCTAAGTACGCCCGGTTAGCCGGGCCACTAAATGAAAAGTCAGGAATAAACGATGCGTCTTAGCACCAGTTACATGTTTCAAAACCGTATTGATAGCCTGTCGGATGCCATGAACGGTTATAACGATTTGTCCACGCGCCTCTCTGCCGGGCAAACGCTGCTGAAGCCTTCCGACGATCCGTCGGGCGCGTCGCAGGCGGTTATTTTGCAGAACGCGTTATCCAGAATGAGCCAGTACGACACGGCGCGCACCTACGCGCAGGATGCGCTGGGCCAGGAAGATAGTACGCTGGACTCTATCTCTAATCTGCTGTCTAAAAATTTGACGCAGAAAATTGTCGCCGGCGGTAACGGTACGTACTCCGACGAAGATCGCACGGCGCTGGCGCAGGAGTTGCAGGGTATTCGCGACAACCTGCTGGATCTGGCGAACGCCAAAAACAGCGACGGTCGCTACATCTTCGCCGGTTACAAAACCGGGGCCGCGCCTTTCCAGAAAGACGGTAGCTATGTCGGCGGTGATACCGCGATGACGCAGGTGGTTTCCGACAGCACGGAAATGCAGGTGGGGCATACCGGCAGCGATGTCTTTATGAGCGGTACGCCAGACGATCTGTTCAAAGCGCTGGACGCGGCTATTACGCAACTGCAGCAGCCGATTACCAGCGATGCCGATCGCCAGGCTTTGCAAACCACGCTGGACAGCACCAACATCAGCGTTAAGAAAAACATTGATAACCTCGGTAAGGTTCGCGCCACCGTCGGTACCAATATGCAGCAACTTGAAGCCCTGGGTTTCAGCTCTGAAACGCAAAATATCAATGTGCAAAGCCGGTTGCAGGAAACATTAGGTTCGGATTGGGATTCGATGATTACGTTATTGTCGCAATCAAAAATGTCGGAATTCGCGCTCAATTCGTCCATGACCGTATTTCAGTCGATGCAGCAACTTTCCATATTTAAAGTTATGGGATAACGCATTACAGGCCCGTCATTATTGACGGGTTTTTATTCACCCCGCATGTGTGAATCACTATCTGCGAAAAGATATTTCACCCTGTTTTTTTAGTTAGGTTTCATTATGTTTAAAGACTTAAAAATTTCCACCGGGATTAATATCCTGTTTGGGTTGTTAATTGCTTGTATTGTTGTGATATCTGCTTACGCGTTGACCAGTTCCCAATCGACAGCGGAAAACTTCGACGATGCCGTTATGACCAACACCAATATTGATATGTTAAATAGCGCAATCGTTGGTGTGTCTGGCGGGATGGCACATATTAACGCCGGTATGTTGGCCACCATGCTCAATGAACCACTTGAGCAAAGCGGTATTGACCGGGCAGTAAGCATGTTGAATAACGCCGAAAAGCAAATGGATAAATTTATGTCCACGCCTTTTCAAACGGAAGACGAGCGCACTATTGCCGCGAATATTCAAAAACACTTTGAAACTGTGCTGGCAGCTGCACGTAAGAAGGTAGAATTTATTCGCAACCCAACAGGTTATTCCGGAAATATTATTTCTGAAGCCAGAATGCGTGTCGCGCTGCAGGACGCTTCCGAAGAATATTTAGCGTATGCCGAACAATTGGTTGGCGGTTTTAGCGAAACGTCGCACAACGACACCCAGCGTATGACCTTTGTCTCTTTCCTGGCTCTGGCATTAGCGATTATCATCGCAGTGGGTTCGCGTATCTGGTTGAAACGCACCATCTTTAACCGTCTGGAACAAGCGATTACCTCTTTCCAGTCTATTGCTGAAGGCAATCTGAGCAGCAAAATTGAAGCGGGTGCGCTTAACGAAATCGGCCAAATGCTGCTGGAAGTTGAGCACATGCGCCAGTCGCTGACCGACACGGTTTATGGTATCCGTCGCGGCGTGAAACAGATTTACTCTAACGCTCAGGAAATCGCCACCAGCAACAACGATCTCTCTTCGCGCACTGAGCAGCAGGCGTCCGCTCTGCAGGAAACGGCGGCCAGCATGGAAGAGCTGAAAATCACCGTGCGTCAGAACGCCGACAACGCCCACAGTGCGCAGCAACTGGCTGAAAGCGCCAGCGTCAGCGCGCAGAAAGGCGGTGAAGTGATGACCAATCTTGATAAGATCATGACGGAAATTACGGCAAACTCCCGTCAAATTGCCGACATCAACAGCGTAATTGATAGCATTGCTAACCAGACCAACATCCTGGCGCTTAACGCGGCGGTTGAAGCGGCGCGTGCCGGTGAGCAGGGGCGTGGTTTTGCGGTTGTCGCCGGTGAAGTGCGTAACCTGGCGAAACGCAGCGCCGACGCGGCGAAAGAGATCCGCCAGTTGATCAACACCTGTGTTGCCAATATGAACATCGGCTCCCAGGAAGTGGAACTGGCTGGTTCTTCCATGCAGGAAATTGTGAAATCCGTCATTCAGGTAACCGACATCATGGCGGAAATTACCTCAGCATCGGATGAACAAAGCACGGGAATTAACCAGATTGCGCAGGCGGTTAATGAAATGGACCTGGTTACCCAACAGAACGCCAGCATGGTAGAAAACGCCGCGCGAACTGCAACCAGCGTTGAAGAGCATGCCAGCGAGCTGGAACAAATTGTCGCTCAGTTTACCGTTAATGAGAACCATGTTTCTGCCGTCGCTCGTGAACGAAATAACAGCGAAACATTGCGCCCTGTTATTACCACTGCCAAGCGAGATTATGTTCCTGCCAAGAAAATGGAAGGCGACTGGGAAACATTTTAATTAGCTGTGGGTTTCGTGGGGAAATAAAGTCACGATATGTTCCACTTTCCGGTTGCTTATCATGCTATTTGAATTGGCGATAATCGATAATAATTTTAGTCAATTATTATCATCCCGGAAATTGTAATAGTGAATGGATTATATAGCCCTGACGGGTTAATTCAGAAAGACCAGTTATGGACCAAATATGGTTATTTGGTTCGCTACGAAGCGTTAAAGATGCAGTCTAAATTATCGTCAAGTGTTGATATTGACGATCTTATTCAGGCGGGTGCCATTGCGCTTCTGGATGCAATCGAACAGTTTGACCCCAAAAAAGGGGTCAAACTCACGGTTTACATTGCGCAGCGTTTACGCTGGGCCTTTATGGATGAATTACGTGAACACGATTGGGTACCTCGTCGCGTTCGTCGTAAAACCCGTGAAGTTTCTTCTGCCATTATGCGCGTTGAGCAACGTGCTGGTGGTGTGGCAAGCGAGTCGGACGTCGCTGCTGAATTAGGTATGAGCTTGCAGGAATATCAGCAAGTATTATCTGATACCAATACCAGCATGCTCTGTTCACTCGACGAGCTGCAGGAATTACTGGCAGATGGTGTTGAGCTGTCAGAAATGGAACAGGACCATCTTGACCCGCTAAATGATGTTCTGTTAGGCGATTTAACAAAGCAGATCAGTAAGGAGATCAGAGAACTTCCTGAGCGCGAGCAGATGCTACTCAATTTATATTATCAACAGGAGTTGAATATGAAAGAGGTTGGTTCACTGCTGGGTATTACCGAAACGCGCGTCAGCCAGTTGCATAGTCAAACCATCAAACGTTTACGTGCGCGTCTGGAAGGAAGAGGCTGGGAATAATCAGATATCAGGAAAATCCTACTCCGATTAATTATTGATTCGGCCGGCTTTCCTTACTGGGTTCATTATTTCCGTTTCACCTTGATTTCTTAAACTAAAGATCGGCATTAAAGTTGTTACATAGTGGTTACACAGCAAAAGGACGGTAATTGCAGTATGGATTACCTTATACAAGGGGAATGGTAATGAACGTAACAAGTTTTAATGAGCCGACACAATGTATCCGGGACTTGAACCTTTCTTATTTGTTATTGGCGCAGCGCTTAATTCATGAGGACCGCTTTACCGCAAAGTTCCGCCTTGGATTAAGTGATGCCACGATCGATATTGTGAAAGGATTAACGTTTCCACAACTTATTAAACTTTCGTCAACCGGTCAGCTTATTTGCCGGTTACGCATTGATAATGAAACAGTCATTGACTGTTTAACCAAAGATTCCCGTATTGATGCTTTGCAAAGTATCCATACCGGAATCATTTTATCCACTGATTTGCTTAATTCTCTTTCTGGGAAAGAGCCTTCGAGATCCTGACAGCGGAGTTTGTATGTGTGAAAAAAGCATCATGTCAGAAATCAGGGATGCGCAAATTGCCATGGAATTGATTTCTTTTGGCGCCAGGATGCAGGTTCTCGAAAGTGAAACCAATCTTAGCCGCAGAAGATTATTAAAACTGTATAAAGAACTCAAAGGCTGTTCGCCGCCGAAAGGCATGCTCCCATTTTCCACCGACTGGTATATGGCGTGGGAGCAAAATATTCATTCGTCAATGTTTTATAACATTTATTGTTATTTGCAAAAGACGGAATCGGGGCGTCCCGTTGAAATAATGCTGAAAGGCTATCGACTGTATCTGGAAAACAGTCTCAACGGTACAGAGAAAAAGCCTGTTTTGGGTTTAACGCGCGCCTGGACGCTGCTGCGGTTTATTGACTGCGGCATGGTTAAACACACTGAGTGCAGCATTTGTGGCGGGCGTTTTATTACCACGCCGGAAAATAACAGCGCGACATTTACCTGCTGTTTGTGTTTTCCACCCTCGCGGGCCATTAAAAAAGCCGCCCCCGAACTGACGTGTTCGCATAGTCAATCGGAATAAAAGCTGCGACATCTTCATCGCGCAGCCCGTTATTAGTGTTGCGCAATGATTATCGAGTTATTAAGGAGTTGAAGTGTTAGTCATTATTGGCTATATCGTCGTGTTCGCGACCGTATTTGGCGGCTTTGCCCTCAGCGGCGGCAATCTCGCGTCCCTGTTTCAGCCGACCGAATTTTTAATTATCGGCGGCGCGGGCGTGGGGGCTTTTATTGTCGGAAATAACGGTAAAGCGATCCGGGCCACCTTAAAAGCATTTCCTGGCCTGTTTAAAAGCTCCCATTTCACCAAAGCGCTGTATATGGATCTGCTGGCGATGATGTATCTGTTGCTGGCGAAAGGTCGCCAGAATGGCCTCGTATCGCTGGAAAACGATATTGAAGATCCGCAAAACAGCCCGATTTTCTCTGCCTATCCACGGCTGATGGCCGACAGTGAAATCATGAACTTCATCACCGATTACCTGCGCCTGATGGTAAGCGGGAATACCAACGCCTTTGAAATGGAAGCGTTGATGGATGAAGAGATTGAGACCTGCGAGCACGAGCACGAAGTGCCCGCGAGCAGCCTTAACGCCATCGGCGACGGGTTGCCTGCGTTTGGTATCGTGGCGGCGGTAATGGGGGTGGTTAACGCCCTGGCGGCCGCCGATCGCCCGGCAGCGGAACTGGGCGCGCTGATTGCCCACGCCATGGTGGGTACTTTCCTCGGTATTTTGCTGGCATACGGCATGGTGCTGCCACTGGCGACGCTGCTGCGTCAGCATAGTGCGGAACACCTGAAAATGCTTGAGTGCATTAAAACGATGCTGCTTTCCAGCATGAACGGTTATGCGCCGCAGATCGCCGTTGAATTTGGTCGCAAAACCCTCTTTTCCACGGAACGTCCCAGCTTCGCGGAACTGGAAGATCACGTTCGCGAAGTGCGCACCTCAAGCTCTTCATCCTCTTCGGGTGAGTCGGCATGAGTAAGAAGTCTGCCACTACCATTGTTGTCCGCAGATCCATCAATAAAAAGCATGGTTCTCACGGCGGTTCCTGGAAAATCGCCTATGCGGACTTTATGACCGCAATGATGGCGTTTTTCCTGGTGATGTGGCTGCTCTCTTCTTCCAGCCCGGAGCAGCGCCAGCAGATCGCGGAATACTTCAAAATGCCGATTAAAACCACGCTGGCGCAGGGTGATAAAGCGAGCCTCAGCGATAGCGTTATTCCCGGCGGCGGCGATGACCCTATCAAACAGGATGGCGAAGTCCTTAAACAGACGTTGCAAAAACTGGACGCGAAGAAGAGTGAAGTCAATCTGAAGCGGGCGAGGGAGAAGCTGGAAAGCCTGATCCAAATCGATCCGCGGTTGAACAACTTCACCTCCAACCTGCGGCTTTCACTGACCGATGACGGATTGCTGATCCAAATCACCGATAGCGCGGATCGCCCGATGTTCCAGATAGGCCGGCCGACACCGGAAAGCTACATGGTGAATATTCTGCAGGCGCTGGTGCCGGTGTTAAACGACATGCCGAACCGCATCATTGTGACCGGCCACACGGATTCGCTGCCTTATGCCAACGGTGAGCAGGGCTACAGCAACTGGGAGCTCTCTTCCGATCGTGCAAACGCGGCGCGGCGCATCCTGGCGGGTGCAGGACTTGCCAGCAATAAATTTATCCGCGTTGTCGGTACGGCGGACACCATGATGCAGGCCGGTTCCGACGCGGCCGATCCGATCAACCGCCGTATCAGTATCCTGGTGCTGAGCCAGCAGAAAGAGAAACAGATCATGCAAGAAGATGTGCTTTTGCGCGACACGCTGGTTTCATCCCCGGCGCGCCAGAGTACATCGGCCACCGATGCGCCGGCGCAGAGCAGCGGCGCAGTGGCAGTTGAACCTACGGTAAAAAGCGGTCCTGAGGAGATTAAGTAAGTGGACATAAGCGATTTTTATCAGGCCTTTTTTGACGAGGCGGATGAGCTGATGGCGGATATGGAAAAGTATCTGCTGGAGCTGGATCTCGACTCGCCGGACAGAGAAGTTCTGAATGCGATTTTTCGCGCTGCGCACTCGATAAAAGGCGGTGCGGGCACCTTTGGTTTCACTGTGTTACAGCAAACCATGCACATCCTGGAAAACCTGCTGGATGATGTACGCAGCGGTACGTTGACGATTACCGGCCCTATTCGCGATCTGTTTTTGGAGAGCAAAGATATTATGCAGGATCAACTGGATGCCTATAAAGCTTCCGCCGAGCCCGATGAGGAGACATTCCACTATATTTGCGAAGCGCTACGTCAGATAGCGCTCGACGGCACGGCTCCTGCTGCGGTTTCCACAGACGTAGCCACGCCTGTTGCCGCCGAAACCGTGGTCGCACAAGCGGCTGCGACACCTGGCGAAGACGGCCAGCGGCTGCGTATCGTGCTGAGCAAAATCAAAGAAGACGATCGCCAGCCGCTAATCGATGAAATGGGTAATTTAGGCCGCGTAAGCCAGTTGCAGGCTGAAAATGAGAGCCTGCAACTGACGCTGCACACCACCGCATCCCCGGACGATATTCTGGCAGTGCTGTGTTTTGTGCTCGAACCGGAACAGATTTCCATTGAGCCCGCTCCGGCTGCAGACGAACCCGTTGCTACAACCAACGAACCTGCGCCACCCACGCCTGCGCCGGTTAACGCGGTGGCGGCACCGGCAGCACCAACAGTGCGCGCGACACGCCCGGAAAATAATCGTCAGCGCCCGCAAGCGACAGAAGCCAGCAGCATCCGCGTGGCGGTCGAGAAGGTCGACCAGATAATCAATCAGGTGGGCGAACTTATCATCACCCAGGCGATGCTCTCGCAGCTTTCCGGCGTGCTTGATTCCACCAATCACGACACGCTGATCAGCACCATTGCGCAGCTCGAACGCAACGCGCGCGACTTGCAAGAATCGGTGATGTCGATTCGCATGATGCCAATGGAGTATGTCTTCAGCCGCTTCCCTCGGCTGGTGCATGACCTGGCCGGTAAGCTCAATAAAGAGGTGGAACTGACGCTGGTCGGCGGTTCTGCTGAGCTGGATAAGCGCCTGATCGAGCAGATTGTCGATCCGCTGACGCACCTGGTGCGTAATAGCCTCGACCACGGTATTGAACCGGTTGATGTGCGCCGCGCCAACGGTAAAGCCGACAAAGGCAATCTGATCCTTTCGGCGGAACACCACGGCGGCAATATCATCATTGAAGTGACCGATGATGGTGCCGGTCTGAACCGCGAGAAGATCCTCGCGCGCGCGCAGGCGCAGGGCATGACCATCAGCGACAACATGAGCGATGAAGATGTCTGGATGCTGATTTTCGCGCCGGGCTTCTCCACGGCGGAAAAAGTGACCGATGTCTCTGGCCGCGGGGTTGGTATGGACGTGGTGCGCCGTAATATTCAGGAAATGGGCGGGCATGTGACTGTCCATTCTGAGCAGGGGCGCGGCTCGAAGATCCGCATCATTCTGCCGCTCACGCTGGCGATCCTCGACGGGATGTCGGTGCGTGTTGGCCCGGAGATCTACGTTCTGCCGCTCGGCAGCATGATGGAATCGTTGATGCTTTCGGAAAATACGCTGCACCGGATGACTGGCGGCGAACGCATGTTGCAGGTGCGCGAAGAGTATTTGCCATTAGTTGAGCTGGGTACGCTGTTTGGTATTCACGATGAAAACTACGACATCAGCGAAGGGATTGCCGTCATTGTGCAGAGCGCCGGTAGCCGCTACGCCTTACTGGTGGATCAGCTTGTTGGCCAGCACCAGGTGGTGGTGAAAAATCTTGAGCAGAACTACCGCAAAATTCCGGGTATCTCCGCGGCGACCATCCTCGGCGACGGCAGCGTTGCGCTCATTCTGGATGTCGCGGTTCTAACGACGCTGGCAAAAAGCGCCAGGGCGAACTGAGACAACGCCTGACATCAGTTTTTAAAAAGGTTAAGAAATGAATTTATCTAACACAGACAAACAGTTAACCGGTGATAACACGGGTAATGAGTTCCTGGTCTTCCGCCTGGGCAATGAAGAGTACGGCATTGAGATCCTCAAAGTTCAAGAGATCCGTGGTTACGATCGCGTTACGCGCATCGCCAACACGCCTGCGTTTATTGCCGGTGTGACCAATCTGCGCGGCGTCATCGTGCCGATTGTCGATCTGCGCGTGAAGTTTGAACTGGCTTCCGCCGAGTTTGACGACAATACGGTGGTGATTGTGCTGAGCCTCGACAGCGGCCGGGTGGTCGGGATTGTGGTTGACGGCGTTTCCGATGTGCTGGCGCTCAATGCCGAGCAGATCAAACCTGCGCCGGAATATACCGTCACGCTCTCCACGCAGTATCTGCTGGGTCTTGGCTCGCTTGATGAGCGCATGCTGATTCTGGTCGATATTGAAAAGCTGCTGAACAGCGAAGAGATGGAGCTGATTGAGCGCGCGACCGAGACCTCATTCAACTAATTTTGTTTTACTTTTTATACGCGCTGTACCTTACGGGCCTTTCCAGACGGAAAGGCTTTTTTTTGCTTTTTCGCAACGTGATCACCAGGTGATATAAACCCGAATGGTTCTACCAACTTGGCTTTTCAGATACTGGTGCATTTTGTAGGCATCATTGCTGGTTTTAACGTCGTCAAAGTAAAAAAGTACCAGATGTTCATTCGTCGCGGCAAAAGTCTCAACCCTAAAGCCATGAGAAAGGTAATAAGCAGTATCACCAGGCAGGACATGTATTCCTGCAATATTGTCAGCCGTTAATGGCTCATTGTTTTCAAGAGTGTAGGTGGTAAAGAATATGGCGAATTGGCATTTAGCGGGGGTGAGTTCAGGTAGATACCCCGTCCTGAAATACACCACATTAGCAATCAACTCAGGTGCCTGAATAATCGTTACTAACTTTTAGCTGCATATGTTTCTCCCTCTCCTCCAGTGAGAACGATAACCTCCATATCAACTATCAATTTCCCGTTGTCGCTAGGCTCACCAACCCCGCTCCAGTCCGTCGCTTCCCTGTCTTCCTGTGTCGCAACCCAGGGACCAAAATCCTGTTGCGCATTGCATAGCTCGATATTGGGCAAATAGTTAAATGGTGTGCCAACCGTTATACCTGCCGCCGCACGCCAGTCATTTTCAACCACCACCTGCTCTGTTAAGCCTGGATTTCTGACGAGGTACATTCCTGCATCATGCCATACGCTTCTGCTGACCCGGTTACCAGCCTGAAGCTGTAATATTGCCCATGCGAATGAACCTTCTGGTGCGGTTAAATCTGCCATGACTACTCTCCTTTAAACGGAATATAAAAAAGAGAGCCAGCACGGAAATAAAAGATAGATGAAGGTTCTGATAACGCGTTTTAGTCAACGCGGTGCAGGGCGGTTATTACTGATAGAAAGTGAGGGGTAAATTGCAGGCAATAAAAAACCCGCCCGGGCGAATGGGCGGGTGGGTAAAAAGCAGGCCGGAGCCTGCCGGAAACACCAGAAATTAACGCAGCAGAGACAGTACGTTCTGCGGAACCTGGTTAGCCTGAGCAAGTACAGAGGTACCAGCAGACTGCAGGATGTTCGCGCGGCTCATTTCGGAAACTTCAGAAGCGAAGTCAGCATCCAGAATACGAGAGCGAGACTGAGACAGGTTGTTAACAGTGTTGTTCAGGTTGCTGATAACAGAAGCGAAACGGTTCTGTACCGCACCCAGACCAGAACGCAGTTCGTCAACCTGAGCCAGCGCTTCGTCGATTTTGCTCAGCGGATCGGTGGTCGCCTGAGCGGTAGACACCGCTTTACCCGTGGTAATGTCACCATTTTGTGCTGCTACGGCTTCAGTTAAGCCACCAGCAGAATCTTTAACATAGAAGTTACCTTCACCATCAGTCATCAGGCTGCTACCAGCAGGCAAACCGGTGGTGGTGGCATTCTGAGATACAGTAACGGAAGAACCCGCTTTGTTAGCACTCATGGTCACACCGGTGGTGTTTGCTGCAGTGGTGGTATCGTAGGTCAGACCATTACCGTTGGTGTTCGCTTTTGCTTCGTAGTATTTACCATCATCCCCGGAAACATACGTTTTACCATCGGAACCTTCAACAACGCCGGTCGCGTTTACTGTCGCTGCACCATTGGAATCAACAACGTTGGTCATACCCTTGTCAACAGCTACGCTGATGTCAACGGTGGTAGAAGCCGTCAGGGAGTTAACGTCAACACCGCTTGCAATGGTGAAGCCGTCCATACCCAGGGTGCTGGAATCCATTTTGTTCAGTTGGATATCGATAGTCTGGCCGTCGTTAGATCCAACCTGGATAGACAGGCTCTGATCTTTACTCAGTACTTTCACGCCGTTGAACTCAGTCTGTTCAGAGATACGGTTGATTTCAGACAGACGCGCGTCGATTTCGTCCTGGATGGACTGACGGTCAGAATCAGAGTTGGTGCCGTTCTGCGCCTGTACAGACAGACGACGGATGTTCTGCAGGTTGTCGTTGATTTCGTTCAACGCGCCTTCAGTGGTTTGCGCCAGAGAGATACCATCGTTGGCGTTACGGGAAGACTGGCTCAGGCCGTTGATGTTCGCAGTGAAGCGGTTAGAGATTGCCTGACCTGCGGCATCGTCTTTTGCGCTGTTAATACGCAGACCAGAAGACAGACGTTCAATTGCAGTACCCAGAGAGCCCTGAGATTTATTCAGGTTGTTTTGGGCGACGAGGCTGAGTGCGTTGGTGTTAATAACCTGGGACATGGGGTTTCCTTATACACAATTTACTATACAGAGTATGGTTATGCGTCATTTCGTTCGCATACTTAATAAATCGGCCTTATAAAAAATGACTAAAATCTTTTGCGCGAAAAACTTTTTTATTCGCTGGCCGTTTTTTGTTTTTTTATGGGGTTTTGGTGCTATATCGTTGATATTTTATGCGCCTTTGCCGTTTATCTTTTAAATTGCCCGCAAAACCGCGCGTGTTTTGCCTAATTACTTTTTTGGATTTTTTCTTTGAATTTTAATGGTGCATCTCTGCTATATAAGGAAGGCGTTTTTATTGCACGCAAAGCGATAAATTGCCGTCATTTTTGTCGCTAATTATCAGGAATGGTTTTTCGCTTCTTTATGTGCGGTGTTTGCCCTTTTGTAAACGACCTGAATTGTTGAGAATAGCCGCTGAAAAGTGGTTCTTCCTTTATAGGGGAATGAAAGTAAAAAATTCATCTTTTATTTTCCCGCGCCGATAGCTTAATAGAGAATTACCGCAAATATACATTTCCGACAGGAGAAGAAATGGCTATATCATCATTAGGGGTTGGTACTGGCGGGATTGATACGGCGTCGATGCTGGATCAGCTGAAAGCGGGCGAACAAACGCGCCTGACGCCGTATACCAACCTGAAAAAAAAGTACGACTCGCAAATCTCGGCCTGGGGCCAGATTTCAAGCCTGCTGTCGAACCTGCAAAAAAGCGTCACCACCATGGGCGGCGACGCGTTTAGCAAAATGACCGTCAGCGCTAACGAAGCCTTTTCCGCTGTCGCGGGCACCGGCGCGCAAGCCGACAGCCACTCGGTAACGATCTCGCAGTTAGCCACCGCGCATAAACTGAAAACCCAGCCGCAAACCGATGCCGATACCGCACTCGGTGCGAAAACCTCTGGCGGTACGCGCACCATCACTATTACCCAGAACAACGGGAAAACGATGGACGTTGAGCTGGCTGATGATGAAACCTCGCTGAACCAGATTGCGAAAGCAATCAATAAAGAGAAAGGCGATGTGAGCGCATCCGTTCAGCGCACCGATGACGGTTATCAGCTGGTACTGAGCTCGAAAACAACCGGCTCCGACGGGCAAATGAGCGTCAAAGTAACCGGCGATGCTTCGCTTGCCGGTGTGCTGGATACGTCGAATGGCGGCCAGCATATTGACGATCAGGGCCAGGTGGTTAACGACCCGGGCCAGACCGATAACATGGTCTCCGTTTCCGATGCGAAAGACGCGAAATTGCGCGTCGATGGCTCTGACTATACGCGTTCAACCAACAACATCACGGACATCATCGATGGCGTGACGCTGAACCTGAAAAAAGTCTCGGAAAACGGTGAATCTGAGCAGCTTACGCTGACCAGCGATACCTCGGCGATTAAAACCAGCCTGCAAGATTTTGTGAAGCAATACAACGCCTTGCTGGATAAGACCTCTGCTGCGAGTAAATATGTTGCCGCGGATACCTCCGGCCTTGGCGATGAAGACGTTGCCACGCAGAGTTCCAAGAGCGGTGCGCTGATGGGCGATTCCACCCTGCGCGGTCTGGTGAGTGAAGTTCGCTCTGCGGTGAACGGTGTTTACGGCGATGCGGATGCCACTTATGCATCACTGGCGGATCTCGGTATCTCGATTGATGCCCAGACCGGTCAGATGACGCTGAATGAAGATACGCTGGATGAAGCGATTGCCGACAACCCGGAGCAGATTGCGAACATGTTCTCCGGTCGCGGCGCGAACGAAGGGCTGGCGACGTCGCTGGGTTCGATTCTGAAAGAGTACCTCGGCGATAGCAAAACCAAGACCGACGGTATAATTGATACCGCGACCGAGAGTCTGGAAACCCAGTCCAAAATCGCCCAGACCCAGATCGACAAAACGCAGAAGCTGATTGACGCCCAGGTTGAGCGTTATCGCGTCGAGTTCCAGAATCTGGATACCGTGATGTCGAACATGAACAACATGAGCAGCCAGTTGTCCTCGCTGCTTGCAACTCTTTAATTTTTGTTATCAGCAGGCCTGACGGCCTGCTTTCAGGAGCCGCATATGTATGCATCTCAGGGCACTAATGCCTATGCGCAGGTATCACTGCAAAGCAAATTAGCGGGCGCGACACCGCATCAGTTAATTTCCATGCTGTTTGATGGCGCCCACAGCGCTATTTTGCAAGCCTCTATCTATTTTGAAAAAGGCAACGTTGCCCAGCGCGGAAAAATGATTTCTAAAGCGATTAATATTATCGACAACGGACTGCGTGCCGCGCTCGATCATGAAAAAGGTCAGCATATTGCCGCCGATCTCGAACAGATGTACGAATATATGTCGCGCACATTATTAGAAGCGAATTTGCGTAACGAACCTGAGCCGTTAAAACATGTCGACAGCCTGTTAATGAAACTGGCCGCCACATGGAAAGAGATTGAGCCGGTACAGAAGCGAGTGCGTTATGGCTGAGAGTATTTTGCAGTATTACCATGAATTATTTGAAATGAACGTAGCGATGCTGGAGATGACGAAACAGGCTCGCTGGGATGACTTCGTTGAAGTCGCATCGGATTATGTTATTAAGAAGCAGGATATTTTAAATCATAGTACCGATGCGCTTTCAATGATGGTGAAAGACGAATTGAAGATACTGTTAAAAGAATTGCTGGCGAATGAAGCGGAAATAACGCGGAATTTACAGGCGCGTCTTAATACTCTCAAACAGAATTTATCCTCCATACATCGTGGTGCCCGTTGCAGTCAGCTTTATTCCCAACATCAAGCCCCTTCACTGCATTAATCATCCCCAAAAGGCTAGCGGAACAGCATTTGTCCGCATAGCCTTTCGTTTTTCTGATTAGCGATAATTTACGGTTAACTGATTACGTACAACGTTGAGTGCCGGTCTTGGCTGGCCGGGGCTGTTGGCGGAGTAGATAAAGCGGAACTCACCATTCGCCGCCAGCGGCACAGCATATGCCCGCATAGCCTTTCGTTTTTTCTGATTAGCGATAATTTACGGTTAACTGATTACGTACAACGTTGAGCGCCGGTCTTAGCTGGCCGGGGCTGTTGACGGAGTAGATAAAGCGGAACTCACCGTTCGCCGCCAGCGGCACAGCATTTGCCCGCATAGCCTTTCATTTTTCTGATTAGCGATAATTTACGGTTAACTGATTACGTACAACGTTGAGTGCCGGTCTTAGCTGGCCGAGGCTGTTGACGGAGTAGATAAAGCGGAACTCACCGTTCGCCGCCAGCGGCACATCAATGCGCCGCTCGCCGCTCAGGGCAGGCAGCGGAATGCATTTATCGATGCGGCAAAGTTTAATGACCAGCCCCGGCGGGGGAGGGGAGAGCAGCGTAATACGCCATGAAATACGCACCGCTTGCGCCGAAGGAGAAAGGGATTCAGGGGAGAACAGCGGGCGTCCACGCAGTAACTGCTTACCGGTAGTGACGCTGCCGCCAGCGGATGAGGCGCTCCAGGCGCCTGTTGTTTGGGCGGACGCCGCAGGGGATGCCTGCAGTGCCAGAAGAAGTAATACCACTGATTTCATTAGTTTTTGCCAGTTGCAGCCGTCGTTTGTGCGCACGCTGCAGGGGATACCTGCAGCGCCGGAAGAAGTCATACCCGGGATTTCATTAATGGGTGCCAATGACCGCCGTCATTTGCACGGTCTTGTTATTGCTGATTTCCAGCGTCGACAATACCGCCAGCTGCGGGAACGCACGACGCAGGAAACGTGACACCATGGTGCGCAGCGCCGGGTTAACCAGCAGCACCGGCGAAACGCCGAGCGACTGCTGTTCGGTAATGGCGCGGTCGGCCTGACGCATCAGGTTTTCTGCAATACCCGGCTCAATCGCGCTACCGCTTTGCAGGGACTGGATCAGCAGTTTTTCCAGCGACGTATCCAGACCGATCACTTTGATGTCATCGTCATTGCGGAACCACTGCGCGGTGATCGCGCGGCCCAGGCGAATACGCACCTGCGAGGTCAGCTCATCCGGATCGTTTTGCACCGGCGCATATTCCGCCAGCGTATCGATGATGGTTCGCATATCGCGGATAGAAACGCGTTCAGAGAGCAGGTTCTGCAACACTTTGTGGAACAGCGTCACCGAAATCACGCCAGGAATTAAATCTTCCACCAGCTTCGGCATCTCTTTGGTGATGCGGTCGAGCAACTGCTGGGTCTCCTGGCGGCTGAACAATTCATCCGTATACAGCGTGATCAAGTGGTTCAGGTGCGTGGCGATAACCGAGCTTGGGTCAACCACGGTAAAGCCCTGGATTTGCGCCTGTTCACGTAATACTTCATCAATCCAGCAGGCGGGCAGGCCAAAGGCCGGATCGACACACGGCGTACCGGGCAGCTCACCCTCGGCATAACCCGGGTTGATGGCCATCCAGCGTTCCGGCTCCATGGTGCCGCTGCCGATTTCCACGCCTTTAAGCAGAATGCGGTAGTCACCAGGCGCCAGATCGAGGTTGTCGCGAATATGGATCGCCGGTGGCAAAAAGCCCATCTCCTGCGCGAATTTCTTACGGATACCGCGCACGCGCACCAGCAGTTGCCCGTCCTGGTCACTATCAACCAGCGGGATCAGGCGATAGCCCACTTCCAGACCCAGCACATCTTCCATTTCAACATCTGCCCATGAGGCTTCGGCCGAGGCCTGCTCGTTGGCGGCCAGCGCGCTGGCGCTGTCTTTATCTTCGGTCACGGCGCTGCGACGGCCCGGATTTTTCATTTCGCGACCGCGCAGCCACCAGGCAAGCCCCAGCAGGATGGCAGTGAACATCAGGAATACCAGGTTCGGCATCCCCGGGATCAGCCCCAGCAGACCAATTACCCCGCCGGAAAGCAGCATCACGCGCGGGTTGTTGAACAGCTGGCCGACCATCTGTTCCCCAATGTCTTCATCATTGGAAACACGGGTCACAATCACACCGGCGGCGGTGGAGATGATCAGCGCCGGGATCTGCGCGACAAGACCATCACCGATGGTCAGCAGGGTGTAGGTTTCGCCCGCTTCCGCCACGCTTAAGCCGTGCTGCATTACACCGATGATCAAACCGCCGACGACGTTAATCGCCATGATCAGCAACCCGGCGATGGCGTCACCACGTACGAATTTACTGGCACCGTCCATCGAGCCGTAAAAATCAGACTCTTGGGTCACTTCGCTACGGCGGCGTTTTGCCTCCGCTTCACCAATCAGCCCGGCGTTAAGATCGGCATCAATCGCCATCTGCTTACCTGGCATCCCGTCCAGCACAAAACGCGCGCCCACTTCGGCGATACGTCCGGCACCTTTGGTGATAACCATAAAGTTGATGATGATAAGAATGGCGAACACCACGATACCGATAGCGAAGTTGCCGCCGACCAGGAAGTGGCCGAAGGCTTCAACCACCCGGCCCGCTGCGGCGGCACCGGTGTGGCCTTCCATCAGAATGATACGCGTGGAGGCAATGTTCAGCGCGAGGCGCAGCAGGGTCGAAAACAGCAACACCGTCGGGAACGCGGAAAACTCAAGGGTTTTCTGCGTAAACATCGCCACCATCAATATCATCAGCGACAGCACGATATTAAAGGTGAACAGGGTATCCAGCAGAAATGCCGGCAGCGGCAGTACCATCATTGCCAGAATCAGCATGATCAGCACCGGGCCTGCCATGATTTGCCACTGTGTCTCTTTAAACGCGGGTAAGCGTAATTTGCTGGCGATATTAGCCATCAGTTTGAACTCTCATGTACAAAATCCATCGACTCAGGAACCGCGAGATCCCTGGGCTGCTTCGGCGGAACGCCGCCGTTGTTGCGCCACCGACGCAGGCCATAAACCCAGGCCAACACTTCTGCGACGGCGCTATAAAGCTCGCCTGGGATCTGTTCGCCAATCTCACAATGGCGATAGAGCGCACGGGCAAGCGGTGGTGCTTCGAGCATCGGGATGCGGTGTTGCGCCCCCAGCTCGCGAATTTTTAAGGCAATATCACCGGCGCCTTTGGCCAGCACGACCGGCGCGCTCATTCCGCCTTCTTTATAAGAGAGGGCGACAGAGTAGTGCGTCGGGTTGTTGACGATGACATCCGCTTGCGGGATATCGCTCATCATTCGGTTTTGCGCCGCCGCACGCTGCATCTGTTTAATGCGGCTCTTAATGTGCGGATCGCCTTCACTCTGTTTAAATTCGTCGCGGATCTCCTGACGGCTCATCCGCAGCTTTTTCAGGTTGCTGGTTATCTGATAAAAAACGTCATAACCCACCACCGGTAACAGGAAAAAAATCACCATCATCAGGCAATCCAGCGTCATGCTCATGGCATGCGCGATGGCCATCGGCAGTGCTTCGTTAACTAACTGAATGAAATGCGCTTTATTTTTGTAGATGTAGAGTGCGAAGGCGCACGCGACCAGCACGACCTTCAGGCACCCTTTGAGCATTTCTGATAACACCTGGGCGGAAAACAGACGTTTGAACCCCGAAAGCGGCGAGATCCGCTTCAGATCGAGCTTCAGCGATTTACCGCTCAGGTTGACGCCGCCCAGCAACATCGGCGATACGATCCCGGTGACAAACAATCCCAGCAAAATGGGCAGTAGCGCGTTGCTCATCATCTCCAGCAAATAGCGGGTCTGATGAAACATCGACTGTTCATCCATTACCGACAGCCGGTTGAGTACCAGGCCGGTTCGCAATAACTCCAGCAGTTGCCGGGCAAACTGCGAACCGCCAGAGAGCATAAACGCCCACCCGGCCAGCAACATCAGCAGCGAACTCAGCTCTTTCGAGCGGGGGATCTGCCCCTCTTCACGCGCTTTCTGTTTTCGCTGGGGTGTGGGTTCTTCTGTTTTTTCTACATCACTCTCTTCTGACATGATTTGCTCAGCGGCGCGGCGAACCGCGCACCGTTAGAACCCCAGACTATCGAGCAGGTCGTCGACCTGATCTTGCGACGCCATAACACCCGCTTTGCTGCTGTCAATTTGCGGGCCATTGACCAGCATGGCGGCTGTTTTTGCTTCCGCTTCCGCCTCTTTCTCCTGCTGGAGTGATTCCGGCACGTAAGCCAGCAGCACCTGAATCAGCTCTTTCTCGACCATTTCGATAAGCAGCATCATGCGGCGGATCACCTGGCCGGTAAGATCCTGAAAATCCTGCGCCATCATGATTTCCATCAGATGCTCGTTGGTCTGGCGGGACATCATCGGCGCCTGAACGAGGAACTGGCGGGTATCCGTGACCAGCTCTTTGGCGACCGGCAATTCCACCGGATCGGCGAACCAGGCATCCCAGCGGGCGGAGAGATCTTCCGCCTGCGCGCTAATTGCCTCCTGCTGCGGGCGCGCTTCTTCCACACAGGTCAGTACGCGTTCAGCCGCCTGCGCCGTTTTCGCTATCACGTAGTTCAGGCGTTCACGCGTATCGGGGATCGCCTCTGCCGCTTCAACAATGGTGCGGTCCAGACCTAAGTCGACCAGGCTGTCGCGCAGCAGTCGTGTCAGTTGTCCGACACGGGAGAAGATGCTTTTAAAGTCGTCTTCTGGCTGCGTATTTTCTAAGCCGCTCATCGGTTACCACCCGATTTTTTCAAAGATTTTGTTGAGCTTTTCTTCCAGCGTTGCGGCGGTGAAAGGTTTCACCACATAACCGCTGGCACCCGCCTGCGCGGCCGCGATGATGTTCTCTTTCTTGGCCTCTGCGGTAACCATCAGCACGGGCATTTTGTTTAAATTCGCGTCGGCGCGGATTTCCGTCAGCAGCTGTAAGCCATCCATGTTCGGCATGTTCCAGTCGCTGATAACGAAATCGAACGCGTCTGCACGCAGTTTGTTCAGCGCGTCCAGGCCATCTTCGGCTTCTTCAACACGGTTAAAGCCAAGGTCTTTCAACAGATTGCGAACGATGCGGCGCATGGTGGCGAAATCGTCAACAACGAGAAAGCGTAAGTTTTTGTCTGCCATTCTTTTTTTCCTGAATAAGAGAGAACGAAGTAGGTGAAAAATTAAATCCTGCGCGCCTGACCGGCAGAACGCTGAAGGATGTGCTGACCAATTTGTTCCAGATCGACGGTTTCACAGGCGGCGTTGTGCGCAATCGCTTCGCGCGGCATGCCGAAGACCACGCAAGTGCGTTCACTCTGCGCGATGGTCCACGCTCCTGCCTGGCGCATGGCCAGCAGCCCGGCGGCACCGTCGCTGCCCATCCCTGTCAAAATGACGCCGATGGCGTTTTTCCCGGCGCTTCGCGCGACGGAATGGAACAGCGCGTCCACCGAGGGGCGGTGGCGGTTAACCGGCAAATCATCACTCAGCGCGACGTGATAGTTCGCCCCGCTGCGCGTCAGCTCCATATGAAAAGCACCGGGCGCAATGTAGACGTGACCAGGCAGTACGCGCTCGCCGTGTTCCGCCTCTTTCACCGACATCTGGCACAGATGGTCCAGCCGGTTGGCAAAGGAGCGGGTAAAACCAGGCGGCATATGCTGGGCGATAACAATGGCCGGGCTTGTCGCCGGCAGCGGTTGCAACAAGTGGCGCAGCGCTTCGGTGCCACCCGTGGAAGAGCCAATGGCGATAATCTTTTCGCTGCCCACCAGCGGCGCTCTCATCACGCGGGGTGGTGCCACTTTCGTTTCGCTGCGCCGGATACGCGCTTTCGCCGCCATGCGGATTTTGTCGGCAATCATGTCGCTGTATTGCGCCATGCCTTCTTTTAAGCCCATCTGCGGTTTGGTGATAAAGTCCACCGCGCCAAGCTCCAGCGCGCTGAGCGTAATATCGGAGCCTTTGCTGGTGAGAGATGACAACATCACCACCGGCATCGGGCGCAGGCGCATCAGCCTTTCCAGAAACTCCAGCCCGTCCATACGCGGCATTTCCACGTCCAGCGTCAGCACATCCGGGTTGTGTTGTTTAATCAGATCGCGCGCGACAATCGGGTCCAGCGCCGTGGCGACCATTTCCATATCCGGCTGCTCGTTAACGATGTGCGTCATGATTTTGCGGATCAGTGACGAATCATCAATGCATAACACCTTGATTTTTCTCATTTACATTAATCTCCAAGGCGATAGACAGACTGCCCGAGCAGACGAAACGGGCTGGTTAAATTTTGAAAATGTTCCGAGTGGCCAACAAACAGCAGCCCGCCGGGTTTCAGTATTTTCGCGAAGCGCTGCAGCAGCTTCTCCTGGGTGTTCTGATCGAAATAAATCATCACGTTACGGCAAAAAATGGCATCGAAAGGCGCGGGAATATCCCACTGCGCATCAATCAGATTGAGCTGGCGAAACTGTACGGTGCTGCGAAGTTCGCTTTTGATTTTCACTCTGTTTTGATGCTCGCCCGTCCCGCGCAAAAACCAGGTGCGTTTTTGCTGTTCGGTCAGGTTGTCGATATCACTTAACCGGTAAACCCCGAGGCTGGCTTTCTCCAGTACATCGGTATCAATATCGGTGGCCAGCACGCGCGGGCCGGTAATGCTGCGCCCCAGCGTCTCTTCCAGCGTCATGGCGATTGACCACGGCTCTTCGCCGGTCGAAGCCGCCGCGCACCAGACGTTGTAGCTGCCGTTTCTGGACTGGGCATGCCGGGCCAGCGTCGGGAAGTGATACGCCTCGCGGAAAAAAGAGGTCAGGTTGGTGGTCAGGGCATTCACAAATACCTGCCACTCGTCACTGCCTGGATTTGCCACCAGCCGATCGGTGTAATCCTCAAAACTTTTTAAATTCAGCTCCCGCAGACGACGGGAGAGACGGTTATAAACCATGTCGCGTTTTTGCGCGGTAAGGACAATACCGGCGCGCTGGTATATCAATTTGCTGATTTTTTCTATTTCACTCTCGGTCAGCACGATGGGTGCTTGTGGAGCGTGCGGAGTCATGGAACGCATATTTTTCTGACAATCAATAATAATGTTGACGGTAATTCACTGGTTTATTGCGCACACACGTATTCGCAAATGATGAGTCACTCATCACCCGATAAATACGTGTGTGCTGTTAAATCTTAATAAGAAATATCCAGGATGATTCGGGTGTGAAAAATAGCAACCATATTTCCGGGGTAATCGGCATTAAGATAATACTTAGCGGTTATACCGGCATATTCATAATATCTTGATATGCATTTACTAATTTGTTGCGTACCTGAATACCAAGATTTAATGCCAGCGATGATTTTTGCATTGAAACCATCACATCGTTTAAGCCAATACCTTCGACACCGGCCAGATAAGCCTGTGACTGGGTTTTAGCGGTGGTCTGCATTTGGCTAATATTGTTAATACTGTTAAATAAAATATCAGAGAATTGTGACTTATTCTCGACATTACGGTTCGAAGTAAAGGGGTTCAGCGCTGACGCGTCTGAGACTTTTCTGGCCTGGGACTGAATCTGATCCAGTACCCCGCCTATTGCATTCATAGACATAGAAAACAACCTTAGTAGTAATTAGCCGTAAGCTTATCATGTGGCTCGAAAAACGACATAACCTGAATAGCTGACACAAATTTCACCTTTTTACCACTTAGAAAATGGCCTGTTTTGTAGATAATACGTAACCAGGAATTCCCCTGGGAAATACTTTGCATTTACTTATTTCATACCAAATGAGGCGAGCCGTAATGCTTTTTAATTTTTATTGCGGCGATCACTTTTACAGGATATTGGCATGACTGCCACGACCCAAAGCAGTAACAAGAAAGGCATTGTCGATATTAAGGCACTGCTTGATAATATCCGGCTTAATCCCCGGATGATATTTTTCATTGCCGCCGCAGCTGCTATTTCCATCGTAATTGCACTGCTGTTCTGGGCTAAAGAACCTGACTACCGTGTTCTGTATAGCAATATTAGCGAGCAGGATGGCGGGGCGATCGTCACGCAACTGAAACAGATGCAGATACCGTACCGCTTTGCGGAGATCGACGGTTCTATTCAGATACCCGCTGAGCAGGTGTATGAAGTGCGTCTCAAGCTGGCCCAGCAGGGGCTGCCGAAAGGTGGCGCAGTGGGCTTTGAACTGCTTGATCAGGAAAAATTTGGCATCAGCCAGTTTAACGAACAAGTGAACTTCCAGCGTGCGCTGGAGGGCGAGCTTTCGCGCACCATCGAAACGCTTGGTCCGGTCAGCACGGCGCGTGTGCATTTGGCAATGCCGAAGCCGTCCCTGTTTTTGCAAGATCAGAAACAACCTTCCGCGTCGGTGACGCTGACGTTGATCAGTGGCAGAACGCTGGATGCCGGGCAGGTGAGTGCGATTTCTTACATGATTTCCAGCGCCGTGCCGGGTCTGAGCGCCGATCGCGTGACGATTGTCGATCAAAGCGGACACCTGATGACGCAGAGCGGCGAGCAGGCGACGCAGACCACGCAGCTGAAATATACGCGCAAAATTGAAGCGGAATACCAGAATCGCATTCAGGCCATCCTGGCACCGATTGTCGGCGCGCAAAACGTCAGAACGCAGGTGACCGCGCAGGTTGACTTCACGCAGCACGAACAAACGGCCGAGCAGTACCAGCCCAACAGCCGCCCGGAAGATATGGCGATCCGCAGCCGCCAGAGCAGCAATGCCGAGCAGGGCGGTAAGAGTGCGGTAGGTGGCGTACCTGGTGCGTTAAGCAACCAGCCGCCTGCACCGGTTTCGGCGCCGATTGAGCAACCGGCAGCGCAGCAAGCCAATGGGCAAGGCGCGACCAATGCCAACGCCAATGCGAATGTAACCGCGACGCCTGCCACACCGGCGACGCCATACAACAAGCAGAGCGATGAAACCACCAACTATGAAGTGGACAAAACGCTCACGCATATCAAGCGCAGCACCGGTACGGTGGAACGCCTCTCTGTTGCGGTGGTGGTGAACTATGTGGCTGGCGCAGACGGTAAAACCGCCGCGCTCAGCAAAGATAAGCTCGACCAGATCAACGCGCTGGTGAAAGAGGTGATGGGCTACTCCGACAAACGCGGCGATACGCTGAATGTCGTGAACACCCCGTTCAGCACTGAGGCCGACGAACCGCCGGTTCCGCTGTGGAAACAGCCTGAAGTCATCAAACTGATGATGTCTGGCGCCCGTTATCTGTTTGTAGTGCTGATCGCCTGGATCCTGTGGCGTAAAGCGGTACAGCCGTTCTGGACGCGCCACCAGGAGATGCTGTTACAGCGTATGGAAATGGAAAAAGAGGCCCGCCAGGCCGAGCTGGAAGAGCAAATCCGTAAGCGTCAGAGCGCGGAAATGGCGAAAGCACAGCAGCGTGTTGAGGCGGAACAAGGCGCGCAGCAGCTGCGTGAAATGGCCGATCAGGAGCCGCAGGTTATCGCGCTGGTTCTTCGTCAATGGTTGAATAAGGAACAGAAGTCGTCATGAACGCCGCCCAGAAAAGCGCCATAGTCATGCTGACGCTCGGTGACGAGCGTGCAGCCGAAGTGTTTAAACACTTGAATACCCATGAAGTTACGTTAATCAGTAGCGCCATGGTCCACATCGGCAGTTATACCCACGATCAGCTGGGCACGGTGATGAAAGAGTTCCGCCGTGATTCGGGTGAGTTTGCCGTGCTGGATGTGAATACCAACGAATACCTGCGCAGTGCGCTGGTGAAAGCGTTGGGTGAAGAGCGGGCGAATTCGCTGCTGGAAGATCTGCTGGATGCCAACGATGAGCGTAACGGTATTGAGACGCTCAACTTTATGGAACCGCAGATGGTCTTTGACCTCATCCGCGATGAGCACCCGCAGATTATCGCTACCATCCTTGTGCATCTGAAACGCAGCCAGGCAGCCGATCTGCTGGCGAAATTCGATGAGCGCGAACGTAACGACATCATGCTGCGTATCGCCACCTTCGGCGGCGTGCAGCCGGTGGCGTTGCAGGAACTGACCGAAGTGCTGAACAACTTGCTGCACGGTCAGAACATCAAGCGCAACAAGATGGGCGGTGTACGTCCGGCGGCGGAGATCCTCAACATGATGAAATCCCACCAGGAAGACGCGGCTATCGAAGCGGTGCGCGAATACGACCAGGAGCTGGCGCAGAAGATCATCGACGAGATGTTCCTGTTCGAAAACCTTGTCGAAATGGAAGACCGCAGCATCCAGCGTATTTTGCAGGAAGTGGATAACGAATCGCTGCTGGTGGCACTCAAAGGCGTGGACGACGCGTTGCGCGATAAGTTCTTCCGCAATATGTCCAAACGTCAGGCCGATATTATGCGTGACGATCTGAATTCCCGTGGCCCGGTTCGTATGTCGCAAGTCGAAAACGAGCAAAAAGCGATCCTGTTGATTGTCCGTCGTCTGGCAGAAACTGGCGAAATCGTGTTGGGTGGAGGCGACGATGTCTACGTCTAAGCACCAGTGGAAGTCCTGGCAGCCAGAAAATCTCCTTCAGGAGTCATTCGGTCAGGAGAGCGAGTTGCGCGAGGCTGTACCGGCAGGCGATCCGGCGACGGAAGCGGCGATGCAGGTAGAGTTGTCGCGTCTGCGCAAACAGGCCGAACAAAAAGGCTTTGCCCAGGGGCAGGCGCAGGGGCTGGAAGCAGGAAAAAAACAGGGCTACGAAGAGGGTTTTGCGCAAGGCCGGGAAGAGGGCGCAGCGCAGGGCGCGGCGGAATACCGTCAGCAACAGCAGAAGCAGACCGATGAGTTCGCCCAACTGTTTGATAACGTCAGGATAACGCTCGATAGCCTCGACAGCGTGATGCCTGCGCGTCTGGTGCAGGTCGCCCTGATGGCGGCGCGCAGTTTGTTGGGCGAAAGCGTGGTGTCAACCTCGACCAACGCCTGGCTGATGACACGCATTCAGCAACTGCTGCATGAAGACACGTTGCAGCAAGGCAATGTGCAGCTGTGGGTCAGCGCCGAAGAGTCTGCCGCTGTGCAGGAGATGCTGGGCTCGGTGCTGGAAGCCCGTGGCTGGGAATTGCGTACCGATGCGCAAATGCTGCCGGGCGGTTGTCGGTTAACCACCGACGGTGGCGAGCTGGACGCAACCACGGAAACCCGCTGGAACGAGCTGTGTAATCTGAGTCGTGAGGGCTTCGCGTTATGACCGCCCGGCTAAAAAAGTGGCTTGATGGCATTGACCTGCGCGAGCACAAAATGGCGGAACTGCCGCCGTTTCGCCGCTATGGTCGGCTGACGCGCGCGACCGGTCTGGTGATGGAAGCGGTCGGTCTGAAATTGCCGATCGGCACGCTGTGCATTGTCGAACGCGAGACCGAAACGGGCATTCAGCGCGTAGAGAGCGAAGTGGTGGGGTTCAATGCCGAAACCCTCTATTTGATGCCGCTGGAAAACGTCGAAGGCGTACTGCCTGGCGCCAGAGTGTATGCCTTTGGTAACAACGTTAAAGGCAAACTGCTGCCGCTGGGACCGGAATTGCTGGGGCGCGTGCTGGATGCCAGCGCGCGTCCGCTCGATGGCCTGCCGCCGCCGGGTTCGACCGATCGCGGGCCGCTGTTTACCGCGCCGTTTAACCCGCTGCAGCGCGATCCCATCAAAAACGTGCTCGACGTGGGTGTTCGCGCGATCAATGGCTTACTGACCGTTGGCCGCGGCCAGCGTATGGGGCTGTTCGCCGGTTCCGGCGTCGGTAAAAGCGTACTGCTGGGCATGATGGCGCGTTTCACCAAAGCGGATGTCATCGTCGTCGGGTTGATTGGCGAGCGTGGCCGTGAGGTGAAGGATTTTATCGAGAACATTCTTGGTAAAGAGGGGCTTAAACGTTCAGTCGTTATCGCCGCACCGGCGGATGTATCGCCGATTCTGCGTATGCAGGGCGCGGTCTACTGCACGCGTATCGCCGAAGATTTTCGCGATCGCGGCCTTGATGTGCTGCTGATTATGGACTCCTTAACCCGTTACGCGATGGCGCAACGTGAAATTGCGCTCGCCATCGGTGAACCGCCCGCGACCAAAGGCTATCCGCCTTCGGTTTTCGCCAAGCTGCCTGCGCTGGTGGAACGTGCCGGTAACGGCACCAAAGGCGGCGGTTCGATCACCGCGTTTTATACCGTGTTGACGGAAGGGGATGATCAACAGGATCCGATTGCCGACTCGGCGCGTGCGATCCTCGACGGTCATATTGTGCTCTCGCGCAGGCTGGCGGAATCGGGACACTACCCGGCGATTGATATCGAAGCCTCGATAAGCCGTGCGATGACCGAGCTTATCGAACCGGCGCATTACAAAAAAGTGCAGCGTTTTAAACAGATGCTCTCCTCTTACCAGCGTAACCGCGATCTGGTGAGCGTAGGCGCGTATGCGGCGGGCAGCGATCCGTTGCTGGATCAGGCGATTAGCCTGTACCCCAGCATGGAGCGTTATCTCCACCAGGGAATTCATGAATCCTGTGATTATCCGACCTCCTGCGCGGAGCTTTCCGCGCTGTTTCCGGATGCCGGGGCGAACTAATGCGGATAGTGCGTAATGGCCAGCCATAACCCAATGGATGTACTGCGTGAACTGGCGGAAAAGAAGCTCAATGACACGACGGTACGGCTCGGTAGCGCTCGTCAGGCGCATGTCCAGGAGACTTCCCGGCTGGAGCAGTTGCGCACGTACTCGCAAGAATACCGCCAGCAAATGCAAACAACGCTGACGCAAAGCCGCGTTTCAATTATGGCGCTACAGACACAGCAGCGATTTTTAACCTCTCTGGATGGGGTGGTTGAGCAACAGGTCAGGCGGGTTTCCGCCAGCCAGTTTGCCGTGGATAACGTGCAGGACGCCTGGAAAAAAGATAAGCAGCGGCTGAATGCTTTTGAAGCGCTGAAAAACCGTGCTGAAGCCCAGCGATTGTTAAAAGAGAACCGGCTGGAACAAAAGCTGATGGATGAGTTTGCCCGTCGCGCCAGCCAAAGGAATATTTAAGATGATTATCAGACCTTCTACCCCTACTCCCGCGAGCGATAGCGGACGCCAGACGGCATCCACCTCATCCGCGCAGGAAGAGGGCGAGTTTTCTTCCGCGCTGAAAAAAAAGCTGGCGGCAGAACAACCCGCAAAAACCGACAAAACAGCGCCTGCGCAGGAAGGCACTAAAAAACCTGCGGATAAAAAAGAGGAGCCGTCAGGCGACGCCCGTCCGGCGCAGCCTGCGACGCTGGCTATCGATCCGCTGGCGCAAGTGGCGCAGACAATCGCGTTGCCAGCGGAGGTGACCACCGCGGATGCGCTGCTTGCCCAGGGCGAACAGACCGCGCAACCGGCACTGGCGGATCTGGCGACGTTACCGCAGAACGCGACTGAACCTGCACTTGCTGCAACCGCAGCCCCGGTAAACGCTCTTACACCGGGCGAAGTGGCGACTGAGGTTCAGCCCGCTGACCCGTTAGCGCAGGCGACTTTCGCCGCCGCTCCCGCTGAGAACGTGCAGACGCCAGTGACCGCCGCCCCGGAGCGCGGACCCGCGACCGGCAAAGGGCAGGGGATAACCACAGCGCTTCACACGGCGACACCGCTTGCGCAGAAAAACGTTGAAGGCAGCGACTCCCCTTTGCCGGCAACGGACACCGCGCAGCTTAGCGGCAATGGGCAAACCCAGGCCGCACCGGCCAGCGAAAGTTTCGCCACGGCGTTGCATGCGGTGAAAGCGGGTGAACCGCTACCGCAACTGAGCGTGATTTCTCACGCCGCACCCGTTAGCGCACCGTCAACAACGGCAGCATTAGCCTCTCCGGCGATGGCGACCGGCACCTTACAGGCGGAGGTTGGCACGCCTGCGTGGCAGCAATCGCTGGGGCAGCAAATTGCGGTGTTCACCCGTAATGGCGTTCACCATGCGGAACTGCGCCTGCATCCTGAGGACTTAGGCGCGTTGCAAATCAGCCTGCGCGTGAATAACGATCAGGCCCAGGTTCATTTCGTCTCTGAGAGCCATCAGGTGCGTTCAGCGCTGGAATCGGCGATACCGAACCTGCGCACCATGCTGGAAGAGTCCGGCATTTCGCTCGGACAGAGCAGCGTGGGCGCAGAAACCTCCTCCTCGGCGGGGGAGATGACATCGGGCAATACTTCCGGGCAAGGAAAGTCTGATCCAGAACAAGGTGAAGCGGCAATTTCGCGAGAAGAAGAACGTCCTGTCCTCTCCCGGGTCATGCACTATTCCCGTGGAATCAATACGTTCGCTTAATACGAATACGCTAAATGGCAAGGTGCTGACAGTAATTTCAGTTTATCAAGGAATTGTCCTGCATGGGTGCTGTATTAAAATAATCGCATCCAGCAGGTTATCTGCCTTAAGTATGATTCCTGATTTATTTTTAATTACAGAGTTATTCATCAAATGCCGAAGAAGAAACAAGCCGCCCAGAGTGGGAAAAAAAGCCCGCTGTTGGCGTTACTCATTTTGTTAATTCTTGTTGGTATGTGCGCTGGTGGCGCTTATGCCTATATGGAAATTAACAAACTTAAAACGCAAGTTGCTAATGGGAGCGATGGTAAAAAACCTGCCGAAGAAGTTGAGCAGGCAGAGCCGGTTTATTTGGATCTGGATACCTTTACTGTCAGTCTGAAACCAGATGCTCAGGAAAACGATCGCATTCTGTATATTGGCCTGACGTTAAAAGTTAACGATACCGCAGCGAAAGCGATGCTGGAAAAACATCTTCCTGAAGTTCGCAGTAATTTGTTAGTGCTTTTTTCCCAACAAACAGCGGCTGAATTAGTCGATGACAAGGCGAAAGAAACGTTGGCATTAAAAACAAAAGACGCGGTTAACGCATCGCTTGCTGGCCAGCCTCAACCGATGGTGACAAACGTCCTGTTTAATGCATTCATTTTACGGTAACTATTATGTCGGACAGCATTTTATCACAGGACGAGATCGATAATCTTTTGAATGGCGGCTCCGGCGGCGAAGAGAAAATTAGTGCGGAAACGGCGCTGTCGTCAGCAGAAGATAATATTAAACCTTATGATCCTAATACCCAGCGTCGGGTTATTCGCGAACGTTTATATTCTCTGGAGATTATTAATGAACGTTTTGCGCGACAGTTTCGTATCGGCTTGTTTAACATTTTGCGTCGTAGCCCGGACGTCACCGCCGGAAACATTAAAATTCAGCCGTACCATGAGTTTGCCCGCAACTTGCCGGTGATGACGAGTCTGAATCTGATTAACATGCATCCGCTGCGCGGCACGGCGCTGTTCGTCTTTTCGCCCAACCTGGTGTTTACCGCGGTGGATAACCTTTTTGGCGGTGACGGGCGTTTCCCGACAAAAGCCGATGGACGCGAATTTACGCCTACAGAACAGCGCATTATCCAGCGTATGTTGTCGATGGCGCGCGAAGCATATGATTATGCCTGGACATCTATTTATAAGATCAAAACAGAATTTGTCCGTTCTGAATTGCAGGTGAAGTTTACCAATATCACGTCGTCACCGAATGATATTGTGGTGACCACACCGTTTCAGGTGGATATTGGTTCGCATAGCGGTGAATTACAAATTTGTATTCCGTTCAGCATTATCGAACCGGTTCGCGAGTTGTTGACTAACCCGCCGCTGGAAAACTCGCAGCACGAAAATAACCAGTGGCGCAGCGCGCTCGCTTCGCAAATGCGTGATACCGAACTGGAACTGGTGGTGAAATTCGCTGAGATTTCTACCCGCTTGTCCAGAATTATGAGCCTGAAACCTGACGATATTATTCCATTGGAAAAACCTGAAGAGATTGGCGGGTTTGTTAACGATGTGCCAGTGATGTCGGGTAAATATGGCTGCGCCAATAATCAGTATGCCATTCAGGTGGAAAATTTGATGAATTCTACATTATTAGCCTTAAAGAAGGAGTGACCAACGAATGAGTGATATGGAACTTGAATCGGGGTCAAATAAATCCTCGCTTAACGACCTTTGGGGCGACGCGATGAGCGAACAATTGAACGACAATAACGCCGAGTTGCATGCTGCGGCGAAAGACGATGTGATGGTTAATTTTTCTGAAGATTTAAATTTGGTGCTCGATATTCCGGTCAAAATGACCGTCGAACTGGGGCGCACAAAAATGACGATCAAAGAGTTATTAAGACTTAGCCCAGGCGCCATTGTTTCCCTGGACGGGTTAGCCGGTGAGCCGCTGGATATTTTAATTAACGGTTACTTAATCGCCCAAGGTGAAGTGGTGGTCGTTTCGGATAAATTCGGCATTCGTATTACCGATATTATTACGCCTTCAGAGCGTATGCACCGCCTGAGCAGATAATGAATACCCCAACGCTTAATACTGTTCAGCCCGTTGCTGGCGGGCCTGCCGTGGCTCCGGTCTCTATTGGCAATGTCGTCGGCGCGCTGGCGCTGGTGCTGTTGCTGATTGTGGCGGTGGCCTGGATCTGCCGTCGCACTGGCGTCGCTTCACGAATGGTAAAGGGAAATAACATTATGTCGGTAAAACACACCCAGTCCCTCGGCGCGAGACAGCGTCTGGTGGTTGTCGAAGTGGATGACAAGTGGCTGCTGCTGGGCGTGACGCAGGAAAACATTACTAACCTGATGACGATGGAGAAAAAAGCGGACGCTGAGCCGGTTCAGGTCGCGCCGTTTGCTGCCAGTTTTCAGGCGGCGTTAGTGAATTGCATTACCCGGCATAAAGGTGAGGGCAAAAAATGAAACGCAACACGCGCCTGCTGCCGGGACTGTTTGGCTTTGGGATCACGCTTGCCGGGATTTTCTTCCCCGCCGGTCTGAGCTGGGCGGCCAGTACCGACATCATGCTTAGCCATTCGGCGAATGGCGAGAGCTGGTCACTGCCGGTACAAACGCTGGTTTTGATGACATCGCTGACGTTTTTGCCCGCGATATTGCTGATGATGACGGGTTTTACCCGCATTGTGATTGTGCTCGGGCTGCTGCGAAACGCCCTTGGCACCGCCAGTACACCACCTAACCAGGTGCTGCTGGGACTGGCGCTGTTTCTCACGTTTTTCGTGATGTCACCGGTGTTGAACCGGGTTTACGACGAAGCGTGGGTGCCGCTCTCGCAGGACAAGATTTCTATGGAAGTCGCGTTGCAAAAAGGGTCGCAACCCTTGCGCGCCTTCATGCTTAAACAGACCCGCGAAGGGGATCTGGCGCTCTTTTCCCGCATCGCCAAAGCGGAGCAGTTTAATACGGCCGACGATGTGCCGATGAGCATTCTGGTTCCTGCGTTTGTGACCAGCGAACTGAAAACCGGTTTCCAGATCGGCTTTACGATGTTTATTCCTTTTTTGATTATCGACCTGGTAGTGGCAAGTGTGCTGATGGCGCTGGGGATGATGATGGTGCCTCCGGCAACGATTTCCCTGCCTTTTAAGCTGATGCTGTTTGTACTGGTGGATGGCTGGCAGCTGGTTATCGGCTCCCTGGCGCAGAGCTTTTTTAGTTAGAGAGAAGAAGATGACCCCTGAAAGTGTCATGTCGCTTGGCTTCCAGGCGACGAAAGTCGGGCTGTTTATTGCCACACCGTTATTGTTAGCCGCGCTGGCCGCGGGTTTGATTGTCAGTATTTTGCAGGCATCGACGCAGATCAATGAAATGACCCTCTCATTCATTCCGAAGATCCTCACCATCGTGGTGGTGCTGATCGCCTGCGGGCCGTGGATGTTGTCAACGCTGGTTGACTACATGCGTGGTCTGTACAGTAGCCTGCCCTATATCATTCGTTAACGATGCTTACGCTCTCGCTGGTTACGCTTTATGACCAGGTGAACCAGTATTTCTGGCCGTGCCTGCGCATGCTCGCCCTGTTCGGCGCGGCACCGATCTTCAGTGAAAAACAGCTAAGCGCGCGGTTGAAAGTCGCGCTGGCGTTGATCACTGCTTTTCTTGTCGCTCCGCAACTGCCGCAGAGCAACATCGCGATCGCCTCGCTCGACGGTTTCTGGGCCTGCTGCCAGCAGCTGATTATCGGCATTGCCATCGGGCTTGCGGTTCAGCTGATTTTCGTGGCGGTGCGCCACGCCGGTGAGATTATCGGTATGCAGATGGGCCTCTCCTTCGCCATGGTTTATGACCCCAGCGGCGGCCCGAGTATGCCGGTCGTTTCGCGGCTGCTGAACCTTTTTGTCACGCTGCTGTTTCTGACCTTCAATGGCCATCTTTATATGCTCGAAGTGGTGGCGAATAGCTTTCAGGCTTTCCCGATTAGCGCCGCGCCGCTCGGTCATGAAGGGTTTATGGCGATGGTCAAAGCAGGCAGCCTGATCTTTCGCTACGGCTTAATGCTTGGCCTGCCGGTTATCACCTTATTGCTGTGCCTCAACCTGACAATGGGGTTGCTCAACCGCCTGACACCGCAGCTTTCGATTTTTGTGGTCGGTTTTCCGCTTTCTTTAACTGTCGGCATGGTAGCCATGTCGCTGGTGATGTACACGCTTGCACCCTTCTTTGAAAACATGATGGCGGGCATTTTTGACCATCTGTTTGTGATCCTGACGGGATTCAAATAACGCCAGAAGGGACGTTTTTAATCATCGTGATTCGTCACGGGATGTGACGCTGAGTAGGTAAAGGACTATGAGTGAAAAAAATGTAGTTAGTATCGCTAACGTTCTGATTTACAGCGAAGATATATTTTCGGCGCAGGGATTAACCACGCTGATTAAGTTCTATCGCCCGAGCTTGCGCATCAGCCATATCGCAAGCCCACAAGAGGCGTATGCAGCAAACAGCAATAAAGTGCGTTTTGTGGTTGCGGTGGCCACGCAGGCCACCAATCTGATGTCGTTGATGAACACCATGCAGTATTTGCGCGACGCGAAGCCGGATTTGCCGTGCCTGGTGCTGAGCGACGCTCTGGACCCTGTTTTGCCCGCCCTGATGCCGGATGTTCCGACGCTGTGTCTGAATACGCCTATCCGCCACATTTATGAGTCAATCAGCCGTTTGCTGTCACGCAAAGGGGCGGCATCGCCGCACTATTCTGCGCTACCGCTGTTAACACAGCGCCAGCGCGAGGTGCTTTGTCTGCTGGCCTCCGGTGCCAGCGCGCAGGATGTTTCTGCTGAGCTTGGGATCAGCCTGAAAACCGCCTACGTACACCGGCGCGATATTCTGATGCGGCTTAACATTACCCCGAATTATTATCGTGGTGTTTTTTCCGGTCGCTTGTCATAACGGGCGTAAATAACAGAAAGACAACAGCCTCGCCTGCTCAACGTTATGCTGAGCAGGCGAGGCTGCTATTGGCGGTGTGAAGATGATTTTGCCCGCTGTCGGGGCAAAATCGTGCCATTACTGCAATGTGGTGGGTGCACCAGCCGCGAAGTTGAGCAGCGGGCTACGCTTCAGCGCGCGTGACGGTGGCACGCAAAGGCTGCAGGTAAAACCGTTG
Source organism: Kosakonia sp. SOY2 (assembly GCF_027109175.1). Taxonomy (NCBI): domain Bacteria; kingdom Pseudomonadati; phylum Pseudomonadota; class Gammaproteobacteria; order Enterobacterales; family Enterobacteriaceae; genus Kosakonia; species Kosakonia sp. SOY2. The sequence goes on from NZ_JAPVXH010000002.1 coordinate 690,713, forward strand.
AACATGTGCTCTGGCGTGGTGATAAAACTGCCGCCACAACAATCGCACTGTGTCTGCTTGAGCATGCCGCCGTCGATAAAGCGCAACAGCGTCCATGCGCGGGTTAACCCCAGCACCGGTTCTTCATTTTCTTCAGCCAAACCGTGTTCCATATAGAGACGGTAGGCTTTCAGCATCACTTCAACAGAGCGGCCAGGTTCGACCTTCTGCAGGTAAAGATAAATATTATAAAAAATGGATGAGTGAATATTCTGCTCCCACGCCATATACCAGTCGGCGGAAAAAGGCAGCATCCCTTTCGCCGGGGAATCCCCTTTCAGCTCTTTATAGAGCTTTAACAGTTTCCTGCGGCTAAGGCTGGTTTCACTCTCCAGCACCTGCATTCTGGCGCCGAAATTAATCAACTGCATGGCAATATGCGTATCTTTAATTTCCGACATAATGCTTTTTTCGTGCAACATTGAGTCTTCCATTACGCCGCCTCGCTGTCATCATGATTGAGCGTGTTAAGCAGATTGCTCGACAAAATAATGCCGGTATGCAAACGCTGAAGCGCATCAATACGCGAGTCTTTGGTCAGGCAGTTGATCATCACATCATCATCAATACGCAACCGGCTAATCAGCTGGCCTGAAGAGGACAGTTTAATCAGTTGCGGCAGTGACAAGCTGCGTAAGGTTTCCATCGTGGTTTCGTTTAAACCGAGGCGGAAACCGGCTGCAATTTTATCTTCACGGATCAGACGCTGTGCCAGTAATAAATAGGACAGGTTCAGATCCTGGATAGATTGCATTTGTTCGTCAAAGTTTTGTTCGTTCATAAAGTTGCTCCCGCAAAAAACAGGCGATGCGCTGTCTTTCGCTGTTATTTAAAAATTAAATATGCGAGCAACCACTTTATTTCGATATTAATTAAAAATACTAAAAGGTAAATCTTTTAACAGCTTTAATATAATTGTGCAGGTGATTGTATTGTGTTCCTGCTTAAATCTTTGTTTCCAGGACTTTTCCTGACAACGGAAATAAGTTTACACAAAAGGATTCATGCGAACAATGGAAATAATGCGGAAAAAATAGGCGGTTTGTAAAGTTGTGTTTTTGTTACTAATTTAACTTTAGCAATTACAGTCGGTTAGATAATTTTTAAAAAAATCGATAACTTTAATTACAAAATGCGTAAAAACCCTTTGAGAAAAATTATTCTTTTCAGTCATGCTTTATCTTCTTGAATTTTATCTATAAATAATACCGGTGTGCGTAAATGATAATGGTTTTTTTCTAACGTTAATTTATTACATCATTTTAACAAGCAAGCCGGTAAATGTCACATATAGGAAAAATCACAACGCTTATTTAAAGAATTGAACAAAGTCGATGCAAATAGATTTACGCTGTATAAGTTTTTCCTTATGCAGGTATATAGACGGGGCTGCCACAAACGCTGACTCGCGCATGGGCGTGTTGCACAGGCTACCCTTTACGACCGTCCGGGTAGCAGGAAGGGTAAAAGTCGTGCCCGGGATATCTTGTGCCGGAGGTTTGCGTTCCGGGGGGCGTAAGAGGAGGGGCAGAAGCGGTAATGTTAATGTCAATAAAACGAATGATTCGCATCATTAAGAAACGGATGAGGTTGCTGCTGCCCTTCTCATTACCATTAATAAATGGATGGCAACGAGAGGATAGTTAATTTTATTACACAGAGAAGAATTAATGATAAACACCTTTTTAGCCTCTCGTTAATTAATAACGCGAAAAGCGCGCAGTTCTGTCTGCATTTAAAGGGATTGAAATTGAGAATTGACTGAGGTCTCATTAAGTATGTAAATTAAAGTAAAGCAGGATGTCGTAATACATTATTATTTTATTATCGTAAGAACACAGATGGGCCCTGGAGTTAGATAGCGAAAACAAAGGGTTGCGGTTTGAGTAGGTAGGGAGATAATTAATCTTATTGCAGTGCTTCTTTCTTTTTTGTTTATATATTCTCTATTGAGGAATAACTTTTGCCATTTTAGAATGGTTTCGGAATTTTCTTTTTGTTGCTTAATTTTCTTGTCTGGTTGAATGCATGATTTCGAAATTTAAAACGCGATATTTTGTTGCGAATATCGGCTTTTCTCCTGGGCTGAGTCTGTTGGCATGGCTTAATATTGCGATTCAGATTACTTTTCCGCTCGCGGTTGCATTTACGCCGGTAATTGCCGGGGCTGAATTGCAGTCTCAAACCGTTTCGTCTATCAAGACCCAGACCTATACACTGGGTGCAGGAGAAACGGCCCGCTCTGTTGCTAAGAAATATAACCTCACCCTGGAGGAGCTTCGTCAGCTCAATCAGTTCCGCACGTTTGCGCGAGGCCTGAACAATGTGCAGCCGGGAGATGAACTGGAGGTGCCGGCCGTGGCGGTGAAGGGCGGGGCTAAACCAGGCGCTTTCGCGTCTCAGCGTGCGACGGTTTCCGGTAACGACGCGAATGACGCCGCGCTGAAAATGGCGGGTTATTCCTCCCAGGTTGGGCGTTTCTTTGCCAACGGTTCGAATAGCGAGGCCGCGACGTCAATGGCGCGTGGTATGGCGACCTCTGCAGCGGGCGGAGAAGTTCAGCGTTGGCTGAACCAATTCGGTACCGCCCGTGTACAACTCGACACGGATAAGAACTTTTCCTTAAAGAACTCACAGTTTGAATTGCTTGTGCCGCTGTATGACCGGGGTGACAAAATGGTCTTCACCCAGGGCAGCGTGCACCGTACTGATGATCGTCTCCAGGCTAACCTGGGGGCGGGGCTTCGTTATTTCGCGCCGGGGTATATGCTGGGCGCAAACGTCTTCGGTGACTACGATCTTTCCCGCGAACACGCGCGTATGGGCGTAGGCGCTGAATACTGGCGTGACTTTATGAAGCTGAGCGCCAATGGGTATATGCGGCTGACCGGATGGAAAGATTCCAAAGATCTGGCCGATTACCAGGAGCGTCCGGCGAATGGCTGGGATGTGCGTGCCCAGGCCTGGTTGCCTTCTCTGCCGCAACTGGGCGGAAAGCTGACCTATGAGCAATATTATGGCCAGGAGGTTGCCCTGTTCGGGGTGAACCATCGCCAGCGCGACCCGCATGCGATTACCGCCGGCATCACTTATACGCCGGTTCCTCTCGTGACGTTAGGGGCTGAGCAACGGCAGGGGACATCGGGGGAAAGCGACACCCGATTCAGCCTGAATGTGAACTATCAGCTTGGTGTGCCGTGGCAAAAACAGCTGAACCCGGAAGCTGTCGCCGCGATGCGCAGCCTGCAGGGAAGCCGGTATGATTTTGTCGAGCGTAACAACAATATTGTTCTTGAGTACCGGAAAAAAGAGATTATCAGGCTGCATCTTGCAGAACGGGTTACAGGGAATGGCGGTGAGCAAAAATCGCTCGGTGTTTCAGTGAAAAGCACGCATGGGCTTTCGCATATTGAATGGGATGCGTCGACACTTACTGCCGCTGGCGGAAAAATAGTGCAAAACGGCGCAGATTACATGGTCGTACTACCGCGCTATCAATATTCCGCGCAGGCGGTAAATACCTATACCGTGAGTGGCGTTGCTGTGGACACGAAGGGGAACCGTTCCGATCGCCAGGAGACGCAGGTGACGGTACTTGCCTCTGCGGTGAATAACAAAACGAGCACCTTCACGCCTGCAAATAGCTCGCTGGCGGCAGACGGCGTCAGCGAACAGGTATTGACGCTGACATTGAAGGATGACACCAACCAACTTGTTGATCTCGATCCGCGGGATATTGTGCTCAACCATAACACGCTGAAAAGCGCCACTGTTTCTGCGTTAACCCGCAAGCAGGCGGGCGTATATCTCGTCACCGTGAAAGCGGGGAAAGATACGGAAACGGTCACGTTAGAGCCGACAGCAAAAGGCATTTCACTGCCTTCCGCGACGGTTGCATTCAATGCCACGCTGCTTGATGCCCAGCAGTCACTGTTTACTGTGAATCCAAATACCATCAAGGCGGATAACACTGAGGTGTCGACATTCACGCTGGCGGCGAAAGATCTGCAAGGCAAGGTGATGAGCGGTATTCAGGGCAACCTGTCACTGTTGGTAAAAGACAGCAACGGTAACACGCCGTCTGCAACGCAGGTCACTCTTACTTCGCTGACTGAAAGCGCGACGCCGGGTACCTATACGGCAAGACTGTCGGGAACGAAGGCGGGTGTTTACACCATTATCCCGGCGTATGACAACACCAGTCTCAGTAGCCTGCGCGCAACGGTAACACTGACACCGGGCAGTCCGAACCCGATACGGTCGGCCATTGCAACGGATATGACACGCTACATGTCCAGTATGACAATCCGGGTGACGGTCGCACTGCAAGATAGCTACCAGAACGTGATAACGGGTGCGGCCGGGTTGCTGACCGCGCAGAATGTTCAGGTTCCGAATGCCAGCTTAAATGGGAACTGGAGTGATAACCAGGACGGAACTTACACGGCGACCTACACGGCAGGGGCTGTTAGCTCGGGAAACAAGGCGACGTTGCAACTGAGCGGGTGGAGCCAGGCTATCGAGTCGGCAGGCTATGCGATTAACCCGATTCCGTTCTTGCAGAATATCTCTGTTAATGGGGCGACATTCCAGAAAGGAGACGGGTTCCCGACGACGGGCTTTACCGGCGCGACATTCACTTTAAATATCGGCAATGGCGCTCCCTTAGATTTCAACTGGTCGTCGGATGCCACTTGGGTCGATGTTGACATCAATGCCGTGGTGAGCTTCAAGGGGACAGGTGATGGGCGCAAAGTCACTATTACTGGTACACCAAAAAGCGGTATCGGGCCAGATATCACCTACAGTTTCACGCTGCGCAATTGGTTTATTACTGATAGACAACAAGTGCTATGGGTAGATGCTGGTCCCTATTGCAGTGCGCAGGGGTACAGTCAGTCGACCGCAGCCCAGGTGTCGCAAAACTCTGGTTTCGTCCCCACCGGGGTTCGTACGCTGGGGGCATTGTGGAACGAGTGGGGATCTTTAGGCGGCAGCTCTGCGTTCCCCGACGATGCTTACTGGCTGGCAGATGCGACACCCAGCGATCCCAATTACCACTACTCGCTGGACAAGTGGGGTGGCAACCTTTACGAGGGTTCTGGTGGGACGCTAAGCCCAACCATGTGCACTAAGGCCCTCTAACGCTGCCTGAGCTGTTATTGTTCCCTCGCCCCTTTATTCTTTAAGGAGCGGGGGATACATGGCTGAGATGCAGACTCACCAAACTCATTGATCATATTGCTTTTCTGTTTCCCGGATAGCGTCTGATTATCACGCTATGCCAACATTTGCTGTTGTACGACATTTCCCGGCAAGCTGAAGTGACGCAGCAGGCTACCCCTTGATTCCAAAGTTTTTTATTCCCGCTATTAATCAAAACAGGAATATTTTATGGGGTGCCTGCAAGGTTCGGATTTAATTAGTTGGCTTCTGACTTCGCGGGACAAACTCAAGGAACAAAAAAGCCCGCAGGGCTTGCGCCGTGCGGGCTCTTAGGACTTCATCGGATGACTCTGGTAATCACCGATGGGCTGGCGGAGTCTGAATAAATTCGCTAATTAATTGAATTAAAGTGTTTTTAGTGAATTCAACTTTCATCCATATACCTAAGCATATACCAATCGCTTCGCCTAACACTCTTTTGAGCTCATTTCCTGCGTGCATTTATCCAGCTCGGCAGTAAGCCTGTTTAGCTCATCCCGAATGTGTTTCCGACGCTGTTTTAACAACAAGCTCGATGGAACAACACGCTCAATAATGGTCGGCTTCCTGCTCACGTACTCTGTTACGAGCCGCTTAACATCTTCTTCTGTCCAGCCATCCATCACCGGCGTTGGGTTATAAAGAAGATTAGCCTGGAGGACAGGGGCAACTTCCTCATCCAGAATCACAAAGATCGCTTCCCGGCTGAGTCCGGATTCCTTTAACACCTGAGCTATCCATCGATAGTCATAGTCCTGGAGTTCCCGACCGGTGAAAAGCTCCGATAAGGCGTGCCAGACAGTGATGCGGTTTGCTTGATCGTTATCTGTCAGTTGCATGTTAGCTCCTCCCGACGCTGAAAAATAAGAGGATAAGAATTATCCTAGATTGTAAACTAAAGCAAAAAATGGCTGCCAAATGCACAATCACGGTAGTTAAAATGATTATGGGATATAAGAAAAGGAAAAGGCAAATGGTTGATATTACAGCAGAGATGCTTTGGAATATTGCCAGGCATTACCGGCATATAGAAAGCCTGCTAAATTCACAGCATTACAATGTCCATGCCATAGCACCACATTTGAACCAATGGTTTACCGTTTATGGAATAAATACAGAATTAAGAGCCGCTCATTTTATAGCGCAAGCTTGTGTTGAAACTGCCAACTTTTCCAGATTAACCGAAGTTCCAAGGGATGGTGGTAGAGAATATGATGCAGGAACACGGATAGGACGTAATTTAGGTAATACAGAAGTCGGTGATGGTCCAAAATTTATAGGTCGTGGGTTATTACATCTGACAGGTAGGGAAAATTATACGAATTTCGGAAGCCAGTTTGAGAAAGATTACGTAACCGATCCCACTATAGTTGCAAGGAACCCATATGTTGCCGTTAAGGCAGCTTGTTATTATTGGGATCTCAGGCATGTAAATGCAGCAGCAGACAGGGATGACGTAAATAAAGTAACCCTTCTCGTGAACGGTGGTTACAACGGTCTCGAAGAAAGGAAAGGGGCGTTGATAAGAGCAAAGAGAGAGCTTGGAATAATATGAAAGTATCAACTGGCATTCTAACATTATTATTATGTGCTATAACTTTTCCGTCTTTGGCTGCTGCGAAACAGTCTGAGTTAACTTGTAAAGCTCAGGCAATAACAGAAGCAAATAAACTACTGGCTTTTTATCGAGACAACGATGACAGGGCTGAGGTTGATAAAGACGTAACTGCATTAGCGAAGATGCAAAATCCGGAAAATAAATCGCAATATTTCGATGTATTGCAGACCTGGGGTTATATCTATAAAGGTAAGTATCGTATGAGATTCATCTTCCTTAATGACTGTACGCTCATGGGGGAAGAAATTTTAGAGTATGCTAATCCTTAGTATCACTCTGATTTTCGCATATATCTCGGGGCGGCATTTTTGCCGCTCCCCACGATAAAATAAGTATTCAATGATTATCATCCTTCATTTCCGGATTCTTAGGATGCTGTGCTAACAAATGTTTGTAACGTTTAAGGATTATGTTCGATAAATTGAGTTCATTAAGGAAATGCTGTTCTAATGAAAATCCCGCAACATCAAGATCAATACTTTTGTTATTCATGTTTTGTTGCGTTGTTTTTATACCTTCCATTAAAATACTTTGCTCATGATAATAATCCATGATAAGAGTGATGTCTTCCTTGTCGAGTTTGCTTAATTCGTTGAAATAGGCTTTGTATACCTCATTAGTTTGGTTAGATGCAATTTTTAAGCGGGTTCCTCCGAGGAAGTTTAGATTAGTGGCGAATGGTTCACCTGTTATATGCTCTGCGTTTTCATCATAACCTATTTTTCTTGTGCTATCGAGAAAGTTTAGAGTGCTATGGTTATAAGAGATTTCATAAGCAAACATTGTGCGAATGTTATTTTTTTCAGTTATTGTTTTTGCTTCATCGTGATAATTAGTGTAAATGATGTTTCCTATAAAAAGCATCATTGCAAGAATTACTGAGCTTGCTTCCCAGTTTATTTTTTGGAGCGTACTTCTAATTGTCATTTTTATCCTCGAATTTTCAAAAAATTAACTAAATTACTATAAAGTAAATATGCAAATATATTGCAGTTATTAATTATGAATTGTGGCGAGATATTGATACAGAAGAAAATGGGTGAATCTCGTCTTAAGTTGCTCCTAATGATAGATGTTAAAGATACGCATTCTTTGACATCATGAATTTGAGAAATTCTTAAGAATAATTAAGGGGTTACTCCTTCATTGATATCGTTAAGTAGTCGTATGGGCGTCATTTCTGCGAACATCCAGAGACATTATGTCACGTTTACAGATCCTTCCCGGAGTCAGACTGCCATGACCATGAGGATAGCGGCAGATTTCCTCATGGCATGTCACCAGGCGATTAACTGGCTCCATTAATATTGCTGCTGACAGAAATGTTCACCATTTCCGTTGTATGCCCTCGAGGAAGGGGGGGGTAAAATTATTTTTCAGTAAAACAGTTCAAACTGTTTGTTTCGTGTTTTTATTGTTTTTTTTCAATGTATTATGTGTTTCATGGTCGGTGAAGAGTGAACAGTTAACTCTTCACTATGTGCTCTTCGAAGGTAAAAAAGACCGGCAATCGCCGGTCTTTGGTGGTTATTTTGTTGCGGATTCGTCGCACTTCGGCAGCCAGTCGCCGTTGCTTTCCTCTTTCAGCGTCAGGTTAGTCTGCATTCCCTGGTTTGTTCGCCGCTTGTCATAGTTCAGGCCGTATTCTTTCAGCATGGCTGGCAGTCCCTTGCCGAACATAGTCAGGCTCAGGGTGTTCTTGTAGCCATGCGCCTCCATGTACACCAGATAGGCGTGATACAGGTAGAGTCGCGGCTGGCGCGGAATAATATTGGCGTTCCCCATAAACATGCCGATGGTATCGGGCAAGATTTTAAGATAGCCGCAGAAGTCAAAAGCTGGGTCGGCGTCGCGCTTGATACTGAGCGCCTCACCGGAGTTCTGTTGCGACTGGAGCAGCGCGCGAGCGGTCATCGGGTCGCTGAACTTCTGCATAAGTTGACGCACAATGACGGCCAGCTCGCGGGCGATTTTGTCTTTCAGGTGCGGGTCGCGCTCCTCCGGGGCAATTTGTTCCGGGAAATGGAGGATAACCCGGCGGCGTGACACGCCGCCGCTGCGGTCGGTGAAGCGCATCGGGTTATTGTTGACGGCCAGAATCACCGCCGGAATGTGCGTGGAATAGGCGTCGCGGTATTTCGGGTCAACCGACACCGCATCGCCGCCGGTGATGGCCTTGAGCCCGGCACCGTCACCGCTCCATTTTTCCTGGTCAGGCAGACGAATCAGCGAAAAGCCAATCAATGCCGCGCGCTCGCGCGGCGATTCCAGCGTCTCGATGGTCGCCGATGTGGCGTTATCTTCCCCCGCCAGCAGGGTGGCGATTTCGGCCAGAATACTTTTCCCGCTTCCCCCTGGTCCAGTCACCTCAAGAAAGAGCTGCCAGTCGTAGCGGTTCGCCAGCACCATAAACAGCGCGGCGAGTATCACGTCGCGCTTGTCAGCCCGGCCACCGGCAGCACGGTCAAGCCAGCGCCAGAAATGCGGGGCATGGGTTTCCAGCGTTTCGCTCGCCACCGGCGGGGTGAAATCCACCTCGCACAGGGTGCGCAGCCAGTGGGATTTATGGTGCGGGCTGAACGTGCCGCTGACGGTATCGAGCACGCCGTTACGAAAGCCAATCAGACGCCGTGCCGGAGCGCCCTGTTGCGGGACAATCAGTTTCAGGGTTTCCACCACCGACGCAATTTTACCTGACGAGAACGGCGCACGCAGGCGCTGGAAGAGTGCTGCTACATCGCGCGAAAAGTCAGCCGGGGAAATCACTTTCCAGGCTCCCGCCTCATAGCGGGAAAGAAGCTGACCGTTTGTATCCACGGCCAGCGCTTCGCCGTAGTGCTCATACACGCGCATCGCCTTCTCACTGGTACTCATGGCGGTAAATTCTGCCTCGCTCATGGTGTCGAACGGACTTTGTGCCAGTGGCTGGAGGGTGTCATAAATTGCCTGACGCGTGGCATTCTCCCCCTGCTGCATAATTGCATCATTCCAGTCACCAAACACCGGCGGCAGGGCAATCATACCGGCACAGGCCTCTGCAGCCGCAGCGGCTTTTGTCTGGCCGTCGCCATTCAGGTCACGGTCAGCCGCGAGGACAATCTGACAGCCCGGATACCGGTTGCGGGCAAGGCTCGCCAGGGAAAGAAGGTTCACGGACGAGAGTGCCACCATCACGGTTTCCCCGGTAAGGTGATGAACGGTCAGCGCCGTGGCGTACCCTTCTGCTATCCACAGGCGTTTTCCCGCCTGTTTTTCACCGTTAATAATATGACAGGCTCCCTTCACCTGGCCGCCTTTAAGGGTGCGCTTGTCGCCGTCTGCGTTAATAAGCTGGAGGTTCACCAGCGCGCCGGTGTCGTCATACAGCGGGACAACCACATCCCCGGTGCGGTACGTCACGCCGCCGGTTTTGTGCGTGACTGTCAGCGTCAGGCATTCCAGAGCAGGAAAGCCCTTGCGGGTCAGGTAGGCGTTACCGGAGGCTGAGCGGGTTTTCGCCAGCAGACTGGCCGCCAGCGCGGCGGCCTCCCTGTGGCTGGCTTCGGTTTCCGCCTCAGCGCCGGCGACAGTTTCCGGGGCAACCGGCGGCAGGCTGCCGGTCACGGCATTCACACGATTGGCAGCTTCGCTAACCGTCACGCCCAGCGCCTTTTCAACCAGGCTCAGCCCGTCGCCGGCGCCGCACTGGTTACAGAACCACGTTCCGCGCCCCTCTTTATCGTCAAAACGGAAGCGGTCAGAGCCGCCGCACACCGGGCAGGGCTGATGCCGGTTTTTTATCACTTTCACGCCCAGCGCCGGGAGAATGCGCGGCCAGTGGCCGCATGCTTGTTTCACGGTTTCCGTTACGTTCATTTTCATTATTTTTCCTCAGCACCGCACTGTCACAGTGATATGACGGGCGCATAACTCTTCCATTACTGCCATGCCAAGAAAAGAGAGTGACGGCGCGGTTTTGAGTGGTGTGGCATTCATTAAATCTTCCAGCAGCGCACAGGCAATCTGGCGACCTTTTTCCTCGCCGTGCTGGTGCAGATAGAATCCTTCCAGCTCGGCAGCGATGGCAGACTCCAGCGTATCGAGAGTTAGATCCGGATAGCGCTGCTGGCGCTGGCACAGGGTCAACCAGGCACAGGCCACGGCGCGGCGGTAAAACGCGGCGCGCAGGATGGGCGGTAATGTCTGTTTCATATCTGCTTCTCCCCGACCATACAGCGCCGGTTGCAGCGTTCGATTACGGCATCAAGCTGATCTGTCATCAGGTAAATCAGGGAAATGAGCTGCAGACGCTCAGCCGGATCGTGGCAGGCAGTCACGCTGTCCTGTTCCGCTGCCAGCTCGCCAACAAGATGGCCGATATTGCGCAGGTGTTCGAGATATCTGAGATCATCAACGGTAAGGATGGACTGGTTCATGCGCGCACCTCTGCAACCGGCAGACGAGCGGCAAGCGAGAGGACATAATCGCGAACGAGGGAACGGCGTGCGGTACGTTCATCGGCGGCAATGGTGCGCAGCATACAGACGCGTGGCTTAAGCCCAGAACGACGAACGGCAGCGAAGACAAAGATAAATTGCGGGTGAGACAGGGTGAGGGTCGTAGCCATAATGGCAGCCTCCGTTAGATAGCGGTTAACGCTACCACCGGAGTTTCCACGCTCACTGGTGGTAGCCCAGACAGGGGTGGAAATACCGGCTCTAACGGATACCGGCCAGCCCGAGGGCTGCCCCGCCTGAGCCACCATTACGTAGATACAGCAACGGTTAAAGAACCGGTGCGTAAACAACAGGTGTACAGAGGCATAGACACAAAAAAAGACGCATGGCGCGTCCGGTGTCGCCGTTAGATTACTCGGGTTTCCACGCCCGGCTGCCGATTTTGCGACAGCGGGAAAACTATACCTGGAAAGGATGTCAGGAAGCAAGCCAGAAAAATGGGGATTAGTTTGCAAAGCCAGTTTCCGCATGGCTTCCCTGCTAGCGTGCTGCAATTCGATCAGCCATCCATGCAATGACTTCCGACTGTACCCAGGCAACATTTTTTCCGCCCAAAGATATCTGCTGCGGGAAAGCATCGCGGCTGATGAGGTCGTAGATAGTTGAGCGGGATAGCCCGCAAAGATGCATCACTTCAGGTAAACGTATAAATCGCTCATTCTGAGCCGGAACGGGAAGCACCGGAGCTGCTGGTGCTGGCGTGGAAACAGAAATACTTTGCATTTGACTACCTCTCAAAAATGTTTTCAGCAATCCGGGTAATTTCACCCGAATTTAGACGGCCCTTATTGTTTATATATAATCCATGCGAGCATGTTTTATATATTCCAGGTTAAATATTGACTCTTCATGGTTGAAATAAATAAAGATCTGATAAGGTTTGTATTATCGTTAATTTCACGGCGAGATAGAATAAAGAACAAAACCATAAATAAAGTATTGCTTCGTAGTAATTGACCGAGTCAAGGAGAACTCCAATATACCATTGCTGGCTTTCATATCATCCAGAACAATGGCTCATAGAGAGAATAAGCAGAGCAAAAAAATACATGAAAATAAACAACGCCCTACATAGATTAAAATTCCTCACTTGAAACCTTCAGAAACCCTCAAATCTTCCACATGTATCCGGGCATGTTTTATCAGTACTGGACGGATTCATTTTTATGAATATTGTTACGAAATGCAATACGGTAGTGGAAGAGTAAAAAAAGTAATAATCAAACAGATATAAGAATCTTATTTCTGTACACCGAATACACCGGAGTAATGGTGAGGAGAAATTATCCAGTAATGAACCGGAATAAATAGTGTTATTTCTATGAAAAACAAATATAAGGTTCACTTCTTCCAGTGAACGGTTATGAACAATACATGAACACTTCAAGTGAAATACTTCACCTATTAACTACCTGTATTTATTATTTTTTCATTAAAATGAACAGTAGTGAATAGTAAGTATTAAAGACAGGTTGCTGAATGGTCATGACACTTCCTCTGGCTAGCCAGATAAAGGCCATTGTCCTGAAGACGGCACAATCCCCTCCGGTAGTGCGCTTGTATGAGCACCAGCACAATTGACATGACAACAAAACACTACCGGAGCTGCCATGACTACTAATAACCAGACTTCCAACACGAACAAGACCCTCTTGCTTCCACACAACATCTGCGAAGCAGTGGATAAAGTGAAGACCGCGAGAGCTATCTGGCAGGAAGAACGGCGTAAACAGAACGAAGCGGCCGCGATGACTGAAACCATCCGCAAACGCCAGGAAGATACAAAAAAGGAAACGCAGGCCTTAAACGAGGAATGGCGCACGCTGTTTCGTGAGAATCAGGGAAATATGACGCCTCGCATGAAAAAACTGCGGGCTGAAATTGCTCTCGGACGCGAAACGCTGGATGAGTTCGAGGATTTACTTGCAGCCCATGCCGCAGAAAACGAATTCCTGCCCTGGAAAACTGCAGACGCTGCAACCCGCTACATTAACGAACATAACCGCCTGATTGAAAGCCATGCATCGTGGCTCTGGAATGAGTTTATGAAAGAGAACGGTCAGAAGCTTATTCAGATGCTTGGATTACTGAAGATGACTCTGGGGCGAAGCGCTTCTTCCGTTATCGGCGTAGTTCATACAGTGAACGATCCAGAAAGCGTCCTGAAGCAATTTATCACCGAACAAATCACCCAACCGGCGCTGTCCTGCGACGTATCTTTAGGGGACGATACTTTGCTTCAGGGCATCGGTATTTATGCAGATGATGTAGCCATCTTGGACGCCAGAAAATTACCTAGCCCTGCGGCGCGTTCAAGGATGCTGAAACAGCGTGAGATAGCTAAAGGTGGGAAGGGCGAATGATAGCCGCCCCCCACGCAGCGTTCAAAGATTACTGATAAGGCTTTCAAGTGTCCTGAATGAGGCTCTGTTGCTCATGCCAATATCCGCGCCTATGAAGCCCTGACAGTTAAACGCTCCTGATATCATTGCCAGAACTCAGAATGTACCTGTACACCTACCGCTTTGGACACTGTGGATACGATAATCACAAAATATCGGTGTTTCAGCAACCATGCCGGAAAAGTCAGGGAAACAGCAGCAAAAGTTAAATCGTTATGGTTCTGTTTTCAGGCTTTCCAGTTGCCAACAAATCCCTGCATGATTATCTCAGTACTTCTTCAATCCCGGTTCTGGACCGGGATTTCTATATAATTATCTCAATATTTTGAAAGCGCGCGAGTGCATGACTATGCTGCATGAAAACGCATGAGTCTACGCACATTAATTTAACCGCCATAGGCCAGCAGTGGTGCATAAAATACCCATACATGCAGGTGCATGAAAAAGCATAGATAAAGCGCGCAGGCGAGGCGGGGAAGCACTGCGCGCTAACCCAAATAAAATAAGTCAGCTTCATACGCTTTCCAATAGCTCTTCGGGACAACATTTAAACTCCCTTTCAATTGTTTTAAATATTTTGCCATTTCTGGCGATTGGGAAAATTCATACCATTCCTTTGGATAAAAGGTTCTAAGTATAAAACCTGTAAATGATAACGGGGTTAATTCTCTGTTTGAGGGAATTCTACTCTCATTTTCGATGCCAAAATGAAAATGATAAAGGGGGTGCGTATGCTCACAGTAGTACGTCGGATCAATATCAAACCTTACTGGCATATGATGCTGTGGCTTTAATTGACTACTAAGATATTTTTCGTACTCCTCGGCTAAAATGTGTTTATTCTCTTCCTCTTTCCACTCTGGTTCGCTTTCAAAATACTCTTCTGCAAATTCAGAGAACGATAGTGAAAAAAAAGGGACCCGGATGTAAGAATATCCATCTTGTTTAAAAATTAATAACGAAGAATCATCTAATTCAATATCATACCAAGAATTTTCTTTGCATTTACGCCATGCATCTTCATAAGATAGAGGTCGCAGGTCTCCTGGCATCGTGTTTGGATAAATCACTCTGCTATTAAAATTTCCAAGCAGGTTGACTGCTCTGGCCAATTTTACAGCTTTTCTTTTTGAGTCATTAAGTACGCCAGGTGAAATCATTTCTTTTTCACCTTCTTAGCTTCGACCTCTCGAATCATAGATTTTAGTCCTTCAGCCCCATACTCTTGAATGAGTTTTTCTAATTCATCGTTTCGACTTTCTGTTTCTACTCGCTTCAAATCGATTTCTATCTGTCTGATCTTTGTATCAGGTGGATATTTAAATTCGAGATATGGTGCTTTTTCTAAAGCATCTGAAATTTCATCAAAGAGTTCTATAGCAGCAGCACCTATACCAGTCATTACTAACCATCCTTTAGTACGTGTCATCGCAGTAAAAAGTAGATTTCTATTTTTTACATTAGGATAGTAATAAAGTGATTCACTTCCTACTACATATACGCTATAGCTTTCATTACCTTTAGCTTTGTGAATGGTAGAATAAGTGACTTTATTATCTACAGAGAAATCATTGATATTATAACGGTCAGCATTAACATTATTAATATCGATCTCATAGTTAGATAAATAATCAGAAATGACAGAATAATAATTTTTATAGTTCCTGTCATCAGCGCATATTATAAGAACGTCAGAAGCATTTAAACCCTGTTCTTTAATATCGTCATTGATCTTTTGTGCAACCCATTCACATTCTTTAAAAATATCTTCATGTTCTTTTGTTATGACCAAACTGTTTTTCTCCTCATTATATAATGATGGAGATGCCTGCTCAGTCCTGTAAACGATTATGTTTTCGTCCGCATCAAACTGATTTTTATATTTAGATTCATCAATTGAATAACCTAAGCTCATCCAATCTTCAGGCGTTCGTATTACTTGAACTTGATCCCTATAAACACCGAGCCCTATTGCATGAGCACAGACTAAAGTTGCACAAGGTGTGCGGTAGCACTTGTTTAAGAATTTATCTAACCCCAGTTGGCGATCTTTTCCTAATATTTCATTAATAGATGGAGCGGTGGTCTGAAATATGTTTTGAAATACATCTAACCCGAACACCATATTTTCATTTTGAGCGAGTTTTAAACACAGTTGTAAAAAGTTACTGTCGAAATCTTGAGCTTCATCAACAAAAACATAATCATATTCAGGTTGTAGATTATAGCCATCAATTAGATTTTTACAGGCATAAGAAAACGGGTTTTTTGGATTTGCACGTTGAGCCTTACCAAAGTCAAGAAATGGTGCGCCATTATTAATACAAGCATTGTAATAAACGCCAGGAGTAGAATTTCCTCCCCAAGCATGCATTATTTTTATAGAATTATCGAAATCGGGGTCTATATCATCGAATTGACGATAAAAACGAGTAATTAATCGCTTGACATGTTGATACAAAGCCTTGGTGCTAAATGTGTAAAGTATTTTTTTATCGGGATTACGAAGATGTGTTATAGCTACTTTCATAGCCAATACAACTGTTTTTCCTGAGCCAGCAAGTCCTCGGATGCGTTCAATACCATCGACTTCATTTACACAACTACTTAACTGATCTGCATCAAATCGAGATATTGCAGATTCAAGCTGGCTGACTATAGCAACTTTAGATTTTGCCGAAAAGCCGTCCAGATCTCTTGTTTTCTGGCGGATTAACCCTTTGCCGCCTTCAATCGTTGACGCCGCTTCACTATAAACTGGCTCGTCTACAATATCCTCAAGATCAGTAATGAATTTTTCAAGTGAAGCTTTTGAAGTTATAACATTACTTTCTATTTCAATAGTAGGTTGCTGAGTTAAGTGTGGGGCATAAATACATGATTCTAAGCTTATTTTTAGTGTTTTCTTAGACTGGCGAAGGTTCTTCTGTTTTACTAGCCTTGAAAATATTTGGCCGTAAATATTATCCAGATTTTCTTCTTCAATTAGAATTTTTTGTTGAACGTCTCGATCATTACTAGTGGATAAATAGAAAATAATAATTCCATAGAAGCGTGAAACCAGCATTAATGGCGAAATGACAAGCTGATCATCATCGTCTTTATATAAAGGGAAATCGAAATATAATTCCGCATCAGATAAGATAATCCGTCCTTCGGATTCTAATTCATTTAGTAATGAGTAAAGGCGACCAGCTTCAGGATTTGCTACAACTTTCTCTCTGTCAGCATTAAGTTTCAATTTTTACACCCCATTTTTCTTCTTGATTCATCCACATGATTTCCCCACCAGTTCATGAGAATAACACGCTGTTTTAGATAGATGGATCTGTTGTAAGCACTTCTGACCTGATTACTATCTCTGTGAGCCAATGCCGCTTCAACAATATCTGCATCAAAACTAGCTTCATTCATACAGGTGCTGGCAATCGAGCGTAATCCATGTGCTACTAATTTACCATCATATCCAATTCTCTTTAAAGCGGCATTAGCCGTCTGGCTATTCATAGGTTGCTTTGGGTCATTCCTGCTCGGAAATACATTTTCGCGTTGCGCACTGATAGGCTTCATAACCTCCAAAATTTCTAATGCTTGAGGTGATAAAGGAACAATGTGCTCACGTTTTGCCTTCATCCTATCGGCTGGTATCGTCCATATGTTCGCCTCAAAGTCGATCTCTGCCCACCTTGCACCAGAAGCCTCAGAAGGGCGCACGAGCGTCAGGAGTTGCCATTCGATCAGACAGCGTGTTGGGATGGATAAATTCGACATAGCTAATGAGCGCATTAGCCGTGGCAGTTCCTCTGGTCGCAGGGTCGGCATGTTCTGCTTTTTCGGCTTTTCAAATGCCATACCGATGCCTGAGGCAGGGTTAGCATCTATCAGGCCGGTGTTAACAGCATAAATCATGATTTCGTTGATACGCTGTACTAGGCGGCGAACGGTTTCGAGTGCGCCACGCGCTTTAATCTGCTCTAGCGCCTCAACTAATGTGCGTGCTCTAATTTTCTGAACCGGGATCTCACCAATCGCCGGGAAAATATCCTTCTCTAATGATCGCCAGATATCCTTCGCGTAATCGGGTGTCACGCTGTTGCGTTTCATGGCAAACCAGTTTGCGGCCACGTTTGAGAAGATGCTCTCTATCGCTATCTGTTGCTGTTCTGCTGCCTGCTCGGCTTGTGTTTGCGGGTCGATGCCTCTTGCTAATAAAGAGAGGTACTGAGTGCGTAAGCTTCTGGCTTCCGCTAAAGAGAGGGCAGGGAAAGCACCAAGGCCAATCATGGTGCGCTGTTTTGTTGTTGGTTTTTGGTAGCGAAAGCGCCACAGCTTTTTGCCGCTGGTCTTCACCATAAGGAAAAGGCCGTCGCCATCATGCAGCGTCAGATCTTTATCAGTCGCTTTAGTGCGTGAGACTTCGGTGTTAGTAAGGGGGCGTGTTGTCCTTGCCACGGTGGGCGCTCCTGCGTGAATTGGTATACGGTTTTTGGTATACATCCTACCGTATACCTAAACGTATACCAATAATCACCGGATTTAGCCGGATGACCTCGGACAATTACAGATACAAAAAAGCCCGCAGGGCTTGTGCCGTGCGGGCTTTCAGGATTTCACCGGACGTATCCGGATCATGAAGTGGTGGAGCTGGCGGGAGTTGAACCCGCGTCCTGTGGTTGGTAATTAATTGTTTTTTAAGAGGAAAGTTGATCGTTTTTGTTGCACGGCTCCGGAGCGTACCCAAAAGCAACACAATCCATGCTTTATTACCCGATTGAGTTTTCCATGCATTTGTTAGATTGTGTTGTCCCATACTGAAGGATGTTAGGTACGTCATGTCTTTTATACCAATTCCGGTTCCCTCAAAATTATGTATCTATATGCCAGATACTATTGCAGAGACACTCAAGTTTTTGAATAGCATAGATAATTTTGTGCTTATTAAACAGGTCCCTATTTATTTAGATTTTAGCAAGGTTAAATTTGCAAGCGCTGCAGCATCACTTTTATTGTTTGCGATTGTCAATCGTGCCCAGCTAATGACAGGGCAACCAAATCTAATTCGTTTCAAGTGGCCTAAAAAAGAAGCAAATCCTGAGGGGCACCGTTGGATTGTTGGTACCGGTTTGTCTAAGGCTTTAGTAGCTCATAGCTCTACTAAACTCCAAGCTTTAACAGCAGAACAAAGATATTTTCAATCAGCAACAGAACCGTTCGATCAATGGCTCGAAACCCTGACCATGCTTTCTAAGCACATTGAAATGACTGCTGAACAATTCGATGTTGTGTCATCTGCAATTAGCGAAGCAATGCTAAATGTGTCACATCATGCCTATGAAACAGCAGATTTTGAGTACCATGTTGAATTGCTCGAAGGAAAGCGATGGTGGCAATGTTCCTGGTTCAATGTTGAAAATAATACATTTGTCTTTATAATCTGTGACTTAGGGTGTGGTATTCATAAGTCTTACAGTTCAGCATCAAAATTATTCTCAGGACTCAATGAAGTTGCATCGGTCGGGGCTGCCTTATCTGTAGGCCAATCACGCTTTGTGAACGCTGGACGTGGTAACGGTTCTGAGGATATAAAGAGACCTATAGGTACAGGTTGTGTAGATTCTGAGACACTTCTTGTTCTTACCGGTCACACGTTTTACCACTATAATTCTTCGCAGCAGGTACCTAAATGTTCATGGATGAATGAATTTATACCTGGTACTTTAGTAGAGTGGTCACTTGCAACTAGGAGGGGATGAGATGGTTAACATCATAATAGCTAAAGATTTTTCTAGAACACCGTTTGGTCGCTTTCCTACTGACAGTGCCACCAGTAGCGCGGAGAGATTCCGTAAAGAGTTCCTTGTTCCTGCATTGCAAAGCGATGATGACGAGGTCATTGTTGACTTTGATGGTGTAGCACTTGGAGTGGGATCGTCATTCCTGGAGGAAGCATTTGGTGGGCTTATCAGGAAAGAAGGTCTTTCTAAATCTTCAGTTAAGAAGCGCTTAATTATTAAGAGCAAGATGCCCTTTTATAAAGAGCAAATCAATAAATTCATTGATATGGCTCAACCTGAATAATAAGAGGGAACTTTGGATAACGTTTCTGTAAAGGCAACTGAGGCCACGGAAAACTTCATTTCGCATTTTGGTCATCAGTATGGTTGGTGTGTTGGACTGGTCAGTGTTTGTCTGGTTTTATTCGGATGGCGTGTCACTTACAAAAATTCTGTGAAGTTAGCGACTCGCTCTGAATCAAAATCGCTAATTGATGCAATTAACAAAATCATTAATGACATCTCTGATATGTCATTAACATACTGGTTGAAATCATCCAATAAGAAAAAACAGCCGGTTAAAAAATATAAGATACATCGGTTTAATAAAAAAGCTGACGATACCGCTTCAGAATCGTCAGCATATATACTGAATGTTTTAGCCAAAACCAATCAAGTCTATAAACTGATAGATATACTTCAGAGTAGAGGTATATTTATCGAGAGTAATTTAATGTCTGACGTCATAGAAAATGCGACTCTCGATTGTGAGGACATAGACTCTTTTACCAAAGAAGATCGTACTATTAGAGCCCAAGAAGCCATTGACTCTTGCATGCTTGTTACTAAAAGCTTGTATGATAAATTTCAGTCATTTTACCCACCTATAAACAGTGAGTCTATATTCGCAAAAACCCGCAGGGTTTTTATAATGCTTGATAAATGGCATGAGAGTCTAAAATGAGACCAGCTTTCCGGCCTCATCATTTTACTTCATTGCTCTAACTGTATTGCCATCATAATCTTTCAGATACGATCCATAATGCCTGAAAAGCATTTCT
The DNA here is from genome assembly GCF_027109175.1 of Kosakonia sp. SOY2. Taxonomy (NCBI): domain Bacteria; kingdom Pseudomonadati; phylum Pseudomonadota; class Gammaproteobacteria; order Enterobacterales; family Enterobacteriaceae; genus Kosakonia; species Kosakonia sp. SOY2. The sequence continues at coordinate 711,308 of NZ_JAPVXH010000002.1, forward strand.
GGCCCTTTATGCCCCATCTGACCAGCAAGCCAGAACAGGTTCGCTCCCTGGCTTATGTGACGTGTGGCGAAAGTATGACGGGTCTGGTAAGGGTTGCGATATCGGATCCCCGCTTTGCGTAACGTCGGCACCCACGCTTTTTTTCTAATGGCGTCAGCGCTGGCCCATGGCTTACTCGTCTTGGGATCCTCAAAAATCGTTGCATCCTTCATGAAGGTAAAAGCTTTCTGTGCGGCAAGCACCGCCATGGCTATCTCATTCAGCTCAACTTTACGTGTACCCGCCTTCGTTTTTGTCCCCTTGATCACCCCTACAACACTCGCATTCTGAACATGTGCAGTCTTGCCGATAAAATCAATGTCGCGCCAGCGAAGCGCGCAGAGTTCCGAACTGCGTAAACCGGTCTGTATAGCGAACATGAACAAGTTTTCCCACTGCTTGTTACCTGCTGATGCAAGAAGTGCATCCACTTCTGCAGGCGATAGGGGATCGACTATGTAGTCACTATCTGTGGTCGATTTATCGCTTTGGTACCGCGAAGCTGTCACCAGCGATACAGGATTAATTTGCAGCACTCCATCTGTTAGCGCCTCATCAAGAGCTGAGCGTAAGAAAGATAGCTGGTTCCTTATTGTTTTAAGTGTCGTAGTGCGGCTTTGGATCCATGCTTTTATTGCCGCAGGCGTAAGTTCGCTTGCAGGAAATGAATGAAGGTCACTTAACGCACTGCGGCATTTTTTATAACCGTTGATGGTTGAGGGTGATAATTTTCGTGTCTCGCATATCGAGAGATATTCATCAAGATACATTTTTACTGTTTTACCAGTGGCAGCGTTGCCAAATATTTTCAGTCTGGATGAGCGAGGGAAATATTCTGCATATATAAATGTCCCTCGCTCAATTTTATTATGAATTTCGCCGAGAGTTCTCTCGGCATATTTCAGGTTTTTGTTATTCACTTCGAGATTTGAAAGGGGCTCACGGCATTTAACCCCTTTATAAGTGAAAGTAATATTGATCGTCTCGCCCTGGCTGTGTTTCCTTACGGTCACACCGCGCGGGAGCTTTGGCGATTCTGTCTTGCCCATTTAGCAACCTCACTAAGATCAATCCATCTTTCCTTTACGCCTTCCACTTTCAAAACCTGAACACCCTCAAACCAAACGCCACGCTGTAATCGTTTGTTGATGGCCTCTGCTGTTTCTCCGGTTTCTTTGCAATATGTCGAGATGGGAACACAATCGAGGTTCAGCATAGATTCTCCACACCGGCTGCAACCGGCTATTTCAATCGGTACGCACATGACGAGCAGCCAAGCCTGGCGCCGTCGTTACACTTCAAACAAATTTCAGGTTCGCTGGTGGCCGGAGCCATCTGTTTAATTATCCTGGCGGTAACCAGCACCGGCATCGGAACGCGCTGGTGCCTGGCTTCTTCCAGTAGTTTTGCCAGTTCCAGCAGCCGCGCTTTGCAGTCCATTGCCTCAGCGCGCCACCATGCGACATCTTCACGCAGCCTACGTTGTCGCCGCAGTTTTAGTTTGCTGGGCATCACATCCCCCTTTACCTGCGCTTTAATTCGATAATTCCCTGACACTCTGCGCACGTCTGGCAGCCGGGAACAGCAGCACGGCGTTGTGCAGGGATATCTTCCCCGCACTCGCTACATTGCTCCGCTGATATAGCGTTGCGGTCGATACGCATGCGCTGAATGGCCTGGCTGATGTTCTGCTCTACCAGTTCGTTGGCCTGATCGATGATTTCAGCCGCCATCATGCATCTCCTTCATCTGCTCAAACTGACGGGCGATAGCAGCAGCTTCAGGCGATGGTGCGGATTTATTGCGAAGCCAGATGCAAACAGCGCCATCTTCCGTATCGTGAATGGAACCAACAAACCAGCCCTCACCAGAAGGCGCTTCTGGTTGCCACTTCGAAATGTCGTAACCATCGACAGTCGAATCAATCTCTTCCTCGTCGCGATAAACGACAGTCCATTCCAGCCCGTTAGCTTTCATCCATGCGTTAAATTCAGTGGTCGGAATATGTTCGCGACCATCGCAAAATTCCTCGTATACCGGGTGTGTCCAGTAACCATACTGATCGCGTTCTACTGGAAGCGCTGCGATTGCTGGTGATGCTAGTGTCTGCCCAGCTTCGGCTGATGTTGCTGACTGAGTACGAACCTGGGTGATGTATGCGAGGTTCAACGCCTCAAGGCGAGAAGACAGCTCTTTAATCAGGTCCGAATAAACTCCGGTCTGCTTGATGCCGGTGGCGTAATTGTTGGCGGTCGTCACCAGCTCGATAATGGTCATTGATGCCAATTCTTGTCTCATTGCGTTGTATCTCCTTTGCGTGCTGCAACGCGCGATTTTTGGATGTACGAATCCCTCGCCGGGTGGCGATAATTAATGACTGTTCGCTTTAATAAACGCCCGGGGCAGGGCGCTTAATGAAGCGGGCGGCTGCAACCGCCTGTGGCATCTCCACGTAACTGAAAGCGCGCTCCGGAAGGGGTTTGCATTAACGACCAGACACTCAGGGGAAGAGGCCGGAACGCGCTTACAGTTATGTGAAAAAATTGCGGCGCCCTCACGGGAAAGATCCGACGCCGCCAAAAACTACCAGTTGGCATTTATACTGTTGTGTGGTGCCAGACGCTTATCTTCTCGTTACTGTCGAAGCGGCTGCAATTCACCACAACTGGAAGCGCACTCCCGCTTAATCACACCTGCCACCCATAACTGATGAGAGAAGGAGTGCGCTTTCATGTTGTGTGCCTGGCTTTAACCACATCAGGTTCGGTGTTGTCCTGGTGTTCTCACCCAATCAGAAGGACTCGAATATGGACACGGTGCTGCAGCAACAAATTAACCAACTGACTCTCGAAATTGCCCGCCTGAAAGAGGCTCAGGCAGTAGCCGAGAAAAACGTTGTAAACCTTGTCGCACGGTCTGAATTTACCGTTGCGCTGATTTCGGCTCTTATTTCCGACGGCACCATCAGCACCGATGATGCTGTGGATTTCATCAAGGAGGCTCCCGTCGAAATCCCTGGTTACACTGAGAGCGTCGAGCAGGCCCGCCACACCGTTATCGAAATCCTTAGCTATCCGAGAGCACACTTTTAGCCGCCGCGTTTTACCGGACTCTTCCCGGTGGTCACACCTAATCGCCACGATGGTGAATCGCTCAGGCCGAAGTACGGGACTGGCTTGCACATTCCGGCTACCCGCTTGGGTTAGGGATACTGTCAAGGGAACCCACCGGACCGCTAACGACGCATGTGCCATACGCCGACGAATTGAATGTAGGATAACTTACCTTGCCGTGTCAATATGAAAAGTAGGAAATCTTACATCGATAGGTAAAAAAAATGCCGCACTTGGCGGCTTTGGTTGAATTGCGGATCTTTTCAGAGGTCGGTAACAACCTGTTTAACGACGCCGACAATACGGCAGTTTCCATTTACCTCAAGCACTCGATAATTTGGATTCAAAGGGACAAGGTATTTCATCGGCCCATCGATGACGAATTTTTTCAATGTCGCCTCAGTGGAACCTTCAATCTGAGCTACCACAATCCGGCCGTTAACCTCGTATGGACTACCATAATCTGGATCAACTATCACCAAAGAGCCCTCTGGGATACTTGGCGCTCCATTTGGATTAGTCATTGAATCGCCACGTACTTTCAGCGCGAATCCCTCATCAGAGAGGTTTGCAGTGGTATAAATCCATTCAGAAACATCATTTTGTGTTATTGGCGATGCAGATTCAGTCCATTCACCAGCCTGAACCCAAGTCAGGACAGGGATTTGCTTCACTCCAAATTTATCTGTGGGGCTTAACGCTGGTGCATCACTTTCAGGATCACCAACACCAGCAATGAGCCATTGGGGATTGCATTTTAGAGCAGCAGCCAACGCCTGAAGGTTAGAACCACCAGGAGCATAATCACCAGATTCCCAGCCAGTGACAGTTACACGGTTAACGCCAACGAGCTTCCCTAATACAGCCTGAGTCAGCTTTAGCTCTTTACGGCGTGAGCGGATGCGATCATTCATTTTCATGTAGGCAATCCTACCATTTATCTATGTAGGAATCCTTGACCTCTATATGTAAGATATCCTACTATTCAGATGTTCCCATTTACTACATGAGAGGGTCATATGAACAAAGACGAAGTGCTTTCTTACTTCGGTGGCGTGAGCAACCTTGCAAGGCTGCTGGGTATTTCTCACGCATCAGTTTCAGGCTGGGGAAACGTAATTCCTAAAGGTCGCGCTTTTGAAATCCAGACCATCACCAACAACGCATTGAAAGTCGATCCGACTCTTTATGCAAAGCCTAACGAAACGGCCGCTTAATCGTAACTACCAAAGGAAAAACAAGATGGTAGAGCACAGCTTGAAAGAAGTGGTTAAGGCGATGTGTAAAGCCTATCCCGGTGGACGTGAAGCCATGGCCGGTGCGCTTGGCATGACCGCCACGCAGTTCAATAACAACCTTTACGAGAAAAATGGCTGCCGGTTTTTCGAAGTGACAGAGCTGGAAGCGATGGAGGACTTATCGAATACCTCATTCCTGGCTGATTACTTTGCGAAGCGCCGCGGCTGTCTGCTGGTGGAAGTTCCAACCTTTGAAGATCTCGATCGCGTCGACCTTTTCAGCAGGGCGATGCGCACCGCCGCAGCTCGCGGGCAGGTTGATCAGATTATCCAACAGGCACTAGAAGACGGGGTGATTGAACAGCATGAAGCAGAACTTATCCACGAATATCACCGCCGTCATATGGCTGCGCGTGAAGAAGAAGTCGCGGCCATCATCGAATTATTCAGCCGCAAAAAGAAGTGACGCCAGCAGGTTGCAGCCTCTGGCGTCGTGGCGTGTCGATCGTTGTGGAGATACCTACGCATGAACAGTTTAAACCGATATCGGCCAGCTAAGCAATTCCGCTGCCCACCGCTGGTGGGGCGTAATGCACCGTTCGGCTATGTGGAAAGAGTACGCGGTACCGCTGACGCCCACAACTACCAGCGAGCCGCCGGAATGGTAGAGGCGTTTGCCACTATGAACGAGCAGGGGCGCGAAGAATGGCTGAAGTTAACCGGCGGTTCAGAGACCACCGCGGAATCCCGGTACGGGTCATCCGCTGGGAGCCAGAAAAGCAGCGCGTTATCTACCTACGGCAAGGTTACGAGCACGAGTGCTTCAGCCCGCTTGAGCAGTTCCAGCGTAAATTCAGAGAAATAAAGGACGACCATGAGCACTAAATTAACTGGTTACGTCTGGGACGCCTGTGCCGCTTCTGGCATGAAGCTGTCCAGCGTGGCGATCATGGCGCGCCTGGCCGACTTCAGCAACGACGAGGGCGTGTGCTGGCCGTCCATCGAGACGATTGCCCGCCAGCTTGGTGCGGGTGAAAGCACTGTACGAACCGCGATTGGCAAGCTGGAGCAGGACGGCTGGCTGACACGTCAGCAGCGCCGCAAGGGTAATCGTAACGCGTCGAACGTTTACCAGCTCAATGTGGCAAAACTTCAGGCCGCTGCCTTTTCTCACCTGTCAGATTCTGACGCGTCAAAATCTGACACCTCAAAATCTGATGGGTCGAATTCTGATGCCTCAAAATCTGACGCGTCGAAATCCAGCAAAGCAAGCGATTTTCACCCGTCAGAATCTGGGGGGGATCCGTCAGTAAATTCAACTACAGATCCATCAGATAAAAAACCTTCTTGTCCGGTTGCTGCGCAACCCGACGTTGCGGTGGTGATCACCGATCAGGCTAAACAGGTTTTGACCTACCTGAACCAGAAGACCGGATCACGGTATCAGGTCAGTAAATCCTCGCTGGATAACATCCGTGCCCGCCTTGGTGATGGTTTCACCGTTGCTGAGCTGGATCTCGTTGTGGACTACACAACCGCAAAATGGGGGCAGGATCTGCGCATGGCTGAATACCTGCGCCCGACAACGCTTTTCCTGCCATCAAAATTCCCTGGTTACCTCCAGGCCGCGAACAAATGGGTTGAGGCAGGGCGCCCGGAACGCCGTAACGGCGAATGGGTAAGCAGCACAGCAGCGCGCGCCAGTTTCCAGAATGTTGATTATTCGCTGCCGGAAAACGCGGGGTTCCGGTCATGAGCACGTTTTCTGAAGTCCTCGAATACATCCAGCAAAACGGCGAATGCACCACTAACGAGGTGTGTTGCGGCCTTGAACATCTGGATCTCAGAGTCGTGCAGCGCACGCTTGAGCGCCTGGCGAGCATCGGCCAGTTGAAGCGCAAGCCGCTTGGCCGCTTTTTCCTGTATTACACAGACGCACCGATTGCCCCCAGCGAAACGGGCCGTCCGGTTGAACTGGCGAACAAGGCGCTTGATCTGGAGGCAAGGGGGTTACGCCGTCGCGCCGCAACGGTATGGCTGGAAGCCTTTGATTGTGCCAAGACGCCGCAGGCCAGAGCGTGCTTCGCGCTGCGCCGGGCAAAATGCCTTTCCGGCATGACGCGCGGTGTCGCTGATGGTGCCGGGAACCGCTGGAACGAAACCAATATCGGGGGTTCACAGTGAGCCAGGTAGATAACATCATCACCATTTCCAGACCATCAGAAACGCCAGCTCCGCGCATTTACCAACGCCCGTTCCTCAAATGGGCAGGTGGAAAGTTTTCACTGCTGCCAGAACTTGATCGCCTCATCCCGGCGGGTAAACGCCTCATCGAACCATTTGTTGGCGGCGGCTCGGTGTTCCTCAACTCTGATAAGCATGAAAGTTTCCTGCTGGCGGACGTAAACGCTGATCTGATCAACCTGTACCAGATGCTGACAGTAGTTCCCGAGCTGGTAACCGAGTGGGCCAGGGGATTCTTTGAAAAGCTGAACGATGAAGACAGCTATATCGCCTGTCGCGAAGAGTTCAACAACCAGAGCATGTCCGGACCTGAGCGCGCCGCCGCCTTCCTGTATATCAACCGCCACTGCTTCAATGGCCTAATCCGCTACAACCGAAACGGCGATTTCAATGTCGGCTATGGCAAATACCGTGCTCCGTATTTTCCCGCAGCCGAGATAAACGCCTTCGTCTCAATGTCGCGCCGCTGCGTGTTCATGAATGCCGGTTACATCCGCACGCTGGCGCTGGCAGGTGAGGGCGATGTCGTTTACTGCGATCCGCCCTATGAACCGTTGCCCGGTACCGCAGGTTTTACTAACTATGCCGCCGGGGGTTTTACATGGGACGACCAGCAGGCGTTAGCGTGCTGCTGTGTTGCTGCGCATCAGCGTGGTGCCAGAGTGGTGATCAGCAATTCCACCGCGCCCCGCATCATCGAGCTTTACAAGGGGCATGGCTTCGACCTGCACCACGTCAGCGCCCGCCGCGCCATATCGAGCAAAGGCAGCACGCGCGAAACCGCCACCGATATCGTGGCCATTCTCTGAGGGGGAACCGTGGAAGAACGTAAACCACTGACTGACCGGCAGCAGCAGGTGCTAAATGCGCTGGTGGATTTTCACAACATGCACGGCTACCCGCCGACCTATACCGAGCTTGCGGCGCTGATTGGCGTCTCGTCGGGTAATGCTGCTTTTGAACACCTGCGCGCCCTGGTGAAAAAAGGCTACATCACGATTGCCAGCGGCACTGCGCGCGGCATCAAAGTGATCGGCGTAAACGACACGCTGGCGCTCGATGAAGCCGAACAAGTGATCCGGGCGCTCCTGGCGGGCGAGGAAAGCTCGTCAGATCTGGCTCATGAATGGCTGAAACGCAGAGGGTCCGCGGCATGAAGCTGAAACTACCTTTCCCGCCCAGCGTGAACACCTACTGGCGCGCCCCGGATAAGGGGCCGCTGAAAGGCCGCCACCTCATCAGCGCCGCCGGGCGCAAGTACCAAAGCGACGCCTGCGCGGCAATCATCGAGCAGTTACGCCGTCTGCCAAAACCGTCAACTGAACTGGCAGCAGTGGAAATCACCCTTTACCCGCCGGACAACCGCCGCCGGGACATCGACAACTACAACAAAGCGCTGCTGGACTCGCTGACGCATGCCGGAGTGTGGGAGGACGACAGGCAGGTAAAACGCATGCTGGTGGAATGGGGGCCAGTAGTGAAGGGCGGCAGAGTGGAAATTTCGATCACTAGATATATACCAACAGCGGTTGCAGCCGCTTAACGGAGATACGCATGCAACAGATGAACGCAACATCAGCTTTCACCCCTGCGCCATTTTTACCGGGGCAGGAACTGACCATGAGCAGCCAGGAGATTGCTGATCTGGTTCAGTCTCGGCACGACAAAGTGAAGCAGTCAATTGAAAGGCTTGCCGCAAAGGGCACAATCCAACTCCCCCCAATGGGGGAAGTTAGAAATCACCTAGGGCAGGCGGTCGCCGTGTATATGGTAGGTAAGCGCGATAGCTATGTGGTTGTGGCGCAATTATCGCCGGAGTTTACCGCCCGCCTGGTGGATCGCTGGCAGGAACTGGAAAGCCAGCAGGCAATGCAGGTGCCGAAATCATTACCTGAAGCACTGCGCCTCGCTGCTGATCTGGCTGAGCAGCAGCAACAGCTTAAACAGGAACTGGCAGCCGCCGCGCCGAAGGTTGAATTTGTCGATCGTTATTGCTCCGCGAAAGGCTCGATGTCCTTCCGGCAGGTGGCGAAGCTGCTTAACGCCAAAGAGCCCGAGTTTCGATGCTTCCTGCTGGATAACGACATTCTGTATCGCCTTGGCGGCACGCTGACGCCGCGCCACCGTCATATCGCTCTTGGCCGGTTCGAAGTGAAAACCGGTACCAGCATCGAAAATAATCATGCATTCAGCCAGGCACGATTTACGGCAAAAGGTGTGCAGTGGATTGGCGGTCTGTGGGCGGCACATATCACGAAGGAGGGCGCAGAGTGAGGGCGCTATTAAATCCTGTCGTGGTAACTGAGCTTGGTCTCGTCATGTTCCGTCCCGGCGTGGCCCTGCTGCCACATTTTCGCCGCGGTCGCATGTTGCTTGAAAACGAACCCGTGCGCCTGGCGGGTATGCCGAATGGTGAACTTCCACCAGCAGAGCAACCGCTGGCGGAAGATCCGGCGCTGGCTGGCGTATTCGAAAATGAAGCGGTGTTGCGCCGCGCTGGCGGCATCAACGGTCTGGAAAGCTGGCTCGAATCCGGTACCGGATGCCAGTGGCCACACGAAAGCTGGCACGATGAGAACATGACAACCATGCGCCACGCACCGGGCGCGATCCGTCTGTGCTGGCATTGCGACAACATCCTGCGCGAGCACAGCACCGAACAACTTGCAGCCATAGCCAGGGCGAACTGCGCCGCATACATCCTTACTACCGCACGCCGCGAGCTTGGCTTCGACGACTCCCATTCACTGACGCTGCCGGAGTTCTGCTGGTGGCTGGCGCGTAACGGACTTGCCGACGTGCTGCCGGAGGAAGCCGCCCGGCAGGTTCTGCTTATGCCTAAGCCGGTCATTAAATCGGTAACGCGCGAGCTTGATCTGGTGCCCGGAATGCCACAGGCGCGGGAAATCGTTGAGGAAGTGGCAAAGCAGGTGCTGGCGCTGAGCATCGATCCGGAGACGCCGGAATCCTTCATGCTGCGCCCTAAGCGCCGCCGCTGGGAAAATCCAGTTTGGACCCGCTGGGTTAAATCGCAGCAATGCATGTGCTGCTATAACCCGGCAGACGACCCCCATCACATCATTGGCCACGGTTTTGGTGGGGTGGGAACCAAGGTGCACGACCTGTTTGTGATCCCGCTTTGCAGAGCGCATCACGACGCGTTGCACGCTGACACCGTGGCATTTGAAGAGAAATATGGCAGCCAGCTTGAATTGCTGTTTCGTTTTTTATCTCGCGCGCTGGGAATCGGCGTGCTGGCGTAAAGTGGAGACGCTATGAACCTCGAATCATTACCTAAATTCTATTCGCCAAAGTCGCAGAAATATAACGACGAGACGCCAGCTACGGGCGGTGTCGCACTGACCATTACCGATGTAATGGCGGCTCAGGGCATGGTGCAGTCAAAAGCATCGCTTGGCTTTAATCTGTTCCTGGCAAAGATGGGGATTCAGGATCCGGCACCGGCGATTGATGGACTGATGAACTATGCGCTGGCGCTCAAAAATCCGGTGCTGATGAAACTCAGCGAGAAAGCCCGCCTCGAAATTCTGCCGGTACTGGTGCAGTTCGCCTATGCCGATTATTCCCGATCGGCGGCAAGTAAGGCGCGGTGCCCGCATTGTAATGGCCTTGGTGTATTGCATGTTATGCGCGATGTGGTCAAGCACCCCGGCGTTAAAGGCGTGGAGGCAAAGGTCAGGTATGAAGAGGTACAAGAGATCTGCCATCACTGCGGCGGTAAAGGAGAGGTAAGAACAGCGTGCCGTGGCTGCAAAGGCAAGGGTGAAGTGCTCGATGAAAAACGCACCAAACTGCACGGTGTGCCGGTCAATAAGGTATGCGGTCGCTGTAACGGCAATCGCTACAGCCGCGTACCAACAACCCTTGCCCGCGCACTGGTCAAGAAGGTTGTGCCAGATCTGACCAATTACGAATGGTATAGCGGTTATGCCGATGTGATTAATGCGCTGGTGACTAAATGCTGGCTAGAAGAGGCAAACGCAGAGATGCATTTAAGAAAAGTGACACGTTAGCCACATTTTCGCGACTTATACCGTCATGATGCTTGCAATGTTCAAAAAAAATGGTTAGGATTTTCCTAACGATGGGCATTGTATGTTCAACGTTAAAACCCCGCCCAGAGCGGGTTTTTTTGTACGGGTGGTTGACAAATATTAAAAAAAGCGAAAATATTAGGTTTACGAATCCTCAAAAAGGCGAAACTTAGTATGAGCGAAAGACAGTTGCCCCCTTGCTGGGAACTACAGCCCTACCTTGCAGAAGATTCTGTTCGTTTTCTGCTCTCCGAAATCGCCGATGTTTTGGAGCAACTGTATTACCACCGACATCGACTGGATACTAATTGGTCGGAAGGGGTGAGAGCTTACGATTGGGTGCGTAGCTACTTAATACAAAATGAGGGCGCTATTCCTGGTTTGAAGATGCTCTCTAAAAATTTGGGCTACGTTCTTGCCCTTCATAAAGTACCGCTTCAGTTCTCGAAAGACTGCATTAATAACCCCAAGAAAAAGCATCGGCTCTTGCGAAACAAGATCGAGCATGAGCAGTTAAGTCTCTTCGGAAAATCTGAGCCTGAGCAAGATATTACTTGGCGTATCCTTGCAGAACCATTTATTTCAGAGATCGATGAAGAAGACGATGACTTGACGTTACCTCGTTGGGTCGTCGGTTTGGTTGGCTTTAACTCGTACGGTGTTGCAGTTTCAAAAGTCCTTCATCACACCACGGCGACTATCCCATTAATGTCTATCGATCCTTCTTATCTTCCGACAGAAGCAAAAATCGATGACCCTGATTTACGCCATCGTAAGAAAAACGATGATTTGGATGTAGAAGATGATGGAACAACTGGTAATAAATGATCATGAATACCGGGGTGATAAACTCAAACTAGCAAGAATGGCGAAAGGATTATCCTGTGAAGAGCTTGCTGCCACGCTAGGGAAAACCAAGCAATTTGTAAGCAAGCTTGAAAAGGGGGCTAAACCGTCGGAATCACTTCTGGTGGAATTATCTCGTGCGCTAGATATTCAACCCGGTTTCCTTTTCTCTGAGCGTAAATATGCTCTTGAAAGTGATGTTTGCCACTTCAGAAGTAAAAAATCAAGAACTCAAACTCTCACAAATAGCATTTTGGCAAGGGCGGAAATATTGAATTTGATAATTTCTTCACTTGAAGAAGAAATTCAATTTCCCGAAGTAAATATTCCAGAAATTTCTGGAACTGATTTGACTAGTCCAAATGATGTTGAGAGGGTGGCTGAAGAATGTCGTCGGTCGTGGAAGCTTGGGCTTGGCCCCATATCTTCGATGGTAAAACTGGCAGAAAGTTTAGGTGTTATTGTTGCTCATGTAACTGGTGTCGATGACCGTGTAGATGCTTTCACTGTGCATAACAATCGACCAGTAATCATTAGAAATGATGCCAAGAAGAGCATATGTAGATTCAGGTCAGACATTGGGCATGAACTTGGCCACCTTGTCATGCATGAGGGTATCGTTACCGGCGATAAGCTAACGGAATCGCAGGCTGATCATTTCTCAAGTGCTTTGCTTGCACCCAGAACATCTTTCATCAAAGAATTTCCACGCTTAAGGGGAAAGCAATTTGACTGGAATGCGTTGATTGCCTTTAAGCTGCGTTGGAAAATAAGTTTGAAGATGAGTATCTACCGAGCCTCTTTTCTTGGATTGATATCGCAGGAACAAGCGAGAACAGGTTATATGCACCTCAATACAAAGGGATTCACTAAAGTTGAACCTGGCGATGAACATATACCTAAAGAGGCTCCTGGTATGCTTAATTCAGCAGTCCAAATGCTGGATGACAATACATGGTTAAACATCATGGAGCGTACTGGACTTACAGTTCAAATGACCCGGGAATTGTTCAACGTAAATAAGATACTAAGCAATCCCAAGCCTCATCTGAAAGTGGTTTAAAAAATATACATAATAAAGGCTCGCTTCGGCGGGCCTTTTCACTGCCCTGCATAAATGATGGGCTTCCGGCTGTGAAAATGGGCGGCTGGTGGGTGTTGTAGCACCCGGCCAGCCATTCGCTCATGTTTGAGGTCACAAGCGAACCAGGGCCCACTGCTTTAGCGCAAAAGCATAGTGAGCCTATCAGAGTCCCGCTGACTGATCCATGAAAAATACTGTCAATTTAAACAGTGTTGATTTAATCAATGCTGACTGTCTGCATTACATCGCAACCCTTCCTGATAACTCAATTGACCTGATTGTTACCGATCCGCCTTACTTCAGGGTCAAGCCGGATGGCTGGGACAATCAGTGGATGGGCGACGAGGATTATTTAAAGTGGCTCGATGGCTGCCTGGCGCAGTGCTGGCGAGTCCTCAAACCATCTGGCAGCATCTACTTGTTCTGCGGTCACAGGCTTGCGGCAGATATCGAGTTGATAATGCGCCGCCGGTTCAGCGTGCTGAATCACATTATCTGGGCAAAACCGTCCGGAAGGTGGAACGGCTGCAATAAAGAAAGCCTGCGGGCTTACTTCCCGGCGACTGAGCGTATTCTTTTCGCAGAACATTATCTGGGGCCGTACCGACCTAAAGACGATGGATATGAGCAGAAAGGGACTGAGCTAAAGCAAAGCCTGATGGCTCCCCTGATTGACTATTTCCGGAGCGCCCGCGCATCACTTGGTGTGACGGCAAAGGAAATTGCAGACGCTACCGGCAAGAAGAATATGGTTTCGAACTGGTTCGGCGCCAGCCAGTGGCAACTTCCGGGCGAAGCTGATTACCTGAAGTTGCAGATGTTGTTCACGCGCATAGCGGCAGAGAAGCAGCGCCGGAGCGAACTGGATCAGCCTCATCATCAGCTGGTGGCCACATACCATTCGCTTAACCGTAAATACTGCGAACTACTGGAAGAATACAAATCACTGCGGCGGCACTTTGCTGTCACTGCGTCGGTTCCGTATACGGATGTATGGACGCACAAACCGGTGCAGTTCTATCCGGGCAAACATCCCTGCGAAAAGCCCGCTGATATGTTGCAGCAGATTATCTCTGCCAGCAGCAGGCCGGGAGAAGTTGTCGCTGACTTCTTTATGGGCTCAGGCTCAACGATAAAGGCAGCAATAGCACTCGGTAGAAGAGGGATTGGTGTAGAGCTCGAAGAAGAACGATTCAACCAGACTGTATCAGAAATAAAGCAACAGTTTATCAATAGTGGTGAATAACCCGTTCTCTTTATCATTTCATGGACATAGCCAGTAGTATAAGTTAGATAGTTTATTCTGCGCCTGTGTTCATAATTTTTTGTTGCAAATCTTTTATTAAGAAAAATCCTAATTTTTTTGATAGTACGGCACATTACTCTTGTTGAACAAACGCGACAGGGATCCCAAAAGGAGTTAAGTAATGTCAGACTATTTGTCAGGACGGAATTCAGCAGACAACCTTCCTTCGTTTAACAGACCGCAAACGTGGGGTGGGCCAGGTCCTGTTGATTTCGATTTTCATGCTCTGGCGAAACAACTGGATTGCACGCGGGACTTCAGCCAGGCTGGCATTATTTATTCTAATGGCGTGAGCCAGTGGCTGGTCAGGCCGTCCCGACGAATTGCTAATCCGGCTCAAAGTACAGTAACTCATATTATCGTTACGAAGGTCAGCAATACTTCACCACAGAGTGCGGCACAGGCGACAGCAAAGGCGATCCAGGCACCATCTCTGGCGACAGAAATTACTTCAACCGCGATGTCATGCGGGGCTATGGTAGCAACTGCGGTTCTTGCCATGACGTCCACTTTCTTTATACCTTTTACAGCTGCGGCAACCGGGTATATTGCTGGTGTAATGATAGCTGGTAGCTTAGCAACAGGCGCTCAGTGCTTTATTGGTGCGGGACGTTTAATTTACATTCATAACGGGAATGAAGATGATGTTGCCTGGCTGGACTCTCAGGGATGGTATACGGCGACGGTAACAGCTCTGGATATCATTTCTCTCGCTGGTGCCGGTGCCGGGTTAACAAAGACAGTAGAGATATATCGGATGATGAAAAGCTCATCCTCTTTAAAGGCCATTGAATGGCTCAAAGGTTTAAGTAGACCTGAACGTAAACGGATAACGATTGAAATAATTCGCGCAAAGAACCCGGGTATATCCAATGAAGGTGTTAAAGCTCTCATAAAAGCTGGGGCATATCCCACGCGCTACCCTGCAGAAGCATTGCAAAAATCGCTTCAGTACGAATTAATGAAGGCTATTACCGACTCTTCTGCGTTTGCCGGGAGTGCGTTTTCTGGAACGCTCAGAAATCCACAAAATGTGCAGAAGTCCGGGCAATATGTATTTGGACTAATACAATCATTTTCAGTTTAAGGAAGTAATTGAACTGCAATGCTAAATAATCTCAAAAAATGCTTTGCACTTACTACGTTAGTTGCAAAAGAAATTAAGACGAATGACAGACATGGGCTTGAATCCATGAAAAACCGTCTGATCGCTGATATAGATATTTTTGCTGAATGGTACAAAATTGTTCTGCCGCTGACTTTTAGCAGTATTTTTGCAGTTTTTTGCTTTGCTATCCCTCAGGGCTATCTGTGGGGCGCGATCTCTGAATGGCTGGGCTGGCCTGAGCATTATTCAATCGTTGGGATGGTCTTTTGCGGTCTTACATTCTGTGTGTTATTTATGCCACTAATGTTCCTTATCGCCCGCGGTAATTTCTATGCGCTGAAATTACATGTGGCTGTGATATTCCTCGTAGCATTGGTTGCTGTTATATATTTTGTATCAGCGTATACCACTATGCTGACTGGCAGTGACAGAAATACCTGGGATTTAGTTGGATCTGTCCTGGGTTTGATTTTTATTGCGCTTAGCATTGCATGCCTGAACAGTCCCTGGTTCGTGAAGTCTACGGCGGTGGGATTACATAATCGTTTATTGCGCGAGTTGTCTAAACGTGGGAAGCAAACGCTGACGGCAACGAAACGGTAGAAATAGTTTAAGTTTTATCAACCAGAAGCATCCAAGATTAAGTTAAATCTTCGCAACAACAAAACCCGCCAAAATATCGGCGGGTTTTTCATTTTCAGGCCCCGGGAATCACCCTCAGATAACCTCTTTGCCAATGTAACCCGAAGGCCTGAACCTTTTCACGTATACAGCCTCCGCAAACAGCGAGGTGAGAGACTATGAAAATGCCCTACAAACAAGATTTCATTGCTGCTCTACTGGCTGCTAAAGAGCAGGGTATTGGCGCAATGCTGGCGTTTGCTATGGCGTATCTGCGCGGGCGCTACAACGGCGGTCCGGTTGTGAAAACACTTATCGATGCCACCATGTGCGCGATGATCGCCTGGTTTGCTCGTGACCTGCTGGACTTCTTCGGCATGGCTAAGAACCTGACATATATAGCCAGCGTGTTTATTGGCTACGTAGGGACAGATTTTATCGGCGGGTTTATCAAGCGCTTTGCAGCCAGGAAAGCAGGGGTTGACGATGCAAATCAGCAATAAAGGGATCGCCTTAATTAAGCAGTTTGAAGGCCTGGAATTACAGGCTTATCAGGACAGCGTCGGCGTCTGGACGATCGGCTATGGCTGGACGCAGCCTGTTGATGGAAAGCCCGTTACTAAAAGCATGGTCATCAAGCCGGAAACCGCAGAACGCCTGCTGAAAATCGGGCTGGTGAGCTATGAGAGCGACGTATCGAAGCTGGTGAAAGTGAAACTGACGCAGGGCCAGTTCGATGCGCTGGTTTCCTTTGCCTACAACCTCGGCGTGCGCTCGCTCTCCACCTCAACGCTGCTGAAAAAACTTAATGCCGGTGATTACCGCGGCGCCGCCGATGAGTTCTTACGCTGGAATAAAGCTGGCGGGCAGGTGCTGGCTGGTCTTACCCGTCGACGTGAGGCAGAACGCGCTCTGTTCCTGTCGTGATGAACCGCATAACTGCTATTGCATCAATTGCGGCGGTAGTCGTTATTGCCGTTCTGGCAGCGCTGCTGGCATTTGCAAAAGCTGACCTGTCCACCGCCGAAAGCGATAACCGCGTCCTGAAGAGTGACAACGCGCTGCAGGGGCAGGTGATTGCCGCGCAAGCATTCAACGTGAACCGGTTTAATCAGGTGGCG
Source organism: Kosakonia sp. SOY2 (assembly GCF_027109175.1). Classification (NCBI taxonomy): domain Bacteria; kingdom Pseudomonadati; phylum Pseudomonadota; class Gammaproteobacteria; order Enterobacterales; family Enterobacteriaceae; genus Kosakonia; species Kosakonia sp. SOY2. The sequence goes on from NZ_JAPVXH010000002.1 coordinate 728,083, forward strand.
CAGCTGGCAGCCAGCGCCAATGCCGTGGTCGCCAGCGATGCCGAAAAAACTGTTACTGAATACCGGGAGATTCTTCGCCGTGAGAAAACCTGTGATCTGCCTGTTCCTGCTGACATTGCTCGCGGGTTGCTCGAGTACGCCTACCGTTTACGTGCCAGCGCAATGCACGCCGATCCCGGCCAGCCTGACACAACCAATGGTAGTGCCACTGCCACCAGCGGGCTGACATATTGCCAGGCCGTGCTGTGGATTAGGCCGCTTCTGGCAACCATCGAGCAGGGTAATAACAACTTCGCCGGTATCAGAGATATTGAGAGCCAGCGGCAGCAACAAAAATAGCCCTCCGAAGAGGGCGAAGAGGAGAAATATTTCGCTTATCTCATAGACTCAAGTATTTACTGCACGCTCATCCCTGAGCGTTTCCCTGGTGTGGGTAGGAGCCACGTTAGGGTTCTTTAACCTTTGCACATAATTTCAGCCTGGCAAGCGTAAGCGGTAATCAATAAGAGTAATCCTGGGTTTGCCCACCGGGAGCGAATCGATAGCAGCGGGAAAATGATTGCGGGGCTGCGAGCGGATATTGTGCAATGCATTTGATGATGAAGTGACTGTAAATAACATCAGCTTTTATGTGTACTTTTATGCATTAATCGTTTAATTATTGTTGAGGGTAAAACCAACTCAATCAATCATTTAACTTAGGGACAAGGCATCAATGAAACACATAATTGTATTGTTTGTAGCGCTTTTTCTTGCAGGGTGTACTAATTTCTCAGCGCAGCAACCTTATCGTTCCGCGAATGGTGAGCGTATGGTCATAAGTGCAAATATGCCCAATGGTATGTTTAAGTTGTGGGTGAATGATGTCCTTGTGGTTGATGATACATCCCTTAACCAGGATAAAAGTCTCGCTGCAGCTTTCAGCCAAAGCTATACAAACGTTTACAATGGTACGTATAAGGGGCAAAAGGTTATGGCTCGCTGTAAGTTTTCCCGTGACTCAAGGGAGTGTGATGTGTTCGTCGATGGCGAGCATGCAGCCAACCTCTTCCTGAGATAAATATTACGCCATAGGCATTACAGCAGGCATTCACTGAGTGCCTGTGATAATGCTTTGTCCAAATAAGCCTTAGGAGTAACCTGCAATCTCCACTACTGCTTATATGGAGATTGCGATGGATTATGAAATGTACGAAGTTGTAAAGCAGTATCTCTTTGAAGTTCCGGGAGTTGGCCCGGTAAGAGCTGAGGTTGTAAAAACATTGAAGCCGGAGATAAATGGTCCGTATTTGTGGCGAGCTAGCCATATGTATGATGGGTACGCTCCAAATCACGGTAACTCTCTGGATACAGCCATCAGTGAGCTAATTTATTACATTGAACACTTCGATGTTAATTCAGCACAACCATATCCAGATTTTTAAAATTAACCATTAGCTTTTCTATCTTGAGCCACTGGCAACCGCTGGTGGCTTTTTTCTTGTGCTTCGCATGCGTTAAACAATCGAGAATCTTTCAGTCGTGAGCCTGGGGAAAGCTGTTTTCTCGGGCAGCTGTCCCATGCGACAGGCTCACATCTAAAAGGATATGCAATGCCACCACGTACACCCAAAGCCTGCCGTGTGCGTGGCTGCCGCTGCACAACAACCGATCCATCTGGTTACTGCGAAACGCACAAAGGCGAAGGCTGGCGGCAGTACAAACCGGGACAGTCACGCCACCAGCGCGGCTATGGCAACAGGTGGGACGTGATACGTGCGCGGATCCTGAAGCGTGACAGACACCTGTGTCAGGAGCATCTGCGTAAAGGTCAGGCTGTGTCGGCGACATGTGTTGACCACATCATCGCGAAAGCCAGTGGCGGCACGGATGAGGACAGCAACCTTGAGTCATTGTGCTGGTCATGCCATGCCACGAAGACCGGGCGTGAACGTCTCAAATGAGAATCAGTATCATCTAGTGCGCATCATGGGGAGGGGGAGGGTAAATCTCTGCAGCCACCAGCCTTCAGGACTGCCCGCCTCCCCGAATTTTTATACCCGCGAAAAATGAAATTTAACCAGGAGTGCCGCATATGGCTGGAACGGCAGGGCGTTCCGGGCGTCGCCCCAAGCCAACGGCGCGTAAGGAACTGGCCGGGAACCCCGGCAAGCGAGCCCTGAATAAAGAGGAACCGGTCTTTACGCCGATCAAAGGTGTGGCGCCGCCGGACTGGTTCAGCGAAGACGATCTCCCGCTGGCTTCCGTCATGTGGGAACTGACCACCAAAGAGTTATGCGGGCAGGGTCTGCTGTGCGTTACTGACCTGGCTGTTCTCGAGCGCTGGTGCGTGGCTTACGAGTTCTGGCGCCGCGCCGTGAAAAACATCGCGGCGGAAGGCAACACTATCGTCGGCGCGATGGGCGGCAGGATAAAGAACCCCGAACTGACCGCCAAGAAAGAGCAGGAATCGGAGATGAGCTCCACCGGATCCATGCTGGGCCTTGACCCGAGCAGCCGTCAGCGCCTTATCGGCCTCGCCGGGCAGAAGAAAACCGCTAACCCCTTCCTGAAGATGATCAACTCATGAGCCGGAAATCGTACCCCAACGTTAATGCCGCGAATCAGTACGCCCGCAACGTTGTGCGGGGAAAGATACCGGCGTGCCAGTTTGTACTTCAGGCCTGCCAGCGTCACATCGACGATATGGCACAGGAAAAAAGCCGCAAGTTCCGGTACCGCTTTGATAAGGACATGGCGGAGAAGGCCGCGAAATTTATTCAGTTGCTGCCGCACACCAAGGGCGAATGGGCGTTCAAACGGATGCCAATCACCCTGGAGCCGTGGCAACTTTTCATCGTCTGCTGCGCTTTTGGCTGGGTGCAAAAGGGAACAAGGCTGCGCCGCTTTCGCGAGGTTTATACCGAAATCCCGCGTAAAAACGGCAAGTCGGCGATCTCCGCCGGCGTGGCGCTGTACTGCTTTACCTGTGACAACGAGTTTGGCGCGGAAGTGTATTCCGGCGCCACGACCGAAAAGCAGGCCTGGGAAGTGTTTCGTCCGGCGAGGCTGATGTGCAAGCGCACGCCGCTGCTGGTGGAAGCCTTCGGCATTGAGGTGAATGCCTCCAACCTGAACCGCCCCGAGGACGGCGCGCGATTTGAACCGCTGATTGGCAACCCTGGCGACGGTGCCTCGCCGCACTGCGCCATCGTCGACGAATACCACGAACACCAGACTGATGCGCTTTATACCACCATGCTGACCGGGATGGGGGCGCGTCGTCAGCCGCTGATGTGGGCGATCACCACCGCCGGTTACAACATCGAGGGGCCGTGCTACGACAAACGCCGCGAAGTGATCGAGATGCTTAACGGCTCGGTACCCAACGAGGAGTTGTTCGGCATCATCTACACGGTTGATGAAGGCGACGACTGGACGGATCCGAAGGTGCTGGAGAAGGCGAACCCGAATATGGGTGTCTCGGTGTACCGCGATTTTCTTCTCAGTCAGCAACAACGTGCGATTAACAATGCCCGGCAAGCGGGCGTTTTTAAAACCAAGCATCTGAATATCTGGGTGGCGGCGCGCGCGGCCTTCTATAACCTGGTGTCCTGGCAGAACTGCGAAGACAAAACACTGACGCTCGATCATTTCGAAGGGCAGCCCTGTGTGCTGGCATTCGACCTGGCACGCAAGCTTGATATGAACAGCATGGCGCGGCTGTTTACCCGCGAGATTGACGGCAAAACACATTATTACAGTGTGGCGCCACGCTTCTGGGTGCCGTATGACACGGTTTACAGCGTGGAGAAAAACGAGGATCGCCGCACTGCTGAACGATTCCAGAAATGGGTGGAGATGGGTTACCTCACCGTCACCGATGGCGCGGAGGTGGATTACCGCTATATCCTGGAGGAGGCCAAAGCGGCGAACAAACTGAACCCGGTCACCGAGTCACCGATTGATCCCTACGGGGCGACCGGGCTTTCTCATGACCTGGCGGATGAGCAGCTTAATCCCGTTACCATCATTCAGAACTACACCAACATGTCAGACCCGATGAAAGAGCTGGAAGCGGCAATCGAGTCCGGCCGGTTTCATCATGACGGCAACCCCATTATGAGCTGGTGTATTGCCAACGTGGTGGGGAAAAACATCCCCGGCAATGACGATGTGGTGAAGCCCATCAAAGAGCAGAACGAAAACAAAATCGACGGCGCAGTAGCGCTGATCATGGCAATCGGCCGGGCCATGCTTAAAGAGCCTGGCGATTTCCTCTCCTCACTGGATCCAGGCGAAGACCTCTTAATTCTATGAAATCAATCGTTACCGATGTTATCGGGCTGGCCGGTTACGGACTGCTCACGGCGGGGTTTTATCTGCAGTTCGGGCTGGCACCCGCGCTGATGTTCTCCGGCGGTCTGTTGCTGGTGGCCGCACTGGCAATGGCCAGAAGGGGGAAACGTGTTGCTTGATGCCCTGTTCAGAAGTGAATCACTGGAGAATCCGGCCACGCCGATAAGCGGCGAGATGGTCGATACGGACGGGATTTTTAAATCTGATGTCTACGTCAGCCCTGAAACGGCCATGAAACTGGCGGCGGTTTACGCCTGTATTTACGTTCTGTCGTCAAATCTGGCGCAGATGCCGCTGCATGTTATGCGCAAGCACAACGGCAAGGTTGAGCCCGCGCGCGATCACCCGGCGTTTTATCTCATTCACGATGAGCCCAATATCTGGCAGACCAGCTACAAATGGCGCGAGCTGAAACAGCGCCACATCCTCGGCTGGGGAAATGGGTATTCGTGGGTAAAGCGTAACCGGCGCGGCGAAGTTGTCGGCCTTGAAAGTTGTATGCCCTGGGAAACAACCCTGCTGAAAACCGGCGGGCGCTATACCTACGGGCTTTACAACGAAGAGGGCGCCTTCGCCATCAGCCCGGATGACATGATCCATATCCGGGCGCTGGGCAATAACCAGAAAATGGGGCTCAGCCTGATTATGCAGCACGCCGAAACCATAGGCCTGGGCATGAGCGGGCAGAAGTACACCGAAACCTTTTTTAGCGGAAACGCGCGCCCGGCAGGCATTGTCTCGGTGAAAACACCGCTTCAGAAAGAAAGCTGGGGCTGGCTGAAGGAAGCCTGGCAGAAAGCCGCACTGGCACTGCGCAGCCAGGAAAACAAGACCATGCTGCTGCCAGCGGATCTCGATTACAAAGCGCTGACGGTTTCACCCGTCGATGCCCAGATAATCGACATGACCAAACTGAACCGCTCCATGATCGCCGGTATTTTCAATGTGCCTGCACACATGATTAACGATCTGGAAAAAGCGACGTTTTCCAACATCACCCAGCAGGCCATTCAGTTTGTCCGCTACACCATGATGCCCTGGGTTACCAACTGGGAGCAGGAGCTTAACCGGCGACTTTTCACCCGCGCCGAACTGGCTGCAGGTTTCTATACCCGCTTTAACCTCACCGGGCTTCTGCGCGGTACACCTCAGGAGCGCGCGCAGTTCTATCACTTCGCCATCACGGATGGCTGGATGAGCCGCAACGAGGCGCGCGCGTTTGAAGACATGAACCCGGTTGAAGGGCTGGATGAAATGCTGGTCAGCGTTAATGCCGCCAACCCTCTAAAAGACTTTACCACCGACCCAAAAAGCGAGGAGCAACCCAATGGATGATCGCGAAGTCCGCTGTTACAGCGGCGAGGTTCGGGCGGAGCAACACAGTGAGCAGCCGACGCACATTATCGGCTATGGCTCGGTGTTCAACAGCCGTTCCGAGCCATTATGGGGCTTCCGTGAAATCATCAAGCCCGGCGCGTTTGACGACGTGCTGAATGATGATGTGCGCGGGCTGTTTAACCATGATCCGAACTTTATTCTGGGGCGCAGTGCCGCCGGTACGCTTTCACTGTCCGTCGATGAAAAGGGGCTGCGCTATGACATCACCGCTCCCGAAACCCAGACCATCCGCGATCTGGTCCTTGCCCCGATGTTCCGGGGCGACATCGTCGAGAATTACGACTTATTCAAGAAGTACCTCATTGTTGAGCGCGACGCGAACAACCCGAATCGCCTCAATACTCTTTTCCCGCCGGATTACATTAACCAGCTGCGTGTCTTTGCTGTCGTTAATCAGTTCCGCCTGCAGTACCCAGAGGAGACAGCCTGATGGCCAAAATTGGTGGCACCTGTTATTTCAAAATTGACGGGCTTCAGTTGTCCCTGACCGGGGGCATTGAAGTGCCGATGAACAGGACGGTCAATGACGATGTTATTGGCCTGGATGGTTCTGTGGATCGCAAGGAGACGCACCGCGCGCCCTACGTTAAAGGGACTTTCAAAGTTCCGAAGGATTTTCCTGTCAATAAAATTACCACGTCGGATCAGATGACCATTACCGCCGAACTGGCGAACGGGCAGGTCTACGTGTTGTCATCTGCCTGGCTTCATGGCGAAGCGAACCACAACGCCGAAGAAGGCACGGCAGATCTTGAATTCCACGGTGAAGAAGGAGATTACCAGTGAGCGAACTTGAACTGACAAAGCCGATTCAGGCACATGGCGAAACGATCAGCGTGCTTGAGCTTCGCGAACCAACCGGCAAGGATGTTCGCGAGCTTGGCTTCCCGTACGTCACAACCGGTGATGCTGGCGTCAGGCTTGATGCAGGTGTGGTGGCGAAATATATTTCGCGCCTTGGCAATATTCCGCCAAGCGCCGTCGATACCATGTCTCCTGCGGATCTTAATACGATTAGCTGGGAGGTGGCTGGTTTTTTCCTCGGGACGTCGACGCCGGACAAATCCTGAACGATTACTTCAATTGCGCCAGATACTGGCGAATAAACCCCCTTGATTTGCTGTGCGAGCCGTTAAGTGTACTGAAACTTCTCGCATTCCACGCAAACCGGATTAACACGGAAAACGCTGATGGCTGAATTTGAACTGAAAGCGCTAATCACTGGCGTCGATAAGCTTTCTCCTGCCTTATCGTCTATGCAAAAAAAGATCAGTGGATTCCAGAAACGGATTAAAGCCAGTGGAATGGATGGTTTTTCGATGGGGGATCTGATTGGGGGCGGTGCGTTTGCCGCCCCTCTTATCGCTGGTGCAAAAGCGGCCATTGATTTCGAATCGCAGATGGCTGATGTTCGTAAGGTTGTAGATTTTGACACCCCCAGTCAGTTCAGACAGATGGGTGAGGACATACTGAAAATGTCCGATCGTCTGCCAATGGCTGCTGGCGATATTGCTAAACTTGTTGCTGCGGGTGGGCAGGCAGGGATCGCAAGAAATGAGCTTCAGGCTTTTGCTGAAGATGCCCTCAAAATGGGGATAGCGTTTGATCAGAGCGCTGAGCAATCCGGCGATATGATGGCGAAGTGGCGTACATCTTTCAAAATGACGCAGGGCGAAGTAGTGGCGCTGGCCGACAAGATTAACTATCTGTCGAACAATGGTGCCGCAAACGCGCAACAGATTTCCGATATCGTAACGCGTATTGGTCCGCTGGGCTCTGTGGCCGGGGTTGCATCAGGACAGATAGCCGCGCTGGGTGCGACAATGGCGGGAGTCGGGGTTGAGCAGGAGATCGCCGCAACAGGTATCAAAAACTTTATGCTCAGCCTGACTGCCGGCAAGAGCGCGACTAAACAGCAACAGGAAGGATTTAAAGCGTTAGGTCTGTCTTCGAAGGAACTGGCTGTATCCATGCAAAAGGATGCACAGGGAACGATCATCAAAGTACTGCAAAGCATCGGCAAGCTTGATAAATCAAGGCAGTCAGCAGCACTTAACACCCTGTTCGGGAAAGAGTCCATTGGCGCTATTGCCCCGTTACTCACCAATCTGGATCTTCTTAAAAAGAACTTTGGAATGGTTGGGGATGCAACGCTGTACTCCGGATCAATGCAGAAGGAATATACAGCCAGGGCGGCTACTACGGCTAACCAGTTACAGCTTTTACAGAATCAGGCGACCCATGCCGGAGTAGCATTAGGCAATGCATTGCTACCCTCTATAAATGATGGTGTGAAAGCCTTCATGCCGTTCATCCAGAAAACAACTGATTTTATCGCCCAGAATCCAAGGGTTGTTACTTCGTTACTCGGTGCGGCGGCAGGTCTGGTTACTTTACGCCTGGCGATCACCGGGGCGAGTATGGCTATGAAAATTTTCTCAGCCGTTACAACGATGTCACCCATTGGATTAATTGTACGGGCCATAGCGGTAGCGGCGGGACTCATTATTTCGAACTGGGATGTTATCGGCCCCTACTTCAAAAAACTGTGGGATACCGTGAGCCCTTATTTCGAAACCGGCTGGGAGATTATAAAAAAAGTGTTCGGATGGACACCGCTTGGCATTGTTGTAAAAAACTGGGGGCCGATTGTTAAATGGTTCCAGGATATGTGGGACAAGTTGCAACCGATTATCTCATGGTTTACCGATGAGGCTACAGATACGGTCAACGCAATGAATTCGGCGCAGTGGGGGGCTGGTGGTTATGGCGCGTATGGCACTGGCGTTGCGAGTCAGGGATATAACCCTTACGGCATAAAACCCGTTTCGCAGAAGTCTAATGGCACTGTCACCGTTCAGTTCAAAGACGCCCCTCCCGGTATTAAAGTGACTGAGACACAAGGTACAGGGATGAACGTAAATACAGATGTAGGATATACCCGTATATCGGGAGGAAAATATTCTTATCCCTAGAGTAAATGTTTGCGATATAGTTTTATAGCAGAAAACTCTACAGGGAACTAAGAATGAAATCAGTAACTGTTGGAAGTGCTATTGTCGGCGGCGCTTTGATTGTTGCATCTTTTATCAATTCAGGTCAATTTACTTTCAAAGATGAACATATAATTCCCGTTACTGGTGGGACAGTAAAGTTGGGTGAAGTATATGATGAGCATCAGATCGTTTCATTGAAAATGAGTTTTAACGATAAAGATTTTGAGGATGAACAGCTTCTTCAACAATCTAATGCTGGGGATTATAAAGATGCTTTGAAAGATAAATTGAGAACATTATCTGACCTTGTAAATGCTGGAAACAAGAGCCAGGAAAAAGCAACTGCGGACAGCATCAGTTTAAAAAAACCGGCTAGATTAGAAATTAACATGGCTGTTAAATATCGTAGCGAGTATCAACCTTCATTTACGTTAGTGATTGGTACTAAAACAGTTGACCTTCCTGCTAACACGGCGATTTATCAGGCTTCAGTTGATGCTGTTGATTCTTTCATGAAAGAGAAGAAGATGGCGCTGGATTCGTCACTTTATCTAAAATAATCCAGAAGAAATAATATGACCCGCTCCGGCGGGTTTTTTTATACCCGGAGAAAATATGGCGTGGAAAGACAGGCTTGTTGATGCGTCGTTTCGCGGCGTGAAATTTAAAGTTGAAGATGAAAGCGCGGGCGTGGGTCGCAGGGTTGAGACGCACGAATACCCGAACCGCGACAAGCCGTACACCGAAGACCTGGGCAAAGTGACCATGCGGCCGTCGATTTCGGCGTATGTGATCGGCGATGTCCGGTCTGCCTTCCGGTGGCGTGGCGGACACGATCACCGGCGGTTTTGATACTGAGGATCTGGAGACCTGGCGCGCCCGCGTGCTGGAGCGCTATTACTGGACGCCGCTCGGTGGCGCTGACGGGGATTACATTGTCTGGGCGAAAGAAGTTTCCGGCGTCACCCGCGCCTGGACATACCGGCACTGGATGGGGATCGGTACGGTAGGTCTACTGGTGGCCAGCAGCGATCTGGTTAACCCTATCCTGGATGAAACCACCGTTGCCGCCGTCAGGGAACATATCGAGCCTCTGGCACCGGTGGCAGGTTCGGCGCTGTATGTGTTTACTGCCGCGCCGAAGGTTATCAGTTTCACTATCGACCTTAATCCTGATACCGGGGCAGTACGCGCCGCGGTTGAAGCGGAGCTTCGGGCGTTCCTGCAGCGTGATGGCTACCCGGATGGGCTGCTTGAACTCTCCCGCATCAATGAAGCGATATCTGTCGCCACCGGTGAGCACAGTCACACGCTGGTTTCGCCTGCGGCGGATATTGCGATTGCGAAAAACGAGCTGGCGGTGCTGGGGGCTATTACATGGCTGTAACCCGTGATGATTACATCAGCCTGCTGTCTGCTCTTCTGCCTCCTGGCCCGGCGTGGTCACCTGATGATCCGGCGATAAAAGGTGTGGCACCCTCATTGCTTCGGGTGCATCAGCGCGCAGATGCACTGATGTATGAGATTGATCCGCGTACCACAACCGAACTTATCAACCGCTGGGAGCGAATTGCAGGCTTACCGGATGAGTGCATCCCGGAAGGAACCCAGACAATCAGGCAGCGCCAGCGGCGGCTTGATGCAAAGCTCAATCTGGTCGGCGGGATTAACGAAGCATTCTATCTGGCGCAACTTGAGGCACTTGGGAAGAAGGGCGCAACGATCACCCGGTACATCAAAAGTCCGTTTAAATGCATCTCGCCCTGTACGGAGGTGGTCGATTCGCCGGAGTGGCGTTATTACTGGCAGGTCAATATGCCATCGTCAGTCGATGTTAATTCCATGACCTGTACCGATAACTGCACTTCACCCCTGCGCTGGTGGGGGGACACGATTGTTGAGTGCGTACTGACGAAGCTATGCCCCTCTCATACCTATGTAGTTTTTAAATATCCGGAGTAACCATGCACCGTATTGATACACCCGCCGCACAGGTGGACAAGTTTGGCCCCGGCAAAAATGGCTTTACCCGCGGGAACCCGCAAACCGGTACGCCTGCCACAGAACTGGATGACGATTACTTTGACATGCTTCAGGAAGAACTGGCCGCAGTTGTTGAAGCTTCTGGCGCTGTCCTTAATAAAACAAAACATGATCAGTTGTTAACAGCGCTGAAGTCCCTGCTGCTTAGTCGGGCAAACCCATTTGCGGATATTAAAGCTGATGGGGCTACCGCCGTGGCGCAGGCTCTCACGAACCTTGGTTTAAAAACCGCAGCACTGAAAGATGTCGGCACCGGCATTGGACAAATACCTGATATGTCCTCTTTTACCTCGTCTATCGGGAGCACACAAAGTAGCAGCGGATGGTTCAAACTCCCCACTCCTGATGGGAAGGGATTACTAATCCAGTGGATGTTATGCGTAACTGCCGCTGCCGGGCATGCAACTTATAACTTCCCAACACCATTCCCCAATAATGTCTTTGCCATGGCGATGGTTCCTGGCGGTTCGGGGTCATCAGTGGTGAACGCTGGCGGACTGACAAATTCAGGCGCTGAGTTTATCACCAATGGGGCTTTTACATTTTCCGTTATCGTAGTTGGGAGATAAGTCATGGAGAACAAAAATTACCTTTTTTCGAAAACCACTTTAGCCTTTTATCCATTGATTTTACTCGAGGATTTTAAAAAATCCGCGACACTACCTGATGATGCCATCCCCGTTTCTGATGATATCAGGGATACGTTTAATGCATCGCCACCGGCGGGAAAAGTTCTTGCCACGGATGATGCTGGCATGCCGGTGTGGGGCGATAAACCGCAATCTGCGCTTGTATTAGATGCCGAATTTCTTCGCTCCATGAAAATAGACGCTGCAAATACGTATATGAACAATAAACAATGGCCTGGCAAGGCCGCGCTTGGTCGCCTGAAAGGTGACGAGTTGGCGCAATACGTACGATGGCTTGATTATCTGGATTCTCTCTATGCCGTCGATACATCGACCGCACCCGGTATAGCCTGGCCCTCACTTCCCTCATAAAATTTTCTTCTTCCTAACCGCTTCACCCTAAAAGGTAATCCCACCATAAAGGCCCCCGTTAACGAAGCGGGGGCTTGATCATGCACCTGAACCATTATACTGTATATAAAAACAGTATTTAAGGGTGGTGATCATGCCGCGTCAGTACGAAATTCATTCAGCTTTTGTTGCAGCGATACAGCGGAACCCGAAGGGGTATCAGTACCTTCGCACCGCAGACTTTATACAGGAGCTTAACGCCCGCAACTGGCATTTCAGCGAACGGGACGCTAACGACTGGATAGAGCGCTATCAGCCGTATTTTGTGGACAAGACGACTGACCTCAGTGAGAACCGTCTCTGGATGCTTCGCAACATGGGGAGTATTCAATAATGGGCTTTCCATCTCCAGCGGCTGATTATGCACAGCGCGCGCTAACCGTTGACGCGCTTTGCCAGATGGACGCAAATTGCAGGATCATCGAGACGGACACCGGGTATGCGGTGATTGACCTTTCTGCCAGGCCGGTTGAGGGTGAAACTGTTCTCGCCACGTTCGACGGCCGCGCGCAGTTTGCTAAATGGATGCGCGGGGCGCTGATAACGGAAGACGGTGAAGCCATTGAAGGCGAGGCGTTGGACGGGGTTACAGTACACGGCGTCCTTACCTATACGCTAATCCGCGTTAAAGACGATGATTTAGCAGTTTAGGTGTCATGGGTTTTACCTTCATTTTACCTTTGTTTTACCTTAGCCAAATCGCAACCATAAAAAAACCAACCGCAATGGGTTGGTTTTCCTGGGATTTTTTGGTCGGCACGAGAGGATTTGAACCTCCGACCCCTGACACCCCATGACAGAAGATTATCTCTCTAAAAAGATTAGTCTGTTGCTACAGTGTTAAACTGACCTAAAGAAATGGCGCCTTTTTCGATAACTTCCAAGTATCTTATTTTTATGGTTGTATTGTTCGATAAAGCGTCGGTGATGGCAGTTAATTCATCTTGGGTTATCACATCAGCAGAAGCTTTAATAGTGAAACCATCCGCGTTTGAAACTCGCAGGACGTTAATATTGATATCTTGGTTTGTTGGTCCTGTCCTTGTTACACCTTTAACAAAGAACGTATCCGTTTTCTCAAGGCGGTCCCTATCAATAGCCTGGCGGCCATTATATGTATTTAGCTCTTCGCGAGAGAGTTTCTCATTTCCGAGGGTTACTGATTCAACTGTAGGATCTGCGGCGAGTTGCTTAACTAATGCACTTTTACCAGCCTGACCATGGTGGATAACTTCTTCACTGGTGGCTGATTTTCCGTTTATTTTGTAGTCCAAAGTAGCACTGATTGCTTTATTAATACCTTCAGATGTTGTTTTTGCGATTTCTACTTGTCGATCGGTTGCATGCCTTTCACTCTCGGCATTTTCAGAAATGTAGTGATATCCGCAAGTGCTGGCTGCGCCAACAATCGCGATTACAACCAACATTTTTTGCCAACCCGTCATACCGTTCATAGAATCCCGTAGAAAACCAGTCACCGCGTTGATGATCTTATCAGTAACACCTTCAGCGTCACTGGAACCTTCGCTAATGTTGAAAACAATATCAAGTCTTTGCTTATCTTCATTAGTCAATCGTTGAAGATTTTGAGAGCCATATCTTATGGTAGCGAAAGCGCGCTGAATTTCCTCGTTAAGCATCGACATCCCAAACAGCATGGCTGAAGTGATGGAGGAATGGTACCGCTCACCTTTAACATTGATATCAAGAACAGGCCAGCCTTCAAACTTTACCTGTGGGAAGAGAAATTCCTCAGTTTCTAAGCCCTCACTTTTTTTAATGACTTCCAAAAAATTTAAAAAATCCTCTTCGCTACGAATCAAAAAGTCCGCAGTTGCGTCCATTTGCATACCCTTATCAAGTTTTTAACCAGGCTCAATTCGATGAAGATAAGCATGACGATTCGAGTCTGAAAAAGAAAAAAGCCCGCCGAAGCGAGCTTTTCACAACAGAGAGCCGCGGCTCCTTTGCGTATCCTTTTTTGTCCCTTTGGTGTCCGGTCACCGTCCGGGATAAGTGGCTAACTTACTGTTTTTTAAGACTCTGTCCTGCCACTGTCCATGTATATTTGGTGGAGCTGGCGGGAGTTGAACCCGCGTCCGAAATTCCTACATCCTCGGTACTACATGCTTAGTCCAGTCTTTAATTTCGCTTGCCGGCTGCGGACGGACACGCCACTAACAAACTAGCCTGATTAGTTTTAACGCTTCAACCCCAGGCAGGGCATCCACGCGATCTCTTTTGGGTTTGACCTCTCTTGATCCCCGTCCTAAGAGCGGAGGCTAGGGAGAGAGGGCTCTAAGCAGGTTATTAAGCTGCTAAAGCGTAGTTTTCGTCGTTTGCGACTATTTTTTTGCGGCTTTTTACGAGGCCAACCGCCCCTCGGCATGCACCTTGGGTTTCGCGAATCCCGTCGAATCCAGAATCAGCCCCAAAAGTGTGACGCTCAGTATAACAGATTTATGACGTGCCATTCCAGTCCATATCACAATGACTTTTGTCGAGGGAAATGCGGTTAGTAAGTGTCCACACGCAACAGCAACTGATGCATACGATCATGCCGTATTTATTATTGCTGTATGCGAGACAAAGCGTTCACACCAGATGGCTAACGTAGTTGAGCGTATGGAATTGACCCGATCGCCTGTTTTTGAGCGCTCCAGAGGCGTGGTTTACGCGCGTATAAGAAGCGCTGAACTGACCAACCGTACAGGAAAATCTTTCCTAGTCTGCCGGAGATAATTGCCAGTCTGGAGATCAAAGCGGTGCTGGATTATCTATAAAAACATTGAGCAAACTGAATGAGACGCTGAGTGAGGGTTGAGAAATGTTCGATGCCCTCTCCCGGCGTGAGAGGGCAATGCGGACGCGATTAACGCCCGGCGTTTTTCATAATGCGAGCTTTATCTAGCTGCCATTCGCGCTCTTTCAAATCGGTGCGCTTGTCGTGCTGTTTCTTACCTTTCGCCACGCCGATTTTCACTTTGCACCAGGCATTTTTCCAGTACAACGACAGCGCCACCACGGTGTAACCTTCGCGGTTGATACGTCCATACAGTGAATCGAGTTCGCGTTGATTAAGCAGTAGCTTACGTGTGCGAGTCGGATCGCAAACATAGTGGCTGGAGGCTACGGTCAGTGGCGTAAAGTTTGCGCCAAACAGAAAGGCTTCGCCGTCTTTCAGAATAACGTAGCTGTCACCGATGTTTGCTTTACCGGCGCGTAAGGATTTTACTTCCCAGCCTTGCAGTGCCAGCCCGGCCTCAAATTCCTCTTCGATAAAGTATTCATGGCGGGCGCGCTTATTCAGCGCAATGGTGGCTGAACCTGGTTTGTATGCTTTTTTCTTCGTCATAGTGTCGTGAAGCCATCCGGTAATCTGATATCTGAAACTGACCTCATTGCGTCCTGTGAGGTTTAGCCGGTTATCTTAGCATGAGTTCGGGCATTGCGTTTTCCTTTCATCCTGGGGAAATGGTATTATTTGACGATTGTGTGAACGCGGAAAACGATATGCCTCAGATTAGCCGTACTGCGCTGGTGCCTTACAGCGCGGAACAAATGTACAAGTTAGTGAATGATGTAAAATCCTACCCGCAGTTTTTGCCTGGCTGTACTGGCAGCCGGGTGCTGGAATCCGGGCCGACGCAAATGACCGCGGCGGTGGATGTTTCCAAAGCCGGGATCAGCAAAACGTTTACCACGCGTAATAAGCTGGACACTAATCAAAGCATTTTGATGCATCTGGTCGATGGCCCATTCAAGTCGTTGATCGGTGGGTGGAAATTCACGCCGCTAAGTGCTGATGCCTGCCGGGTAGAATTTCAACTTGATTTTGAATTTACCAATAAGCTGATTGAACTGGCGTTTGGCCGCATCTTTAAAGAACTGGCGGCAAACATGGTGCAGGCGTTTACCCACCGGGCGAAAGAGGTTTACCGTGCCGGGTAATATCGCGGTAGAAGTGGCTTACGCACTGCCGGAGAAACAGTATCTTCAACGGGTTACGCTTGAAGAGGGCGCAACCGTTGAGCAGGCGATACGCGCTTCAGGTTTGCTCGAGCTGCGTGATGATATTGACCTGAAGGTGAATAAAGTAGGGATTTATAGCCGCCCGGTGAAATTGCACGATGCCGTGCACGACGGCGATCGCGTAGAGATTTACCGCCCGCTGATTGCCGATCCGAAAGAGCTGCGCCGCCAGCGCGCTGAGAAGTCGGCTAAGAAAGCGTAAGCTGATAGCATGGGTTTTGTTACCGGCGCCGGTAAGTAAGAATCCGAACACGACGGGAAAAGAGCCGACATAAATGGCTCATACAAACTCAAACAAAAAAGGTGCTCATTGAGCACCTTTTTACATTTCTGCAACCTTAGCCTTTGGTCAGCGCAGGTTTGTTATCCATATTGATCAATACGCCATTGCTGCTGAAAGTCAGCGTCAGGGTTTGCTGAGAAACATCTTCATGACCCGGCTGCTGGCGGAACACGTAGAACCAGGTGTTACTGCCAAATGGGTCGGTCATCATCGGCGTACCCAGTGCATAGGCAACCTGCTGTTGCGTCATACCTACGCGGATTTTAGAAACATCATTTGGCGTCAGGTAGTTCCCCTGATTGATATCAGGACGGTAAACCACGCGTTCTACGGTAGAGCAACCTGCGGTCAACATCAGAAGAACCGCTGCGGCAGCAGTCAGCATTTTACAGCGCATAGTGATTTGATTCCTTTTCGGCCCGAACAATACGTGGCTCATATGTAATATGCCGATGATAATAGACCTTTCGCCAGTTTAAAACCTTTGCCGGCGGGTCTGTTGTCGATTTTGTCGAGAACTCTGACCGTCATATTACAAAAAAGTTTACGCTGCCAGCAGCTCTTTGGCGTTCGCCAGCGCGTTGCGGGTCACTTCACTACCGCCAAGCAGGCGCGCCAGTTCCTGCAAACGGGCACGTTTATCCAGCGGCTGCATATGCGTTTCGGTCATTGCGCCATCCGTTTCTTTGCTGACAAAGAAGTGATGATGGCCACAACCGGCAACCTGCGGCAGGTGCGTTACGCACATTACCTGCGTGGATTCACCCAACTGGCGCAACAGCTTACCTACAACCACGGCTGTTGGGCCGCTGATGCCAACGTCGATTTCATCGAAGATCAGCGCCGGGGTTTCCATTTTCCGTGCGGTGATCACCTGGATAGCCAGCGCAATGCGCGACAGTTCACCACCAGAGGCGACTTTGGCGATTGATTGCAGCGGCTGGCCGGGGTTGGTTGTCACACGAAATTCGATGCGATCGGCACCTTCAGCTGTCAGCGAATGGGCATCAAACGCCACATCAATGGTAAAGACGCCGTGCGGCATGGAGAGCGCATGCATGCTTTCAGTAATTAATTCGCCGAGTTCCTGCGCATATTTCACGCGCTGCTCATGCAACTGCTGGGCGGTCGCCAGCGCGAGCTGGTGATGGTGTGTGACAGCCAGCGCCAGGGTTTCCTGGGAATCAGCCTGATCGTCGAGCAGTTGCTGTTCATCAAGCAGTGACTGGTGAAACTGAGGTAGCTCTTCCGGGCTGATGTGATGTTTGCGCGCCAGCGAAATCTGTCGTGAGATACGCTGTTCCAGTTCGTACAGACGGTTTGGATCGAGATCTAAGCGGTCGCAGTAGTGGCGCAGCTCATCGCTGGCTTCGCTAATCTGAATAGCAGCTTCTTCGAGCATATCCAGCACGCCGGAAAGACGTGCGTCCATACCTGCCAGTTCGCCAAGCAGTTGGCGGGCGGTATAGAGCTGGCTTTGCAGATTGGCCTCTTCACCGTCTGCCAGCACGTTCAGTGCATGCTGGCTGGTAGACAGTAGCTGACCACTATTGGCGAGGCGTTTGTACTCTTCATCAATCTGCTCGAACTCGCCTGGCTGCGGGTTAAATTCATTCAGCTCTTTCAATTGGTAGTGCAAAAGCTCTGCGCGGGCGGCGCGCTCCTGGCTTTGCTGTTGATGCTGGGCCAGCTCGCGGCAGCTTTGATGCCAGGCACGGTAGTGTTCGGTCATTTGCTGAGTTAGCGCATACTCACCGGCGTAGCCATCGAGCAGGTTTTTCTGCTGCTCAGGCTTAATAAGAAGCTGATGCGCGTGCTGACCATGGATCTGAATGAGTAACTGGCCCAGCTCGCGCAACTGGGAAAGCGGTACCGCCGTGCCGTTGATAAAACCACGGGAGCGCCCGTCGCTGCTGATCACTCGGCGAAGTAAACACTCACGCCCATCTTCTAACTGGTTCTCTTCGAGCCAGCGTTGGGCGGCGGGAGTATCTTTTAGTGCGAAGCGGGCGCACAGGTCGGCGCGCGGCGCGCCTGCGCGTACCATGTCGGCTTCCGCACGACCGCCCAGGCATAGCCCGAGTGCATCAATGGCAATCGATTTACCCGCCCCGGTTTCGCCGGTAATAGCTGTCATCCCGCTGTGAAAATCAATCTCGAGCTCACGAACGATAGCAAAATTACTGATGGTCAGTTGTGCCAACATGGTTGCTTTCCTGTATGAAAAACCATAACTGTATTTTCGTACAGTATAATCTGGTTTTATATACAGTAAAGTGTTGTGCGATGATTTTCAGAACAATTTTTTCGACCAGCCGAGCTTAGAGCTTAACGTATTGAAATAACTGTAATCTTTAGGGTGAATAAGATTGAGGTGATAGTCGCAGCGGCGGATAAGTACATCTTCACCTTCCTGAATCGGCAACGCGATTTGGCTGTCGCAACTCACCTCCAGATCGCTGCGACGATGGGAAAAGCGCAGGCGAATAGTGCTGCTGCTGTTTATCACCAGCGGGCGCGCAGACAACGTGTGCGGAAACATCGGTACCAGCGTGATGGCATCCAGCGATGGCGTCAGAATCGGCCCGCCGGCGGAGAGTGAATAGGCGGTGGAACCGGTAGGGGTTGAGATAATCAGCCCATCCGAACGCTGGGAAAAGGCGAAAACTTCGTCGATATAGACTTCAAATTCAATCATATGGGCAACTTTGCCCGGGTGGAGTACTACTTCGTTGATCGCGGTGCTGATACGTTTCTGGCACTCTTGCTGGCAGACCTGCACTTCCAGCAAAAAACGTTTTTCAGCGATATAATGACCTTCCAGCACGTCGGCCAGCTGTTGCTGCGCGTTGTCGGGATCGAGATCGGTGAGAAAGCCGAGGTTGCCGCGGTTAATCCCAATAACCTTGATATCATAGCGCGCCAGCGTGCGCGCCGCGCCCAGCATATTACCGTCGCCGCCGACAACCACCGCGAGATCGGCTTGTTGACCGATTTCTGCCAGCGTGCCGGTTTTCACATTATTGAGCTGCAATTCCTGGGCAATCTGTTGTTCGACAATGACGTCATAACCTTTGGCGCTTAACCAGCGATATAACATTTCATGTGTGGTCAGTGCGGTAGGGTGCCGTGGATGCCCGACAATACCAATACACTTGAAATGATGGGTCATTTTCTGGAGGTCCTTGTGGCGAGTGAAATGATGACAATCTGTCACGTTCCCTTGAATCCCGGAAACTGATCCCCATAATAATGCAGGTTAGCGAGATGAATGCAAAAAAACGCGGAGAAATTCATGAGTAGTAAAGAACAGAAAACGCCTGACGGGCAAGCCCCGGAAGAAATTATCATGGAACAGCACGACGAAGTTGAGGCAGTTGTTGAGTCTGACGATTCTGCTGGGCAGGTGGATCCGCGCGATGAGAAAATTGCGAACCTTGAAGCGCAGTTAGCTGAAGCGGAAAGCCGCGAGCGCGAAACTGTTTTACGCGTTAAAGCGGAAATGGAAAACCTGCGTCGCCGTACCGAACAGGATATCGAGAAAGCGCATAAATTCGCGCTGGAGAAGTTCGTCAATGAACTGCTGCCGGTTATCGATAGCCTGGATCGCGCACTGGAAGTGGCGGACAAAAACAACGCCGAGATGGCACCGATGGTTGAAGGCATTGAACTGACGCTGAAAAACATGCTGGATGTGGTGAAGAAATTCGGCGTGGAAGTGATTGCTGAAACCGACGTTCCGCTGGATCCAAACGTGCATCAGGCGATTGCCATGGTGGAATCTGAAGAGATTGCCGCTGGTAAAGTGCTGGGCGTGATGCAAAAAGGTTACACCTTAAACGGCCGCACTATTCGCGCAGCGATGGTGACCGTTGCTAAAGCGAAGGCGTAACTTTTTTTAGATAAACCCTCTCCGTCCGGAGAGGGTTTTTTTTCGCTTATTCGGCGACGCTTTCCCGCAGTGCTTTCACCGGGATCACCTGAACCTGCTTAATCATATTGTCCTGCACGTCGAGAATATCGATGTCGTACTGCTCGATACGCACTCGCGTACCCACCGCCGGGATCTCTTCCAGCGCCTCCAGCAGCATGCCGTTAATGGTGCGGGCTTCGTCTTCCGGTAAGCGCCAGTTAAAGGCTTTATTCAGTTCGCGCACGTTGGCGCTGCCGTCGATGATCACCGAGCCGTCATTTTGCGGCGTGGCTTCATCCGCCAGCGCAGGTGACATGGAGGTGGTAAAGTCGCCGACAATCTCTTCCAGAATATCCTCGACCGTCACCAGCCCCTGAATATCGCCATACTCATCGACCACCAGGCCGACTTTCTTTTTATTGCGCTGGAATTTCACCAGTTGCACGCTCAGCGGCGTACCTTCCGGAACATAGTAGATTTCGTCAGCGGCGCGCAGCATCACCTCTTTGGTGAACTCGTTTTTTTCCGTCATTAACCGGTAGGCTTCACGCACGCGCAGCATGCTGATGGCGTCGTCCAGCGAATCACGGTAGAGCACAATGCGACCGTGCGGCGAGTGCGTGAGCTGGCGAACAATGGCCTTCCAGTCGTCGTTGATATCAATGCCGACAATTTCGTTGCGCGGCACCATGATGTCGTTAACGCTGACTTTTTCCAGATCGAGAATCGACAGCAACATGTCCTGGTTGCGGCGGGAAATTTGCGAGCGCGATTCGTTCACAATGGTGCGCAGCTCATCTTTGCTGAGCGCGCCGCTGACCACCACATCCGCTTTAATACCCACCATGCGCATCAGCACGCGCGTCACGCCGTTCAGCAACCACACCAGCGGCATCATGATGACTTGCAGCGGCGCGAGCAGGAAGCTACTGGGGAAGGCCACTTTTTCCGGGTAGAGCGCGGCGATGGTTTTTGGCAACACTTCGGCGAACACCAGCACCACAAAGGTCAGCACACCGGTGGCAATAGCGACGCCAGCATTGCCATACAGGCGCATCCCAACAATGGTGCCAATTGCCGACGCCAGAATATTGACGAGGTTGTTACCAATCAGCACCAGGCTTATCAGGCGGTCGGGTTTACGCAACAGCTTTTCTACGCGTTTTGCCGCGCGGTTGCCCTGCTTGGCTAAGTGGCGCAAGCGGTAACGGTTGAGTGTCATCATTCCGGTTTCGGAACCGGAAAAGTAGGCCGAAACCACGACCATGATGATTAGCGTAATAATCAGCGTCGTGGTGGAAATGTGTTCCAGGGGGAACTCCTTTGTGATTAGCTCGCGAACTGCTGCAGAATGCGGCTGCCAAAATAGGCCAGCGTTAAAATCCCCGCGCCTGCAACGTTGAACCAGACGACCCTGCGGCCGCGCCAGCCCTCATGGTAATGGCCCCACAGCAGAACAATGTAGACAAACCAGGCGATGATTGAGAGCACCGCTTTGTCGATATTTTCCATGCTGAACAGGTTCTGCATAAAGAACAGGCCGGTGCATAGCGTCAGCGTCAGCAGCACAACGCCAACCTGCGTAATGTGGAACATTTTGCGCTCAATCACCATCAGCGGTGGCATTTCGTTACTGAACGCCAGCCGTTTATTCTTCAACTGATAGTCAATCCAGGCCAGTTGCAGCGCGTACATAGCCGCAATAATCAGTGTGGCATAGGCGAAAAGCGACAGGCCAATGTGCACCATCATGCCCGGCGTGGCTTCCAGATGGGTAATGTACTCATTGGGTACAAAAACGGCGAAAGCAAGGTTGATTAACGCGAAGGTATAGACAATCGGCAGCAGCAGCCAGCCGCGATTTTTCGACGCCACAATCGTCATTACCGTACAGATCATCAGGCTGACCAGCGAACCGACATTCAGCAGGCTCAGGTTTTGCCCGCCATCATCCGGGAACAGGCGTTCTTTCAGGCCGAAACCGTGACAAATAAGTGCGATTACCGCCGAAAGGATAGCCATTCTGCGCCAGCCGCTGTTTTTTTGCAGCAGGCTGGGAACGATCAGCGCAATGCTGATTGAGTAGGCGACAAGAGCGATCAGGGCAAAAACGGGCATAGGATGTCGGCAGTTGACTGAAGAAGAAAGAAAAGCAGTATAACGTTACGTGACGTTGGCTCCAACAGTTGCATCACATACAGGAGCAATGTCTTCATGTTATACTCCGGGAAATTTCTGTTATGCGTCGCGCTGGCGGCCATCGTATCACCTCAGGCGAGAGACAATGTTTGATAATTTAACCGATCGTTTGTCGCGCACCCTGCGCAATATCAGTGGCCGTGGACGCCTCACTGAAGACAACATCAAAGATACCCTGCGCGAAGTGCGTATGGCACTGCTGGAAGCGGACGTTGCGCTGCCAGTGGTGCGTGATTTTATCAACCGCGTAAAAGAGAAAGCGGTTGGCCATGAAGTGAACAAGAGCCTGACGCCGGGCCAGGAGTTCGTCAAAATCGTGCGCAACGAACTGGTTGCGGCGATGGGCGAAGAGAACCAGAGCCTGAACCTTGCCGCGCAGCCGCCAGCGGTAGTGCTGATGGCGGGTCTGCAGGGGGCGGGTAAAACCACCAGCGTCGGTAAACTCGGTAAGTTCCTGCGCGAGAAGCACAAGAAGAAAGTGATGGTCGTTTCTGCCGACGTTTACCGTCCGGCGGCGATCAAACAGCTGGAAACGCTGGCGCAGCAGGTTGACGTCGATTTCTTCCCTTCTGACGTCGCGCAAAAGCCAGTTGACATCGTTAACGCCGCGCTGAAAGAGGCGAAGCTGAAATTCTACGACGTGCTGCTGGTGGATACCGCCGGTCGTCTGCATGTCGACGAAGCGATGATGGATGAGATCAAACAGGTTCACGCGGCGATTAAGCCGGTAGAAACCCTGTTTGTCGTCGACGCCATGACCGGTCAGGACGCCGCGAATACCGCGAAAGCCTTTAATGAAGCGCTGCCGCTGACCGGCGTGGTGCTGACGAAAGTGGACGGTGATGCGCGCGGCGGTGCGGCGCTCTCCATTCGCCATATCACCGGCAAACCGATTAAATTCCTCGGTGTCGGCGAGAAAACGGAAGCGCTGGAGCCGTTCCACCCGGATCGTATCGCCTCACGCATCCTTGGCATGGGCGACGTGTTGTCGCTTATCGAAGATATCGAAAGCAAAGTTGACCGAGCGCAGGCTGAAAAGCTGGCGAATAAACTGAAGAAGGGCGACGGTTTCGATCTGACCGACTTCCTTGAGCAGCTGCGCCAGATGAAAAACATGGGCGGCATGGCGAGCCTGATGGGCAAGCTGCCGGGCATGGGCCAGATCCCGGACAACGTTAAAGCGCAAATGGACGACAAAGTGCTGGTGCGTATGGAAGCGATCATTAACTCCATGACGCTGAAAGAGCGTGCCAACCCGGACATCATCAAAGGTTCGCGTAAGCGCCGTATCGCCGCCGGCTGCGGCATGCAGGTGCAGGATGTGAACCGTCTGCTCAAACAATTCGACGACATGCAGCGCATGATGAAGAAGATGAAGAAGGGCGGGATGGCGAAGATGATGCGCGGGATGAAGGGGATGATGCCGCCTGGTTTCCCGGGTCGCTAAAACAAGGGCGTAAGGCTATCTTGTTTGCCATTTTAGCCCCCGGGCGTGCTCGAAATGCTCACGTACTCCGTGTACGCTCCGCTTTCTGTGCGCACGCCGGAACTAAACTGGCTGCACCGATATACGCCTTATATCCCTTGTTTACTTTATCCTGATTGCAATTTCCCCCAAAATCAGTAAAATTTTCGGGCTTTTAATATGACACCGGGCTCCGTTCCTCGATGGGGCCTGGTGTTTTATTCACACAAGAGGATGTTATGGTAACTATTCGTTTAGCACGTCACGGCGCTAAAAAGCGTCCGTTCTACCAGGTTGTTGTTACTGACAGCCGCAATGCACGCAACGGTCGCTTCATTGAGCGCGTTGGTTTCTTCAACCCGATCGCTTCCGAGAAAGAAGAAGGCACCCGCCTGGATCTGGATCGTATTCAGCACTGGGTTGGCCAGGGCGCTACCGTTTCCGATCGCGTTTCCGCGCTGATCAAAGCAGCACAGAAAGCAGCTTAATCTGTCACGGTGGTCATGATGAGCAAGCAACAAGCCGCACCGGTCCCTGTTGAGCCAATTATTGTCGGCAAGCTGGGGTCTTCTTACGGAATTCGTGGTTGGCTCAGAGTGTTTTCCTCCACCGAAGACGCCGAAAGCATTTTTGACTATCAGCCCTGGTTTATCCAGAAGGCGGGTCAGTGGCAGAGCATTGAGCTG
Source organism: Kosakonia sp. SOY2 (assembly GCF_027109175.1). NCBI lineage: Bacteria > Pseudomonadati > Pseudomonadota > Gammaproteobacteria > Enterobacterales > Enterobacteriaceae > Kosakonia > Kosakonia sp. SOY2. The sequence goes on from NZ_JAPVXH010000002.1 coordinate 752,476, forward strand.
GAAAGCTGGCGCTACCACAATCAGGACATCGTCATCAAACTGAAAGGTGTTGATGACAGAGATGCCGCGAATCTGCTGACCAATTGTGAAATTGTCGTTGATTCCGCGCAGTTGCCGGAACTGGAAGAGGGTGACTACTACTGGAAAGACCTGATGGGCTGCCAGGTAGTGACTACTGAAGGTTACAGCCTCGGTAAAGTCGTCGATATGATGGAAACCGGGTCGAATGACGTTCTCGTCATCAAGGCAAACCTGAAAGATGCATTTGGTATCAAGGAGCGGCTGGTTCCGTTCCTCGATGGGCAGGTTATCAAGAAAGTCGATCTCACTACTCAAACCATTGAAGTAGATTGGGATCCTGGTTTTTAAACCTCCGGATATACGGTAAAAGACGGCGCTATGTGGATTGGCATAATTAGCCTGTTTCCTGAAATGTTCCGCGCGATTACCGACTACGGGGTAACTGGCCGGGCAGTAAAAAATGGCCTGCTGAGCATCCAGAGCTGGAGTCCGCGTGATTTCGCTCACGACCGGCACCGTACCGTGGACGATCGTCCTTACGGCGGCGGACCGGGGATGTTAATGATGGTGAACCCCCTACGGGACGCCATTCATGCAGCAAAAGCCGCGGCGGGCGAAGGCGCCAAAGTGATTTATCTGTCGCCTCAGGGGCGCAAGCTTGATCAAGCGGGCGTCAGCGAACTGGCAACGAATCAGAAACTGATTCTGGTGTGCGGTCGCTACGAAGGGATAGATGAGCGCGTAATTCAAACCGAGATTGACGAAGAATGGTCTATCGGCGATTACGTTCTCAGCGGTGGTGAGTTACCAGCGATGACGCTGATTGACTCGGTTTCCCGGTTTATTCCGGGGGTACTGGGGCATGAAGCTTCGGCAACGGAAGATTCTTTTGCCGATGGGTTGCTGGACTGCCCACACTATACCCGACCTGAAGTGTTAGAAGGAATGGAAGTACCGGCGGTGTTACTGTCGGGGAACCATGCCGAGATACGTCGCTGGCGTTTGAAGCAGTCGCTGGGCCGCACCTGGCTTAGAAGACCTGAACTTCTGGAAAACCTGGCTCTGACTGAAGAGCAAGCAAGGTTGCTGGCGGAGTTCCAACGGGAACAAGCGCAACAGCAACAGAAACATGATGGGATGGCTTAAGCCACCCGAATATCAGTTTACCCAGGATAAGAGATTAAATTATGAGCAACATTATTAAGCAACTTGAACAAGAGCAGATGAAGCAGGACGTGCCTTCCTTCCGTCCGGGTGACACCGTGGAAGTGAAAGTATGGGTTGTTGAAGGTTCCAAAAAACGTCTGCAGGCATTCGAGGGCGTGGTTATCGCTATTCGTAACCGCGGTCTGCACTCTGCATTCACTGTTCGTAAAATTTCCAACGGCGAAGGCGTTGAGCGTGTCTTCCAGACTCACTCTCCGGTAGTTGACAGCATCTCTGTCAAACGTCGTGGTGCCGTTCGTAAAGCTAAACTGTACTACCTGCGTGAGCGTACTGGTAAGTCTGCTCGTATCAAAGAGCGTCTTAACTAAGATAGCGCACACGCTACATCCAAAGCGTGTTATGAAACAAGGGGTTGGCGTAATGCCAGCCCCTTTTTTATACTCATCTGAAAACCACCTTCTTTAGACGTGTTCAGCGCCAGGTTTTGGCGTATTGCTTTGGGATTTAAATCGTTCACAGCAGGCAGCGAGCTTTATTAATGGTTTGATTGCGAGCTAAAAACAGCATCCTGTAGATCCGCACGCTAACAAATTCTGGTTTCGCATCCTTATCAGGATCGACATCTCTCCGGGCAGGCAGACGCATATTTAATTTAGGCTGAACCCAGGGCGTTTCCTGTATCAGTGGTTTTTATGCTCTGTGACCATCCATTGCCCACGTATTTTTTTCCATTACCTATTATCGATGCAGAAATAAAAAACCTGCTGGCGCAGGCTTTTGATTATTTTCGCCGGATTACTTCCCGGCGTGTGACGCGCTCACTTGCAGTGCTGGCGGGCGGACAATGTAACGCGCCAGCGACTCATGGGTGACAAACGTACAACCACAGTGAATATTCTGGCACTGGTGATAGCGCTCTTTGGTTTCAGAACTGAGGTAGCGGCTGGAGCGCGCGTGCGCCGCTTGTTGGCATACCGGGCAATGCATCATGGTGGTTTCTCCCTCGTGTATATGCCAGTTATATTATCCTTTTGGCTTGCAAATGCAAGTTAAAGAATGCATTTGACGTTATTCCTGCACTTCATATTTAACGCCATCAACCCGAACCTCCAGCTGCAGTTTGCTAATAAAACCATTGCTATCAATGCCATGTGTCACTTTTTTGATTACCCAGGGCGTATTGTTGATCGCATCTTTAAAGCCTGAAACATACACAGGGCTTTCTGCTGAGATATCGGTGCGCCCCTGAGCGAGAGTGAGCGTAAATTTCGCCGCGTTGCGCTGGATATCTTGCCACTGTGCCTCTGCCGCCCGCATGGCTTCATCTTTAGAAGAGTATGTCGTCGGCAGGGTATAGATATTATCTTTTGATCCAGCGGTGTAATCGGTCGCTTCCTGTTTTTCATTGCTGGTTGTCGCGATTTTGCGCGTCAGTTTTACCTGCTTCGTCTGCGCTTTTGGCGTTCTGGTATCTTGCCAGTGGGCAACCACACCGCTGTAAGCTGCGCGATCGGCAAGGGTAAACTCGTGTGAGTCGCCATCGCTGCGGGTGATCGTCACCGAAGGAACAACCTTGCCGCCCCGAACGCACATGCCCGGAACAAGGAAAATCAGCGTACCTGATTTCACGGCGATTTCAGCACCGTTGCGAGTTGCCAGCCGGGTAAGAAAGCCAATGTCGGACTCATTAGACTGGTCGATATGGGCGATTTTTATATTTGCCAGCGCTGGCGCGACACTGGCGCTCAGTGAATTACGCCAGGCGATATCTTTGACAACTTCGCCAAGCGTTGTGTCATGCCATGACCACTCTTTTGGGCTATTCATATTGCCGCGAAAATCGACGCTGCGGCCGGTAACAACCACCTGATCCGGCGTACCTCGATGCGTCACCTGATCGATGGTAAACGTGCCCATATTAGTGAGCAGTTCTCCCAGTCGACCAATGGCGACACTTACCTCATTACCGCGCTGCGGCATCTGGATTTTCCCGTCGGCATCATCCAGCGTTAACGTTAGTGTATCGGCTTCAAACCCGCGATTATCGGTGACGGTCAATGCTATCAGGCGAGGCGCAATATCGTAGGTAATGTCTTTTACTTGCTGTTTTTGCGCTTGCTGCGGATCATGCTGTTTCTGCTTTAGCTTCAGCGTAAACAGGGGGACGCTTGTTCGCCCCAAATCCTGGGTGAGTACGTCAATCATCACATGTTCCCCAGCATCTTCGTCGGGTCCCTGAACAGTTGTTCCCCCTGGGCCTGAAGATCGCCCGCCAGGGCCTCCAGCGATTCATCAACGCGCGTAAGTTTGAGCGTGAAGGTGATTTTGCGCGGTGAACCGTCGCTGTAATACTCAGAACCGTTTTCGGTGACGCTGCTTATTACATACATGCCGTAAATCATTCCGGTTCCGTCAATAAGCGGCCATGAGCGACCCTGATCGGCCATCAGACGTACCGCCGCAAGCGACAGCACACCGCCAGTGAGTTCCGGGTAGAGCGCGCCCGTAATTTCGATGGTTTCCTCCCCTGGACCGATGTACTGAAACGCCGCGCGCTTGCCCACACGCGCGTTGTTCTTCCAGTTAAACGCTGAGGTACGGCTCATATTCTGAAATGGCAGCGTCTGCCGCATAAAAACAAAAAGCCCCAATGCCAGCATCATAATGCGAACTCTCCTTACGGGTTGAATTGGGATAACGCGTTGTTGCGCCGGTTATCGGCATCCTGGCGGAACAGATCCTGCAGGTAACGTTCGTTGCTGCTGCCCGGCGTGACATCGCCCTGCAGCGTGACGTTATATTCCGTACGGCTTTGGTCGAGGTAAGAGCTGCCGGTTGACGGGCGCGCCATCTGATAGGCGTTATACCCCGGTTGCGAACTTGTGGGCTGGATATAGCTGGATACCCCTCCGGTAGCGGGTTGCTCGATCGATGGTTTGAGCGCCAGTGCGGGTTTCTTATCGATAATGCCCAGCGTCTCCAGCAACCCCGTCGCGCTCTCGCTCAGTGAACGGAAGAGGTTCAGTGGCCAGGTGAATGCAGTAACCAGCACTTTACCGACACTCTGCCCGAGGTTGCCGAATTGAGTGAGCGTCTCCTCGCTGGCCTTGATTGGCGTCAGCAGCGCGATAAAGGTCTCTTTTACCGTTTGCAGTGCACCGCCGATGGCATCGAAAACCGGCTGTAATGGCGAAAACATCTCTGCAATGGGGGCAAATGCCGCGACGATCCCCTCAATCACGCCGCTAAAAAAGGCGCTAATAGGCTCCCAGTATTTATAAATCAGCGCAGCGCCAGCGGCGATGGCAGCCACCACGGCAACAATTGGCCAGGTGAGTCCGCCGATAACCGCCATGATCCCACCACAAACGGTGGTAAACACGCTGCCGAAGGTCGTGGCAATGGTGATAAGCGTGCTGATCCCCGTAAAGACGGGCGCAATCACGCTTGCGATAGTGCCAATTGCCCCTGCAACGCCGACGATCACCGTCGCTATCAGACCAAAGCTTTGCACCAGCCCCTGGTTATTTTGCACCCACTGCTGAAGCTGCCCGAGATAACCAGTCGCGGTCTGTACCAGCATGCGCAGCGACGACTCCTGGGTGGCGAAAATGTCCACGCTCAGGGATTGATAAGCCGCCTGCAGCGCCGCTAAATCCGTGCCAAGGTTGCCGGCATTGTTTTGCGTCACGGCCGCAGCATCGCCGCCGCTTTGTTGCTGGTTGGCGATCGGCTGGGCCCGGTTTCCGGCGTTCTGCTGGAGGCTGGCGACAGCGGTGCCCGCTGGCGCAGGCTGCACGGTAGGGCGCGCTTGCAGTGATGCTTCATAACCCGGTTGCAGCAATTTTTTGCCAAGGCTAAAACCGGTGTTTGCCACCGACATACTGGCCTTCCCAAGGCTGGCGACTTTTCCGCCCATCCCTGTGATGCTCTGCTGCGCATCCTGGATTTTCTTCTGCCGTTGCTGCCGGTTTTCCTGTTTCAGGCTCTGCTGTTGGGTTACCAACTGCGCCGAACTGTCGCTGATGCGGCTTTTCAGCCGCAGCTTTTCCGCCAGTGGCGCCGCAGCGTCAAGGCCGGATTCGGTAACCACGCTTTTCCGCCTGGCGACTTTCGCCGTCAGGTTGAGGCGCTGCAGATGCAGCTGGCCGACACGCTGTTGTGTGAACTGCAAAAGACTGGCGTGGCTGCGCGTCGGCGGGCCTTGTTCCGCCAGTTTTTGCGTACGCTGCTGCATCGTTTCCAGCCGCACATTGACTGAGGTAAGGGCTTTTTCCGCCCGCATTAAGCCATCCACCTGCGCGAGTTGCCCATACAACCCGCTCAGGTTTTTCTCCGTTGCTTTTATGCTGTCAGACAGCGACACATTCGCCGTCTGCAGGGTTTGAAAGGGCCGCTTCGCTTGATCAACAGCAGCGAGCAGGGCCTCGATATTTACGCTGTTACTCATATGTGTTTCCGCTTCGCTGCAGCGCTTTTTCGCGCCAGGTGATGAGTTCGCTCAGACTCAGGGGGTAAAGCTCTGATGGCGGCCAGTGGAAGATCACCGCGATATCCGCCATCAGATCGTCAACCGACAGCCTGGCCGGAAAATTTACTGTCCCGAAGCTGGTGACAAAAAACCGACCACCTTGCCCGCCAGCGCCACCATATCGGCCAGATCCAGCGCGCCCACTTCCTGCTCGGTAAGTGAAGGGGAGGTGATGCGCGGCAGCACTTTAATCAGCGCGTCCACTTCGGCGTTTGCCACCGCGGCCAGGCTCAGGCCGCGCAGCGTACCGGCGTTCGGTTTCATCAGCGTAAGGGAATTGATCAACTGCTCGCCGCGTTTAATCGGGGTTTGCAGGGTAATGACGTTATCTGTTTCGTGGCTCATACGATCCTCGTTGCTTTTGCGGGGGGAAGACCCGGCCAGCCAGGCTGACCGGGTGGGGCATTACAGGCCGATATTGCGGCGGTGCTGTTCGAGACGGTCGACGCCGTTCACTTTTTCAACCATGTTGACGGTGTCGATCTCCACCAGCTCCTTGCCATCAATGGTCAGTTTGAAGTAGGTGCAAACCACGGAGATTTTGGATTCCGTATCTTCACCCGGCTTGTTTTCGCCAGTGTCGATCTCTTTCTGGCGACCACGCATCACCACTTCCACTGCCACCGTTTCCCCGGTGTCATCGCGCTGGTAAGAACCGGCGAAGCGGATCGGCACCGCGTCGGCGCTGGTGGCGCCATACAGTTCCCAGATAGCTTCATCCGGGAAGCCGCCCAGCGACCACTCCATTGACATCGCCTCTTCATCGAGACCCATATCAATCGGCGCGACGCCATTCATGCCTGCACCACGGTAGTTTTCCAGCTTGCGGGTCAGCTTTGGCAGCGTGATGGATTTGGCGACACCCTGGTAGCTGTAGCCATTGAGGAACACGTTCATGTATTTCAGTTTTCGCGGCATTGCCATTTATCAGGCTCCTTAATTGCTGTTAACCGAGGAGACCAGGTTCGCCAGGTACTTATCGGTGATGCGCTGGCGTAAGGTCAGGTTTTCCAGTGGCGGGACCGGCGTATAGTCATAATCGATATACAGTTTCCCGGCTTTCAGGGTTTCGGCGTCGTTCGCGGATTCATCGAACCAGCAGGTCGCATCGACGATGTAACCGTTGCTTTTCAGCTCGCGGAATTTCGCGTTAATGCCATCAATGATGTCGCGGATAAGCGTCGCGGTAATCGGTTTGTCCACCGCCCACATATGCGCGTCGGCCATGGTGTCGGCAATAACCTGCGCGGTACGGGTATAGTTTTCAAACAGGAACAGCGGATCATCCGAGCAGGTGCGGTTGCCCCAGAAACGGAAGCCATCTTTACGAATCAGCGTGGTGACGCCAGCCTGATTCAGCAGATCCGCATCGGTGCCGGATTCCTGCAGATCCCAGAACACCGGGGTGCTGATGCCGGTCACGCCGTTAACGCCGACGTTAGACAGGGTTTTGTGCCAGCCAACAGACTGGTCGATATAAGCGCGCAGGCCGAGTGCGCGCGCCGTGGCGTACGCCGTGGCGCTGGCATTAGCAACGGTATCCCAGGCGAGGAAGTCCGGCCAAATCACCATCAGCTCGCGCTGGCTGAAATTCTCGCGGTACTTAATAGCTTCCGAAATGGTTTTGCAGCCCCAGGCGCTGACGTAACCGAAGGCACGCAGCTTCTGGCAGATGGGGGCCAGCGCGGTTGCGACTTCCAGGGTGTCGTAACCCGGCACGCCAAGAATACGCGGTTTCACGCCGGTCACCGCTTCAGCGGTCAGCAGCGCTTTCAGACCGGTGTATTTCCCGTTTGCATCGGTGGTGCCGATGATATTGGAAATCGTCTGCGCCTGGGCATCGTCGCCGCTACCTTCCGCGACACGCACCACAACAATCACCGGTTTCGCCTGATCGGCAATCGCCTGTAAAGACGATGCCAGCGTACCTTTGGTGCCCGCTTTAGCGATGGCGCTTTGCACGTTGGTGATAAGCACCGGTTCATTCAGTGGAAAGGTTGCCACATCGGCGTCGCTGGCCGTACAAACCATGCCGACGATAGCAGTTGAGACAGTGGAAATGACGCGTGTGCCGTCGTTGATTTCGACGACCTGAACGCCATGATGGTAGTCACTCATCCGATTAACTCCGTGGTGTTGGGGTGAGTGCTATTTTCCAGACCGCAGCGCTAACGCGCTATTTGTCGGGGTTGGCGTGGGGATGAAACAACACGGTAGACAAAAAAAACGGGCCGGGGCCCGTTTCTGTATATTCTGGGCATCGGTTAAAAACCGATGCCCAGAATATCTACGCCATTTGCTGCACCGGTGTATGAACGAATCGTGATCGTATTCAGTGAGCGGGCGGTGATGTAAACCGGTGTGGTGATATCACTAAATGGACCGGCAGATTCATTAAATGTGACCTGCGCACTCAGGCAGGCTGTAGGAAAGGCAATGGGCCAATTTATCACTGAGTCCGTGCCGTTAGTTACGTTGGTCGCCCCAAACATCCATTGGATAATGACCTCTTTTTTGACATTAGCAATGATTACGGGGATTTTTAAATACCCGTAATTAGCTAATTGTCCGGTAGCGGTTCCCGCCAGTACAATGGCGCTAAGGTTCAGATTTTCATGCACGCGATTCACCAGGCCCGCACTCGTCATTTCCTGTAACGCATTTGAAATCAATGGATATTGCGCATGCGGGTTACTGGCGGCGACATGCTGTTTCATCAGCTCGTCGGAATAGGCTTTTACCTCGATAACCTTATCGTCGACATATTTGCGTGTCGCCAGCACCACCGACGGGTCGATTTTCAGCGTCACCGCCGCCGTTGACGAAATAATCAGCGCCATACGAATCGTCTGCGTGCGGCCGCTGCCTTCCTGTAACAACGGCTTGTACGTTTCCGGGCAGTTGGCAATGGCAATCAGCACGCCATCGTCATCAAAAAGCCCCATTTCGCGGATCCAGTAGCCCCCTTCGTTTTCCGGGATCACCTGTTCGGCAATGATCTGATTTGCGTTGGCCGCATCGACAGTGAGCGTGTTCACCGCACCGATGCGCTTCTGGTTAAGCAGTTGGGTTTGTGTGGCGTCGGGCGTGGGCAGGCTGCCATTACCGTCGCCGACGGCCATTTGCGTGATATGAATTTGCGTGCCAAGCGCGGTAGCTGCTGCCAGCTTCGCCGCACCTTGATTGGTCAGAATGGCATAATATTTCGCGGTCATGCGTTCACTCTCAGTTGTCGGAAACGTGGGCACTATTTTCCGGTGAGCGCATCAGGCAGGGCTATCGGTTGGGGTTGGTTTATGGGCAGGACAACTATGAATGAAAAAAACGGGCCGTAGCCCGTCTGATATTATTGCGGTTGTTGCGGCCAGTTGATATTCGGTGCCGTTGCGGTATCCACCGCCTGGAGCAGCTTGATGTACTGCAACCATGCAATCAGCCGGGCTTTATCGTCATCGCTGATGATGCCGAGTTGCAACTCGGTTTGCCACAGGCTGATAGTGTTTTTGGCTTCGTTGAGCAGTTGTGTTTTTTTAGCTTCTGCGACAGCAATCAGCGCGGCTTGATCGGTCACCCACTGGCTACCATCCCACTTGTCATAAGGCGTTGAAGGGGCAAGCGGTGTGACGTCCGCAGGATAATTGCCTAATTCGGTAATTTCCCTTTTCTGCTTCGTATTGATGTCATACACCGTTTCGCCACGATGATCGGGAACGTACTCCCAGGCATCCAGCGCAACAGTGCGACAGATAGCGAAGCCCGCTTTACCCTCTCCCGGTTTTTCGATAGTGGAGAAACGAGGAATACCGAGACCAACAGCCAAATACTCTTCTGATGGCGCGAGATATTCACGGGTCGTTTCGCGGTAATGATAGACGGTGATGTAACCTGCTTTGATTGCAATCAGGTTGTCGTTCAGTACGGCTTGTTCCATTATGCTGCCCTCATGATGTAGTTAAACGCAATATTGCGTGGACGTGTTTCTGAAGCGACGCGTGCGCCGCCGCCGACACCATTGGTGGTCGACCAGGTTGAGTTATCGAGTGAAAAGAGTGAAGAGCCACCTCCCCGGTCAGTATCTGCGAGCGGTAAAATGGTGAAGTAGTCATGGGTATGTTGTTGCAGCGCATCGCCCTGCCATTGCCCTAATCCCCTGTTTGCATCGACATTACGCCCGTTATCCCAGCCGCGAATAAACTCACCGCGCAGGTCGGGCAGATTCCCCGAGGGAAAAAGCGACGCCAGAATGGGGTATTTTGTTTTATCAAATGCGGAGCCATTACAGTTGAACCAGCCAGTTGGCGGGGTCGCAGCTGGATAAGGAATTGGCACACCGACAGGAAGGTAGTTATTGATATCCGCGACTGCGAGATATTGTGGATGCGGGTTTGCGGCAGCCATATGAGCGGCAAGAAGAGTATCGGCATAGCCTTTCACCTCTCTCGCTTTATCATCCGCATACTGGCGCGTGGCCAGCACCACCGACGGGTCAATCTTCAGCGTCACGGCTGCTGTCGATGAAACAATCAGCGCCATGCGAATCGTCTGCGTGCGTCCGCTGCCTTCCTGCAACAACGGCTTGTAAGTTTCCGGGCAGTTGGCGATAGCAATCAGCACGCCGTCATCATCGTAGAGGCCAATTTCGCGGATCCAGAAACCGCCTTCGTTTTCCGGGATCACCTGTTCGGCAATGATCTGATTGGTGTTATTCGGATCAACGGACAGGCGGTTCAGCGGGGCAATTCGCTTCTGATTAATCAGTTGAGTTTGCGCCGCATCAGGCGTGGGCAGTACGCCGTTGGCATCGCCGAGCGCCATCTGCGTAAGGTTAAGCTTTGTGCCAAGCGACGCGGCGTTCGCCAGCTTCGCGGCCCCCTGATTGGTCAGAATGGCAAAGAATTTTGCAGTCATGCGTTAACTCTCAGGTTGTTGGGTGATGAATCAGTACAGAAGACATTTTCCGTTCAGCGACAGGCGAACGCTATCAGGCGGGGTTGGCTGCCCGCTGGCACAACGAGGCGGGTAAAAAAAACGGGCCGCAGCCCGTTTGGTGTGATGTTACGTGGTTAAGTGATGATGACATCATCAACCAGATGAACCGCTGAAGCCGGATAATATGCACCGCCAACAACAATCTCTTCCGGCATGTAAGGGTAAACGGTCAGCTCTTCACCCAGATAGCAACCGGCGCCGACATAAAACTCGCCGCTGCTGCTCAGGCTGATGTTTAACCCGGTCAGGTGGCGGCTCGCCGGTTTGGCATCATTAATCAGCCGCTCCAGCTCAAGGTACATCTCCTCGGTAATGCCATTCTCCTGCACGCCAATCACCAGTTTAAAGGTGCCCGGCTCGGCGTTGTCCTCCCACCATTCGCGCAGCTCAATCAGAAAACCGAGCGGCTCAACCACCCGGCGTAGCGCGCTGCGCGTGCCTTTGTGTTGATGAACGAAGAATGAAGCGGCAATCACTTTGCGTTTGGTCGCTTCCGGCCAGTTAAAGTCCCAGCGGTCGACGGAGAGCGCCCATGCCAGGTAAGGCAGCAGCTCCGCCGGGCACGTTTGCGGATCCCACAGCGTGCGCAGCGGCACCGGCACGCGCTCAATATCTGCTGCCGCTTTTGCCGCTGCCACCTCAAGAACGGATGAGCCAACAGGCAACAAACGGTCGTCACTCATCGGTGCCTCCGGCATTAATGCTCCAGGCGGTGCAGTAAGAGGCCTGATTTTTCGCCAGCACCAGATCGCTTTGCGGCGCGCTCAGCTCCACTCGCTGCACGCCTTCAACGTGCAGCGCGGCATAAATCGCCGACTGGCGGATATCGCGCCCTAAACGCCGTTGCGCGTTGATATAGGCTTTTAACTGCTGCTCAGCGGCCTGGCGAATCGGTTCCGATTCCGGGCCGGGGTAGAAGTAGAGCGTGGCGTTAATCTGGTAAGGCACGATCTCCGCGCTTTGCACCGTCACACGGTCGCCCACCGGGCGCACATCTTCGGCGTTCAGGGCTTTATCCACGATGGCGATCAGCTCATCGCTGGCGCGGCCGTCCCCCTCGCGGGAGAGCACGGAAATGGTGATATACGCCGGGTTCGGGCTGATGACCGAAATATCGGCAACCCGCCCGTCGGCACTGCGACCATGGTATTCGTAAGCGCCTTCCGGCCCGGCGACGCTTAGCCCTTCAAACGCCTGCTGCGCGCGCAGACGCAGATCTTTGTCAGACTCCATCACCGCCGGCGTTGGCGGAATGGTGCTCTCGTCAGCGGGCGAAACCACCAGCCGCGCGGTGTTGCTGTTGGCGGCCATCACATCCAGATCCTTCCCGGCGGCGTAGGCCAGCATCACCGCGCGGGCCGCTTCGTTAACGCGGCTGCGCCACATCACTTCACGGTAGGCGTTCTCTTGCAGAAATTTGGTCAGTGGTTCGGACTCCAGCGCCAGCGTGCGCGCCAGCGCTTCTTGTTCATCGGCGGGAAACAGGGAAATCAGCGTCGCTTTGCGGTCGTTGAGGATAGCCTCATAATCAAGCTCCTCGACCACATCCGGCGCCGGCAGTTGGCTCAGATCGATAATCGGCATGGTTTTAACTCACTGGAAGGGTTAACGAAAGGGACTCGCCGGTGCTGGCGAGTTGCGCGGTCAGGTTGACCAGCAACTTGCCGTCGAACTGGCGCTCGGTGGTGACCGCGCTTACGCTAATGCGCGGTTCCCATTTCAATAGCGCCATGTAACAGGCGGCCTGAATTTGCAGCGTCAGCGCCGGGGTTTGCGGCTGGTCGATCATCTCAAACAGCAATGAGCCGTAATCGCGGCGCATCACTCTGGAGCCTATCGGCGTGCGCAGAATGTCGCTGATGCTCTGGCGAATATGCTCGGTGTCGGTAAGACGCTTGCCGGTGGTGCGGTTTAACCCGCTGTAACGAACTGTCATAAAGGCGCTCCTGTTGTGCCGCCGCTGTCGCCGGGGTGTTTATGGGTATGCAACACTTTGCCGTTGGAAGTGAGCGATCCGCCGCTGTGCTCAATGTTGCCGTTCATCGTGCCGCCTTTTTGTACCTCCAGCGTGCCGGTGATGAGCTTGTTGGTACAGACCACTTCCGGCGTATCCAGCGTGATGCGGGTCGTGGCGGTCACCCGCACGTCGGGTACGGTAGCGGTAAGGGATTGCGACGCGCTGATGGTGGCGGTTTTAATGCCGCTCACCGTTAACGCGCTGGTTTTCGGTTCATATTCCACGACTGCGCCATCGGGAAAAGCGACATGCAAGGCGTCGGCGGATGCCGAAGGGGCCGGGTTGTCATCGGAAAAAATTCCCGGCAGCACGAACGCGGTGTCAAGCTCGCCGCCGACCGCCAGCAGCAACACCTGTTCGCCGATGGAAGGTGCCCACCAGCTCCGTGAATGCCCGGCGCGGTGGGTTAACCACTGCAACCATTGTGTTACGAGGCCGCCGGTCTGCACCCGGCAGCGCCCGCTGTTCAGATCGATATCAACGATTATCCCGGTGCGGATCATATTGCGCAGCAAGCGGGACAGTTCCTGAAGCGAGAGTTGTCTGTTCATAACGGAAATCATCCTATGCGTGACGGGCGTTGAAAAACGGACAGGGCTGTCCGGTTTTTGGCACAACGCCGGGCGATTCAGGCCGGCCAGCGGCTCACCAGTTCACCGTTGATATAAAGCTCGGTCGGGCGGGTCACGAACGCGGGCGGCAGCGGTTCCGGCAGTGTTTCGGCATGCAGCGCGCCGTCGATTTCCGTGACTTTGGTGCGCTCGGTCAGTTGCAGCACCATCGTCAAATCCTGGGTGTTGTCGGTGTTCGCCACCAGCGACCAGCTGAAGCTGCCTTTGCGGCCGGCTTCGGTAGTGAGGATGTCGGGCTGGTTAGCACGCAGCCACGCCATCACCGGTACGAACAGCGCATCGATATCACCGGCAAAACCGCTGACGGTGACATTGAGGCTGAACTGTTTTTCAAAAGAGAGTGAGCTGGCGAGGGTGGCGGTGTTACTGCCTTTATCCACCCACAGGCGCAGCATCGAGGGGTTATCGCGCAGCGCCGGCACGGCGTCAGTCAGCGCGGTGCGTAGCGTATTGGGTTTTAGCATTGATCTCATCCTGGCAATGTTTAAGGGTTTCGACCTGGAGCGCACACTGTGCCAGCGCAAGCTCCAGTCGGCGGATATCGGCGCTCAAATCGCCGTTAGTTTGCGGGTTACTTCCCGGCATCGGGCACAGGCTGACCAGCGGGCAACTGTTGTAAACAGTGACCGGCGGAAGGGCAGGCGGGGCGCTGGTGCACCCGGCGCACAGCATCAGGCAACTCAGCGCTGTACCAGCGGCGAAAGGCGTCATTTTCATTGAGTAACCTCGTTATCGATTGTTCACGCCGCACCGCTTGCGTGCTGGCGGCATCCAGTTGCAGGCGCAGTGCCACCTGCGCCTGCTGGTTTTTGTCCGCCAACGCGGCGGCGGCGTTCAGTTGCGCTTTCAGCTGCGTGATGGCGCTGTTTTGCTCACGCGTAAGCTGGCGGGATTGCGCCAGCGAGGTGCTCAGCGAGTGGTTTTGCTGCACCAGCCACAGCAGGCCGAGCGAGGCGATCAACAGGGCGATCAGACGAGCATTCATTGCGCCCCCTGCAGGCACCAGCCGCGTTCGCGCTGGCGGCGGTTTTCCAGTCCCTGGTTACGTACACCGTCGATAAACACCCAGCGCGGCAGCTGATCGCAGGCCTGGCGCCACTGCTTTTGGTTAAGGAAATAAACCAGCGTCGAGCGGCAAGCCGCGCCGCTGCCAACGTTAAAGGCGAAGCTGACCACCGCGTCATACACCTGCGGCGGCATCGCCACCGGTGCGCACTGCGCCAGTCTGCGCTCAACCTGTAATACATCGGCGACAAGGTTGCTCGCCGCCTCTTTTTCACTGATATCACGCGTTGGTATAACGCCTGCGGTGTGACCGATGCCGGATGTCCAGACCCCGGCGCTGCACTGGTAAGGACGCAGGCGACAACCTTCAAGATCGGCAATCAGTGCCAGCCCCCGCGGTGAAGTTTTCAGTAAGCGGAAATCCGGCAGCAGTACCGCCAGCGCCAGCACCGCCGCCGCGCTACAGCGTTTTACGGGTAATCCCATTCATCACCTCCTGGGTTGACGCGCAGGACTGGAGGAACAGATAGCTTTTGCGGCGGTAGTACCAGTTCACCGCCACGGTGACGGCAACACCCAGCGCGCCAAAATAGGCGGCAAAGTCTTGCGGGGTCATGGCACCGAAAAAGGTCAGCGCCACGCTTATCCAGTACGCCAGCGATGAGGTGACTTTTTCGATGGTCAGCCCCATAGATTCACCGTCTCTTTAATGGTTTGCGTCTGTACTTCCGGCAGGTTGACCGTGGTGCCATAAGGCAAAATAACGCCCAGATCGGCGAGCCCCGGGTTGGCGGCGAGCACCGTTTCGACCACTGATGCGGTGCGCCCGTAATAACGCAGGCAAAGCAGGTCGAGGGTATCGCCTTGTTGTGTTTTCACATTCATCGTTCGCGTCTCTTTCCATCAGGAAGGTTTTTCCCCATGGTTAAGTTTCCTGACCGCAGGCGATGGACGCTATCTTTCGGGGCTGGTTAAGCGCTGGCACAACAGGTGGGCGCAGAGAGAAAAGCACAGCACGAATGCACCAGGCAGCAGTGCCGCTGGCGCATCGAGAGAAGGGCAGCGTTAACTGCCGGGAAAGGTCGTGGCGGGGCGCTATTCGGCCTTGTAGAAAATGTTTTCATCCTCATCGGTAGCGTTTTCGCTGTTGGCCAGGTCCGCAATCAGACTCAGCGCCAGTTTCAGATCGGACGGTTTGCAGTTAGCCAGCAGAGACACCTCGGCAATGAATTGCACGCATGCCCACTTGTGCTGAGTCTGATTTAGTCGCTCAGAGACCATGAATCCCTCTCATGAATTTCTTGTACTGTATGTTTATACAGTATCATAGGCTGATTATTAATGGGAAGCGATAATTATTTGTTCCCATCACTATGTTGCTGATAAAGAAAACCATTATGGCTTTCTGCTCGCGCTTTAAACCCGGTGTTTCCAGCTATTTCCCTGCTACTCCTGCCAGTACAGCGCACGCTTTTTGGCATACGTTTGCGCGCCTGCAGAATATCGCTGCGCAGCCAGGCAGTAAGTTGCCGACGCTGGCGGCGGTTTAACCGCTGATCGGGCTCGAAGGGCGTACAGTTATTGACAGAACTCCAAGAAAGGGCGGTGTCCGGCACGTTTTCCTGTGCGCGCTTTGGCACGATCTTCCACTTTTTCAGCCGCGTCAGCAGCGGCGATCCGCTTCCAGCCACGCTGTCATACACGCCGCGTACGCGCAGCGTCTCTTCGCCATACTGATTAAAATCGCCGTCTGCTTCATAAAGAGTGCGCACCTGCAGCGCATCGCGTTTGACGAACGGCCCGCCTTGCGCGTTGACATAACCCGCCCAGTCGCCGCGATCGGCGGCTTCATGCACCTGCGCAAACTCCACGCTCAATCCGCGCGCGGCATCGTTATCGACCAGTTTGCGTAGCTCGCGGTAAACGGTGACCGGCGCGCCGCCAATAAACTGAAACTGGCGGATGCGCCAGCGTGCGGCCCAAGCGCAGACCGCGCAGGCGCTCTCTTTCAGCAATGCGCCGCTCTCAACATCGGTTTCGCCGTCCAGCGCATAGCCGTCGATATTTTTCGCGATATATTTCGCCAGATAACCGGTCGCGCTGCCTTTTTGTGCATCAATGGTTTCGGCGTGAAAGCGTGCCCGTTGCGCTTTCGCGCTGGACAGCTCGTGGCGGTCTTGCTGGCAGGAGAAATCTCCCAGGATCTCGCGCACGCGGGCAACCTCCTGCGGCTGCATAAACAGCAGCAGGTGCCAGTGCGGAGTGCCGTCGTGATGCGGTTCTGCCACGCGAATGCCGAAAACGCGCAGGCCGTTGCGGTGCAGCTTCGCGCGGATACGCGCCCACAACGTGGTGAAATACGCCTGGGTTTGCGCCGGGCTGGCGCCGTTCCATTTCCGGTTACGGTAGCCCGCGCGCGTTGTTGCGTGCCAGGCCGAGGGCGCGGTTAACGTGTAAAACTCGCCTGCGTAACCAAGGTTCTGGCAGATGGTTTCGAAACCGCGAAGGCGCGTCATCAGCTCACAGCGACGGATTGCCGGGTTGGCTACCGAGCCGTCGTGTTTATCAATAAGGCTAATGCGGTTTCCCTCTTCATCTTCCAGCTCCATGCTTTTCAGAAACTCGCGATTACGCCGTTTTTGCTCGCGCCAGGCGGTTACGCACTGCGCGCTGGCGTAGGGCTGTTTTTTCTTGCTGACATTGCCGAGGGCGATGTGCAAATGTTCGCGCCACTGCCCGGCGGCTTTGCGCAGATGCCCGCGCCACCACTGCTCGCTGAACAGGCGCATGATTGCCGGGGCGAGATCTTCCGCGCTGACGACTTTTTGCATCACTCGCTGCCAGTGCGGGGGAGTGACGTTGAATTGCAAAGCGATGGTGCCTGCGTGCAGATACCAGCGATGCAGCGTTTTCAGCTCCGTTGCGCTTGTGTCGTCGTGCTCTGCCAGTTCACCGCGAATAAAATTGGCGATGTCCGCCGCCAGCCTGTCGACAGGGGCTTTGTTCATATCCGGTAACTGGTTGTAGCGGGTAAACAGCGAGACTAAGCGGTGCGCCAGCCCCTGCTGGATAACCGTATCAAAATGGCCGTTGAACACCGCTCTGGAGACGCGCGGTTGTAAATGATCCAGTTGATAGCGTTGCGCCACCGCGTTGAGCCGCGGCAGCGTGCGGCGATAAAAATGCAACAGAAAAGCCTCCGCCCGCGCCATACCGTGCTCTTTTTCTATCGTATCCGCAGCTCGGGTGAGTGAAACGCGTACGCACTCCGGCTGGAGCGCCAGTGCCTGACGCGCCTGCGACACCGCCGCAATATGGCGATTACGGCGGTGCAGCTCAGCGTGAGTGAGCAAGGGGCTGGAGATAGCTGAACGCGGCGCATTCCACGGATAAGCCCAGGTGACAGACAATTAGCGTCTCCTGTAGTGCTTGTCTTTCAGTTCGGCGATCTGCTGGCAACAAACGCAACAGGTGACGCCGGGCAGCGCCATGCGCCGCGCTTGCGGGATAGGCGCATCGCAGCTTTCACAGGTCAGCCTTAAGGGTGCCAGCAGGCGATTGCGTGCATGCTGAATATGCCGCTCGCGTTCTTCCATCTCGCGTTGCTGGGCGAGATCCATTTCGTCGGCCATTAGTGCAGCTCCTGCGCCTGGTTGTCGATGTGGCTGGCTTCCTGGCGCAACAATTCAGCGGCATCATGCCATTCAAGGCGATGCGAACTGATGAATGTGGCCAGGGCGTCCAGACGGGCGGAGATAACGCCGGCGCAGCGCAGACGTTCATTGTTGCGCGCTTGCGCAAGCTGGAGCGCGAGAGCGTCCGGGCTGTGGTTCGGTGAATTGAAGGGTTGTTTTCTCATTGTGTTGCTCCTGAATTTGGGCAAGGGGATGCCCGACGGGTTGACGTCATGGTTGTGGATTTAGGGTTTACAGCGGCATGGTGAGCCGTTTCGGAAACTGGCTGACTACCGCGCGGAAATGGTTCATGGCGGCGATCACCGCCCGCTTCTCATCAAGCGTTAATGCGTGCGGGTTGAGCGCCTGGCGCGCGGCGGGCACTCGGGCAAGAAAGAAAATGGCCGCCAGCGCCCGGTTGTTCTCTTCTGCGTGTTCGTCACGCGGGTCGCGCAGATCGTCGATAAAGCGTGCTACGTCGCTCCAGTTATCGCCCCATAAACGACCGCGAAGCTCGGCGATATGGTTTAGCCCGCTTAGCCGCTCTGATGTGCTAAGCGGAACATGCACGACAGGGGATGTGATAGCCATAAGCTCTCCTGCGATAGTGTTGGCTTGCAAAAGCAAATTCAGCGTAACACCATGCCGAAAGGGCGTTTAACGCCGTGACGGCACTTTTCCTGTTGCGTAAAGGCAAAATGCAAAGCGCTGGCATTCACCTGCGCATTGCGCCATGTTGCGGTGTCGTGAAGGTCAGACATGTGGCGGTTAAGTCGGCCCTGCGATATGCGCTCAGCGTATTGCTGATCTCTCTGACATTCGCACTGGCTATGGATTGCCGAGGATGTTTTCTGGTTTACTGGCGCGGACTTTGTTATGCGAGTCGCGGCGTAGCGTGCCGGAAAACGGGCCGTTATCTCAGTGCTCACACGGCTGTGGCAGCCACGTTTGGATCGCATTTGAGTAGCCGATTGCGGATGCGACGGCGTTGATTTTGCATCTGACATATCGCATTATCTCCTGTTGTTTAAAATGTACTGCGAAGCTGTGCTTTTTGGTCGATGTACAGCAATATAAATCGCAAATGCGATTGTGTAAATCACTTTTTCGATGTTGGTGTCCATGAGTGAAAACAAGATGAGTGTTCAGGATGTGATTGAGCGCATTGCCGCGTCCTATTCCGTCTCCAGCCAGAAAGCCCTCGCTGAGGCGCTGGATGTGCCGGCGAACAATATCAGCAGCTGGATCCAGCGCGATAGCGTGTCGTATAAAGCGGTGGTCAAATGCGCACTCGACACCGGCGCAGACCTGCACTGGCTGGTGACAGGTGAATTTGCAAATGCGAAATTGACGGATAAACCGGTGCCGAAGGGCAAAGCGCTGTACGACGAAATTTTGTCGACCGGCGGGCGTCCGGTGTTGCGCCGTATCCTTGATGCGTACGGGTTCGAGATGCAAAAAGAGCTGGGAGATTTACTGGATATCTCCTCCGGCACCATCAGCACCTGGGTGCGACGTGAGTTTTTCCCTGGCGATGTAGTGGTGACTTGTGCGCTGGATACCGGCGTCTCTTTAGGCTGGCTGGCGACGGGCAAAGGCGAAATGTATCCCGCTGCAACCGCGGGCGCCGCGCAAAATGACGCGGCGCTGAGCATCCCGAAATTTCGCCATGAGTCTGGCGAGCTGAAAGAGGCGGGCGTCTGGTCGCTGGATCGCAGTCTCGCGCCAGCGTCTACCGACGGTTTGAATTTTATTGAAGGGCTAAATGCAGGCTGGCTGGTGGATACCCGTGCGCAAAAAATTGGCAACGGCCGCTGGTTTATCAGCATTGACGATACGCTGGATGTTTTTGATGTGGTGCGTCTGCCGGGCGGCAAAGTGCGCCTTACCAACGGTGCGGTGGATTTTGAGTGTGCGGTAGCGGAAATCGTGCCGTATGGCGTGGTGGTCTTTACGCTCGAGAAACATGTCTGAGCCGCTGGCGCTGAGTCTGCAGAAAAACGACAAGTAAATTAACTTTCTGGTGATGTTTAATTTACAATGCCGCCTCGACCGGGAGGGGAAGTGGTGAGGAACGTTTTTCATCAATACGCAGCACAACGCGCAGCCGCAGGGCTGGCGCTGTTTGCGATCTTGCTGATCCTCGTCGCGCCGCTGATTTCTGTTTCGCTGCAGCAAGACCCAATGAGCGCGATGCCCGGCATGCACCACGAGATGGGCATGCCGATGCATGCACAGCACGATGCCGCATCGCAGCCGAATGAGATGAGCATGCCGATACATGCACATCATGATGGCACATCACCGCCGAACGAGATGAGCATGCCGATGCGCGCGCATCACGATGCCGCATCGCCGCCGAACGAGATGAGCATGCCGATGCGCATACATCACGATGTCGCATCGCCGCCGATGTCGCACCATCAACCTTCGCCGCAAAGTATGCCGCTTGATCACGCCGAGGCCTGTGGCTACTGCGTACTGCTGGCACATGTTCCCGGTCTTCTCTTCCTCGTTATTTTGCTCCTGCTCGGTCGTGTGCTGCGCATCTGCCTGGTCGTTGCCCGTCAGCCTGTTCAGCACTGGCACTTCTTTCCCTGGCTTTGTCCTGATACCCGCGCCCCGCCGCGCGTCTGCTTTTCCTGATCCTAAAAAAATGTCCGTTCGCCTGTGCGAAACGGCGACCTTTTGCTATTTCTGAGGAAAAGTATGACAACCTGCACTCCGCGTGCGGCGTGGCTCAGCGTGCTGCGACGCCTGCATTTTTACATTGGCCTGTTTGTCGGCCCGTTTATTTTTGTCGCCGCCCTGAGCGGCACGTTATATGTGGCGACGCCACAGCTGGAAAACTGGTTCTATCACGATGCGCTTTACGGTGTGGAAGGGGGAACGCGGCAGCCGCTCGCCGAACAGATTGCCGTGGCTGAACAGCTAACCGGCGGCCATTTGCGTCTGCATGCGGTGCGCCCTGGCCTTACCGGGAGTGACACTACCCGCGTGATGTTTGCTGACCCACAACTGGGCGCATCGGAGAACCGCGCGATATTTATCGATCCGGTGACGCTGCAAGTGAAAGGGGATATGACGGTCTACGGCACCAGTGGAATTTTGCCGCTGCGCCAGTGGATTGACTATTTCCACCGCTCGCTACTGCTGGGCGATGTGGGTCGTCTGTACAGCGAACTGGCGGCGTCCTGGATGTGGGTTGCCGCGCTTGGTGGTATTGCGCTGTGGTTTTTTACCCGCCCGAAACGGCGCATTAATAACGCTATGCAAAATCATCGTCGCCTGCATGTCTCTTTAGGCTGGCTCCTGCTTATCGGGATGCTGCTGTTTTCCGCCACCGGTCTGACCTGGTCGCAGTGGGCGGGCGGCAATGTTGACAGCCTGCGTGCAGCGCTTGGCTGGATGACGCCGCAGGTCAATACGCAACTGCACGGTGTGCCGGAGATGCACGATCCGCATGCGGAACACCATATGATGCATGAGGGGATGGTTATGCCGGATATGCAGCCGGATCGGGTGCAGTTCGATGAAGCGTTGCACAGTGCGCGGCAGGCCGGGATCGCCGCCGGCAAGCTGGAGATCCGCCCGCCACGCAGTGCGGATAAAGCCTGGACGGTAACCGAAATCGATCGCGGCTGGCCCACGCGTGTGGATGCGGTGGCGATTGATGGCAGCACGATGACGGTAGTGGATCGCACAAGGTTTACGGACTTTCCGCTAATGGCGAAGCTGACGCGCTGGGGCGTTGATTTCCATATGGGCATTCTGTTTGGCCTGGCGAACCAGTTGCTACTGATCGCCTTTGGCAGTGCGCTGTGCGTGATGATTGTGGTTGGTTACCGGCTGTGGTGGATCCGCCGCCCGGCCAGTGCCAACGTCAACTCGGCAAGTACGCTGCTGCACAATTGGCTGGTTTTACCACTGTCAGGACGGGTAATAAGCGCGTTCCTGGCGCTGTTGCTGGGGCTGGCGTTACCCGTCATGGGCGCCAGCTTGCTGCTGTTTATCCTCATTGATGCTTTGCGCTGGAAACAACATGCCAGACGTTCTGTCGTAACGATGTAGTTGTAAAACGCCACTGAGTGTAAAAATATAATTACACTTAGTGGTGATTAAATGGCGATTAATTTGTCATTGTAAAGTAATCGTTACGTTATGTGGATTGAAATCTTTACCAGCTATGGTATCGTTACGTCATCCTCACTCGAGGAACAACTATCGCAAACGAGCCATACAGGATTTTGATCATGCAAAAAGACGCGCTGAATAACGTACATATTACCGATGAACAGGTGCTGATCACCCCGGATCAGTTGAAAGCGGCCTTCCCGTTGACTGCCGAGCAGGAAGCGCAAATCGCGCAGTCCCGCCAGACCATTTCCAACATCATTGCCGGGCGCGATCCGCGTCTGCTGGTGGTCTGTGGTCCCTGCTCGATTCACGATCCTGAAGCCGCGATTGAATATGCCCGTCGATTTAAAGCCCTTGCCGCAGAGGTCAGCGATAGCCTCTATCTGGTGATGCGCGTCTATTTTGAAAAACCCCGGACCACCGTTGGCTGGAAGGGGCTGATTAACGATCCGCACATGGATGGCTCGTTTGATGTGGAAGCTGGCCTGAAGATTGCGCGTCGTCTGCTGGTTGAGCTGGTCAGCATGGGGCTGCCGCTGGCAACTGAAGCGCTGGATCCGAATAGCCCGCAGTTCCTTGGCGACCTGTTTAGCTGGTCGGCGATTGGTGCGCGAACCACTGAATCGCAGACGCACCGCGAAATGGCTTCAGGTTTGTCAATGCCGGTTGGCTTCAAAAACGGCACCGATGGCAGCCTGGCGACCGCTATCAATGCGATGCGCGCCGCAGCCATGCCGCACCGCTTTGTGGGGATCAACCAGGCCGGCCAGGTCTGCCTGCTGCAAACCCAGGGCAACCCTGATGGACATGTGATCCTGCGCGGCGGTAAAGCGCCGAATTACAGCCCGGCGGATGTCGCGCAGTGTGAAAAAGAGATGGAACAGGCGGGACTGAGACCGTCGCTGATGGTAGATTGCAGCCATGGTAATTCCAATAAAGATTACCGTCGCCAGCCTGCCGTTGCTGAATCGGTGGTGGCGCAGATCAAAGATGGCAACCGTTCGATTACCGGTCTGATGATTGAGAGCAATATTCATGAAGGCAATCAATCTTCTGAGCAGCCGCGCTGCGAGATGAAGTATGGCGTTTCCGTGACCGATGCGTGCATCAGTTGGGAAGCGACCGAAGCGCTGCTGCGTGAAATCAATAACGATCTGCGTAACAGCCTGGCGGCGCGTTTTGCTTAAGAGGGTGTTATGGTTGCTGAACTGACCGCGCTGCGCGATCAAATTGATGAAGTTGACAAGGCGCTGCTGGATTTGCTGGCGCGCCGCCTGGAGCTGGTGGCGGAAGTTGGCGAAGTCAAAAGTAAATATGGCTTGCCAATTTATGTACCGGAGCGCGAAGCGACGATGCTGGCATCGCGTCGCAAAGAGGCTGAATCACTGGGTGTACCGCCGGATCTGATTGAAGATGTGCTGCGCCGCGTCATGCGCGAATCCTACTCCAGCGAGAACGACAAAGGATTTAAAACCCTCTGCCCGGAACTGCGTCCGGTGGTGATTGTTGGTGGTGGCGGGCAGATGGGGCAACTGTTTGCCAAAATGCTGACGCTCTCTGGCTACCAGGTGCGCATCCTTGAAAAAGAGGACTGGGCGCAGGCCGATGTGCTGCTGGCTGACGCGGGCATGGTGATTGTCAGCGTGCCCATTCACGTTACCGAGCAGGTGATCGGCAAACTGCCGACCTTGCCGGAGGACTGTATTCTGGTCGATCTGGCGTCGGTGAAAAGCGGCCCGTTACAGGCGATGCTGAGCGCGCATAAAGGGCCGGTGCTCGGGCTGCATCCGATGTTTGGCCCGGACAGCGGTAGCCTGGCTAAACAGGTGGTGGTCTGGTGTGATGGCCGACAGCCGGAAGCGTACCAGTGGTTCCTGGAGCAGATTCAGGTATGGGGCGCGCGTTTGCACCGCATTAGCGCTGTTGAACACGATCAGAACATGGCCTTTATTCAGGCGCTGCGCCACTTCGCGACCTTCGCGTATGGTTTGCATCTGGCGGAAGAGAATGTTCAGCTCGAACAGTTGCTGGCGCTTTCCTCACCGATTTATCGCCTGGAACTGGCGATGGTCGGGCGCTTGTTTGCCCAGGATCCACAGTTGTACGCCGACATTATTATGTCGTCGTCCAGTAACCTGGCGCTGATTAAACGCTACTACCAGCGTTTTGGTGAAGCGATTGGCCTGCTGGAGCAGGGCGATAAGCAGGCGTTTATCGACAGCTTCCGCAAAGTTGAACACTGGTTTGGTGACTATGCGCAACGTTTCCAGAGCGAAAGCCGCGTGTTGTTACGCCAGGCCAACGACAGCCGCCCGTAAATAAAAAAGCCGTTTATACTGAAAAGCCAGTGGTTACCCGCTGGCTTTTTTCATTTAAGGGATGCGCAATGGCTGAGCTGCACACGCTGTTTGATTACACCGGGCATTTGCCGGAATGCCCCACCTGGAGCGACGCGGAGCAGGCGCTCTACTGGGCAGATATTATTGAAGGTGAGATCCATCGTTACCACTTATCGTCTGGCGAACATACGGTGCTGTCGTTTGCCGAAGAGGTTGGCTGCTTTGCGCTACGTGAGGAAGGCGGCTTTATCGTGGCGATGCGTAATGGCATCTGGCTGACGGATGCGCGCGGTTTGCTGCGACAAAAAGTGTGTGATAACCCTTCAAACCCGCAACTGGCGCGCTTTAACGATGGCGGCACCGATCATCTTGGCCGTTTTTATGCGGGCACATTCTGGGGGCCGGGCGATTATAACGGCGCGTTGCTATTGCGCATTAATCATGACCTCACGCCCAAAGTGTTGCAGTGCGACATTCACGGTGCCAATGGTCTTGCCTTCAGCCACGATAAGCAGTGGATGTTCACCTCGGACACGCCGAACGCGGTGATTTACCGCACGCCGCTTGATGAGCAGGGTGAGCCGGGTAAACGCGAGGTTTTCCGCCGCTTTAACGCCGGGGAAGGTATTCCGGACGGGGCGGCGATGGATGTTGAAGGTTGCTACTGGAGCGCAATGTTTGATGGCTGGCGCATCGCGCGTTTTTCGCCGCAGGGTGAACAACTGGCTGAGTATCGCTTGCCGGTGCGTTGCCCGACGATGGTCTGTTTTGGTGGGCCTGATATGAAAACGCTGTTTATCACCACCACGCGGGAAAATATGACGGCGGACGAAGTGGCGCAATATCCGCTGTCGGGAGCGATCTTCACCCTGCCCGTGGCGGTGGCAGGGATGAAGAAACCGCTGTTTAAAGAGGTTTAAGCCGGGTCGACCGGCACCACATTTTCACTGGGGTAGCAACCGAGGACTTTCAGCGAACGCGCGGTGTCGGTGAGTTCGCGCAGCGCTTTTTGCATCTGCCCGGATTGCAAATTGGCCTGCACATCGATGTAGAACATCTCTTCCCACGGGTTGCCATGGATCGGGCGCGATTCTAGTTTGGTCATGATCAAATTGTGGTTACGCAGCACCAGCAGGGCTTCAACCAGCGAGCCTGCTTGCTGGCCGGTTGCCATCAGCAGCGTGGTTTTTGCCGGAACCTGATCGGATACATCAATGGCTTTACGCGCCAGCACCACAAAGCGTGTGATGTTCTGCGTCTGGTTCGCCAGATTACGTTGCAGCACCTGCAAGCCATACAGCGCGCCACCGGCTTCGCTGCCCAGCGCCGCAACCTGCGGCGAATTCGCCTGCGCGACCTTTTCCATCGCGGCGGAAGTGCTTTCGCAATACTCGATTTTCCACTGTGGATAGCGGTTAATGAACTGGCTGCACTGCTGGAAAGGCTGCGGATGGCTGTAAACCGTGGTGATGTGTTCTAAATCGGTGGAGCCGGAAACCAGAATGCAATGGTCGATAGGCACCGTCAGTTCACCAACG
Organism: Kosakonia sp. SOY2; assembly: GCF_027109175.1. Taxonomy (NCBI): domain Bacteria; kingdom Pseudomonadati; phylum Pseudomonadota; class Gammaproteobacteria; order Enterobacterales; family Enterobacteriaceae; genus Kosakonia; species Kosakonia sp. SOY2. The sequence goes on from NZ_JAPVXH010000002.1 coordinate 778,526, forward strand.
ATAGACAAACTGGTGTGCTGGAGCAGGTCGTAAACGTCGTTAATTGCCCCGGAGCTGGTGTTCTCCAGCGGCACCACCGCGTAATCGGCCTGACCCGTTTCCACCTGGCTGAAGATATCGTGAAATTTCAGGCAACCGCTTTCAATGAACTGCTCAAAATGGCGCGCCGCGTACTGACGGGCGGCCAGGTGTGAATAGGATCCTTTTGGCCCCAAAAAGGCGATGCGGGCAGAGTGCGGGTTGATTTTATTCAGATGCTGCTGGAGCAGGGCTTGCTGGGTGAGAACGGAATCTTCGATGATCAACTGAAACAGGCGGGTGATGTAGTGGGCATCCAGATGATGCGCTTTGCCGAGCTCTATCAAACGTTCGAGTAAATCACGTTCGCGATCGATATCGCGTACCGGACGGTGTGAATCCAGCTTGGCCTTGCCGACTTCAACAGAGAGCTGGCGGCGTTCGGCCAGCAGCGTCAGCAGCTGTTCATCCAGTGCGCTGATCTTTACGCGTAAATCCAGTAAGGGGTTTTCAGCCGTCATGTTGTTGCCTTTCGTCTTTAATTGTTATCAATAAAAAAGGCCTCCCGGTGTGGGAGGCCTTATTGTTCGTCTTCGCATTCTTTATCACAAAACGAATCGCCTCCCTAATTGGGGAAGGTAAAAAAGAATGCGAAGAAGAACGGAACAAGTTTCATGGAGTTTTCCTTTGTGCGACCGAAGTACAGTACCCGTACTGTTTTCGCTCTGTCAATAAAAAACGCGCCCGTGGGCGCGTTGGGATGGGCTCAATGTAGAGACTACTCTTCTTCTTCCTCAACGAAGCTTGTGTCTTTCACCGATGTTGCGGCGCGACGTGCTTCACCTTTGTGTTGCACTTTATTCAGCTGCCGTTCCAGCTTGTTAATCAAATCGTTGATGGCGGTATACATATCTTCATGTTTCGCACTGGCAACCAGTTGTCCGTTCGGTGTGTTGATGGTTGCATCGGCGATAAAGCCCTGCGGTTCTTTCGACAGGATGATATGCGGATTAATCAGTTGAGTTTGCCATTTATCCAGTTTGGCGAGACGGTCTGTGACATGCTGGCGGATTGCCGGAGTAATTTCCATTTGTTTACTGGTAATGTTCATTGTCATAAATTTTACCTCTTGTCTTTCCGTCTTGGTGATTTCAGCATACCGTCCACAATGTCAAAATGTGTGATTTAAATCACATTATTTTGTCACTTTTTGTCAATAAAAGGGTTTTGTGAGGCAGGGCAGGAAGAGGGCAAATTTACCTTGTCTACGCCATCATTAGCAGTCATAGTTGATAGGATGAATTGCGGCTAAACCGCTTTAGTGATAGATAAAATGAATAAAAAAACGGCAGCCGAAAGGCTGCCGTTTTGTATTTCAGGCGATCAGGTCAATCAGGTTCGATTGCTGTTCGCCGCAATAATTTTCGCCACTTTATCCGCCTGCGCGTTGAGTTGCAGCTCGCGATAGGCTTTTTCCATCAGCGGCAGCGCGTCATGGGTCGCTTTTGTATCCGGGAAGTCACGCAGCATCCCTTCTACGCGGTTGGTTACTGCAACCCACGCACCGCGATCGGTGTAGTATTCCGCAACCGACAGTTCGTATTTCGACAGACGATCTTTCAGGAACACCAGTCGTCTGGTGGCGTCGGTGACGTACTGGCTGTTCGGGTAGCCGCGCACCAGTTTGGAGAAGTCTTTGAATGCGTCACGGGCATGCGCCGGATCGCGATCGCTCCGGTCTACGCCGAAGAACCCTTGCAGAGCACTGTCATCCAGCGCCATGTTGGTCAGCCCACGCATATACATTACATAATCAATGTTCGGGTGGGTTGGGTTCAGTCGAATAAAACGGTCAATCGCGGCTTGCGCCAGCGGCAGATCGGCATTTTTGTAGTACGCGTAGATCAGATCCAACTGCACTTGTTGTGAGTAAGGACCAAACGGATAACGATTATCCAGTGCTTCCAGTTGCGTTATTGCCGCCTTCCAGTTACCGTCTTGCAGCTTTTGCTGAGCTGTCGCGTAGATTTCGTTTGGCGGATTATCAGGTACTTCTTCCTTTGAACCGGAGCAACCTGTCAAAGCCAGACTCAACGTGGCGGCTGCCACCAGATATTTCAAGCGCGTCATGACGTTTAGACTTTCCTCAGAATGTTTACGCGGGAGATTCTTTATTCCTGCTCCCGACTAAGACCAGCTACAATAGCACACTATATTAAACGGCGAAGCCGTAAAACCCAACGTTAACGAAGAAGCTGTATATGGCACAACTGGTACAACTCACCGCAACGGTATCCGAAAACCAACTCGGTCAACGCTTAGATCAAGCTTTGGCCGAATTGTTCCCGGATTATTCACGTTCGCGCATAAAAGAATGGATTCTCGACCAGCGCGTGCTGGTCAACGGCGTTGTCAGCGACAAGCCGAAAGAGAAAGTGTTGGGTGGCGAACTCATTGCTATCAATGCGGAAATCGAAGAAGAAGCACGTTTTGAACCGCAGGATATTCCACTTAACATCGTCTATGAAGACGATGACATTATCGTCATTAACAAACCGCGCGACCTGGTTGTACACCCGGGCGCAGGTAACCCGGATGGCACTGTCCTTAACGCTCTGCTGCATTATTACCCGCCTATTGTGGATGTTCCGCGTGCAGGCATCGTCCACCGCCTGGATAAAGACACCACCGGTTTGATGGTAGTGGCGAAAACCGTACCCGCTCAGACGCGGCTGGTGGAGTCGCTGCAACTGCGAGAAATCACGCGTGAATACGAAGCGGTAGCGATTGGGCATATGACTTCTGGCGGCACGGTGGAAGAACCGATCAGCCGCCATCCGACCAAGCGTACCCATATGTCGGTGCACCCGATGGGCAAGCCGGCGGTGACACATTACCGCATTATGGAGCATTTCCGTGTGCATACGCGTCTGCGTCTGCGCCTGGAAACAGGCCGTACGCATCAGATTCGCGTACATATGGCGCATATCACTCACCCGCTGGTTGGCGATCAGCTCTATGGTGGTCGCCCGCGTCCGCCGAAAGGCGCATCGGACGAATTTATCGATGCACTGCGCAAGTTTGACCGCCAGGCGCTGCACGCCACTATGCTGCGCCTTTACCATCCTATCAGCGGTATTGAAATGGAATGGCATGCGCCAATTCCGCAAGATATGGTTGATTTGATTGATGCGATGCGCGCTGATTTTGAAACCCATAAGGACGATGTTGCCTGGTTATGACCAAACTGATCCTCCCGGACTGGCCGCTGCCGAAAGGTGTCGCGGCTTGTAGCTCGACGCGCGTCGGTGGTGTAAGCCTGCCACCTTACGATTCGCTGAATCTTGGCGCACACTGTGGTGACAATGCTGAGCATGTGGAAGAGAATCGCGCGCGCTTATTCGCGGCGGGCGGTTTGCCTTCGAAGCCGGAGTGGCTTGAACAGGTTCATGGTACTGACGTGCTCACACTTAGCGGTGGTCCTTATGCGTCGAAACGGGCGGATGCGTCATACAGCAACTTACCCGGTACGGTCTGTGCGGTGATGACAGCAGACTGTTTACCGGTCTTGTTTTGTAACCAGGCGGGCACCGAAGTTGCTGCTGCTCACGCCGGCTGGCGGGGTTTATGTGCAGGCGTGCTGGAACAGACAGTTGCGTGTTTCGCCGATAAGCCGGAAAATCTGCTGGCGTGGCTGGGGCCAGCAATTGGGCCGCAAACGTTTGAAGTTGGTGCAGAAGTTCGTGAAGCGTTCATGGCGCACGATCCGCAGGCCGACAGCGCTTTTCGTCCTCACGGTGAAAAATATTTTGCTGATATCTATCAGCTTGCACGCCAGCGTCTGGCGAGCGTAGGCGTCCGGCATGTGTTCGGCGGCGATCGCTGTACCTTCAGCGATAAGGATAATTTTTTCTCATACCGCCGGGACAAGACGACCGGGCGTATGGCAAGTTTCATTTGGCTGATATAACCTAAAGAATCAAGACGATCCAGTACGCGTAGGTTTTCTTTCGCATAATTCAGGTCATTCACCTTGAATAATTGAGGGATGACCTCATTTAATCTCCAGTAGCAATTTTGACCTGTTATGGGAGGAGTTATGCGTCTGGATCGTCTTACTAATAAATTCCAGCTTGCTCTCGCCGATGCCCAGTCGCTCGCACTCGGGCACGACAACCAGTTTATCGAACCTCTTCATTTAATGAGCGCCTTACTCAATCAGGAAGGCGGTTCGATTCATCCTTTATTAACCTCTGCTGGCGTGAACGCCGGCCAGTTACGCACAGCGATTGAACAAGCGCTGAGCCGCTTGCCGCAGGTGGAAGGCACCGGTGGCGACGTACAGCCTTCTCAGGATCTGGTACGTGTACTGAATCTTTGCGACAAGCTGGCGCAAAAGCGAGGTGACAACTTTATCTCGTCGGAACTTTTCGTTCTGGCTGCGCTTGAATCACGCGGTACGCTGATGGATTTGCTTAAAGCTGCTGGTGCGACAACGGCCAATGTGACCCAGGCGATTGAACAAATGCGTGGGGGAGAGAACGTGAACGATCAGGGGGCCGAAGACCAACGTCAGGCCTTGAAAAAATTTACCGTCGATCTGACTGAGCGCGCCGAACAAGGCAAGCTCGATCCGGTTATCGGTCGTGACGAAGAGATTCGTCGTACGATCCAGGTACTGCAACGGCGTACCAAAAATAACCCGGTGCTGATTGGTGAACCGGGCGTCGGTAAAACCGCGATTGTCGAAGGGCTGGCGCAGCGTATTGTTAACGGCGAAGTGCCGGAAGGGCTGAAAGGCCGCCGTGTACTGGCGCTGGATATGGGCGCACTGGTTGCCGGTGCAAAATATCGCGGTGAGTTTGAAGAGCGTTTAAAAGGTGTGCTGAACGACCTGGCGAAACAGGAAGGCAACGTCATTCTGTTTATTGACGAGCTGCATACGATGGTCGGTGCCGGTAAAGCCGATGGTGCAATGGATGCGGGCAACATGCTGAAACCTGCGCTAGCGCGCGGTGAATTGCACTGTGTGGGGGCTACGACGCTGGATGAGTATCGCCAGTATATAGAGAAAGATGCGGCTCTCGAACGCCGTTTCCAGAAAGTGCTGGTGGCCGAGCCGACGGTGGAAGACACCATTGCGATTCTGCGTGGGCTGAAAGAGCGTTATGAACTGCATCATCACGTGCAAATTACCGACCCGGCAATTGTTGCGGCGGCAACGCTGTCGCATCGCTACATCGCCGATCGTCAGCTGCCGGATAAAGCCATCGACTTGATTGATGAAGCCGCGTCCAGCATTCGTATGCAGATTGACTCGAAACCGGAAGAACTCGACCGGCTCGATCGCCGTATCATCCAGCTCAAGCTGGAGCAGCGGGCGCTGATGAAAGAGTCCGATGAGGCCAGTCTCAAGCGGCTCGAAATGCTGAATGAAGAGCTGGAAGATAAAGAGCGCCAGTACTCATCATTAGAAGAAGAGTGGAAAGCGGAAAAAGCCTCCCTCTCCGGAACCCAAACCATTAAGTCGGAACTGGAACAGGCCAAAATTGCCATGGAGCAAGCGCGTCGTAATGGTGATTTGGGACGCATGTCGGAACTTCAGTACGGGAAAATCCCGGAACTTGAAAAACAGCTGGCTGCCGCAACTCAGGCCGAGGGTAAAACCATGCGCCTGCTGCGTAACCGTGTGACCGATGCCGAAATTGCAGAGGTGTTGGCGCGCTGGACTGGCATCCCGGTAGCGAGAATGATGGAAGGCGAGCGCGAAAAATTACTGCGCATGGAGCATGACCTCCATCATCGTGTAATCGGTCAGGATGAAGCTGTCGAAGCCGTTTCTAACGCTATTCGCCGTAGCCGCGCAGGGCTGTCGGATCCGAATCGTCCGATCGGTTCGTTCCTGTTCCTTGGCCCAACCGGGGTGGGTAAAACCGAACTGTGTAAGTCTCTGGCGAACTTTATGTTCGACAGCGACGATGCAATGGTGCGTATCGACATGTCGGAATTTATGGAGAAACACTCCGTTTCGCGTCTTGTCGGTGCGCCTCCGGGATATGTTGGCTATGAAGAGGGTGGTTATCTGACAGAAGCGGTTCGCCGTCGCCCTTATTCCGTTATTCTGCTGGATGAAGTAGAGAAAGCGCATCCGGATGTGTTCAACATTTTGTTGCAGGTACTGGATGATGGTCGTCTGACAGACGGACAAGGCAGAACGGTTGATTTCCGTAATACGGTCGTCATTATGACTTCCAACCTGGGGTCTGATTTGATCCAGGAGCGTTTTGGCGATCTGGATTACAGCCACATGAAAGAGCTGGTGTTAGGTGTGGTGAGCCAGAATTTCCGTCCGGAATTCATCAACCGTATTGATGAAGTGGTAGTGTTCCATCCGTTGGGTGAAAAACACATTGCGTCTATTGCGCAGATCCAGTTGCAGCGTTTGTATAAGCGCCTGGAAGAGCGTGGTTATGCGGTAAGCATTTCCGACGACGCGCTGAAACTGCTCAGCGCAAACGGGTACGATCCGGTGTATGGCGCGCGTCCACTAAAACGCGCTATTCAACAGCAGATTGAAAACCCGCTGGCGCAGCAGATTCTTTCGGGCGAGCTGATTCCGGGCAAACCGGTGCAACTCGTAGTGAAAGATGAGCGCATTGTGGCAGTGCAGTAAGTCACAAAAGAAGAAAACGAGCCCTTTCGGGCTCGTTTTTGTTTGAAAACCAGGCAAAAATTTAACTTCTCAGCGTAATTCGCCTGAAAAGTGAGCGAACGGTTACTTTTTTCAAATTAGGGGTTGTCAGCGGGAATTAACTCCCTATAATGCGCCTCCACTGACACGGCACAACGGCAAACACACCGGCCTGTCAGGTGAAGA